>NZ_JAUFPN010000059.1 GCF_030409335.1 Paeniroseomonas aquatica
GGGCGCCGTGCGCCGGCGGGCGGCCGGCCGGGCGGGCGGGCGCGCCGGTGCGGCCGGTGCCGCCCGGGCGCGGGCCGGCGCAGCCCGTTCGGCAGCCAGGGTCTGGCCAGTGGCCGGAGCCGTGGGAAGCGCCAGGGCGGCCCCCAGCAGGCACAGCAATTTCAGGGCATTCGTCACGCGGAGCAAACTAGGCCAGCGTGGCGGGCGGCGTCCATGGCACTACGTCGGGTTTCGCGGGGTCTTGCGCGATCAGCCTTGCTGGCGAGTGCGCCCGGCCTCGGCGGCGGCGATTCCCTCGACCACCACGTCGCGCAGCTTGCCGTGCAGCGCCTGGTTGCCGGCGACGACATTGCCCTCGGCATAGGCGTCGCCGCCCTCGGGGTCGGTGACGAAGCCGCCGGCCTCCTTCACCATGATCAGCCCCGCCGCCATGTCCCACTTGTTCAGGTTCAGCTCCCAGTAGCCGTCGTAGCGGCCGGCGGCGACCCAGGCGAGGTCGAGCGCCGCGGCGCCGAAGCGGCGGACGCCGGCGACCTGCGGCATCAGCTTCGACAGGGTGTGGCTGAATTCGGCCCGACGCGGCGCGGCGGCGAAGGGGATGCCGGTGGCGAAGAGCGCCTCCCGCATGTCGCGGCGGCCGGAGACGCGCAGGCGGCGGTCGTTGAGGAAGGCGCCGACGCCCTTCTCTGCCCAGAACATCTCGTTCGCCGCCGGGTTGTAGATCACCCCGGCGACGATCTCGGAACGCTGGGCATCGATCCGCTTCTCGATCCCGACGCTGATCGCCCAGTGCGGGATGCCGTGCAGGAAGTTGCTGGTGCCGTCCAGCGGATCGACCACCCAGCGCCACTCCCAGTCCGCCGACCCGTGCGCGCCGCTCTCCTCCATCAGGAAGGCGAAGCCCGGGCGCGCCCGGCCGAGGTCGGCGCGGAGGGATTCCTCCGCCCGGATGTCGGCGGCCGAAACGAAATCCCCCGGGCCCTTGGCCGAGACCTGCAGCTGCTCGACCTCGGCGAAGTCGCGCAGCAGGCGGCGGCCCGCCTTCTGGACCGCCGAGACGACGACGTTGAGGGCGGGAGAGAGGCGGGGCGAGGAGGGGGCCAAGATGCGGTCCTTAGTAAATGGCGGCCAGGCGGGGGCGGGGCTGGCGCGTCAGCTCTTGGCGCGTTCCACGTAGGAGGCGTCCTCGGTCTTGACCACGACCCGCTCGCCGGTGGTCACGAAGGGCGGCACCATGGTCTTGATGCCGTTCGAGAGCATCGCCGGCTTGTAGGAGGAGGTGGCGGTCTGCCCCTTCACCACCGGATCGGCCTCGACCACCTCGAGCGTCACCTGCTCCGGCAGGGTCATCGCCACCGGCTCGCTCTCGATCAGGCGGACGTTGACGGTCATGTTCTCGACCAGGAAGGGCAGGCGGTCGCCGAGGATGTCCTTCGGCACCGTCGTCTGCTCGTAGGTCTCCGGATCCATCAGGATCAGCGTGTCGCCCTCGGCATAGGAATAGGTGAATTCCTTATCCTCGGTCATCAACCGCTCGACCACGTCCGCGGTGCGCCAGCGCTGGTCCTTCTTCGACCCCGTCTTGATGTTGCGCATGTCGACCTGGATGATCGCGTTGCCCTTGCCCGGGATCATGATGTTCTGCTTGAGGATGGTGTAGCGCTGGCCCTCGAATTCGATGACCATGCCGGCACGCATCTGGTTGGCTTGCATCTTTGCCATGGGGCGGGACCTGCCGTGTGGTGAGGTGAATGAGCGATGGCGCCCCGGCGGAGCCGGCGCGTTGGGTGGCCGGGTGTAATAGCGAAGACGGAAAGTGGCAACCTTCCGTGGTCAGGCCTCGAAGACCGGCCCCAGCGGCACCTTGCCGCCGCCGCCCGGCGTCTCCTGCACATAGGTCGGCCAGGCGAGCCCCGTCACCCGCCGTCGCAGCCCCCGCAGCAGGGCTCGGCCTTCGGCCACCGGCACCGCGAAGCGCGCCGTCCCCGGCGCCGCATCCAGCTGGTGCAGGTAATACGGCTTCACCCGGGCCCGCAGCATGGCCCGGAACAGATCCTCGAGCGCCGCCTCGCTGTCGTTCACCCCGCGCAGCAGCACGCTCTGCCCGAGCAGCACCACCCCCGCCCCATGCAGCCGCCGCAGCGCCGCCTGCGCCTCGGCCGAGAATTCCCGCGCGTGGTTGGCATGGACGCAGAGGTACAGCGGCTTGCCCAGGTCGAGGGCCGCCGCCATCGCTGCCGTCACCAGCCCCGGCGCCGCGACCGGCACCCGGCTATGGATCCGCAGCAGCTCGATATGCGGGATCGCGGCCAGCCGCCGCAGGATCTCCCCTAAGCGCCGGGCCGAGAGCATCAGCGGGTCGCCCCCGGTCAGGATCGCCTCCCGCACCGCCGGCGTCCGCGCGAACCAGCCGAGCGCCGCCTCCAGCTCGGCCTCGCCCAGCACCCCGCCATCCGGCCCCACCGCCTCCCGCCGGAAGCAGAAGCGGCAATAGACCGGGCAGGCCAGCAGCGGCTTCAGCAGCGCCCGGTCGGGGTAGCGGTGGACCACCCCCGGCAGGGGCGTGAAGGGCGCGTCGGCGGTCGGGTCGGCGCTTTCGTGCGGCGCCGTCACCAGCTCCGCCGCATCCGGGACGTATTGCCGGGCGATCGGGTCGGCCGGGTCGGCGCGGTCGATCAGCCCGGCGACCGCCGGCGTCACCGCGATGCTGTAGCGGGCGCCGACCCGGCCGGCCGCGGCCAGCGCCGCCGCGGGGATCAGCCCGGCGGCATGGAGGTCTTCGGCGGAGCGGAGCGTGCGGGGTGCCATGATGCGGCCGTGGCTAATCCCTGGCATGATCGGCGGCAATGGCCTCCCTCCCGAACTGGCACCCCGAAAGCCTGGCGAACCGGCTGCCCTTTCTCCGCCGCCGCGCCACCCTGACCGCCGCGACCCGCGCCTTCTTCACCGGGCATGGCTTCACCGAGGTGGAGACCCCGAGCCTGGTCCCGGTGCCCGGCATGGAGGTCCACCTCCACGCCTTCCGCAGCGAGTTCATCCCCCACCTCGGCATCGGCGAGCCCCGCACCCTCTGGCTCCGCACCTCGCCCGAGCTGGCCCTGAAGCGCCTGCTGGTCGCCGGCGCCGGCCCGGTCTTCGAGCTGGCCCGGGTCTGGCGCAACGGCGAGGCCAGCCCGCGCCATGCCCCCGAATTCACCATGCTGGAATGGTACGCCCCGGGCCTGTCCCTGGCCGGGCTGATGGACCAGACCGAAGCCTTCATCCGTGCCGTCTGCCCCAGGCACGTCACCCATGGCGACACCACCACCAACTTGCGCCTGCCCTTCGAACGCCTGACCATGGCCGAGGCCTTCCACCGCTGGTGCAACGGCCTCGACATCCTGGCAACCGAGGGCGACGCCGCCGCCCTCGGCGCCGCGGCGGCCGCCATCGGCATCCCGCCGCGGGAGGGCGAGGGGTGGGAGGATCTCTTCTTCCGCCTGCTGCTCGAACGGGTGGAGCCCAACCTCGGCCGCGACCGCGCCACCTTCCTCACCCATTGGCCGGCGCCTCAGGCCGCGCTGGCCCGGCGCGACCCCGCCGACCCCCGCGCCGCCCTGCGCTTCGAGCTCTTCGCCGCCGGCCTCGAATTGGCCAATGCCTTCGACGAACTGACCGACGCCGCCGAGCAGCGCGCCCGCTTCGTCGCCGACGTCGCCGCCCGCCGGGCGCTGCATCCCGGCGAGGGCTGGGATGTCGACGAGGATTTCCTCGCCGCGCTGGAGCACGGCATGCCCGCCGGCAGCGGCATCGCCCTCGGCTTCGACCGGCTGGCGATGCTGGCCAGCGGCGCGCGGTCGATCAGCGACGTGCTGTGGCTGCCCCAGTTCTGAGCTTGGCCAGCATCCCGTCGCTGCTCTCCCGCGGCAGGAAGTAGAAGACGAAGACATAGGGGTCCGAGGCGGCAAACACCGTCGGGTCCGCGCTCGCCACCTGCATGGAGGCGCGGTCGAAGCCCGCCATCGGCCGCCACTCGTCCCAGTGCTCCCAGAAGCCGTCGTAGCCCAGGGCATCGAGGTAGGCCGGCACCGCCCAGGTGGCGCCCATCCGGTGCCGCTCCTCGATCTCGATCGAGAGCACCGGGCGGCAGCGCAGCAGCGTCTCCCGCCCGCCGCGCAGCACCTCGTACTCGGCGCCCTCGGCATCGAGCTTCACCGCCGTCAGGTCCTCGAGGCCGAACTCGTCCAGCCGCCGCAGCGGCACGGTGACGCGCTGTTCCGCCACGCGTGGCCCGTGCCCGGCGTAGTCCTTGGCCATGCTGGCCCATTGCTCGTTCGGGACGCCGTCGACCACCGGCAGGCGCAGCACCGCCTCGCCGGCCGCGTCCCCCAGTGCCTCCTCGCGGATGGTGACGTTGGTAAGGCCCGCCACCGCCGCCCGCAGCCGGGCGAAGCTTGCCGGCAGCGGCTCGAAGGCCAGCACGCGGGCGCCGGGGAGGGCGGCCAGCGGCAGGGTGAAGCCGCCATCATGCGCGCCGACGTCGAGCAGGGTGCCGGGCCGGTGGAGGCAGCGGTGGAAGCCGATCTCGTCCACTAGGCGGCGGCCCGCAGCACCCGGTAGCGTCCCGTCTCGAGCTGCGCCGCGGCGACCACGCCCGTGACGGCGCTGCCGCCATCGAGGTTCAGCCGCCCCTCCGCCAGCACATGCGGGTCCTCCAGCCCGGTGAAGGGCCGCTGCTTGGCCGGCGGGGTATGCCCATGCACCACCACCGTCCCGCCGAAGCCGTCCTTCCAATCGAGGAAGCCGCCGGTGATCCAGGCCCAGTGCTTCGGCCGCAGCGCGATGTCGTCCCAGGGCAGCGCCAGGAAGGCGTCCCGGTCCTGCGCCGGGTCCAGCCCGGCATGCACCAGCAGCAGGTTGCCGACCTGGACGTGGGAGATCAGCTTCCCCAGCGCCGCTTCCGTCCGCTGGCCCAGCGCCGCCCGCAGCATCGCCGCATCCGGCACCTGTCCCAGCCGCCCGCTCGCGGCCTGCAGCTCGCCCAGCATCGTCTCGCCGTTCAGCGAGAGCCAGAGGTCGCGCGCCGCGGCATCCCCGCGCGCGGCCAGCAGCAGCATCTGCTCATGGTTGCCCAGCAGCCGGTCCACCCGGGCGATCCCCGGCACCGGCTCGGCCCTGGCCCAGCGCCGCAGGGTGCCGATGCCATCCGGCCCGCGGTCGATCATGTCGCCGAGGAAGACCAGCCGCGGCGCCGCCACCGGCAGCAGCCCTTCGATCCCCGCCAGCATGGCCTCGAGCAGCGGGGTGCAGCCATGCACGTCCCCCACCGCGAAGACCGTCTCGCCGGCGGTCTCGATGGGTGCCGCGATCCAATCCCCGGCGCTGAACATTCAATCCTCCGCTGCCATGGCGCCGGCCGCCGCGATCGCCTGGTTCATCGCCTTCACCCCGGCCGCCGGTCCTTCCGGATGGTTCCAGACCGCGCCGACCACCGCCAGGAAATTGGCCCCCGCCTGGACCAGCGGCGCGCAATTGGCCGCCGTGATGCCGCCGATGGCGACCGAGGGCACCTCGAAGACCTCCGACCACCACTCCAGCACCTCCATCTCGGCCGCCTCGGAGACCTCCTTGGTGGCCGTCGGGAAGAAGGCGCCGAAGGCGACGTAGTCGGCGCCCTGCTCGCCCGCCCGCATCGCCAGGTGGCGGCTGCCGTGGCAGGTGATGCCGAGGATGCGGTCCTTCAGCAGGGCCCGCGCCGCGACGTGGTCGCCGTCGGATTGCCCGAGATGCGCGCCGTCGCAGCCCATCTCGGCCGCCAGCGCCGCGTCGTCGTTCAGCAGGAAGGCCACATCGCGCGCCTGGGCGATGGGCATGAGTTCCTCGATGGCCCGCCGGACCTCGTCCGGCGTCGCATCCTTCAGCCGCAATTGCAGGCTGGCGACATCCCCGGCGTCGAGCGCCTGGGCGAGCTGCCAGGCGAAGCGCGGCGGCAATACGGGGGGGGTGATGAGATACAGCCGGCAATCAGGGTCCATGCGCCCTATCTGGCGCGGGACCGGCGGTTTGGGAAGCGCCCGGCCGCGGCCGGGCGCTTCCCGCCGATCAGCCGGCCGGCTTCTGGTAGATGCCGATGATGTCGGAGAGCAGCTGCAGCGCCTCGGCCTTCGGCCGCTGGAAGGTGTTGCGGCCGATGATGGAGCCGTTGCCGCCGCCGGCGTGGATGCCGCGCGCCATGGCCATCATGCTCTCGACGGTGCCGGATTCGCCGCCCGAGAAGACCACCAGCCGGCGGCCGCCGAAGCAGGCCTGCACGATATGGGTGATCCGGCCGGACAGCTCGCCGAGGTTCGGCACCGGCGACTTCTCGTAGGTCTTCTTCGCCGCCTCGAAGCTGATCGCCTCGGTCGGCGGCTTCACCTTGATGATGTGGGCGCCGCAGAGCGCCGCCATGTGCGCGGCATAGGCGCAGATGTCGAGAGCGGTCTCGGCGACCTTGTCGAGGTTCGGGCCGCGCGGATAGGACCAGACCACCACGGCGAGGCCGGCGGCCTTGGCCTCGGCGGCGAGCTCGCGCAGCTCCTCCATCATCTCGAACTGGTATTCGGAGCCGGGGTAGATGGTGAAGCCGATGGCGGCGCAGCCGAGGCGCAGCGCGTCGGAGACGGTGGCGGTCACGGCCTGGTCCTTGGTGGTGGACAGGCTGTTGCTGCTGTTCACCTTCAGGATGGTCGGGATGGCGCCGGCGAAGGTGCTGGCGCCGGCCTCGATCATGCCGAGCGGCGCGGCATAGGCGTTCAGCCCGGCCTCGATCGCCAGCTCGAAGTGGTAGCGCGGGTCATAGGCCGCCGGGTTCGGCGCGAAGCTGCGGGCCGGGCCGTGCTCGAAGCCCTGGTCGACCGGCAGGATCACCATGCGGCCGGTGCCGCCCAGCTTGCCTTCCATCAGGATGCGGGCGAGGTTGCCCTTGGTGCCGGGATTGTCGCTCTCGTACCAGGAAAGGATCTCCTGGACCTTCTGCGTCAGCTTCATGGGATTCCCTTTTGAGCCGGTATCTGGCGGATGCCGTCCTGTAGCGCGAGGTTGCCCGGCTGTCACCCGGCCGGGCGTAACCATGCCGACAGCTTGTCCCGGCCGCGGCATTTTCCCGCCGCCCAGCCGGCGACCCCGAGCGGGCCGAGGTCGAGCGCCGGCGGCCGCGCCGGCCAGACCCGGGCGCCGCAGGCCGCCGCCGCGCCCGCCACCGCGGCGAAGGCCGGGCAGGCCGGGTCCAGCACCACCGTGGCGATGCCGGCGCGGAAGGCCGCCAGCGCGTGGCCCGGCGCATCGGCGCAGTCGAGCACCGCCCGGCAGGGCACCGCCGGATGCGCCGCCCGGGCGGCGGCGACGATCGCCTGGAACCAGCCCGGCCCCAGGCTGCCCGCCGCCCCCGGCGCCGAGAGCAGCACCACCCCGGCCGGCCCGGCCAGGGCCAGCGCGGCCCGCGCCTCCGCCAGCCCGTGCACCACCACGGCGGGCGCGAGTCCCGCCTCCGCTGGGCCGTCCGCTGCCGTCATGCGCCTGTCCCGTCGCGCATTCCTATTGGTCCCCGCGCGAGCCGTTGACCCGCTCCGGCGCGCATGCGAAGGCTTCCAGCATGCCGGGGCAGGGGCGTCCAGCGCGCTGCCCGGCCATTCGGGCTACCATCTGGCAGGGGCGGCATGAGCGACGGCGCAAGGGACCCGATGGCGATGGCGGCGGCACGGCTTGAGGCGGCGGTCGAGCGCCTGGCCCAGGCCGTCGCCCGGCCCCGTGCCGTGACCGGCCGCGAGGATTCCGAGACGGTGCCCCGCGCCGAGGTCGCCGCCATGGCGGAGCGGCTGGATGCGACCATCGCCCGGCTGCGCGTCGCCCTCGCGGAGGAGTTGCGCCCCGCGCCGAGCGAGACGGACTGAGGAGCAGCGCGTGGGGCAGGTCACCGTCCGGGTCAACGGCTATAGCCATACCATCGGCTGCAAGGATGGCGAGGAGCACCACGTCGCCGCCCTCGCCGCCCAGATCGAGGACAAGGTCAAGCTCATCCGCGGCATGGGCGGGCAGTTCTCCGAGGCGCGCATGCTGCTCCACGTGGCGCTGCTGCTGGCCGACGAGGGCGGCGACATGCGCGGCGAGCTCCAGCGGCTGAAATCGGGCCAGCCCGGCGGCGCGGCGGGAGATCCCCAGCTGGCGGAACGGCTGGCCCGCATCGCCGAGCGGATCGAGGGCCTGGCGCAGACCCTGGACCACGCCTGACGGGGCCGGCCGCCGCCGTCATGCCCCGCGGTGGGGTCTAGCCCCACCGCCGCCATACCCCGAAGCGGGGCCTAGCCCCGCCGCCCCGGGCCCCCTATATGGCAGGGGCGGGGCTGCCCGGTGCGTCAGGTTACACATCCCCAGGGCCAATAAGCATCCTCAGGGAGCTGGCTCTGTCCGGATCTTGGTCCGGGTACCCGGTGCCCACCTGCTCACGCAGGCCTTGGGAGGATGAGACGCCAACGGCCATGGTGGCTCCGCACTCAGACGACGCCAACCTCTGCCCCGAGCTGCTGGCCGGGCGGAAGGCCGAGGCCCGGCGCGCGGCCCTCGCCCGCCGCGCCGGCTGCGACCCGGCGCTGGGCGCCCGGCTCGCCGAACGGCTGCTGGCCGAGGCGCCGCCCCCGGCCGGCGCCGTGATCGCCGGCTTCTGGCCCATGGGCCAGGAAATCGACACCCGCCCGCTGCTCCAGGCGCTCGAGGTCCGCGGTCACCGCCTGGTGCTGCCGGTCACCCCGAGGCGCGGCCAGCCCCTGCGCTTCCGTCGCTGGGCCTGGGGCGATCCGCTCGCCGCCGGCCCCATGGGCACGCGCCAGCCCGCCACGGGCGAGGAGCTCGCGCCCGACTGGCTGCTGGTGCCGCTGCTGGCCTTCGACCGGGCCGGCAGGCGGCTCGGCTACGGCGGCGGCTACTACGACCGGACCCTGGCCATGCTGCCCCATGCCGTGGCAATGGGTTGCGCCTATGCCGCCCAGGAGGCGGTCGAGGTGCCGGCCGGGCCGCTCGACTTCCGCCTGCGGCAGGTGGCGACGGAACAAGGTGTGATCGCATGCGGGGCCTGATCGGTTGAGAATCCTGTTCCTCGGCGATGTCGTCGGCCGCTCCGGCCGGGACGCGCTGACCGCCGCCCTGCCGGGCCTGAAGGCCAAGCTCCGCGCCGACCTGGTCATCGTGAACGGCGAGAATGCCAGCCACGGCTTCGGCCTGGCCCCCGACATGGCGCGCGCCTTCCTCGCCGCCGGGGCCGACGTGATCACCCTCGGCAACCACAGCTGGGACCGCAAGGAGATCATCCCCTACATGGAGCAGGAGCCGCGCATCCTCCGCCCGGCGAATTTCCCGCCGGGCACCCCCGGCCGCGGCGCCGTGGTCGTGGATGTCCCCGGCAACCGCCGCGCGCTGGTCGTGCAGGTGATGGGCCGGCTCTTCATGGACCCGCTCGACGACCCCTTCCGCGCGGTCCAGGCCGAGATCCAGAAGCACCGCCTGGGCGGGACCATCCATGCCTCCGTCATCGACGTCCATGCCGAGGCCAGCAGCGAGAAATGCGCCTTCGGCCACAGCTTCGACGGGCTGGTGAGCTTCGTCGTCGGCACCCACACCCATGTGCCGACCGCCGACCACCAGATCCTGCCGGGCGGCACCGCCTTCCAGTCGGACGCCGGCATGTGCGGCGACTACGACAGCGTTATCGGCATGCAGAAGGGCGGCGCGGCGCTGCGCTTCTGGCGCAAGATGCCCGGCGAGAAGCTGGCGCCGGCGGAGGGCGAGGCGACGGTGTGCGGGGTGTTCGTCGAGACGAGCGACGCGACCGGGCTGGCGACGCGGATCGAGCCGTTGCGGGTCGGGGGGCGGTTGTCGCAGGTGATGCCGGCGGCATAAGGCAAAGGCCGGGGAGAAGGTAATCTCCCCGGACCCTTCATCTATGTCTATTCGTCGCGCAGGGGGTGCTTGCGGGTCGGGGTGATGTCGACGGGGCCACCGCGGGCGGCGGCGGCTTCGCCCATCTCGCCGGGCTGGACCTCACCGGGCGAGACCGGGTTGTCGATCGTGCCCGCGGCGCGGTCGTCCTCGTTGTCCGGCGCGGTCGGATCGGTGCCCGGCTTGCCGGATGTCTTGTCGCTCATGGCGGCGCCCTCTCTGCTGATGCCCCCGCCAACGCGCCCCGAAAATCCTGGTTGCCCCCACGTCCAACGCAGAAAAACCGATGAGGGGTTGGACGCATGCGTCCAACGGGAGAATGCCTTCTCCCCGACCTTCCCTACTTCACCAGCGCCGCCAGGGTCCCCTGCATCTCCTCCAGGATCGTCGGATCGTCGATCGTCGGCGGCACCACATACGCCTCGCCATCCGCGATCTTCCGAAGCGTGGCCCGCAGGATCTTGCCGCTGCGGGTCTTCGGCAGGCGGGAGACGATCCGCGCATCCCGGAAGGCCGCCACCGGCCCGATGCGGTCGCGCACCAGGGCGACCAGCTCGCGCGCCAGATCCGCCTCGGTCTTGGTGATTCCCGCCTTCACCACCACCAGGCCCAGTGGCACCTGGCCCTTCAGGCTGTCCTTCACGCCCACGACCGCGCATTCCGCCACGTCCGGGTGCGCCGCCAGCACCTCCTCCATCGCCCCGGTGCTCAGCCGGTGGCCGGCGACGTTGATGATGTCGTCGGTGCGGGACATGACGGAGACATAGCCCTCGGCGTCCACCACCCCGGCGTCGGAGGTGTTGTACCAGCCGGGGAAGGCCTCGAGGTAGGCCTCGCGGCAGCGGTCGTCGGCATGCCACAGGGTCGCCAGGCAACCCGGCGGCAAGGGCAGGCGGATCGCCAGGGTCCCGGTCTGCCCGGCCGGCAGCGGCTGCCCCGCCTCGTCCAGCGCCGCGACCTCGTAGCCGGGTGAGGGCTTGCCGCCGCTGCCGAATCGGGCCGGGAACAGCCCCATGCCGCGAAAATTGCCGGTGATGGCCCAGCCCGTCTCGGTCTGCCACCAATGGTCGATCACCGGCTTGCCCAGCATCGCCGCCGCCCATTCCGCGGTCGGCGGATCGCAGCGCTCGCCGGCCAGAAACAGCGCCTCGAGCCGCGAGAGGTCGTAGGTGGCGAAGAGCCTGCCCTCGGCATCCTCCCGCTTGATGGCGCGGATGGCGGTGGGGGCGGTGAAGAAGGCCTTCACCTTGTGCTCGGCGCAGACCCGCCAGAAGGCGCCGGCATCCGGCGTGCCCACCGGCTTGCCCTCGTAGACGACGGTGGTCGCGCCGACCAGCAGCGGCGCATAGACGATGTAGGAATGCCCGACCACCCAGCCGACGTCGGAGGCGGTGAACATCACATCCCCCGGCCCGACGCCGTAGAGCATGGCCATGGAGTTGTGCAGCGCGACCGCATGCCCGCCGTTGTCGCGGACGATGCCCTTCGGCTTGCCGGTGGTGCCGCTGGTATAGAGGATATACAGCGGGTCGGTCGCCGCGACGGGCACGCAGGCGTGCGCCGCCGCCGCCGCCTCCGCCGCCAGCAGGTCCTGGTCCCGCCCGGGGGTCAGGTCGCAGGCCAGCTCGGGCCGCTGCAGGATCAGGCAGCCCAACGGCTTGTGCGGCGACAGCGCGATCGCCGCGTCCAGCAGCGGCTTGTAGGCGATGACCCGGACCTCGCTCCCCTTGGGCTCGAGCCCGCAGGAGGCGCTGATGACGACCTTGGGCCGGGCATCGGCGATCCGCGCCGCCAGCTCGGCCGCGGCGAAGCCGCCGAAGACCACCGAATGCACCGCGCCCAGCCGGGCGCAGGCGAGCATGGCGACGGGGGCTTCCAGCACCATCGGCAGGTAGATCACCACCCGGTCGCCCTGGCCGACGCCGAGCGCCGCCAGCGCCCCGGCCAGCTTCGAGACCCGCTCCAGCAGCCGGGCATAGGTGAGGGTCTCGACCCGGCCGGTGACCGGGCTGTCGTGGATGATGGCCGGCTGGCCGCCGCGTCCCGCCGCCACATGCCGGTCGACCGCGTTGTGGCAGGTATTGAGCCGGGCATCGGGGAACCAGCGGCCATAGACGCCGGCGGCGGGGTCGAAGATCCGCTCCGGCGCCCGGTCCCAGTCGATCCCCCGTGCCGCGGCGCGCCAGTAGTCCTCCGGCGCCGCCCGCCAGGCCGCATAGGTGGCGTCATAGCCCGTCATGGTGTCGCTCCCCGTCTGGTTTTGGCGGCAAGGTGCGCCGGACATGGAAAAGGCGCCAGGGTCTCCCCCGGCGCCTTGCCTGCGTCGCCGGGGTTCAGCGCCGGCTGGAGCCGGCGCCATCCTCGGAGAAGATATCGACGTTCTTGGTTTCCGGCACGAAGAGCGCGCCGACCACCACGGTGATCAGGGCGATGACGATGGGATACCAGAGCCCGTAGTAGACATCGCCGGTCTGGGCGATCATGGCGAAGGCCGTCGCCGGCAGCAGCCCGCCGAACCAGCCGTTGCCGATGTGGTAGGGCAGCGACATGGAGGTGTAGCGGATGCGGGTCGGGAAGAGCTCGACCAGCGCCGCGGCGATCGGGCCGTAGACCATGGTCACGTAGATCACCAGGATCGTCAGGATGCCGATCAGCACCGCCGGCTGTTCGCGGAAGATGTCGAAGGGGCTCGACATCTTCACGACCGAGGGGTTGGAGGCCGCCGGGTAGCCCGCCGCGGTCAGCGCCGCGCCGAGGTCACGCGCGAAGGTCGGCGAATCCGCCGGGATCGGCGCCGCGCCCTGGATGCGCACCGCGGCGATGCTCCCCGCCGGGGCTTCCTCGACCGTGTAGTTGACGGAAGCGCGCGCCAGCGCCGCCTTGGCCACGTCGCAGGGCTGGTTGAACTTCGCCGTGCCGGTCGGGTTGAACTGGAAGGAGCAGCTCGACTTGTCCGCGACCACCTGGACCGAGATCTCGGAATGCGCCTTGTGCAGGGCCGGATTGGCCTCCGCGCTCATGAGCTTGAACAGCGGGAAGTAGGTCAGCGCCGCCAGCAGGCAGCCGCCGAGGATGATCGGCTTGCGGCCGATCTTGTCGGACAGCCAGCCGAACAGCACGAAGCCGCCCGAGCCCAGCAGCAGCGACCAGGCGATCAGCATGTTGGTGGTGAAGCCGTCCACCTTCAGCACGCTGCCCATGAAGAACAGCGCGTAGAACTGCCCGGTGTACCAGACCACCGCCTGGCCCATGGTCAGCCCGACCAGCGCCAGCAGGGCGACCTTGGCGTTCTTCCACTGGCCGAAGGCCTCGCCGATCGGCGCCTTGGAGCCGGTGCCCTCCGCCTTCATCTTCACGAAGGCCGGGCTCTCCTCCATCTGGAGGCGGATCCAGACCGAGATGCCGAGCAGCAGGACCGAGACGAGGAAGGGGATGCGCCAGCCCCAGGCCTTGAAGTTCGCGTCGCCGACCGCGAGCTGGGTGAACAGGATCACCAGCAGCGACAGGAACAGCCCCGCCGTCGCGGTGATCTGGATGAAGCTGGTGTAGAAGCCGCGCCGGCCCTGCGGCGCATGCTCGGCCACGTAGGTCGCCGCGCCGCCGTATTCGCCGCCCAGCGCCAGGCCCTGGAGCATCCGCAGGATGATGAGGATGACCGCGGCCGAGATGCCGATGTCGGCCGAGGTGGGCAGGATGCCGACCACGAAGGTCGAGGTGCCCATGATGAGGATGGTGACGAGGAAGGTGTACTTCCGCCCGACCAGGTCGCCGAGCCGGCCGAAGACCAGGGCGCCGAAGGGCCGCACCAGGAAGCCGGCGGCGAAGGCGAGCAGCGCGAAGATGTTGCGCGTCGCCTCGTTGAACATCGGCTGGCCGTCGGCGCCGAGCGGGTTGAAGAAATTCGCCCCGATGACCACCGCCAGCGAGCCGAACAGGTAGAAGTCGTACCATTCGAAGACGGTGCCGAGCGAGGAGGCGATGATGACCTTCCGCTCTTCCTTGGTCATGGACCGGGTCTTTGCCGCCTCAAGCGACGATGCCGTATATGCGCTCATTTCCTGCCCTTCTCCCGGCCAGATGGCACCGGGTTGACGTCACGCCGGAGAGCCGTGGCAGCGGGACCTGACGGCCCTGGCGCACTGATTTCCCTCCTGGAACGCAATGTCCGGAAGGTCGCCGCCAAGCTCAACTATTAAGAAGATGACAAAACGTTTATCGATAGGCAAGAATTTGCCGTTCGCCGCGAGGAACGGGGTGCGCCGTGCAACGGAAATGCCCAGCCGCCCGGCGGCCCCGCCCGGACCGCGCCCGAGGGCGCTCGAAAGCCCCTTGCCGGGCGCAGGTGCCGGGCGGCCACCGGCCCGGGGCCAGGGTCGCGCATGCCCCTCGCCCCGGCGCATTGCGCCAGGGCAAAATGGACGAATTATGACGCGATAGTCATTCCGGCCGGAGGAAGGCGGGTTTTTCCGCCGCCTGTGGCCGTGGGGCGACGGACCGCCGCCGCCGCTGCCGCCTATTTGGTCACGAAGGCCTTCTCGACCACATAGGTGCCGGGGCTGTTGTTGGACCCCTCGGTGAAGCCGCGCGCTTCCAGCAGCGCCTTCACATCCGCATTCATCGCCTCGGACCCGCAGAGCATCACCCGGTCATGCTCGGCCGAGAGCGGCGGCAGGCCGAGGTCGGTGCAGACCTTGCCGGATTCGAGCAGGGTGGTGATCCGCCCCTGGGTGGGGAAGGGCTCCCGCGTCACGCTCGGGTAGTAGAGCAGCTTGTCGCGCAGCATCTCGCCGAGGAACTCGTGCTCCGGCAGCTCCTTGCTGATGATCTCCCGGTAGGCCAGCTCCTTCACCTCGCGCACGGTATGGGCGACCACGACATGCTCGTAGCGCTCGTAGACATCCGGCTCGCGGATGAGGGACATGAAGGGCGCGAGGCCGGTGCCGGTCGCCAGCAGCCAGAGCGTCTTGCCCGGCAGCAGGTTCTCGGTCAGCAGCGTCCCGGTCGGCTTCCTGCCGATCAGCACCGTGTCGCCGAGCTTGATGTGCTGCAGCCGCGAGGTCAGCGGCCCGTTCTGCACCTTGATCGAGAGGAACTCGAGTTCCTCGTCCCAGGGCGGGCTCACCACCGAATAGGCCCGCACCAGCGGCTTGCCCTCGACCATCAGGCCGATCATAGCGAACTGGCCGGCGACGAAGCGGAAGGTCGGGTCGCGGGTGCAGCGGAAGCTGAAGAGGCGATCGGTCCAGTGGTGGACCCAGGTGACCGTCTCGCCGAAGAAGGCGGGCGGGATCGTCGGCTTCGGGCGGGGGGCGAGGGCGTCCATGGCCCAGCTAGATGCTGCGCTGCGGCGGAAAGTGCAACCGCTTCCGGCGCGGCCGCGGCATGCGTCCAGGGCGCGTCGACCCCGGCATTCGTTGTAACAGGAAATTGACCAACGGCTGCGGTGCCGGCCGGGATCGGGTTGCGCCGCAAAATCTTGGGTTTACCGAGGGTTTCGGAAATTTCGATCGGGGTGCCGCAGGATGCATTCCGGGCATCTGTGTCATCTGCCGTACAGACGGCCGGCGCGGGGCGCAGCACCATCATTGGACCGTTCGTCGCGTCTGGTCCTCCGCGGTCGGGCACGGCCTGGCCAGGCTTTGGCCGAAGGCGCCAGGTGCCGGCCCTGGGCTGCAACCCCAACCATGGAACCGAAGGCCTCATGCCCGATTGGCTGAACGATACCGCCGGCGCCTTCGTGCCGGGTTGCCGGGCCGCGGTCGCCGGCGCCGCCGGCGGCCCCCTCGCCGGGCTGGGCTTCGCGGTCAAGGATCTCTTCGACGTCGCCGGCCACCCCACCACCTATGGCAACCCCGACTGGGCCCGGACCAACCCGCCGGCCGCCGCCACCGCCCCGGTGGTGCGATCCCTCCTCGAGGCGGGCGCGAGCCTGTGCGGCAAGACCAAGACGGTCGAGCTGGCCTATGGCCTGACCGGCGAGAATGTCTGGTACGGCACCCCGCTGAACCCGGCGGCGCCCGATCGCTTCCCCGGCGGCTCCTCCTGCGGCTCGGCCGCCGCCGTCGCCGCCGGTCTGGTCGACTTCGCCCTGGGCTCGGACACCGGCGGCTCTGTCCGCATCCCCGCCAGCTATTGCGGCGTCTTCGGCATCCGGCCGAGCTGGGGCGCCATCAGCCTCGCCGGCGCCCGCGGCCTCGGCCCGAGCTTCGACACCCCCGGCTGGTTCGCCCGCGATCCCGCGGTGCTGGCCCGGGTCGGCGAGGTGCTGCTGCCGGAGGATGCCGGTGCCCCGGCCCTCGGCCCGCTGCTGAAGGCCAACGAGGCCTGGATCAACGCCGCCCCTGCCACCGTCGTCGCCCTGGCCGAGCCGATGCTGGTGCTGGAGACCCTGCTCGGCCGCGCCGTCTGGGTCGATGTGGCGCCCGAGGGCCTCGGCACCCTTTACGAGCATTTCCGCTGCGTGCAGGCCGAGGAGGCCTGGGCCACCCTCGGCAGCTGGGTCGAGGCGACCCGGCCCGCCTTCGGCCCCGGCGTCGGCGAGCGATTCGCCGCCGCCCGCGCCATGGACCCGGGCAAGGCCGCGGCTGGCCGCAGCTTCCGCCGCGCCTTCCGGGCGCGGCTGCAGGCGTTGCTCGCCGGCGGCGCGGTGCTGGCCTACCCGACCTCCCCGGTTCCGGCACCGAAGCTGGACGCCTCCCTGGCGGAGCAGAATGCCGTGCGGGAGCGCAGCATGGGCGTCACCGCCATCGCCGGCCTCTGCGGCCTGCCGGAGGTGTCGCTGCCGCTGGGCCGGGCCGAGGGTACGCCGGTCGGGCTTTCGCTGGTCACCGCCGCCGGGCGGGACCGGGCGCTGCTGGCCCTGGCGGGGCGGCTGGCCGCGGCGCTCGGCCGGGCCGGCTGAGCATCCGGGCCGGCACGGCGGCGGGGGCGGCCCGCGCCCGGCGCACCTCGCTTGTGCCGGCGGCCACTGCCGGTTAGGACGGGGGACACCGCAAGCCGCTGTCCACCGAGGGATGCTGCATGATCATCCGTGATGCCGGGCCGCCGGATCTGCCGGCGATCACCGCCATCTACGCCCACCACGTCCTGCACGGCGCCGGCACCTTCGAGGAGGTGCCACCCGACCAGGCGATGATGGCCGAGCGCCTGGAGAAGGTGCAGGACAGCGGCTGGGCCTGGCTGGTGGCCGAGGCGGAGGGCGACGAGGGCCAGGGCATCGTCGGCTTCGCCTACTACACCCAGTTCCGCGACCGCTCCGCCTTCCGCTTCACCGCCGAGGACAGCATCTACGTCCGCGACAACGTGCGCGGGCAGGGGGTCGGCAAGGCGCTGGTGGCGGCGCTGCTGCAGCGTGCCACGGAGGCCGGCTTCCGCCAGATGTTCGCCCTCATCGGCGACAGCGACAACGTCGGCTCGATCGGCCTGCATCTCTCGCTCGGCTTCCGCCAGGCGGGGGTGCTGCGCTCGGCGGGGCTGAAGTTCGGCCGCTGGGTCGACCTCGTCTTCATGCAGCGCGGCATCGGCCTGGCCGACCGCGACGTGCCCGGCGATTCTGGCGAGTGAGCTAGACGGTCAGCAGCTTCCGCACCGCCTCGTCCTCGAGCTCCCCGACCGGGCCGCCAAGCGCCACCTCCCCGCGCACCATCACCGCGATCCGGTCCGCCAGGTCGCGGGCGAATTCGTAGTATTGCTCCACCAGCACCACCGCCAGCGTCTTCTCCCGCGCCAGCAGGCGGATGATGCGGGCGATGTCCTTGATGACGTTGGGCTGGATGCCCTCGGTCGGCTCGTCCAATATCAGCAATCGCGGCCGCGCCGTCAGCGCCCGGCCGATCGCCAGCTGCTGCTGCTGCCCGCCCGAGAGGTCGCCGCCCCGCCGCGCCAGGAACTGCTTGAGGATGGGGAAGAGCACGAAGATCTCCTCCGGCACCCGGGCGCCGCGCGGCGCCGCTGCCAGCGCGGTCTCGAGGTTCTCCTGCACCGTCAGGAAGGGAAAGATCTCCCGCCCCTGCGGCACGTAGCCGATGCCGGCCCGTGCGCGTTCCGCCGGGGCCATGCGGGCGATGTCCTTGCCTTCCCACAGGATGCGGCCGGACTGCACCTTCTCCAGCCCGACGATCGCCCGCATGAGCGAGGATTTGCCGACGCCGTTCCGCCCGAGCACGCAGGTGATGCGCCCGGGGTCGGCCTCGAGCGAGACTCCGCGGAGGCAGCGCGAGGCGCCGTAGGACAGGTCGATGTTCTCTACCCGCAGCATGGTTCAGCGCCCCAGATAGACTTCGATGACCCGCGGGTCGTTCTGCACATGGTCGATGCTGCCCTCGGACAGCATCGACCCCTCGCAGAGCACCGTCACCTTGGAGCCCAGCGCCCGGACGAACTCCAGGTCGTGCTCGACGACGACGACGCTGCGGGCGCCGGCGATGCGGACCAGCAGCGCCGCGGTATGCTCGGTCTCCTGGTCGGTCATGCCCGCCACCGGCTCATCCACCAGCAGCAGCTCCGGGTCCTGCATCAGCAGCATGCCGATCTCCAGCCATTGCCGCTGGCCGTGGCTGAGCACCCCGGCGCGGTCATGCGCCCGCGCCGTCAGCCCGACCTCCGCCATCGTCGACTCGATCTTCTGGCGGGATGTCCGGTCGAGCACCCAGCGCAGGCAGGAAAACGGCCCGCGTGGCGCCTTCAGTGCCAGCTCGAGGTTCTCGAAGACGGTCAGCGCATCGAACATCGTCGGCTTCTGGAATTTCCGCCCGATGCCGAGGTTGGCGATGGTCGCCTCGTCCAGCCTGGTCAGGTCGTGGTCGTGGAAGCGCACCACCCCCGCGGTCGGCCGGGTCTTGCCGGTGATGACATCCATCATGGTGGTCTTGCCCGCGCCGTTCGGGCCGATGATGGCGCGCAGCTCGCCCGCCTCGACGATGAGCGAGAGGTTGTTCAGCGCCCGGAAGCCGTCGAAGACGACCGAGACGCCGTCGAGGTAGAGCACCGCATCGGGCACGGCCTGGCCGCGGGGCGGGTGCGGCGCCCCGGCCGCGAGTTCGGTCGCGCTCATCTCCGCTCCTTCTGGAACAGGCCGATCAGGCCGCGCGGCAGGAACAGCGTCACCGCGACGAACAACCCGCCGAGGGCGAAGAGCCAGAGGTCCGGCGCCACGGTGGTCAGCCAGGTCTTCAGCGCATTGACCGAGAAGGCGCCGAGCAGCGCCCCCACCAGCGTGCCCCGCCCGCCGACCGCCACCCAGATCACCGCCTCGATGCTGTTGCCCGGGCTGAACTCGCCGGGATTGATGATGCCGACCTGCGGCACATACAGCGCCCCGGCCAGCCCGGCGATCATGGCCGAGAGCACGAAGACGAAGAGCTTGTGCTGCGTCACGTCGTAGCCGAGGAAGCGGGTCCGGCTCTCGGCGTCGCGGATCGCCACCAGCACCCGGCCGAGCTTCGACCGCGTCACCCGGCCGCAGACCCAGAGCGAGCCCAGCAGCAGCAGGAGCGAGGCGTAGAACAGCGTGCTGCGGGCCGAGGGGGTGTTCAGCGGCATGCCCAGCAACTCCTTGAAGTCGGTGAAGCCGTTGTTGCCGCCGAAGCCCATGTCGTTGCGGAAGAAGGCCAGCATCAGCGCATAGGTCATGGCCTGGGTGATGATCGAGAGGTAGACGCCGGTGATCCGGCTGCGGAAGGCGAGGTAGCCGACCACCCCGGCCAGCAGCCCAGGCACCGCCATCGCCATCAGGATGGCGAAGGGAAAATGCTCGAAGCCCAGCCAGTACCAGGGCAATTCCCGGTAGCCGAGGAAGACCATGAAATCCGGCAGGGTCGGATGCCCATAGACCCCGCGCGGCCCGATCAGCCGCATGAGGTGCATCCCGATCGCGTAGCCGCCGAGCGCGAAGAAGGCGCCGTGCCCGAGCGAGAGGATGCCGGCATAGCCCCAGGCCAGATCGATCGCCAGGGCGAGGATGGCATAGGTGATCCACTTGCCGGTGATGCTGACGATGAAGTCCGAGACATGGAGCGCGCTGTCCGGCGGCAGCCGGTTCAGCACCGGCAGCATGGCGAGGACCAGCATCGCGCCGATCAGCACCAGCCGCAGGGTCATGCGGCCGGCGCCGGCCGGGGCAGGGGCGGCGAGGGAGGCGCTCATGATTCCGCGGCCCGTCCCTTGAGTGCGAACAATCCGCGCGGGCGGCGCTGGATGAACAGCATGATGGCCACCAGCACGAAGACCTTGGCGAGCACCGCGCCCGCGTAGGGCTCCAGCACCTTGTTGACGACGCCGAGGGTGAGCGCCCCCACCAGCGTCCCGGCCAGCGAGCCGACGCCGCCGAAGACCACCACCATGAAGCTGTCGATGATGTAGCCGGTGCCGAGGTTGGGCGAGACATTGTCGATCTGGCTCAGCGCCACCCCCGCCATGCCGGCGATGCCCGACCCGAAGGCGAAGGTCAGCGCATCGACGCGGCCGGTGCGGATGCCCATGGTCGCCGCGATGCGGCGGTTCTGCACCACCGCCCGCATCTCGAGGCCGAAGCGGGTGTAGCGGATGGCGGCGATCACCAGCAGCAGCACGGCGATGCCGAAGACGATGATCCACATGCGGTTCTGCGTCACCGCGATGCCGCCCGGCAACATCATCGTGCCCTGCATCCAGGCCGGCGAGGTCACCTCCCGGTTCTGCGCCCCGAAGATGCTGCGGACCGCCTGCTGCAGGATCATGCCGACGCCGAAGGTCATCAGCAGCGTCTCGAGCGGCCGGCCGTACAGGTGCCGGATCAGCCCGCGCTCGAGGATCGCCCCCGCCGCCGCTGCCAGCAGGAAGGCCGCCGGCACCGCAAGGGGCAGGGACCAGGGCGCCAGCCAGGGAATGCCGCGGCAGGCCTCCTGCACCATGAAGGTCGCGTAGGCGCCGAGCATGACGAACTCGCCATGCGCCATGTTGATCACGCCCATGACGCCGAAGGTGACGGCCAGCCCCAGCGCCGCCAGCAGCAGGACCGAGCCGAGGCTGAGCCCCTGGAACAGCGTCTCCGCCGCCCGGCGGATCGCCAGCGTCTGCTCGATGGCGGCGAGCGAGACATCGATCGCCGTCGCCATATCCGGATTGGCGATCCGCGCCTCGATCAGCAGCGCCCGCGCCTCGGTGGTGCCCGCCGAGCCCAGCCGGGCGATGGCGCTGCGCTTGCCCTCGGCCTCGGTGCCGACGAGCTGTGAGGCGGCGAGGGCGAGTTCCATCTGCTCGCGGATGCGCGGCACCGTCTCCTTCGCCAGCGCCGCCTCCAGCAGCGGCACGTTGGCGGCGCTGCGGCTGCGGAACACGCCCTCGGCGGCGGCCAGCCGCTCGCCCGCATCAGGCGAGATGATCTGCAATTGCCCGAGCGCCCCGCGCAACGCCTGGCGCACCCGGTTGTTCAGCCGCACCGTCTCGGCGCCCGCCGCATCGGCCGGCTGCCCGGTCGCGGGGTCGACGAAGCCATCCCCCTGCGGGACGCGCAGCGCCCCCTCCGGCGTCTTCTGCAGGCGGCCCTCGGCCATGGCGCGCAGCACCGGCAGGGCGCGGGGATCCGCCGAGGCGCCCAACTGCTCCACCGCCGCCGCCGCCTCACTGAAGCCGCCGGCCAGTCCGGGCAGGGCGGTGGTGAATGCGTCCTGCGCCCGGGCCGGCAAGGCCAGCACCAGCAGCAGCAGGAGTCCTGCAATGAGTTTTTCCATAATGCCCTTCGGACCAGCGGCGCCGCGACCGCGGCGCCGCCCCACATGCTTACCGACGGCGGTTGGCGTTCTCCGGAATGTACGTCGACCAATTCTCGGCCTTCACCGCATCCGGGGTCTTCCAGACCGTGGTGATCTGGCCATCGGCCTGGATCTCGCCGATCAGCACCGGCTTCGAGAGGTGGTGGTTCGCCAGCATCTCCTCCTCGTAGCCGCAGGGCGCCATCAGCTTCTGCCCGATCAGCGCCGGGGTGACGGCGGCGACCGCGGTGGACTTGGCCTTCTCGGCGGCCTGCATCCACATCCGGAAGCCGGTGTAGGTGGCCTCCATCGGGTCATTGGTCACCCGCTTCGGGTTCTTGATGTAGGACTGCCAGAGCGCCTTGAACTCCTCGTTCGGCTTCCCCGGCGTGGACATGAAGTAGTTCCAGGCAGCGAGGTGCCCGACCAGCGGCTTGGTGTCGATGCCGGCCAGCTCCTCCTCGCCCACGCTGAAGGCGACGCAGGGGATGTCCTCGGCCTTGATCCCCTGGTTGCCGAGCTCGCGGTAGAAGGGGACGTTGGCATCGCCGTTGATGGTGGAGACGATGGCGGTCTTCTTGCCCTCGCCGGCGAAGCGCTTTACCCGTGCCACGATGCCCTGCCAGTCGGAATGACCGAAGGGGGTGTATTCCTCCATGATGTCGGCATCGGCGATGCCCTTCGACTTCAGGAAGCCGCGCAGGATCCGGTTGGTGGTGCGGGGATAGACGTAGTCGGTGCCAAGGAGGGCGATGCGCTTGGCCTCGCCGCCGTCCTTCGACATCAGGTACTCAACCGCCGGGATCGCCTGCTGGTTCGGCGCGGCGCCGGTGTAGAAGATGTTCTTGCTCTCCTCCTCGCCCTCGTACTGGACGGGGTAGAAGAGCAACCCGTTCAGCTCCTCGAAGACCGGCAGCACCGATTTGCGGGAGACCGAGGTCCAGCAGCCGAAGGTCACGTCCACCTTGTGGACGGCCAGCAGCTCCCGCGCCTTCTCGGCGAACAGCGGCCAGTTGGAGGCGGGGTCGACCACCACGGCTTCCAGCCGGCGGCCGAGCACGCCGCCCTTGCTGTTGGCGTATTCGACCATCATCAGCACGGTATCGCGCAGCGCCGTCTCGCTGATCGCCATGGTGCCCGAGAGCGAATGCAGCACGCCGACCTTGATCGGCGCCGATTGCGCGAAGGAGGGCTTGACATAGGGCAGGGCGAGGGCGGCGCCGAGGCCGCCGAGCGTCGCGCGCCGGGTGAAACGGGAGGCGTTCGAAATCACCGATTTTTCCTTCCTGTTGGCGGCAAGCAGCCGCGTCACCCTTGCCGGGCGTTCGGATGCGAAGCGGCGTTGCGAGATGCGTGCCAAACGGTTGCCGGCCTGCACCGCGCCGGCGCCGATTCTTTCCGCTCAAAAAACAGGCAGCCGTGCCAGGAAGCGACGCATGTTGCGTCGCAGCGAAGCGGGCCGGGTCCGCCGCCCTTACCCCGGCCGCGCCGGCCGGTTCACCAGCCAGAGGCCCAGCGCCACCAGCGCCACCGCCGCGCCGAACAGGCTGCCCAGCCGGTCCCCCATCAGCAGCCAGCCCGCCAGCACGCCGAAGATCGGCGTCAGCACGCTGAAGGCGGCCAAGCGCGAGGCCGAGTGGCGCGAGACCAGCCAGAACCAGGCGGCGTAGCTGACCCCGGCGATGCCGATCCCCTGGTAGGCCAGCGCCCCCAGTACCAGCGGCGTCGGCACGATCCGCCAGGTCTCGCCCAGCGCCCAGGAGGCCAGCAGCAGCAGCGGCGCCGAGACGACAAGCTGGTAGAGCAGCACCGTCACCGGCGGCGAGGCCCGCAGCCGCGAGGCCTTCACCAGCACCGTCGTCGCCCCCCAGAGCGCCCCGCCCAGCAGGCACAGCAGGTCGCCGAGCAGCGCCGCATCCCCGGCCGGCGCCCGCAGCCCCTCGGCGAAGGCCAGCACCAGCCCGCCGAAGGCGACCAGCAGCCCGACCGCCTTGGCCCGGGTCAGCCGGTCGTCCGGGATCAGCCAATGCGCCCCCAGCGCCACGAAGAAGGGCGCGCCATAGAGGAAGACCACGGCGCGGGAGGCGGTGGTGAGGCCGACCCCGATGAAGAGGGCGACGAACTCGAGGGTGAAGAGCAGCCCCGCCGCCACCCCGGGCAGCAGGCTGCCGTCCTGCCGCCAGGGGCCAAGCGCGGCGCCGATGCCGCCGCCCCGCCAGGCGCACCAGCCGAACAGCACCGCGGTGGCGATGACCGACCGCAGCCCGGCCTGCAGCACCGGCGGGATGCCGGCATTGCCGAGCTTGATGGCGACCAGGTTCAGTCCCCAGACCAGGCAGAGCAGGAGCATGACGGCGACCGCCCGGGGCGGCAGGGCTCCGCCGGTCGTGGCGCGCGGTGACTCGGGCATGGCGCAGCCTGCGGGGCGCGGCGCGGCCCGTCCAGCCCGCCTGCCGCGCCGCGGCTTGCTGCCACCGGGGCGGCTGCCCTAGCCTCGCTCCGGGCAAGCGGGAGATGGGGGCATGCTGCGACGGGATATGCTGCTAGCGGGCGCCGGCACGGCGGCGGGCCTCGCCCTCGGGCAGCAGGCGGCGGCGCAGAAGGCGCAGGACACGCTGCGGATCGTCGACCGCTTCGCCCTGCCGAACATCGACCCCTACTACAACTCGCTCCGCACCGGCCTCGTGCAGGCGCACCAGGCCTGGGACACGCTGGTCCACCGCGACCCCGAGACCTTCGAGCTGAAGCCGCTGCTGGCCACCGAATGGCGCTGGGTCGACCCCAAGCAGCTCGAGTTCACCCTCCGCCGCGGCGTGAAGTTCCACGACGGCAGCGCCTTCTCCGCCGATGACGTGGTCTATACGCTGAACCTCGCCAGCAACCCGGAAAGCCGGGTGGCGACGCCCAGCAACTTCTCCTGGATCGCCAACGCCGAGAAGATCGACGACTTCAAGGTCCGGGTGAACCTGAAGCAGCCGACGCCCGCCGCGCTCGAATACTTCGCGCTCGTCATCCCGATCTACCCCGCGGCCTATCGCCAGCGGGTCGGGCCGGAGGCCTATACCAAGGCCCCCGTCGGCTCCGGCCCGTACCGGATCACCAAATTCGAGCCCGGCGCCAGCGTCGAGTACGAGCGCTTCGAGGAGTACTGGGCCGGCAGCCCGAAGGGCCGCCCGGCGATCCGCCGCCTGCACGTCCGCTTCGTCCCCGACGCGACGACCGAGATGACGGAGCTGCTCTCGGGCCGCGCCGACTGGGTCTGGAACGTCAACCCCGACCAGTACGAGAACATCAACCGCCTGCCGATGGTCCAGGCGGTGCGCCAGGAATCGATGCGCATCGGCTACCTCTCGATCGACGCCGCCGGCCGCAGCGGGTCCGGCAACCCGCTGACCAACCTCAAGGTCCGCCAGGCGATCTGGCATGCGATCGACCGCGAGACCATCGCCACCCGCCTCATCACCGGCGGCTCCCGCGTGCCCGCCGCGCCCTGCTACCCCTCGCAGTTCGGCTGCGACGCCGCGGCCGCGGTGCTGTACGACTACAATCCCGCCAAGGCGCGCGCGCTGCTGGCCGAGGCCGGCTTCGCCGCCGGCTTCGAGATGGAGCTGGTCAGCTACGTCACCCCGCAATGGACCGCCTCGGTGCAGAGCTACCTCGGCGCCGTCGGCATCCGCGCCAAGGTGAACCAGATGCAGGTCGCCGCCGCGGTGCAGCGGGCCTGGGAGGGGCGCAACCCGTTGTACATGGGCAGCTGGGGCAGCTATTCGATCAACGACGTCTCCGCCGTGCTGCCGGTCATGTTCGGCGGCGGCTCGGAGGACTACACCCGCGACCCGGAGCTGCAGAAGCTGATCCTCGAGGGCGGCGCCACCACCGACGAGGCCACCCGCAAGACCGCCTACAGCGCCGCCATCCGCCGCATCACCGAGAACGCCTACTGGCTGCCGCTGCACACCTACGTCACCATCTACGGCTTCAGCCGGCAGCTCGACTTCAGGCCGTACCGGGACGAGCTCCCGCGGTTCTACCTGGCGAAATGGAAATAGGCCGCATGGCGCTGAAAGCCGCGATCATCCCGGTCACCCCCTTCGAGCAGAATTGCTCGCTGTTCTGGGACGACGTCACCCTGCGCGGCGTGGTCATCGACCCCGGCGGCGAGGTGGAGCGCATCCTCACCGCCGTCGCCGAGCTCAAGCTCGGCATCGAGGCGATCCTGCTGACCCATGGCCACATGGACCATGCCGGCGGCGCCGCCGAACTCAAGGCCGCGCTGCCCGACGCGCCGCCGATCATCGGCCCGGACCGGCGCGACGCCTTCCTGCTCGAGGGTCTCGAGGCCCAGGGCGCCAAATACGGCATCACCGCCCGCAACGTGACGCCCGACCGCTGGCTGGCCGAAGGCGATGCGGTCAGCATCGCCGGCGAGGAATTCGCCGTGCTGCACTGCCCCGGCCACACCCCGGGACACGTCGTCTTCGTCAGCGAGGCGCTGCGCCTGGCGGTGGTCGGCGACGTGGTCTTCCGCGGCTCGATCGGCCGCACCGACTTCCCCTATGGCGACCACGCGGCGCTGCTCGCGGCCATCCACGGCAAGCTGCTGCCGCTCGGCGACGACATCTCCTTCCTCTGCGGCCATGGGCCGGGTTCGACCCTGGGGCATGAGAGGCAGCGGAACCCCTTCCTGCAGGGCTGAGGCCGGCGCGCGTAAACGCGCTGTAACATGACCGATCATGCGCGACCTTCGGCTCGGCCGGAGTTCAGTGAAATTCCCGCTGGTTGCGCATCCGTCCGGATTGCCTGTTCGTAACCCATGCGACGCGCCGCGAGGCGCGTCATATTGGGAGAGAGCATCAGCATGGCCTGGAAGCATTTCGACTTCGCCCCGATCGCCGAGTTCCTGCAGCATGCCAAGGCGCCGCTGGCCGGACTCTGGCGCGGCGGCCACAATGATGTGGCCCGCCTCGACGTCACCCGGGACGCCGCCACCAGCCAGGACCTCGGCAAGGGTGAGGACACCGTCCTGGTGAAGGGCTCGGCCGAGCAGGTCCGCCTGACCTTCACCAGCGCCGAGGTCGGCAACGGCAACCCGCTCGATTCCAACACCATGGCCAACCAGGATGGCGGCCTCGCCGTCCGGCTCCAGGCCGAGAACGGCGCCGATGGCCTGACCGGTCCCATCAGCCGCTTCGACGATGAGGGGATCACCTTCAAGTCGGCCAGCCCCGGCCTGACCTTCGACGTGCGGGACCTCGTCGCCGGCACCCAGCGCGGCGACCAGTTCGACGCCGTCACCCTCGGCACCGCCAAGGACGACCGCACCGACGTCAGCGGCAGCCGCGAGGCCTATTACATCAACGCCGGCATGGGCAACGACAGCCTGACCGGTGGCAAGGGCAATGATTTCCTCGTCGGCGGCGCCGGCGACGATTGGCTCAAGGGCGGCCGCGGCGATGATTCCCTGCTTGGCGGCGCCGGCAACGACACCGCCGTCTTCAAGCCCTCCCGCGACGGGGCCGATGTCATCGACCTCGGCGCCGGCGACGACACGGTCCTGGTGAAGCACGGTCACGGCGAGCAGATCCGCCTGACCTTCACCAGCGCCGAGGTCGGCAATGGCAACGCCAACGACGCCGGCACCATGTTGAACCAGGATGGCGGCCTCGCGGTCCGCTTCCAGATGGAGGACGGCGCCGATGGCTTGGCCGGCCCCATCAGCCGCTTCGACGACGAGGGCATCACCTTCAAGGCGACGGCCGGCTCCACCTTCGACGTCCGCGACCTGGTCGCCGGCACCCAGCGCGGCGATCAGTTCGAGGCGGTCCAGCTCGGCACCATGGCGAACGACGTCATCGACCACGGCGGCGACGATGAGGCCTACTACGTCAACGCCGGCATGGGCGACGATGCCGTCACCGGCGGCAGCGGCCGTGACTTCCTCGTCGGCGGCGCCGGCAACGATACTCTGACCGGCGGCGCCGGCCAGGATTCCGTGCTTGGCGGCGGCGGCGCCGATACCTTCGTCTTCAACACCTGCGACACCAGCCCGGACAGCCTCGTCGACTTCGTCGCGGCCGACGACACCATCCAGCTCGACGGCCGGATCTTCCAGGGCCTGCCCGCCGGCGTGCTGGCGGCGGAATCCTTCGCCCTGCTCTCCGCCGCCGAATCCGCCGATGACCGCATCCTCTACGACGCGGACACCGGCAACCTCTTCTTCGATGCGGATGGCGGCTCGCGCGATGATCTATTGAACTTCGCCGTGCTGACGACGAAGCCGGCGGGGGTGTCGGCGGCGGATTTCGTGATCGCGTAAGGGAAGAAAGGTTTGGGGGGAGGTATCCCCCCAAGCCCCCTTCTATTTTTATTAGTCCGCCGCGAGCAGGCATTCGACGGCGCCGCGTTGCGGGACGTCCGTCGCGCAGCGAGGTTCCGCCACGGGGCAACGCGGGTGGAAGCGGCAGCCGGGGGGGATATTCGCCGGGTCCGGCAGGATATCCCCCAGGCCCACGTCGGGCACGCCAAGCCCGGGCTCCGGCGTCAACACGCTCGCCAGCAGGGCCCGCGTATAGGGATGCCGCGGCGCCCGGAACAGGGCATCCGCCTCGCCCCGCTCGACGATGCGCCCGAGGTACATCACCGCCACCTCCGTCGCCACATGCTCCACCACCGCCAGGTTGTGGCTGATGAACAGCAACGTCAGATCCAGTTCCCGCCGCAACTGCGCCAGCAGGTTCAGGATCTGCGCCTGCACCGAGACATCCAGCGCCGACGTCGGCTCGTCGCAGATGACGATGCGCGGCCGCAGCACCAGCGCCCGCGCGATCGCCACCCGCTGCCGCTGCCCGCCCGAGAGCTGCGCCGGATACCGCCCCGCCTGCTCGGCGGACAGGCCCACCCGCCCCAGCATCTCGAGGACCCGCGCCTCCACCTCGCGCCGCCCGATGCCCCCCTGCGCCTCCAGCGGCATCGCCACGATGTCGCGGATGCGCCGCCGCGGATTGAGCGAGGCGAAGGGGTCCTGGAACACCGGCTGGATCAGCCGCGCCCGCGCCCGCCGGTCCATCGTGTCCAGCCGCTGCCCCTCGACCAGCACCTCACCGGCGGTTGGCGGCAGCAGCCCCAAAATCACCCGCGCCAGGGTCGACTTGCCGCAGCCGGATTCCCCGACGACCCCCAGCACGCCGCCCTTCGGCACGCTGAAGGAGACATCGTCGACCGCGACGACCTCCCGGTCCCGCCCCAGCAGCCCGCCGCCCACGCGGAAGACCCGCCGCAGCCCCCGCACCTCGATCGCCGGCCCGCTCATGCCGCCCATCCCGGCGCCAGGCGGCAGAGATACTCATGCCCACCCCCCGCATTCTGCCGCGGCACCGGCGCCGCGCACCCGGCCACCGCATGCTCGCAGCGGTCGCGGAAGCCGCAGCCGACAAAACCCGGCGGGATGCGCGGTACCACGCCGGGGATGCTGCCGAGCAGCTCGTCCCGCTTCACCTTGCCCGGCACCGGCACGCAGCGCAGCAGCCCGCGGGTATAGGGATGCGACGGCGCGGCGAAGATCGGCGCCGTCGCCCCGCTCTCCACTACCTCGCCCGCATACATCACGCTCACCTTGTCGGCGATCCGTGCGACGATGCCGAGGTCATGGGTGATCAGCAGGATCGCCAGCCCCAAGTCGCGCTGCAACTCCGCCAGCAGCCGCAGGATCTGCGCCTGCACCGTGACATCCAGCGCCGTCGTCGGCTCATCCGCGATCAGCAGCTCGGGGTCGCACATCAGCGCCATGGCGATCATCACCCGCTGCCGCAGCCCGCCCGAGAGCTGGTGCGGAAACTGCCCCAGCCGCATCCCCGGCGCGGTGATGCCGACGCGGCCCAGCAAGCCCGCCGCCCGCTCCAGCGCCGCCGCCCGGCCGCCGCCGCGATGCCGGGTGAAGACCTCCGCCATCTGCGAGCCGATGGTATAGGCCGGGTTCAGGCTGGTCATCGGCTCCTGGAAGATCATCGCCATGCGGTCGCCCCGCAGCGCCGCCATGCGCTTGGCCGGCAGGGTCAGCAGATCCTCCCCGCCGAACTGCAGGCGGTCCGCGCTTCGCTGCGCGCCCTGCACCAGCAGATCCATCACCGCCAGCGCCGTGACGGACTTGCCGCAGCCGCTCTCGCCGACGACGCAATGCGTCTCCCCCCGCGCCACGCTGAAGGAGGCGCCGCGCACCGCCGCCGTCTGCCCGAAGGTGACCCGCAGCCCCTCGATTTCCAGCAGTGACTTTGCCTCTGGCGGCGGCCGATTCACGCTCCGCGCCTGCGGCGCTCCACGATCGGACGCCATCACCGCGTATCCCCCGTCCCCAGCAGGTCGCGCAGCCCGTCGCCCAGCAGGTTGATGCCGATCACCAGCACGAACAGCGCCACGCCGGGAATGAAGATCACCCAAGGAGAGAAGAACATGTAGTCCTTCCCCTCCGCGATCATCAGCCCCCAGGAGGGCAGGGGCGGCGGCACCCCGAGGCCGAGGAAGCTCAAGGTCGCCTCCAGCAATATCGCCAGCGCCATCTCCAGGGTCGCCACCACGGCCAGATGGCTGGCGATGTTCGGCAGCACCTCGGCCAGCAATATCCGCGGCGTCGAACACCCCGCCGCCCAGGCCGCCGCGACGTAATCGAGGTTGCGCACCTGCATGGTGGTGGACCGCGCCACGACGGCGAAGCGGTCCCAGAGCAGCAGCCCCAGCACGAGAATAACCAAGGTCAGGCTCGACCCCAGCAGCCCGACCACGGCCAGCGCCACCAGCACCACCGGGATCGCCAGCCGGCAGGTGATGGCGAACAGGACCGCATCATCGACGCGGCCGCCGAAGAAGCCGCCGACCACGCCGAGGGTGATGCCGATCGCCCCCGAGGTCACCACCGTCAGCAGCCCGATCAGCAGCGAGATCCGCGCCCCGTAGATCAGCCGCGAGAGGTAGTCCCGCCCGATCCCGTCGGTGCCGAGCCAGTATCCCGGCTTCGTGCCCTCCATCCAGAAGGGCACCGCCAGCCGGTTGTCGAGGTCCTGGGCGAAGGGATCCTGCGGCATGATCCAGGGCGCGAAGACCGCGCAGACCAGGACGATGCCAATGATGATCCCGCCGAGGATCAGCCCCGCCTTTCTCATTGCGCGCGCAGCCGCGGGTCGAGCAGCCCGTTCAGCAGATCCGCCGCCATGGTCAGCGCGATGTAGATCAGGGCGAGGACCAGCACCACCGCCTGCACCACCGGGAAGTCGTTCTTGCTGATGCTCTCCCAGGCGAGGAAGCCCACGCCATGCAGCGCGAAGACCGTCTCGATCACGATCGACCCGCCCAGCATGAAGCCGAGCTGCACCGCCGCGATCGAGACCACCGGGATCGCCGCGTTGCGCAGCGCATGCTTCCCCAGGATCGACAGCCGCGACAGCCCCTTGGCCCGCGCCGTGCGGATGTAATCCGAGCCCAGCGCCTGGATCATGCCGCTGCGGGTCAGCCGCGTCAGCGCCGGGATGGCGGAAAACGCCAGCACGATCCCCGGCATGACGTAATGCTGCCACGACCCCGTCCCCGAAATGGGCAGCCAGCCGAGGTTCAGCCCGAGGGTGATCATCAGGATCAGCCCCAGCCAGAAACTCGGCATCGCCTGGCCGATCATGGCAAACAGCTGCACCAGCCGGTCGATCCAGCTGTTCTCCCGCACCGCCGCCAGCACGCCGAGCGGGATGGAGACCACCAGCGCGATCGCCAGCCCGGTCAGGCCGAGCGTCAGGGTGATCGGCATCCGCTCGAGGATCAGGTCGGAAACCCGCGCCTTGAAGAAATAGCTCTCGCCGAAGTCGCCCACTGCGGCGCGCCCGACCCAGTCGAGGAACTGCACCGCCAGCGGCCGGTCCAGCCCGTAGGCGTGGCGGATCAGCGCCACATCCTGCTCGGTCGCCGAGGCTCCGGCGATGGAGATGGCGAGATCGCCGGAGACCCGGGTGAGGGCGAAGCTCAGGGTCATCACCGTCAGCGCCACCAGCAGCGCCAGCACCAACCGCCGCAGCGCGAATTTCAGCACCTAATGGGCCCCCGCCCAGCCATCCCGCCGCGGATCGCTGCCCGCCGCCCGCACCCCGTTCTCCAGCACCCGGATGGCGGCCACGCTGCAGGCCCCCTCCAGCGGCGGCACCAGCTTGACCCTATGCCCCAGCGCCTCCAGCCCCGGCGCCGCCGCGGCCAGCCCGGCCTCCATGGTCAGCACGGCATCCCCGCCATGCGGGTAGTTCGCCGCCTGGCCCGGCTGGCTGCTGGTCCAGCGCGGCGCTTCCACCGCCTGCTGCGGATCCAGGCCGAAATCCGCCATGCCCACCAGGATCTGCAGGTTGACCTGCACCTGGTTGTCCGCCCCGGGCGTGCCGAAGGCGCCCCAGAGCTTCCCGTCGCGGAAGACCATCGGCGCATTCATCGTGTGCCGCACCCGCTGCCCCGGCCGCAGCCGGTTCGCATGCCCCTCGTCCAGGTGCCAATAGGCCATGCGGTTGTTCATCAGCACGCCGGTATCCCCCGCCGTCACCCCGCTGCCGAAGGCCGAGTTGATCGACTGGATCGCCGAGACGGCATGGCCCGCCCGGTCGACCACGCAGAAATAGGTCGTGTCGCCCTCGGCCATCGGCCGCACCGGCAGGTCGGCGGCGCGCCGGAAGTCGATCGCCGCCGCATGCGCCGCGGCATGCTCGGCCGAGAGCAGCCGCTCCAGCGGCACCGCCCGCGCCCGCGGGTCCGTGCCATGCGCCTCGCGGTCGAGGAAGGCCCGCTTCTTCGCCTCCACCAGCAGGTGGATCAGCGCCGCGCTGTCCCGGCCCAGCGCCGCCAGGTCGAAGCGCTCGATGATCCGCAGCATCTGCAGGAAGGTGAAGCCGGTGGAATTCGGCCCGGTCTGCCGCACCTCGAAGCCGCGGTAGGGCACAATGATCGGCGCCTGCAGCTCGGCCGTGCAGGCGGCGAGATCCGCCTCGGCCACCAGCCCGCCCGCCGCGGCGATGCCGGCCGCCAGCCGCTTGGCCAGCGCGCCGCGGTAGAAGCCCTCGGCCCCGTCGCGGGCGATCCCGCCCAGGGTCTCCGCCAGTTCCGGCTGCACCACCAGGGCACCCAGGGCAGGGGCCTCGCCCGCCGCCAGGAAGCGCGCGGCGCTGCCGGCATCCGGCCGCAGCCGGCCGAGGTTGTCGCCGGCGAAATGCCGGAAGGCATGGGTCGCGGCGAAGCCGTCCCGCGCCGCCGCCTCGGCAGGGGCCACCAGCCGGGCCCAGGGGATCGTGCCATGCCCGGCATGCAGCAGCGCCAGCCCGGCCAGCAGCCCCGGCGTCTGGATGCTGAGCGGCCCGGCCACCGGCACGCCGCCCGCCGCACGATACCGCTCGGCGGTCGCCGCCGCCGGCGCCGCCGCGGTCGCATTCACGCAGAAGCCCGGGCGCCCCGGCACATGCACGTGGAAGAAGCCGTCGCCGCCGAGACCCGACATATGCGGCTCGACCACGCCGAGGGTGAGGGAGACGGCGACCGCCGCATCCATCGCCGTGCCGCCGGCCCGCAGCACGTCGAGTCCGGCCTGGGTCGCCACCGGATGGTTGGTCGCCACCGCCCCGTTGCGGCCCATCAGCAGCGGACGGTGGGAACGCAGGGTCGGGTACATGGCGAGGCTCCCTCGGGAGCCGTCACACCAGCACGGACCGCCCGCCCGGGGAAGCGCCGAAGCCGAGGCCAGGGCGCCCTCGGCCGGCGCCCCCCGGTGCCGCCTCAGCGGTCGTGGCGGCCCTCGGCGAATTCCTCAATCATCTTGCGGTTGAAGGCCGGGATGTCATCCGGCTTGCGCGAGGTGACCAGGCCGCGGTCGGTCACCACCTCGCTGTCCTCCCACTGCGCCCCGGCATTGCCGAGATCGGCCTTCAGCGAAGGCCAGCTCGTCATCCGCCGGCCGCTGACCCCGCCGGCGTCGATCAGGGTCCAGGGGCCGTGGCAGATCGCCGCGATCGGCTTCTTCGCCTGCACGAAGTGGCGGATGAAGTCGATCGCCTTCGGCTCCAGCCGCAGCTGGTCCGGGTTCACCACGCCGCCCGGCAGCAGCAGAGCGTCGAAGCCCGCCGGATCCACCTGGTCGAGCGCTTGGTCCACCGGGATGGCATCGCCCTTGTCCATGTGGTTCCAGCCCTGGATGGTGCCGGGTTTCGGCGCGACCACGACGACCTTCGCCCCGGCCGCCTTCAGCGCCTTCACCGGCTCGGTCAGCTCCACCTGCTCCACCCCGTCGGTGGCCAGGACCGCGACCGAGCGCCCGTTCAATTCGCCTGCCATTGCAATCTCCTGCTTGCCGGATGGCCGCGACAACGGCGCCCCCCGGCCCGGGTTGCGCCGCCCCCCTTCGCTTGACGGCATCCGTCGCACGGCGGATCGTCCGGCAAACGGCGCAAGCCAGGCGATGGCGGGGAAACGGATGATCGAGAGACGCGGGATGCTGGCGGGGACGGCCGCGCTGGCCCTGGCGGCGGCCGGGCCGGGCAGGGCCCAGGGGCCGGGCGGCTGGCCCGAGCGTCCGGTGCGCCTCGTCATCGGCTATCCCGCCGGCGGCCCGACCGATTTCGCCGCCCGGCTGCTGCAGCCGCATCTCCAGGCGCTCTGGGGCCAGCCGCTGGTGATCGAGAACCGCGCCGGCGCCAATGGCATCATCGGCTCCGAGGCCGTCGCCCGCGCCGCGCCCGACGGCTACACGCTGCTGCTCGGCAACAGCCCGAATACCATCAACCCGGCGATCCAGCCGCAGATGCCCTTCGACAGCCTGGCCGATCTCGCGCCGGTGGTGCTGATCTATGTCTCGCCCACGGTGCTCTTCACCGGGCCGGAGACGAAGCTGCACACGCTGGCCGATGTCGTCGCCGCGGCCAAGGCGCAGCCGGGGATGGCCTATGCGGTCTCCGGCATGGGCTCGCCCGGGCATTTCGCCGGCGAGGTCTTCAGGCTTGCCGCCGGCATCGACATCACCCCGGTCGCCTATCGCGGCGCGCCGCCGGCGCTGGCCGATGTCGTCGGCGGCCGCGTCGCCATCACCTTCAGCACGCTGTCGGGCGCCATCGCCCTGCTGCGCGACGGCAAGCTGCGGCCGATCGCGGTCTCCGGGCCCGACCGGATCGAGAGCCTGCCGGGGGTGCCGACCTTCGTCGAGGCCGGCTTCGACGTGGCGGATACCAATGGCTGGTACGGCATCATCGCCCCCGCCGGGACCCCGGCGCCGATCCAGCAGAAGATCGCCGACGACATCGCCGGGCTGCTGGCCCGGCCTGAGATCCGCCAGCGCTTCCTCGACAGCGCCGCCATTCCGCTGGCCGAGGGCCCGGCCGCCTTCACCGCCCGCTACCGCGCCGAGATCGGCCGCTGGACCGCCATCGCCCGCGCCGCCGACATCAAGGCCGAATGAGAAACCATCAGGGAGGTCCAGGATGATGCTGACCCGCCGCTCGCTCGCCGCCGCCGCCCTGCTGCCGGTGGCAGCGCATGCCCAGGGTGCCTGGCCGGACCGCCCGGTGCGCCTGCTGGTCGGCTTCCCCGCCGGCGGCCCGACCGATTTCGCCGCCCGCATCCTGCAGGACCCGCTGCAGCAGCTCTGGGGCCAGCCGCTGGTGATCGAGAACCGCCCCGGCGCCAGCCAGATGATCGCCGCCGAGGCGGTGGTGAAATCACCCCCCGACGGCTACACGCTGATGCTCTGCACCAGCAACCTGACCACCAACCCGGCGGTCTTCTCGCGGCTGCCCTACGATACCATCCGCGACTTCACCCCGATCGTGGTCATCTACTCCTCGCCGACCGTGCTGTTCACCGGGCCGGACCAGCCCTACCGGACGGTGCGCGACGTGGTGGAGGCGGCGAAGCGCCGGCCGGGCATGGCCGCGGCCTCCTCCGGCGTCGCCACCTCGGGCCACTTCGCCACCGAGATGTTCATGCGCGCGGCCGGCGTGGAACTCACCCACGTGCCCTATCGCGGCGCCATGCCGGCTGTGCAGGACGTCATCGGCGGCCGGGTGCCGATCACCTTCTCGACGCTCTCCGGCGTCATCGCCCTGGCCCGCGACGGCAAGCTGCGGCCGCTCGCCATCGCCGCGCCGCGGCGGTCCAAGGTCTTCCCCGAGGTGCCGACCATGGCGGAGGCCGGCTTCCCGATCCGCGACACCTCGCCCTGGTACAGCTTCGTCGCCCCCGCCGGGCTGCCCACCCCGCTTCTCGACCGCATCGTCGCCGACGTGCAGGGCCTGCTGCAACGCCCCGACGTCATCGCCCGGATCGAGGAGAGCGGCGGCGTGGTGGAAGGCGAGGGGCCGGCGGCATTCCGCGCCCGCATCCCGCGCGAGATCGCCATCAACACCGAAGTGGCCCGCGCGGCCAATATCCACATCGAATAGGACCCGCCTCATGCGCATGCAGGCCGCCATCATGTACCAGCAGGGGCTGCCGCGCCCCTATGCCAGCAGCAACGCCCTGGTCATCGAGGAGGTGAACCTCGAGGGCCCCGGGCCCGGCGAGGTGCTGATCGAGGTCGCCGCCGCCGGGCTCTGCCATTCCGACCTCTCCGCCATCGAGGGCATCCGGCCGCGGCCGTTGCCCGTGGTCATCGGCCACGAGGGGGCGGGGATCGTGCGCGAGGTCGGCCAGGGGGTGACGGACCTGAAGCGGGACGACCACGTCATCACCGTCTTCGTCGCCTCCTGCGGGGTCTGCCGCAACTGCGTGCGGGGCCGGCCGAACATCTGCAACGTCGGCAATGCGGCGCGCGCGGCGGGGACGCTGCTCTCGGGGGCCAAGCGGATCAGCCGGCTGGACGGCACGCCTATCAACCACGGCAGCGGGCTGTCGCTGTTCGCGCAATACGCCGTGGTCGGCCGCCGCTCGGCGGTAAAGATCGACCCGGCCGTGCCGCTCGACGATGCCGCCATCTTCGGCTGCGCGGTCATGACCGGTGCCGGGGCGGTGCTGAACACCGCGGGGATGCGGGCGGGCGATACCATCGCCGTGCTGGGCCTCGGCGGGGTCGGCATGAATGCGCTGTTCGCGGCCGTCGCCGGCGGGGCGGAGCGGATCATCGCGATCGACACCAGCCCGGAGAAGCTCGGCCTCGCCCGGCAATGGGGCGCGACGGATACCTTCCTCGCCACCGACAAGGATGTGGTCGAGCAGATCAAGGCGGCCACCGATGGCGGGGTCGATACCGTCATCGAAACCGCGGGCAACATCCGCGCGATGGAGCTCGCCTATGCCGTCACCGCCCGCGGCGGCAGCGTGGTCAGCGCCGGGCTGCCGGCCCAGGGCGCCAATTTCAGCTACATGCATGCCGGGCTGGTGGGCGACGAGAAATCCATCCTCGGCAGCTACATGGGCAGCTGCGTGCCGGAGCGCGACATCCCGCGCTTCCTCGGCATGTACAAGCGCGGCAAGCTGCCGGTGGAGCGGCTGAAGTCGGGCAGCCTGCCGCTGTCCGAGATCAACGCCGGCTTCGACCGGCTGGCGGATGGCAACGTGCTGCGCCAGGTGCTGCGGCCGAACGGCTAGGCCGGGCAGCAGACCGATGGTCTCCAAAGGCCCTCCGGCCTTTGGTGGGGTAGCCTGAAGGGGCAAGGCCCCTTCAGGCTACCTACACCGACAAGTACTGCTCCCGCACCGCCTCCGCCCCCATCAACTCCGGGATCGTCCCGCTCCAGCGGATCCGCCCCTTCTCGATGATGGTCGCCCGGTCGCTCACCGCCTGGGCGAAATGCAGGTTCTGCTCCGAGAGCAATATCGCCAGCCCCTCCGCCTTCAGCCGGCCGATCGCCCTCGCCATCCGCTCGATGATCACCGGCGCCAGCCCCTCGCTCGGCTCATCGAGCAAGACAAGCCTGGGATTGCCCATCAGCGTCCGGGCGATGGTCAGCATCTGCTGCTCGCCGCCGCTCATCCGCCCGCCCGGCCGGTCCCGCATGGCGCCGAGGCTCGGGAACAGCTCGAACAACCGCTCCGGCGTCCAGGCCCGCTGCCCCGGCCCGGCAGGCCGCCGCCCGACCTCCAGATTCTCCATCACGGTGAGACCCGTGAAGATCCGCCTTTCCTCCGGCACGTAGCCGAGGCCGAGGCGGGCGATCTCGAACGGCTCCCACCCGGCGATCTCGGCGCCCGCGAAGCACACCTGCCCCCCGCTCGGCGGCACGAGGCCCATGATGGCCTTCATCGTGGTCGACTTGCCCGCGCCATTGCGCCCAAGCAGCACGACGACCTCGCCCGCCGCCACCTCCAGCGCCACGCCGTCGAGGATATGCGCCCGCCCGTAATGCGCCGAGAGGCCGGTGACCTGCAGCATCTAATGCGCCCCCGTCACCGCGCCGGAGCCGAGATAGACCTCCCGCACCCGCGGGTCCGCCCGCACGGCGGCCGGCGCCCCCTCGGCGATCAGCGCGCCGCGGTCGAGCACCAGGATGCGGTCGGCATGGGCGAAGACCACGTCCATGTCGTGTTCGGTGAAGAGCACCGCGATGCCGCTCTCCCGCGCGATGGCGGCGGTCAGCGCCATCAGCGCCACCCGCTCCTGCGGCGCCATGCCCGCGGTCGGCTCGTCCATCAGCAGCAGCTTCGGCGCATTCGCCAGGGCGATCGCCAGCTCCACCCGCTTCAGGTCGCCATAGGCGAGGATGCCGCAGGGCCGTGCCGCCTGCTCGGCCATGCCGAGGCGCTCCAGCAGCGCCCGGGCCGGCGCCGCGTCCATCCGCGCCACCGGCCGCCACAACCCGCCGAGCCGCCGCTGGTGCGACAGCAGCGCCATCTGCACGTTCTCAAGCACGGTCATGGAGCCGAAGGTCGCGGTGATCTGGAAGGTCCGCCCGACGCCGAGCCGCCACACCGCCCGCGGCGCCAGCCCGGTGATGGGCCGGCCCAGCAGCTTCACCACCCCCGCATCCGGCCGCAGCTGGCCGTTCAGCATGTTGAAGCAGGTGGATTTCCCGGCGCCGTTGGGGCCGATCAGCGCCAGCATCTCGCCCGGCTGCACCGTGAAGGAGACACCCTGCACGGCGCGCACGCCGCCGAAGCTCTTGGCCAGCCCCTCGACCTCAAGCGTCGCCACGCGATGCCTCCCAGCGGGCCCGGGCCGCCCCCGCCAGCCCCTGCGGGAAGAACAGCACCAGCGCGACGATGACGCAGCCCAGCACCAGCCGCCAGAGATCGGTCAGCCGCACCAGCTGTTCCTGCAGCCCGGTGAAGGCCAGCGCCCCGACGATCGGCCCGCTGAGCGTCTGCACCCCGCCCAGCAGCACCATCAGCAGCGCATCGACGCTGCGGGGGATGCCCATATAGGTCGGGAAGACGCTGCCCTTGCCATAGGCAAACAGCCCGCCGGCGACGCCCGCCGCCGCGGCGGCGAGGCCGAAGCCCAGCCAGCGGATGCGGAAGGCATCGATGCCGATCGCCTCGGCCCGCAGGCTGCTGTCCCGCTGCGCCCGCAGGGCGTAGCCGAAGGGCGCATGGATGACCCGCCGCAGCAGCAGCGTGGCGCCTAGGCAGAGCCCCAGCGCCAGGTAGTAGTAGACCAGCTTCGGCGCCGCCCAGGCATCCGGCCAGACGCCGAGGATGCCGTTGTCGCCCCCCGTCACCTCCACCCATTGGAAGGCGACCGACCAGGCGATCTGCGCGAAGGCGAGCGTCAGCATCGCCGAGTAGACGCCGGAAAGCCGCACGCAGAAGAAGCCGAAGACCAGGCCGAAGATGCCGGCCATGACAGGGGCGATCGCCAGCCCCGCCAGCATCGGCGCGCCGAGCCATTGCGCCGCCAGCGCCGCCCCATAGGCGCCGAGGCCGAAATAGGCCGCATGCCCGAAGCTCGCCATGCCGCCCGGTCCCATGATGAGGTGCAGGCTGGCGGCAAACAGCACGAAGATCGCCATCTCCGTCAGCACGCTGATCCCGTAGTCGCCGAGGAAGGGCGGCACCGCCACCGCCAGCAGCGCCGCCGCCAGCGCCGCCCACCTCAGCGCCGCCGGCGCCGGCCCGACCAAGGGTTCCGCACTGCCCTGGCCGCCGCGCGCCGCCGCCTCCGGCTTGCCGAGCAGCCCATGCGGCCGCACCACCAGCACGATCGCCATCACCAGGAAGACCAGCACCAGTGTGATCTTCGGCACGATCAGGATGCCGAAGGCATGCAGCTCCCCGATCAGCAGCGCCGCCAGCGCCGCGCCCGAGAGGCTGCCGAGCCCGCCCACCACCACGACCACGAAGGCCTCGGTGATGATCGAGAGGTCCATGTGCAGGTTCACGCTCTCCCGCGGCAGCTGCAGCGCGCCGCCGAGCCCGGCGAGCAGGCTGCCGAGGAAGAAGACCGAGGTGAACAGCATCCGCTGGTTGACGCCGAGCGCCCCCACCATCTCCCTATCCTGCGTCGCCGCCCGCACCAGCGTGCCCCAGCGCGTGCGGTGGAAGAGCAGCCACAGCAGCCCGAGCACCACCGGCCCGACCCCGATTAGGAACAGCTCGTACAGCGGAAAGCGCAGGCCGAGGATCTCGGTGCTGCCGCGCAGCCCCGGCGCCCGCGGACCCAGCAGGTCCTGCGCGCCCCAGGTCAGCAGCGCGAGGTCCTGCACGATCAGCACCACGCCGAAGGTCGCCAGCAGCTGGAAGAGCTCCGGCGCCCGATAGATGCGCCGCAGCAGCAGCACCTCCACCACCAGCCCGATCAGCCCGACCAGCACCGCCGCCCCCAGCACCCCGCCCCAGAAGCCGAGATGCCCGCGCGGCAGGCTGGTCACCAGGGTCCAGGCGAGATAGGCGCCCAGCATGTAGAGCGAGCCATGGGCGAAATTGACCACGCGGCTGACCCCGAAGATGACGGTCAGCCCGGAGGCCACGAGGAAGAGCGAGGAGGCGCTCGCCAGGCCGCTGAGGGCCTGGAGGACCAGGTTCTCCAAGGTCGCGTGTTACGCCTGGGGCCGCAGCGTCCGCACCACCTCATCCGCGGGCAGGTAGTCCTTCCCATCGGCATAGCGCCAATCGGCCATCGCGCCCTTGCCGTTCTTCAGCACGGTGCGGCCGACGAAGGCCCCCATGGTGGATTGGTGGTCGATGGCGCGGAATTCCACCGGCCCGAGCACCGACTGGAATTGCAGCCCCGCCATGGCATCGACCAGCGGCTCGGTCTCCAGCGCGGGCGCCTTCTTCAGCAGCGCCGCGATCGCCATGACCGTGTCGTAGCCGACCACGCTGCCGAGCCGGGGGTAGTCGTTCCAACGCTTCCGGTAGGCATCGCGGAAGGGGGTATGCGCCGGCGTGTCGATCTGGTCCCAGGGATAGCCGGTGACGATCCAGTCCTCCGGCGCCTCGTCGCCCAGCGGGTCGAGGTATTCCGGCTCGCCGGTCAGCAGGGAGACGACGCGGCGGCGCTCGAACAGCCCGCGGGTGCTGCCCTGGCGGACGAAATTGGTGAGGTCGGCGCCGAAGGTGACGTTGAAGATCGCCTCGGGGTTGGCCGCCGCCAGCGCCTGCACCGTGGCCCCTGCATCGATCCGGCCGAGGGCGGGGAATTGCTCCGCGACGAAGCTGACGTCAGGCCGGGCCTTGGTCAGCAACTCCTTGAACCAGCGCACGGCGGACTGGCCGTATTCGTAGTTCGGCGCGACCGTCGCCCAGCGCTTGGCCGGCAGCTTGGCGGCTTCCTCGACCAGCATGGCGGATTGCATGTAGGTGCTGGCCCGCAGCCGGAATGTGTAGCGGTTGCCGCGCGCCCAGACGAGCGCATCGGTCAGCGGTTCGCTGGCGACGAAGAGCTTCTTGTTCTGGTTGGCGAAGTCGCCGAGCGCCAGCCCGACGTTGGACAGGAACCCACCCGCCAGCAGGCTCACCTTCTCCGCATTCACCAGCTCCCCGGCGAGGCGCACCGCATCCTCGGGCCGGCCGGCGTCGTCGCGGAAGACCGTCTCGATCGGCCGGCCGTTGATGCCGCCGGCGGCGTTCACCTGTTCCTGCGCCAGGGTCCAGGCGTTGCGATAGGGCTGCAGGAAGGCCGGCTGGGCGGTGTAGCTGTTGATCTCGCCGATGCGGATGGGCCCGGCCGCCTGGGCGTTGCCAATGCGCGGTGCCGCCAATGCCATGCCAGCGCCTGCCAGAATATGGCGGCGCCCGATCGCCCGTTCCGTCATGCAAGCCCCCGGTATCGCTGCAGCTGCGAAGGCCGCATGGAAGCCCACCAGCCGTTATTGTGCAAACGGAATTTGCTAATCCCGGGCGAGGCCGCGGCCTCGCCCAGGCGTTGCCTCAGGCCGCGACCAGCCCGCCGGTATCGGCCAGGAAGCGGACGTAGTGGTCGGCATCGCCGAACATCGCGTCGTTCACCGTCAGCCGCTTGAAGTAATGGCCGCAGGCATACTCGATGGTCATGGCGATGCCGCCATGCAGCTGGATGGACTGCTGGCCGACGAAGCGCTGCGAGCGGCCGATCTGCACCTTCACCGCGGCCATCGCCTTGCGCCGCTCGGCCGGGTTGCGCTCCTCGGCCGAGATCGCGGCGTAGTAGGACATCGACCGCGCCTGCTCCAGCGCCACCAGCATATCCGCCGCGCGGTGCTGCAGCGCCTGGAAGGAGGCGATGGGCCGGCCGAACTGCTGGCGCGTCTTCATGTAGTCGATGGTCATGTCATGGGCGACCTGCATGGCGCCCACCGCCTCGCCGGCGAGCGCCGCAATGGTCTCGTCCACCACCTGGTCGACCAGCGGCAGCCCGTCCTCGGGGTTGCCCAGCACCGCGGTCGCCCGCGCGCCGGAGAACTCGACCTCCGCCGCCCGCTGGCCGTCCACGGTGCGGTAGCCGCGGCGCTGCACGCCCGGCCCCTTGGCATCCACCAGGAAGACGCCGACGCCCTTCCGGTCCCGCGCCCCGCCGGCGGTGCGGGCGGTGACGATCAGCGTATCGGCGGAATCACCATGCACCACGTAGCCCTTGCGGCCGGTGATGACCCAGCCGTCGCCGTCCTTCTTCGCCGTGGTCTGCACGTCGAACAAATCGTAGCGGGACTGCCGCTCGGCCTGGGCGAAGGCCAGCAGCAGCTCGCCGGCCGCGACCTGCGGCACCAGCTTGCTGCGCAGCGCGGCGGAAGCGCCGTTGCGGAGGAAGCCGCCGCCGATCACCACCGTGCTCAGCCAGGGCTCGAGGGTGATGGCGCGGCCGAGCTGCTCCGCGACCAGCAAGGTCTCCACCGGGCCGCCACCGAAGCCGCCCTCATCCTCGGCGAAGGGCAACCCCAGCAAACCGAGCTCGGCATATTGCGCCCAGATCTCCCGGCTCCAGCCGTCGGGGGTCTTCATGTAGGCCTTGCGCTGCTCGAAGCCGTACTTGTCGCCGAGCAGGCGCGCCACGCTGTCCTGGAGGAGGCGCTGCTCTTCCGTCAGGTCGAAGTCCATGTGTCTCAGAGCCCCAGGAATGCTTTGGCCATGATGTTCCGCTGGATCTCGTTCGACCCACCGTAGATGCTCTGCTTGCGCCAATTGAAGTAGACGCCGGCGAGGCCGAAGGCCCAGTCGGGCGCCACGTCCACGTCGTTGCTGCCCTCTTCCTCGTCCGGGTCGCCATCGACCCAGGCATAGGGCCCGGCCGCCTTCATCAGCAGCTCGGAGCACATCTGCTGGATCTCGGTGCCCTTGATCTTCAGCACCGAAGTGGCGGGGTCCGGCTTCTTGTCCTTCCGCTTGGTCTCGGTGGCGATGACGCGCATGACGGTCATCTCCAGCGCCTTCAGCTCGACCTCGATCTCCGTCACCTTGCGGCGGAAGTCGGGGTCGTTCATCAGCGGCTCGCCGCCGTCCATGCTCTCCTGCGCGATCAGCTTCAGGCGGCGGATGCGCTCGCGGCTCGCACCCACGCGCGCCTGGCCGAAGCGCTCGTTGCCGAGCAGGAATTTGGCGCAATCCCAGCCGCGGTTCTCCTGGCCGACCAGGTTCTCGAGCGGCACCTTCACGTCGTCGAAGAAGACCTCGTTGACCTCATGCCCGCCCTCGATGGTGATGATCGGGCGGACGGTGATCCCCGGCGTTTTCATGTCGCAGAGCAGGAAGGAGATGCCCTCCTGCTTCTTCGCCGCGGGGTCGGTGCGGACCAGCAGGAAGATCCAATCGGCGTGCTGCGCCAGGGTGGTCCAGGTCTTCTGGCCATTCACCACCCAGTGGTCGCCCTCCTTCACCGCGCGGGTCTTGAGGCCCGCGAGGTCGGAGCCGGCGCCCGGCTCGGAGAAGCCCTGGCACCACCAATCGTCGAGGTTCAGCATCCGCGGCAGGAACTTCTTCTTCTGCTCCTCGGTGCCGAACTCGATGATGACCGGGCCGCACATGTTGATGTTGAAGCCGAGCGGGGAGGGGGCCGGGGCCTGCTGCAGCTCCTCGCGGAAGATGTAGCGCTGGGCCAGCGTCCAGCCGGGGCCGCCGGCCTCCTTCGGCCATTCCGGCGCAGCCCAGCCGCGGCTGTTCAGCTTCTGCTGCCACTCGACCACCTGGGCCTTGGTGGGGCTGCGGCCGGCGACCATGCGGGCCCGAGTCTCGGCGGGAAGTTCCTTGGCGATGAAGTCGCGGACTTCCTGGCGGAAGGCGATCTCGGCGTCGGTGAAGCGGAGGTCCATGGGGGGCTCCTTCTGGGAGAAGAAAGCACGGGAGGAAGTATCCTCCCGCACCCTCCTCTATTTTTATTAGTTAACTTATAGAAATAGATGAGGGGCTTGGGGAGAATACCTTCTCCCCAACCTTCACTTGCCTTTGGCGAAGCTCCCGCCCTCGGCAGCGAGCTTCTCGATCAACGCACAAGGCTCCATGTTCCGGTCGCCCGTCGCCTCGGCATAATGCGCCAGCTTGTCGCGCACCGCCTTCAGCCCCATCCGGTCCGCCCAGAACATCGGGCCACCGCGGAAGGCCGGCCAGCCGAAGCCGTTGCAGAAGATCACGTCGATATCGATCGCCCGCGCGGCGACGCCTTCCTCGAGGATGCGCGCCCCCTCGTTCACCATCGGCAGCAGGAGGCGTTCGAGGATTTCCTGGTCGTCGATCGTGCGGCGCCGCACCTGCATCTTCTCGGCGACGTCGAGGATGATGGCCTCGACCTCCGGCGCCGGGATGCGCTTGCGGTTCTCGTCGTAGTTGTACCAGCCCTTGCCGGTCTTCTGCCCGAAGCGCCCCTGCGCGCAGACCGCATCGGCGATCGGCGCCACGGTGCCGCGCGCCTTGCGCACCGCCATGCCGATATCGAGCCCGGCGAGGTCGCCCGTCGCCAGCGGCCCCATCGCCATGCCGTAGGCTTCCATCACCCGGTCGATGTCGGCCGGCAGGCAGCCCTCCAGCAGCAGCTTCTCCACCTGCGGGCCGCGCTTGCCGGTCATCCGGTTGCCGACGAAGCCGTCGCAATTGCCGACCAGCACCGGCAGCTTGCCGATCCGCTTGCCGATCTCGGTCGCGGTGGCGATGGCAGGATAGCCGGTCTTGGTCCCCCGCACGTTCTCCAGCAGCCGCATGACATTGGCCGGGCTGAAGAAATGCATCCCGATGACGAGCTCGGGCCGCGCGGTGGCCGAGGCGATCTCGTCGATGTCGAGCGTCGAGGTATTGGAGGCCAGCACCACGCCGGGACGGGCCGCCTTGTCCAGCCGGGCGAAGACTTCCTTCTTCACCGCCATGTTCTCGAACACCGCCTCGATGACGAGGTCGGCCTGACCGACGGTGCCCTCGAAATCGGTGCTGCCGGTGAGCAGCGACTTGCGCTTGTCGACCTCGGCCTGGGACATGCGGCCGGAGGTGACGCTGCGCTGCCAGTTCTGCGCGCAGCGCTCGAGGCCCTTCTGCAGCGCCTCCTCCGAGGTCTCGACGATGGTCACGGGCAGGCCGAAATTCGCCGCCGACATGGCGATGCCGCCGCCCATGGTGCCGCCGCCGATGACCACCAGCTTGTTCACCGTCAGCGGCTTGGTATCGGCCGGCAGGTCGGTGACGCGCTGCGCCTCGCGCTCGCCGAAGAAGATGTGCCGCAGCGCCTGGCTCTGCTCGCCGGCGACCAGCCGCTGGAACTGGTCGCGCTCGACCTTCATGCCCTCCTCGAAGGGCAGGGTGAAGGCGGCCCGCACCGCCTCGACGCAGCCCTTGGGGCTTTCCTGGCCGCGCGCGCGCGCCAGCAGCGGCTTCACCGCGGCATCGAAGGCGGTCGCGTCGTAGCCGCCGATCTTGTCCTGGCGGTTGCGCGCCAGGGTGAAGGACTTGCCGGCATTGGCCCGCGCCCAGTCGACCGCGGCCTTCTCGAGGTCGCCGGTCACCACCGCGTCGACGAAGCCCATCTTCACCGCCTGCTCGGCGGTCACCGGCTCGCCGCCGACGATGATCTTCAGCGCCTCGAGCCCGATCATCCGCGGCAGCCGCTGGGTGCCGCCGGCGCCGGGCACGAAGCCGCGCTTCACCTCGGGCAGGCCGACCTGGGCGCCGGGGGCGGCGACGCGGGCATGGCAGGCGAGCGCCAGCTCCAGCCCGCCGCCGAGCGCATTGCCATGGATCGCGGCCACGACCGGCACCGGCGAGGCCTCGATCGCATCGAAGACATCGGTGAGGGACGGCGCGACCCGCGGCTTGCCGAATTCGGTCATCTCGGCGCCGGCGCTGAAATTGCGCCCCGAGCCGATGATGACCACGGCCTTGGCCCCGGCGGCCGCCTTGAGCCCGGCCATCAGCCCGGCCCGCACCTCGGTCCGCAGCGTGTTGACTGGCGCATTGGCGATGCGGACGACATGCACATCCCCGTCCCGGGCATGCTCGACGAATTGGGGGCCTTGGGCCATTGGACGGTCCTCGTTTGCTTCATGGTGCGATCGGCGGCGCATCCTGTTGCCGGCCCCGACCGCTGTCAACACGACTAGATAGCTTGCTATCGGCCGATCGCGCCGCCCTGCAGCAGGCCGGTGTAGAGCAGCGCGACCACCCCCATCACCAGATAGGGGCTGGCGCCGCGCCACAAGGCCAGGGTGCAGACCAGAAGCGTCGCGACCTCCAGCCAGCCGGCGCCATCGGCGCGGATCAGGGTATAGACCCCGGCGAAGATCAACCCGACCGCGATCGGCGCCAGCCCGCGCTCGATCACCCGCCGCAGCGGGCTGTCGCCGCGCCGCCGCCACCAATGCCCGACCAGCAGCAGCAGGCAGGAGGAGGGGACATAGAGCCCGAGCGCCGCCGCCAGCGCGCCCCAGAACCCCGCCGCCTCCCAGCCGATCAGCGCCGCGATCAGCGACCCCGGCCCCGGCGCCGCGCGGGAGATGGCGAAGAGGTCGACGAACTGCGCCGCGGTCAGCCAGCCATGCACCTCGACGCCCTGGCGCTGCATCTCGGCGAAGACCGAGGGCCCGCCGCCGAGCGAGACCAGCGACAGCGGCGCGAAGACCGCCAGCAGCGCTAGGATGCGGTCAGGCACGCCGCGTCTCCCGCCACCAGGCGAGGCCGATGCTGGCCGGCGCCGCCACCAGCACCACCGGGATCATCGGCAGCCGCAGCAGCCCTATCGCGGCGAAGGTCCCGGCCGCCACCGCCCAGGGGCCGAGTCCCCGCAGGTGCCGCGCCGTCCGCAGCCCGGTATAGGCCGAGTTGGCCAGCCCCGCCGCGGCGACGCCCCCCAGCACCACCCCCATGCCGGCGAAGCCCACCCCCCAGCCATAGAGCAGGGCCAGCCCGAGGATGAAGAGGAAGGGCGGCCCCAGCATGCCGAGGAAGGCCGCGGCCGCTCCGGGTACGCCCCGCAGCTGCTGCCCGATATAGAGCGCCAGGTTCACGCTGTTCGCCCCCGGCAGCACCTGGCCCAGGGCGACGCCGGCGAGGAAGCCCTCCTCGCTCAGCCAGCGTCGCTTCTCGACGACCTCCCGGTGCATCCACCCCGCCAGCCCGCCGCCGAAGCTGGCCATGCCGAGGCTGGTGAAGACCCGCAGGATCTCGCCCAGCCCCGCCTGCGGTGCGGCCGGGGGGAGGGGTGTCTCGGGCATCGAATCCCCTGGGTTAGGCAAGGCACCGATGCTCCGGCAATCCGCCCGGCGTGTCGAGGCCATGGCCTTGCTTCCGCCACCCCATCGCCATGCCGCCACCGCATCGCCGTTGCCTGATGCGACCTTCCCCGCCCCCGCGCGTTACGGCGGCGGATCGGAGACAACTCGGCATGACCTCGAAGTTCTGGCTGGCCGCCGTGGCCGTCCTTCCGCTGGGCGGCTGCGTGGTGGTGGAGCCGCAGCCGTACTATGCCGCGCCGGCTTCCAGTACCGCGACGGGTGCCATCGGCGGCGCGGCGGCGGGCGGCCTGCTCGGTGCGGTCATCGGCCGCGGGCCGGGCGCGGTGATCGGCGGCGCCGCGGCGGGGGCCCTGGTGGGCGGCGTGCTCGGCAATTCCGCCGATCAGCGCAATGCGGCGGCGGCGCAGGGCTACTACGCCCAGCCGCAATACCAGCCGTCCCAGTACCCGCCGCAATACCAGCAGCCGGACTACCAGCCGCAGTACCAGCAGCCCTACGAGCAGCCGCAGTCCTACGAACCCTACCCCGACAGGCCCTATGCGGAGCCGCAGCCGCGCTGGTAGCCACCCTTGGCGGATGCGGCCCGGCGCCGCATCATCCCCGGCAAAACCGGGGGAACGCCAATGCTGCACCGTCGCCACCTGCTGGCCGCCGCCGCGGTCCCGAGCCTCGCCCGTCCCGCCCTGGCGCAGCCGGCGGAATGGCCCTCCCGCCCGATCCGCCTGCTGGTACCCTATCCCCCCGGCGGGCCGAACGACATCATCGCCCGGCTCTATGCCCAGCCGATGTCGGCCATGCTGAAGCAGCCGGTGGTGATCGAGAACCGCAGCGGCGCCGGCGGCACCATCGGCGTCGATGCCGCGGCCAAGGCGGCGCCCGACGGCCATACCCTGGTCGTCACCAGCAGCGGCCCGCTGGTCATCCTGCCGCATGTCAGCGCCAACATGCCCTACCGGGTGCCGCAGGACTTCACCCCGCTCAGCATCCTGACGCTGGTGCCGGAAGCCCTGGTGGCGACGCCCTCGCTCGGGGTGAAGGACATGGCCGGGCTGCTGGAGTATGGCCGCCGCAACCCGGGCAAGCTGAATATCGGCACCGCCGGCTCGGCCGGCATCTCCCACCTGGCGGCCGAGCTGTTCCGCAGCCAGACCGGGCTCGACGTGACGGTGGTGCCCTATCGCGGCGCGGCGCCGGCGGTGGTCGACCTGCTCGGCGGCTCGATCCAGCTGCTCTTCGCCGACCTGCCCGTCATCATGCCGCATATCCGCAGCGGGGCGCTGGTGGCCGTCGCCCTGGCCAGCAGGCGCCGCCACCCGGCGACGCCCGACCTGCCCATAACCGCCGAGCTCGGCTACCCCGAATTGCTGGCCGACAATTGGTACAGCATCCTCGGCCCCGCCGGGCTGCCGGCGCCGATCCGCGACCGGCTCTCGGCCGTGCTGAAGGCCGCCAGCGAGACGCCCGAGGTCCGCGACAGCCTGGCGGGGCAGGGCGCCGCCGCCAACTGGACCAGCCCGGCCGAGTTCGCCGAGACCATCGCCCGCGAATCCGCCGTCTGGAAGCGCATCGCCGAGGCGGCGAACATCCGCACCGACTGAGCCGGCCCTACCCCCGGCGGCGATGCAGCAGCAGCATCGCCCCGCCCGCCAGCAGCCCCCAGAAGGCGCCGCTGACCCCGGCCACCGACAGGCCCGAGGCGGTGACCACGAAGGTGATCACCGCCGCCTCCCGCTGCGCCGGCACCGCCAGCGCCCCGTGCAGCGCGCCGGAGAAGGCGCCGAGCAGCGCCAGCCCGGCGACCGCCTGGATCAGCACCGGCGGCGCCGCGCCGACGAAGGCGACCGCCGCCCCGGCCAGCAGCCCGAAGCCGACATACACGAGCCCGGCCACCACCGCCGCCCACCAGCGCCGCGCCGGGTCCGGCTGCGCCTCGGGGCTGGCGCAGAGCGCGGCGGTGATGGCCGCGAGGTTCACCGCATGGCCGCCGAGCGGGGCGCCGAGCAGGCTGAACAGGCCGGTGACGGTGAACAGCGGCCCCGGCGCCGGCCGGTAGCCGTTCACCGCCAGCACCGCCATGCCCGGGATGTTCTGCGAGGCCATGGTGACGATGAACAGCGGCAGCGCCAGGCCGACCGCGGCCGGCCAGGTGAAGGCCGGCGTCACCCAGACGGGCACCGGGCCCGCCGCCGCCAGGATGCCCTCGGGCAGCGCGACGGTCGCGGCGATCAGCCCGCCCGCCACCAGCACCGCCGCCGGCACCGCCAGCAGCCGGTTCACCCGCCCGACCAGCGCCCAGGCCAGCACGATGGCGAGCCCCATCGCCGGCGCCTCCGCCACCGCCCGCATCGGCGCGAGACAGAGGCCGAGCAGCACCCCGGCCAGCATGGCATTGGCCAGCGGCGCCGGGATGGCGGCGACCGCCCGGCCCAGCGGCCGCCACAGCCCCGCCGCCACCAGCAGCGTGGCGGACATCAGGAAGGCGCCGACCGCGACCGGGAAGCCGCCCTCCGGCATGGCCGAGGCCGCCAGCAGCGCCGCCCCCGGCGTCGACCAGGCGACGCTGATCGGCATCCGCCGCCAGGCGCTGAGGATGATGCCGCAGAGCCCCATCGCGATCGACAGCGCCATCAGGCCGGAGGCTGCCTGCGCCGCATCCGCCCCCATGGCGCGCAGCCCCTGCAGCACCACGGCGAAGGAGGAGGCGAAGCCGACGAAGCCCGCCAGCAGCCCGGCCGCCAGCGCCGGCCAGGAGAGGCCGGAGCGCAGCCCGCTCAAGCCAGGGCCACCGGGTCCAGTTCCATGCCCAGGCCCGGCCCATCGGGCACCGCGACGAAGCCCTGGCGCGGGATCAGCCCGGGGTAGGGCGGCGTCGCCAGGTCGGCGAAATAGACCTCGAGCGGCTCCTCCACCGGCGCCGCGGCCAGCAGGTGCAGGCTGGCCAGCAGCCCGGGGCCGAAATAGGGGCAATGCGGCACCACCGCGACGCCGTGCCGCTTCGCCAGCGCCTGCACCGCCAGGACGCCGCTGATGCCGATCTTGGTCACGCTCGGCTGCACCACGTCGACCGCGCCGGCCGCCATCATGGCGCCGAGGCTCGCCGGCTCGCCCAGGCACTCGCCGGCGGCGATGCCGACGCCGCCCGCCGCCCGCACCGCGGCGATGGCGGCGAAATCCTCCGGCGGCCAGACCGGCTCCTCGACCCAGCGGACGTTCATGCCGGCGACGGCGCGGCAGAATTCCACGGCCTGCTCCGCCGTGTCCCAGGCGCAGTTGATGTCGAGCATCAGCGGGATCTCGGCCGGCGCCGCCTCCCGCGCCGCGCGGATGCAGGCGAGGTCGACCTCGTGCAGCTTGATCCGGCCATAGCCGCGCGCCACCGCGGTGGCGACGGCGCGGCCGACCAGCTCCGGATCGCCGTAGCGCAGCAGGCTGGCATAGGCCGGCACCCGGTCCCGGTTCCCCCGGCCGATCAGCGCATGCAGCGGCGCCCCCGCCGCCTGGGCCGCGATGTCCCAGAGCGCGATGTCGAGGCCGGCCAGCGCGAAGCTCATCGGCCCGTTGCGGCCGAAATTGTGGAAGCGCCGCTGCAGCCGCAGCATCAGCCCGGCGATGTCCGCCGGGTCCTCGCCGAGGCAGGCCGGGGCCAGCAGCCCGACCAGCGCCTCCTGCGTGGTGCCGACGAGGGAGAAGCCGAAGCCCTCGCCCCAGCCGGTGAGGCCGGCATCGGTCTCGACCCGGACCAGCAGCGTGTCCATGGCCCGGAGGTGCAGGTTGCCGCCCCGCCCGGCCGGATTGCCGTAGCTGAAGGGCGTGCTGAGTATCCGGCCGGTGACGGCGGTGATGCGCATGGATGGTATCCCCTGGACCCGGCCGCGGATCCCGCGGCCCCGGCCGCGGGATCCGCGGCCCGGCGCGACCCTAGAGCAAACTCCGATCTGATGGACGCATCAGACCGGAGATATTCGCTCGCCAGAACAACAAGCTAGAGCGGGCTCCGTGAGCCAGTGCGAACGGAAACCGCTCTAGCCGCCCTACCGCCAGTCGCCCAGGCTGCCGCCCACCAGGCGCACCGCGTCGCCGACCACCAGCGCCGCGCCCTGGATCAGCCCGGCCGCGAGCAGCGCCTCGGCCCGCGCCTCGCCGGCATCGAGTGCCTCGGCCGCCACCGCCGCCGGCAGCGGCCCGACCGCGACGGTCACCTCCCGGTCGCCGAGGTCGCTGTCGGGGTCCAGCAGCTGCGCCGGCATCCGGCGGATGCTCGGATGCGCGGCATCCACCGCATTGGCGATCACCGTCGCCGCGGCATCGGCCCGGGCGGCGCCGGCGGCCAGCACCGTCACCGCATCGGCGATGCCGCAGGAGAAGCTTCGCCCCGGCCAGCCGCTGGTGGCGATGCCCTGCACCCCGTCGCCGGCCCTGAGCCGGATCAGCGCCTCCGGCATGGCCACCGCCAGCCGCTGCACCACGCCGACCCGCAGCGTGGCGCCCGGCGCCAGGTACACCGCGATGTCGCCGCCGTTGTTCACATGCGCCGCGGTCAGCCCGCGCAGGCCGGCGACGGCGGCCAGCACCTCCTCGGCGACCGCCCCGGCGACCGCCGCCATCGGGGTGATGAAGCCGGCGCGGAAGGGCCAGACCGCATCCGCCATGCGCCGCGCCACCGCGCCGCGCAGCGCCGGCCGGTCGACGCCGAGCGGCTGGCGCAGCAGCGGCAGCTCGGCCACCAGCCCGGCCAGCAGCCCGTCGAAGCGCGCGCTCGCCCGCCGGGCCGCCTCGGCGATCCCGGCCCGGGTGCCTTCCAGCCCGATCACCAGGTCGATCGGCCCTTCCTGCAGGTGCAGCCGGCCGTCCGGCAGCAAGGCTAGGGCAGCGGCCATGGGTTCCCCGCGATCCAGCCCTCGCGCCGGGCGCCGCCGCCATGCTCGGCCAGCAGCGCCTCCAGCGGCACCGCATGATCCACATGCCCGCCCAGCCGGGCATAGAGCTCCGCGCCCAGGGTGAACTCGATCGGCGCCACCAGCGCCGGCGTCGGCACATGGCCGAAGGCGCCATCCGGTATCCGCAGCACATCCGCCATGATGGTGATCCCACCCCCCGGCCAGAGCATGCACGGCGCGCCGCCGATCGTCACCCGCACCAGCGAGGCCTGCACCTCGCGGGTCAGCAACACGGGATTCTCGGTCACACCCGCCCGCAACGATCCGCCCGCGCCGGCCATGAAGAGGATGGAGGTGAGCGCCGGCTCGCAATTCTCGCCGATCCGCTCGACCGTCCGGGCCACGGCTTCCGGCGCCGGAACCGGCACCGGCCGCAACGATTCATCCAGCACGCAGTAGAGCGAGTCCTCGCCCGTGGTGCTGGTCAGCAGCAGCCGCAGCCCCGGCCAGGCGATCTTCGGATCGATCCGCTCGATCACCGCCAGCGGGTCGGTGATATCGGTGCCGCCCCAGCCCTTGCCGGGCTGCGCCACCTGGAAGTACCGCCCCGGGGTCGAGCGCCGGCCGCGCACGCGGATGCCGCTCGGCGGCACGTCGAGGCACCTGCCCGCCTGGTGCTCGCTGAGCACCCCGGTGATGTGGTCGTCGACCACGATCACCTCGTCCACATGGCCGTGCCACTGCCGGGCGAAGATGCCGATGGCGGCCGAGCCGCAGCCGACCCGCATCCGCCGCTCCGGCGTGCCGTCGACGATGGGCGCCGTGCCCGCCTGCAGCACCAGCCTCGGCCCGCCGTCGATCGAGACCTCCACCGCCTGCTTGTTGCAGAGCGCCAGCATGGCCGCGCAGGTGACGTTGCCCTCCCGCTTCGAGCCGCCCGTCAGGTGCCGCACCCCGCCGAGGCTCAGCATCTGGCTGCCGTATTCGGCCGTGGTGACATGGCCGATCTGCTCGCCATCGACCCGCACCGCGGCGGTCTCGGCGCCGAGGTGCCGGTCGGTGTCGATCTTTACCTTCAGGCCGCAGTAGCTGAAGATCCCCTCGGTCACGACGGTGACGGTATCGACGCCGGCATGGCGCGAGCCGACGATGAAGGGCGCCGGCTTGTAGTCCGGGTAGGTCGTGCCAGCGCCGATGGCGGTGACGAAGGTCGCCTTGTCCCTTTGGGGCGCCAAGCCCCCGGCCCAATCCTCGGAGCCTTCGAGGAAGGGAACCGTCTCCCCGCCCGCATCGACGGTCCGCTCCATCAGCACCAGCGGATCGGTCCGGACCAGCGCGCCATCCCGGTTGGCATAGCGGCTGCACGCGCCCGCGCGCCCCGGGCGGATGCGGCACAGCACCGGGCAGGCATCGCAGCGCACGATGCCCTCGTTGCCCTCGCGGGCGCCGAAGATCGCGGTCCGGTCGCTCATGTGCGGAGTGCCTCCAGCACGCGGTGGGGCAGGGCAGGGACGCGGGTGATCTCCGCCCCGGTCGCATCCCGGATGGCGGAGAAGATCGCCGGCGCCGTCGGCACCAGCGCCGGCTCGCCGATCCCCTTGGCGCCATAGGGGCCGAGCGGCTCCGGATCCTCGATGAGGATATTCTCGATCACCGGCACGTCGCCGATGGTCGGGATGAGGTAGTCGTGCAGGTTCTCGGTCCGGCCGGGGAGGTATTCCTCCAGCAGCGCCAGCCCGATGCCCTGGGCGATGCCGCCCTCGATCTGCCCCTCGACCAGCATCGGGTTGATCGCCCGTCCCACGTCATGCGCCGCGACGATGCGGTCCAGCCGCACCGTCCCCAGCTCGGTATCCACCGCCAGCGCCGCGAGCTGCGCGGCGAAGCCATAGGTCGCATAGGGCGAACCCTGGCCATCCGCGTCCATCGGCACCGTCGGCGGATCGAAGCGCCCGATCCCCTCCAGCGGCGCCTCGAGCGCAATCGCCCGCCCATCCACCAGCAACCGCCCAGCTTCCAAGGCGAGCCGCGCCTCCGGCCCGGCATTGGCGCGCAGCAGGATCGCATCCCGGAGCGCCAGCCCGGCCTCCAGCGCCGCCCGGCCGCTGACGAAGGTCTGGCGGGAGGCGCTGGTCTTGCCGGCATCCGCGGTCAGGTCGGTATCCCCGAGCACCAGGGCGAAATCCGCCACCGGCAGCCCCACCGCATCGGCCACGACCTGCAGCAGCACCGAGGTGCTGCCCTGGCCGATATCCACCGCACCGTTGTGGAAGACCAGCCGCCCTTCCGGGGCCAAGGTCACCCGCATGGTCGAGGGATTGGACATGCCGGTATTGCCGATGCCGTACCACATGCAGGCAACGCCCACGCCATGCCGCAGCAGCCCGCCGCGCGCATTGGCCCGCGCGGCTTCCGCCCGCAATTCCCGCCAGCGCGGCCGCAGCGCCTCCAGGCACTCCACCAGCCCGACCGAATGGGCGATGACCTGGCCCGTCGCCGTCGCATCGCCCCGGCGGAGCGCGTTGAGCACCCGGAATTCCAGCCGGTCCAGCCCCGCCGCATCGGCCAGCTTGTCCCACAGCGCCTCCTGCGCGATGGCCGCCTGCGGCACGCCGAAGCCGCGGAAGGCACCGGAGGGCGGGTTGTTGGTCAGCACCGCCCGCGCCCGGCTCCGCGCATGGGGCATGCGGTAGGGCCCGGTCGAATGCGCCGGCACCCGCCCGGCGACGGTCGGCCCCCAGCTGGCATAGGCGCCGGTGTCGTAGACGCCCTCGAACTCGAAGCCGACCAGCCGCCCCGCGGCATCGCAGCCGGCGCGCGCGGTGATGCGTGCGGGATGCCGCTTGGTGCTGCTCGCCATGCTCTCGCCGCGGGTCCAGACCGCCCGCACCGGCCGCCGCAGCACCCAGGCGGCCACCGCGATCATCGGCTGCACCGCCACGTCGAGCTTGCCGCCGAAGCCGCCGCCGCAGGCGGTCGGCACGATCCGCACCGCGGACTGCGGAATGCCCAGCACCCCCGCCACCTCTTCCAGATCCATGTACGGTGCCTGGGTGGAGGCATGGACCTCGATCCGGTCGCCGACGCGCCGGGCCCAGCCCGCCTCGGGCTCGATATAGGCATGCTCGACGAAGCCGGTCTGCCACGCGCCCTCGGCGACATGCGCCGCCCCGGCCAGCGCCGCATCGACATCGCCGCAGGCCAGCCGCCCGGTGGTCAGCACATTGTCCGGCCAGCGGTCGTGCAGCGCCGGGGCGCCCGGGGCCAGCGCCGCCCCGGGATCCGCCAGGGCCGGCAGCACCTCCCAGACGATCGGCAGCTCCGCCACCGCGATGGCCTCCACCGCCGCCCGCTCCCCGACCAGGGCGCAGACCGTGTCGCCGCGGTAGCGCACCAGCCCCGCGGCAAACACCGCTTGGTCCTTGATATCCGGGTAGATGCCGAAACCGTTCCGCCCCGGCACGTCCGCTGCGGTGAGGACCCTCACCAGCCCGGGATGCCGCGCGTAGAGCGGCGCGCAATCGCCCAGGGTGAAGCGCGCATGCGCATGCGGGCTCCGCACCGGCCGCAGCCAGAGCGCATCCGCCGGCGCCGCATCCGCGCCATAGACCTCCGCGCCATCCACCTTGGGCTGGCCATCGGCGCGCGGCATCCGCGCCCCCACCGCCGCGCCCGCCGCCGGCAGCACCACCGCGGGCGCGTCCAGGAAGGAATGCGCTGCGCAGACCGCATCGATGATCTTGCGATAGCCGGTGCAGCGGCAGAGCACGCCACCCAGCGCCACCTCGACCGCCGCCACCGCCGGCCGCGGCTCCACGGCCAGCAACTCCATCGCCGCCAGCAGCATCCCCGGCGTGCAGAAGCCGCATTGCGCCGCGCCATGCGCGAGGAAGGCCCGCTGCAGCGCCGCGCCCAGCGACAGCGCCGCCAGCCCCTCCACCGTCAGCACCGCGCCGCCCTCGGCCTGGGCCAGCGGCACCAGGCAGGCACAGACCTGCTTGCCATCCAGCAGCACCGTGCAGGCGCCGCAATCCCCGGCGTCGCAGCCGGACTTGGTCCCGACCAGCCCGAGCGCATCGCGCAGCACCAGGCTCAGCCGCGTCTCCGGCGCCGCGGCGACATCCCGCGCCGTGCCATTCACCAGCATCCTCATGCCGCCACCCGCAGCGGCGCCGCCAGCCGCGCCAGCAGCCGCCGCAGCAGCACCACCGCCGCCTCCTGCCGATAATCCGCGGTTGCCCGCACGTCGCCGATCGGCGCCAGCCCGGCCAGATGCGCCGGCTGCACCACCTGCGCCGCCTCGGCCGGCGCCACGCCCTCCAGCGCCGCCTCCAGCGCCGGCAGCCGCTGCGCCACCTCCGAACAGGCGCCGACGGCCAGCCGCGCCCGGGCGATCCGCCCGCCCGGCGCCTCGAGCACCGCCGCCACCATGACGATGGAGATCACGAGGTAGGCCCGCGCCCCCAGCTTCTCGAAGCCCGCGACCGCCTCCGCGCTCGCCTTCGGCACCAGCAGCGCGACCGCCAGCTCATCCGCCGCCAGCGCCGTCCGCCGGTTGCCCAGGATGAACGCGCCCAGCGACAGCCGCCGCACCCCGCGCACGCCGGCCAGCTCCACCGTCGCATCCAGCGCCAGCAGCGGCGGCACCCCGTCCGCGGCGGGGGAGGCGTTGCAGAGATTGCCCAGCAGGGTGCCGCGGTTCTGCACCTGCGCCCCGCCGACCTTGCCCGCCGCCGCACGCAGCCCGTCGAACCAAGCGGGCAGGGCGGCATCCCGCAACCCCGCCCAGGTCACCCCGGCGCCGATCCGGTGGTGGTCGCCGCGATCCTCGATGCTGGCGAGTCCGGCGATGGCCGAGAGGTCGAGCACCGCCCGCGCATCCGGCGCCCGCCCCCAGGCCGCCGCCCCCGCCCGCGCCGGATAGACATCCGTGCCCCCCGCCAGCAGCAGCGGCGGCGCGGGGGCCGCCGCCAGCAGCGCCAGGGCCTCCGCCAGCGTTCCGGGTCGGTGATAGGCGGTCATGCTGGCGCCCCGATCATGTGCACACTAACAAGTCTAGCGAGCGTCATGCCGGGGTCACAACCGAATTCACCCGAGCTTTCCGAGGATCGTCCCGAGTCGCGCCTGGTCCTCGCGCGACAGCGGCGCGAGCGTCGCCGCCGTCACCGCCCGGGCCTTGCCGACCCAGGCCGGCAGCGCCGCCAGCGCCGCCGGGGTGAGCGCCACCCGCAGCCGCCGGGCATCCGCCGCGTCCCGGTCGCGCACCACCAGCCCGCGCGCCATCAGCCGCGTCACCACGCCCTTGACCGTCGGCGGGTCCATCGCCAGCGCCCGGCCGAGCAGGTTCTGCGACAGCGGCCCGCGCCGCCAGAGCACGTGCAGCGCGGCGAATTGCATGGAGGTCGGCCCGTCCTCGCCCATGATGCCCTGGAACAGCGCCAGGTGCCGCTGGTAGGCGCGGCGCAGCAGGTGGCCGACCTGCTCCTCCAGCACGTAGTCTTCCGGCTCCTGGTCCATCGGCGCCTCCGCACCCCGCTTTCGTTTCTAGGCTTACGACCGACCGGCCGCTAGACTCCGGCGCGGACAGAGGGGACCGAGCGATGGCGATGGAGGCGATTTCCGGCCCGGCGAAGGGCCGCATCCTGGTGCGCAACATCGGCCTGCTGCTCTCGGGCGACCTGGCGGCACCGATCCTGGAGGCCGACGCCATCCTGATCGAGGATGGCCGCATCCTGGCCATCGGCCGCGGGGCCGAGCTGGCCGCCCGCGGCCCGGTCGATTCCACCATCGACGCGCATGGTGGCGCGGTCTCTCCCGGACTGGTCGACAGCCACGTCCATCCGGTGCTGGGCGACTGGACGCCGCGGCAGAACCAGATGGGCTGGGTCGAAAGCTGCCTCAATGGCGGCATCACCACCATGATCTCGGCCGGCGAGGTTCATTCCCCCGGCCGGCCGCGCGACATCATCGGGCTGAAGGCGCATGCGATCTTCGCCCAGCGCAGCTTCCACAACCTTCGCCCGGCCGGGGTGAAGGTGCTGGCCGGCGCCCCGGTGCTCGAGAAGGGCATGGTCGAGAGCGACTTCGCCGAACTCGCCGCCGCCGGCGTGACCCTGCTCGGCGAGGTCGGCCTCGGCACCGTCAAGGCCGGCTACGAGGCGCGGGAGATGGTCGCCTGGGCCCGCAAATACGGCATCCAGTCCACCATCCACACCGGCGGCCCCTCGGTCCCCGGCAGCGGCTACATCGACCGCGACACGGTGCTCGAGGCCGATGCCGACATCATCGGCCACATCAACGGCGGCCATACCTCGCTCTCCGAGGCGCATGTCTGCGAGCTCTGCGAACGCTCGACCCGCGCCATCGAGATCGTCCACAACGGCAACGAACGCGTCGCCATCGCCGCGGTGCAGGCGGCGCGCGACCTCGACGTGCTGCACCGGGTCATCCTCGGCACCGACAGCCCGGCCGGCTCCGGCGTCCAGCCGCTCGGCATCCTCCGCATGATCTCGCTGCTCTCCTCGATCGGCGGCATCCCGGCGGCCCAGGCCATCGCGCTGGCGACGGGCAATACCGCCCGCATCCGCAATCTCGACAGTGGCCTGATCGAGCCGGGCCGCGCCGCCGACCTGGTCTTCCTCGACCGTGCCCAGCACTCCGCCGGCCGGGGCCTGCTGCACAGCATCGAACTGGGCGACATCCCCGGCATCGGCGGGGTGATGATCGACGGCACGATGCGCTGCGGCCGCAGCCGCAACACCCCGCCCGCCGAGCGGGTGCCGGAAGTCCTCGGGCATTGAGTTTGCCCGGCTGGAACAGCGGCATCCGCAACGGGGTGCTGCTGGGCGCGCTGGCGCTGGCCGCCGTCGTCGCGCTGAATTACAGCGAGCTGCCCGGGCTCGGCGCCATCCTGGCCGACCTGCCGGCCGCCGTCGCCATCTCCGCCGCGGTCCATATCCCGCAGATCCTGCTGACCGCGGCCGCCTGGCGCGCCCTGCTGCCGCCCGACCGGCGTCCCGCCTTCGGCACCATGGCCATGCTCCGCTGGTTCCGCGAATCGGCCAATGCGCTGCTGCCGGCCGGCGCCCTAGTCGGCCAGGCCGCCGCCGCCCGGCTGCTCACCCGGCGCGGCGTCCCGGGGCGGCTGGCCGGCGCCACCGCGACGGTGGACCTGACGCTCGAGGCGGTCTCCCAGTTGTTCTTCACCCTGGCCGGCGTCGCGCTGCTGCTGGGCGTGGGGGATGGCCCGGGCCTGCTCGGCTTCGCCGCCGCCGGCTTCGGCATCGCGCTGGCCGGCGCCGCGGCCATGCTGGCCTTCCAGCGCAACCTGCCGCTGGCCCTGCTGGAGCGCGGCATGGTGCGGCTCTCGCGCCGCTGGCCGGCGATCGACCCGGCCTGGATCCACGGGCTGCAGCAATCCATCCTCGACCTCCACGCCGACTGGCCGCGGCTCGCCCTGGCGACGCTGTGGCATACCGGCTCCTGGCTGCTCGGCGCGGTCGAGATCGCCGGCGTGCTGGCCCTGCTCGGCCACCCCGTCTCGCTGGCCGATGCGCTGGTGATCGAGAGCCTCGCCCAGGCGCTGCGGAACGTCGGCTTCATGCTGCCGGGGGCGCTGGCCGTGCAGGAGGGCGCCATCATCGGCGCCGCCGCCCTGGTCGGGGTCCCGCCCGGCGCGGCGCTGGCCGTCGCCCTGGTCCGCCGCACCCGCGAGGTCTGCCTCAGCCTGCCCGGCCTTATCGCTTGGCAGCGGGCCGAAACCAGGGCTATGCGCTAGGGAAACCGCCGGGCCTCCCCACATGGGTCCCGAACCACCGCACTGGCCCCGTGGACTGCCGCGCCGCCCCGGATCGACCGGGTGGCGCTGCCGCCGGGCCGCAAGGGGATAGTTGATGGCCAGCAAGGCAACCGACGCAATGACCGCCGACCTGGCGCCTCTCGTCATGGATACGGCGACCGCCCCGGCCAAGGCGCGCGACCCCAGGACCGCCGGCGTGATGGACCTGCTGCGGCTGATCCCCCAGGGCGGCCCGGCGATCTGCAATTTCTCCGTCACCAACATGTGCAACGCCACCTGCGACTTCTGCAATTTCGCCCACAACAAGGGTTTCGTGAAGCACCGCAGCTGGCTCGGCGCCGACCTCTTCCCCAAGGCCCTCGCCCATATGCGGGAGAAGGGCAACGTCCGCTTCGCCACCTTCATGGGCGGCGAGCCGCTGCTGCACCCCCGCATCATCGAGATGGTGCGCGAGGCCACCGCCCAGGGCGTGCAGCCCACCATGGTCACCAACGGCTGGCTGCTGCCGCCCAAGGTGGATGCCATCGCCGCCAGCGGCATCACCACCATCTTCATCTCGATCGACAGCGAGCACGCCCACCTCCACGAGGAAAACCGCGGCCTGAAGGGCGTCTGCGCCCGCATCAAGGACGCCAATACCCGCCTGTCCGCCAAGGGCGTCACCCCGATCGCCAGCGTCGCCATGACCCGGCTGGTCAAGGACTACGAAGCCCTCGGCCACTTCCTGAAGGAGCTCGGCTTCGCCGCCGTCACCTTCTCCTATCCGCGCAAGGCAGCCCTCGGCTCCTCCTCCCTGGTCTATTCCGAGGACAGCGACCTCGTCGACATGTCCCGGGACGAGCTGCTGACCGCCTTCGCGGGCGTCGAGCGCGCCCGCGCCGTCATCCCCGTGCACAACCCGCGCGCCGCCATCGCCGACATGCGCCGCCGCCTGACCGGCGAGGGCGAGCGCTTCACCTGCCATGCCGGCTACAAGTATTTCTACCTCGACTGGAACTACGACCTCTGGCGCTGCGAGGACTGGAAGGCGCCGATCTCCAAGGTCTGGGACTTCACGCCCGAGAAGGTCATGCGCGACCCCTGCCAGGCCTGCACCACCGACTGCTACCGCGACGCCAGCATCATGCTGCACTTCAGCATCTCGATCGGCGACGCCTTCGCCCGCTTCAAGGAAGGCAAGATCGGCGCCGGGCTGGCGGCCTTGGCGGATGGGCGGAACCTCGGCTCGCTGGGCGCGGTGATCGGGCATGGGGCGCGGCTGGCGAAGCTGGCGGGGCGGAGCTGAAGCAAGCCAAGGTTGGGGAGAAGGTATTCTCCCCAAGCCCCTCATCTGTTTCTATTAGTTAAGAATTCTTACTAATAAAAAGGAAAGGAGGGGTTCGGGGAGGAAGTACTTTTCCTCCCCGACCTTCCTTGAGGACCCAACCATGCCCGCCATCATCCGCAAGCTCAGCACCATCCTCGACGAGACTCACCGCGAGATGGGCCGCGACCTCGCCCGCCCCATCCGCCGCGTCGTCGCCTGCGCCGTCATCGAGAACCCCTTCGCCGGCCGCTACGTGGAGGACCTTTCCGAGCTGGTCGCCCAGGGCGAGGAGCTGGGCGCGCTGCTCGCGGCGCGGGCCATCGCCGCCCTCGGCATCCCGGGCGGGCAGGTCGAGAGCTTCGGCAAGGCCGCCATCGTGGGGGAGGGGGGAGAACTCGAGCATGCCGCCGCCCTGCTGCACCCGAAGATGGGCGCCCCGGTGCGGGCTGCGCTGGGGAAGGGGCCGGCGCTGATCCCCTCGGCCAAGAAGTCGGGCGGGCCGGGCACCGGCATCGACGTGCCGCTCGGCCACAAGGACGCCGCCTTGGTCCGCAGCCACTTCGACGCGATCGAGGCGCGGCTGCCCGATGCCCCGCGGGCGAACGAGATCCTGGTCTGCCTGGCGCTGACCGACGGCGGCCGCCCCAGCCCGCGCATCGGCGGCCTGACCACGGCCGAAATGATCGGCCAGGACGGGCTGCGCTAGGCCGCCCGCCCGCCCCGGGCGCGGCAACCGCGCTTGTGACCGGCAGGGCCGCCCGTTCCGCGGGGGAAAGCCGCAGCACAGCTTGCATCCGGCCGCCCGCCCGGCCATACCTAGCCGCAATGACGGCCCCCAGGGACTTCCTGGGGTGACCGCTTCGGGGAGAGCGATCCGGGTGACTGATTCCATCCTGGAAACAATCGGGCTGACCAAGGAATTCCGGGGCTTCGTCGCGGTGAGCGACGTGTCCCTCAAGGTCCGGCGGGGCAGCATCCATGGTCTGATCGGCCCGAACGGTGCCGGCAAGACCACCTGCTTCAACCTGCTGACCAAGTTCCTGGCGCCGACGCGCGGCCAGATCAAATACGACGGCCGCGACATCACCGGCATGAAGCCGGCCGAGGTGGCCCGGCTCGGCCTGGTCCGCAGCTTCCAGATCTCGGCGGTCTTCCCCCACCTGACGGTGCTGGAGAACGTGCGCGTCGCGCTGCAGCGCCAGCGCGGCGGCAGCTTCGACTTCTGGCGCTCCGACAGCCTGCTGCGGGCCTTCGACGACCGCGCCATGGAGCTGCTGGAGGACGTGGGCCTCACCTCCTATGCGCGCGCCAATGCCGGCGAGCTGCCCTATGGCCGCAAGCGCGCGCTGGAGATCGCCACCACCCTGGCGCTCGACCCCACCATGATGCTGCTGGACGAGCCCACCGCCGGCATGACGCATGAGGACGTGGACCGCATCGTCGCGCTGGTGAAGCGCGTCTCGGTCGGCCGCACCGTGCTGCTGGTGGAGCACAACCTGAAGGTGGTCTCCGGCCTCTGCGACACCATCACCGTGCTGGCCCGCGGCAGCGTCCTGGCCGAGGGCGACTACGCCGCCGTCTCGCGCAACCCGGATGTCATCGCCGCCTACCTCGGCACCGAAGCCACCGCCGAAGGAGCCCCGGCGCATGTCTGAAGCCATCGCCCCGGCGCGCCCCGCCCAGACCGGCGCCGCCCTGCTCGAGATCCGCGACCTCCAGGCCTGGTACGGCGAGAGCCATGTCCTGCACGGCGTCGACGTCGACGTCCACCCCGGCGAGGTGGTCACCCTGCTCGGCCGCAACGGCGCCGGCAAGACCAGCACGCTCCGCGCCATCATGGGCCTGGTCGGCCGTCGCACCGGCAGCATCCGCTACGCCGGGGTCGAGACCATCGGCCAGCGCTCCGACCTCATCGCCCGCGCCGGCATCGGCTACTGCCCGGAGGAGCGCGGCATCTTCGCCAGCCTCAACGTCACCGAGAACCTGCTGCTGCCCCCCGTGGTGCTGCCGGGCGGGCTCGACCTCGACACCATCTACACGCTGTTTCCCAACCTGAAGGAGCGGGCCTCCAGCCAGGGCACCAAGCTCTCGGGCGGCGAGCAGCAGATGCTGGCCATCGCCCGCATCCTGCGCACCGGGGCCAAGCTGCTGCTGCTGGACGAGCCGACCGAGGGCCTCGCCCCGGTCATCGTCCAGCAGATCGGCCGGATGATCCGCGAGATCAAGGCGCGCGGCTTCACCGTGCTGCTGGTCGAGCAGAACTTCCGCTTCGCCCAGACGGTCGCCGACCGCCACTACGTCATGGAGCATGGCCGCGTCGTCGACATGGTCCGCAACGACGAGCTCACCGCCTCGCTCGGCCGCCTGCACGAATACCTCGGCGTCTAGGAGTAGTCCCCGCATGTCGTTCGCCCGCCGCAGCCTCCTCTCCGCTGCCGCCGCCTCTCCCCTGCTGCTGGGCCGTGGTGCCCGGGCGCAAGCCGCCACCTTGAAGATCGGCGTGCTGAACGACCAGTCCGGCGTCTACAAGGACATCTCGGGCCCGACCTCGGTCGCCGCGGTCCGCCAGGCGATCCAGGACTTCGGCGCCCGCTCCGGCCTCACGGTCGAGGTCGTCGCCGGCGACCACCAGAACAAGCCCGACGTCGGCAGCAACATCGCCCGGCAATGGCTCGACCGCGACGGCGTCGACGTCATCGTCGACGTCCCCAACAGCGCCGTCGCCCTCGCGGTGAACGGCGTGGTGCGGGAGAAGAACAAGGTCTTCCTGAACTCCGGCGCGGCCACCGCCGACCTCACCGGGGCGCAGTGCACGCCGAACACCATCCACTGGACCTACGACACCTGGATGCTGGCGAAGTCGACCGGCGGCGCCATGGTCAAGGCCGGGGGCGACAGCTGGTTCTTCGTCACCGCCGACTACGCCTTCGGCCATGCGCTCGAGCGCGACACCGGCAATTTCGTCAAGGCCTCCGGCGGCCGGGTGCTCGGCAACGTCCGGGCGCCGCTCGGCAACACCGACTTCTCCTCCTTCCTGGTGCAGGCGCAATCCTCCCGCGCCAAGATCATCGGCCTGGCCAATGCCGGCGCCGATACGGTCAACGCGGTGAAGCAGGCGGCCGAGTTCGGCATCACCCGGCGCGGCACCAAGATCGCGGTGCTGCTGATGTTCATCAACGACGTCCATGCCCTCGGCTTGGCGGCGGCGCAGGGGCTGGTGCTGACCGAGACCTTCTACTGGGACCTGAATGACCGCACCCGTGCATTCACCAACCGGGTGAAGCCGCACATGGCCGGCAACATGCCGTCGATGTCGCATGCCGGCTGCTACAGCGCGGTGCTGCACTACCTGAAGGCCGCGGCCGACATGGGCCCGGCGGCGGCCAAGGCCGACGGCGCCGCGGCGGTCGCCCGGATGAAGGCGATGCCGACCGACGACGACTGCTTCGGGGCGGGCTCGGTCCGTGCCGATGGCCGCAAGATCCACCCGGCCTACCTGTTCGAGGTGAAGGCCCCGGGCGAATCGAAGGGTGCCTGGGACTACTACAAGCTGCTGCAGACCACGCCGATCGACGAGGCCTTCCGCCCGCTGGCCGAAGGTGGCTGCCCACTCGTCCGGAGCTGACAGACCAAGGCCGAACCGCGCGGCACAAGAACCGCGCGGCGCCAACAGGGGAAGAACCAAGATGCAGATGACCCGCCGCGCCCTGTTGGGCACCGGAGCCACCGCCGCCGCGGTGACCAGCCTGCCGCGGCTGACGCGCGCCCAGGCGGCGAATACCATCCGCATCGGCGTGATGAACGACATGTCCGGGACCTACAAGGACAATACCGGCCCCGGCTCCGTCGCCTGCACCCAGCAGGCGATCAGCGAGTTCGGCCAGCAGGGCTTCAACGTCGAGCTGATCTTCGCCGACCACCAGAACCGCCCCGACGTCGGCGTGAACCTCGCCCGGCAATGGTACGACCAGGGCGTCGACATGATCATGGACGTGCCGACCTCCTCGGTCGGCCTCGCGGTCAACAACGTCTCGCGCGAGAAGAACAAGGCCTACATCAACACCGGCTCCGCCACCTCGGACCTCACCGGCGCGCAATGCAGCCCGACCATGGTGCACTGGTCCTACGACACCTACATGCTGTCGCGGTCGACCGGCGGCGCCATGGTGAAGGCGGGCGGCGATACCTGGTTCTTCATCACCGCCGACTACGCCTTCGGCCATGCGCTGGAGCGCGACACGGGGAATTTCGTCAAGGCCTCGGGCGGCCGCGTCCTTGGCCAGGTGCGCACGCCCTTCCCGGCGACCTCGGACTTCTCCTCCTTCCTGGTGCAGGCGCAATCCTCCCGCGCCAAGGTCATCGGCTTCGCCAATGCGGGCTCCGACACCATCAACTGCGTCAAGCAGGCGGCCGAGTTCGGCATCACCAAGCGCGGCACCAAGCTGGCCGCGCTGCTGATGTTCATCACCGACGTGCACTCGATCGGGCTCGAGACCGGGCAGGGGCTGGTCTGCACCGAGAGCTTCTACTGGGACCTCAACGACCGCACCCGCGCCTTCACCCAGCGCGTGCTGCCGAAGATGCCGAACCTCTACCCCAACCAGATCCATGCCGGCTGCTACTCCGGCACCTTGCACTACCTGAAGGCGGTGCAGGCCATGGGCGTCGCCGCGGCCAAGGCCTCCGGCACCGAGGCGGTGAACCGCATGAAGGCCATGCCGACCGACGACGACTGCTTCGGGCCGGGCGCCATCCGCGTCGACGGCCGCAAGATCTGCCCGAGCTACCTGCTCGAGGTGAAGACCCCGGCGGAATCGAAGAAGCCCTGGGACTACTACAAGGTTCTGCAGACCACCGCCGCCGAGGACGCCTTCCGCCCGCTCAGCGAGGGCGGCTGCGCCCTGGCCCGCACCTGATCCATCGCCCCGGAGATCGCCGATGAGTGCAACCCGCCGTAGCTTGCTGGCCGCCTCCCTCGGGGCCACCATGATGCCCGCCCTGCCGCGGCTCGGCCGGGCGCAGGCCGCCAATACCATCCGCATCGGCGTGTTGAACGACCAGTCCGGCACCTACCGGGACATCAGCGGCCCCTATGGCGTGGAATGCACCCGCCAGGCGGTGGCGGAGTTCGGCAACAAGGGCTTCACGGTGGAGGTCATCTCGGCCGACCACCAGAACAAGCCCGATGTCGGGGTGAACATCGCCCGGCAATGGTACGACCAGGGCGTCGACCTCATCCTCGACGTGCCGACCTCCTCGGTCGGCCTCGCGGTGAACAACGTCGCCCGGGAGAAGAACAAGGCCTATATCAACACCGGCTCGGCCACCTCGGACCTCACCGGCGCCCAGTGCAGCCCGAACACGGTGCACTGGATGTACGACACCTACATGCTGGCCAAGTCGACCGGCGGCGCCATGGTGAAGGCCGGCGGGGATTCCTGGTTCTTCATCACCGCCGACTATGCCTTCGGCCATGCGCTGGAGCGTGACGCGACCGCCTTCATCAAGGCGGCCGGCGGCAAGGTGAACGGCGCGGTGCGCTATCCCTTCCCCTCGACCTCGGACTTCTCCTCCTTCCTGGTGCAGGCGCAATCCTCCCGCGCCAAGGTCATCGGCCTGGCCAATGCCGGGGCGGATACCATCAACTCCATCAAGCAGGCGGCCGAATTCGGCGTGACGCGGCGCGGCGTGAAGCTCGCGGCGCTGCTGATGTTCCTGCCCGACGTGCATGCCCTCGGCCTCAACACCGCGCAGGGGCTGGTGCTGACCGAGAGCTTCTACTGGGACCTCAACGACCGCACCCGGGCGGTGACCGAGCGGCTCAAGCCGCGGCTGAAGGACATCAAGCCGAACATGGCCTCGATCGCCAATTACTCGGCGGCGCTGCACTACCTGAAGGCCATCGCCGACATGGGCGTCCCGGCCTCCAAGGCCTCGGGCCTCGAGGTGGTCAACCGCATGAAGGCGATGCCCTGCGACGACGACGCCTTCGGGCCGGGGCGCATCCGCGAGGATGGCCGCAAGCTCTGCCCCAGCTACCTCTTCGAGGTGAAGACCCCGGCCGAGAGCAAGGCGCCGTGGGACTACTACAAGCTGCTGCAGACCACCCCGGCGGAGGAGGCCTTCCGTCCCATGAACGAGGGTGGGTGCAGCCTGATCCGCAGCTAGGACAAGACAGGGAGAGAGACGATGGCCATCCAGAGACGTGATCTGCTCGCCGCGGGGGCTGCTGCCGCCACCGCGTCTCTGGCTGGACCCCGATCGGCGCGCGCCCAGGCGGCGAACACCATCCGGATCGGCGTCATCTCCGACATGTCCGGCCCCTACCGGGACACGACGGGGCCGGGCAGCGTCGTGCTCACCCAGCAGGCGGTGCAGGATTTCGGCGCCCGCGGCTTCGCGGTGGAGGTGCTGCAGGCCGACCACCAGAACCGCCCCGACGTCGGCGCCAACATCGCCCGCCAATGGTTCGACCAGGGCGTCGATGCCGTGGTCGACCTGCCGACCTCCTCGGTCGCGCTGGCGGTGAACCAGATCGCCCGGGAGAAGAACAAGGTCCACCTGAACTCGGGTGCCGCGACCAGCGACCTGACCGGGCCGCAGTGCAGCCCGAACACGGTCCACTGGACCTACGACACCTACATGCTGGCGAAGTCGACCGGCGCCGCCATCGTCAAGCAGGGCGGCAACAGCTGGTACTTCATCACCGCCGACTACGCCTTCGGCCATGCGCTCGAGCGCGACACCTCGAATTTCGTCAGGGCCCAGGGCGGCCGCATCGTCGGCTCGGCCCGCTACCCCTTCCCGGCGACCACCGACTTCTCCGCCTTCCTGCTGCAGGCGCAGTCCAGCCGGGCCAAGGTGCTGGGCTTCGCCAATGCCTCGACCGATACGGTCAACTGCATCAAGGGCGCCCGCGAATTCGGCCTGCACCGGCAGATGAAGCTGGCCGCCCTGCTGATGGGCGTGGTCGACATCAAGTCGCTTGGCCTCGAGAGCGGGCAGGGGCTGCTGCTGACCGAGGCATTCTACTGGGACCTGAACGAGCGCACCCGGGCGCTGACCCAGCGGGTGCGGGCCAAGAACCAGGACCGCCCGCCCGCCATGGTGCCGGCCGGCTGCTACGGCGCCGTGCTGCACTACCTGAAGGCGGTCGCCGACATGGGCGTGGCCGCCGCCAGGGCCAGCGGCGTCGATGCCGTGGGCCGCATGAAGGCGATGCCCTGCGACGACGACGCCTTCGGCCCCGGCACCATCCGCGCCGACGGCCGCAAGATCCATCCCGGCTATCTCTTCGAGGTCAAGGCGCCGGGCGCCTCGACCAACCCCTGGGACCTGTACAAGCTGGTGGCCACCACGCCGGGTGACGAAGCCTTCCGCCCCCTCGCGGAAGGCCAGTGCCCGCTGGTCCGCAGCTGACCGCTCTCCATGAACTCTAAGGACCGCTGACCCGCATGGACGAAATCTTCGGCATCCCCGCGCCCTTGCTGTTCGGGCAACTGCTGCTCGGGCTGATCAACGGCGCCTTCTACGCGATGATGTCGCTCGGGCTGGCGGTGATCTTCGGCCTGCTCAACATCATCAACTTCACCCATGGCGCCCAGTTCATGATGGGCGCCTTCGCCGCCTGGATGCTGCTGGAGTGGCTCGGGCTCAACTACTGGTGGGCGCTGGTGCTGGTGCCGATCATCATCGGCTTCACCGGCGTGGTGCTCGAGCGATTGATGATCAGCCGATTGTACAAGCTCGACCACATCTACGGCCTGCTGCTGACCTTCGGCGTCGGCCTCATCATCGAGGGCATCTTCCGCAATCAGTTCGGCTCCTCGGGCCTGCCCTACCGCATCCCGCCGGAGCTGCAGGGCGCCTGGGACCTCGGCTTCATGTACATGCCGATCTACCGCGGCTGGGTCGTGGTCGCGGCGCTCGTGCTGTGCCTCGCCACTTGGCTGCTGATCGAGAAGACCCGGCTCGGCGCCTACCTCCGCGCCGCGACCGAGAACGCGCCGCTGGTCCAGGCCTTCGGCGTCAACGTGCCCCGCATGGTCACGCTGACCTACGGCTTCGGCGTGGCGCTGGCCGCCATCGGCGGCGTGCTCGCCGCGCCGATCTACTCGGTCAATCCGCAGATGGGCACCAACCTCATCATCGTGGTCTTCGCGGTGGTGGTCATCGGTGGCATGGGCTCGATCATCGGCTCGATCGTCACCGGCTTCGGCCTCGGCATCGTCGAGGGCCTGACCAAGGTCTTCTGGCCGGAGGCCTCCGCCACCGTCGTCTTCGTCATCATGGCGATCGTGCTCGTCGCACGCCCCGCCGGCCTCTTCGGGAGGGCCTGATCCATGCCTGACACCAGCATCGCCGCCGGCGCCGCGGCCGGCGCCATCCCCGCCCCGGTGAAGGACGATCACGGGATCTGGGGCTTCTCCCGGGCGCAGTTCGGCGCGCTCGGGCTCATGATCGCCTTCCTGGCGATCTCGCCCTTCTTCCTCTACCCCGTCTTCCTGATGAAGCTGCTCTGCTTCGCCCTGTTTGCCTGCGCCTTCAACCTGCTGATCGGCTACGTCGGGCTGCTCAGCTTCGGCCATGCCGCCTATTTCGGCATGGGCGGCTACATCGCCGGCCATGTCGCCAAGGCCTGGGGGATGACCCCGGAGCTGGCGATCATCACCGGCGGGCTGGTCGCCGCCGGGCTCGGCGCCATCGCCGGCTGGGTCGCCATTCGCCGCCAGGGCATCTACTTCGCCATGATCACGCTGGCGCTGGCGCAGATGATCTACTTCTTCTGCGTCCAGGCGCCCTTCACCGGCGGCGAGGACGGCATCCAGGCCATCCCGCGGGGCAAGCTCTTCGGGTTGGTCTCGCTCGACACCGACCTGACCATGTACTGGGTGGTGGCCGCGGTCTTCCTGCTCGGCTTCCTGCTGATCCACCGGATCATCCATTCGCCCTACGGCATGGTGCTGAAGTCGATCAAGGAGAACGAGCCGCGCTCCACCTCGCTCGGCTACCGGACCGACGACTACAAGCTGATGGCCTTCATCCTCTCGGCTTCGCTGGCCGGCGTCGCGGGCGCCACCAAGTCGCTGGTCTTCGGCATCGCCACCCTGACCGACGTCCACTGGTCGATGTCGGGCGAGGTGGTGCTGATGACCCTGGTCGGCGGGCTCGGGACCGTCTTCGGCCCGGTGATCGGCGCCGCGGTCATCGTCGCCATGCAGAACTACCTGGCGGAGCTCGGCGCCTGGGTGACGGTGATCCAGGGCGTCATCTTCGTGGTCTGCGTGCTCGCCTTCCGCCGCGGCATCGTCGGCGAGATCGGCAACCTGCTGAAGGTCAAGCTCTGACCCGGCTAGGCCGGGGGCCGCGGCGTGCCGCGGCCCCCGGCGTTCAGTCCTGGCGGAAGTAGGGCTCGACCTTCCCGTTCAGCTTGATGGTCATCGGGTTGCCGTGGCGGTCGACGCTCTTGCCGACGGTCAGCCGCACCCAGCCCTCGCTGACGCAATACTCGTCCACGTTGGTCTTCTCCGCCCCGTTGAAGCGGATGCCGACCCCGCGCGCGAGCAGCTCCGGGTTGTGGAAGGGGCTCTTCGGGTTGGTCGCCAGCCGGTCGGGCAGGGCGGCGGGGCTCTCGGTCGCGGTCTCGTCCATGGGCATCGGCTTTGGCCTTCCGGCTGGGTGGGTGGCGTGGCGCTGTCATAGCCAGCCAGGGCCGGCAGGCCAATCACCCTCGGCGCGACGGGGCTGGAACGTCGCCCGGACGGAACCCCATGAAAAAGCATTATCGTCACGCATCCGGCATCCGCCGGGGGCCGTAGCGCCATGGGTCCTCGATGGCCCGTGGAGACGCAGATGGCACACGAAGCATTCGTCCAAGACGGTTTCACCCTCTATTCCACCGACTTCACCGCCCTGAACAATTCCGGCATCGCAGGGCACGCCGTGCTGCTGCTCGACCAGAACACCAGCACGCTGACGGTCGACATCCAGGCGACCGGCCTCGAGCCCGGGGGCATGCACATCCAGCATATCCATGGCTTCGAGGACGGCACCGATTCCAAGTCGCCCACCATCCGGCTCGACGCCGATGGCGACGGCTTCGTCGAACTCGGCGAGGGCTTGGTCAGCTACGGCCCGATCCAGCTCAACCTGACGCTCGACCCCGCCTCGGCGACGCATGACCACGGCACCGCCGGCCACGACCACTCCGATGCCGCGGTCTTCCCGACCGTCGGCGCCGATGGGGTGCTCGCCTATCACGAGGTCTTCCGCTTCTCGGCGGAGGACCCGAACGCCCAGGCGGTGCTGGCCAGCCTGAGCCCGCTCGAGGCCAAGGAGGTCGTGCTGCACGGCCTGACCACGAACGCCGTCCAGGGCGCCGGCACCGCCGGCGAGGTGGACGGCACCGCCGGCTTCAAGCTGGCGCTGCCGGTCGCCTCCGGCGAGCTCATGGCCGTCGCCCCGGCGGCGGACGTGCTGGCCGCGGTCGACGCGCTCGGCCTCGATGCCAACGGGATCGTCGACTGGGATGCCATCGGCGCCCAGGTGACCGCGAATTTCGAAGCGACCGGCCACTGGTTCATCTGAGCCAGCCCTCCGGCGGGCCTCGGCCCGCCGGTTTCTTCGTCCAGACCGGCGGGCCTCGACCCGCCGGGTTCTTCGTCCAGACCGGCGGGCCTCGGCCCGCCGGGACTTTCCCCTCAGGCCGAGGCCAGCTCCCGGCTGCGGTCCCAGACATTCGGCACCCGCGCATTGTGGTAGCCGGAGATGAAGCGCTTCGTGGCACCGGTCGCCGGGTCGAAGACGCTGCGGGCGACCGCGCCGATGTTGCCGCCGTAGCAGTGGATGCTGATGCTGGTGCGGTCGGCGTAGGCGTTCTCGACCACGTGGATGTCGTAGGTATCGGCGCCGACCGCCACGACCTGGCCCGGGGAGAGCCGGTCCACCTGGCCCGGCTGCATCGGCTGGCCCGGCGCCCCCGGCCGCATCTCGGTCGAGATCTCCTCGCCCCGCAGCATGCCGACCAGGCCCCAGATGGAGTGGTTGTGCACCGGCGTCCGCTGCCCCGGGCCCCAGACGAAGCTGACGACGCAGAAGCGCTCGGCCGGGTCGCAATGCAGCAGGTTCTGCCGGTAGCTCGGGCCGGCCTCGGCCATCTCCTCCGGCAGCCAGTCGTCCACCGCGACCAGCCCGGCCAGCAGCCCGGCGCCCTCGGTCAGCCAGCGGCGCTCGTCCGCCCCCTGGTCGGCCAGCCGGGTCATGCCCTGGATGAAGCCGCGCAGCCTGATCAGCCCTGACATGTCAGTCCCTCCCTCAGGCCTCCCAGACTACATGGGGTGGCGCCATTTGGAACGATCCTTCATGCTCCGGCCTTGTCAGGGACATGACCAGGAGGCCGCGGATGACACCGGAAGTGCTGCGCTTCGCCGATGACGGCCGGATCCCGAACAACCCCCGGCTGCCGGCGCTGCTCTACCGCGCCGCCCTGCCGCCCGGGGATCCCGCCACCGCCGAGGCCCTGTTTGCCCGCAACGGCTGGCCGCCCGCCTGGCGCAACGGCATCCACCCCTTCCACCACTACCACCCGAACGCGCATGAGGCCCTGGCCATCGCCCGCGGCCAGGTCAGCGTGCAGCTCGGCGGCGCCGCGGGCCCGACGCTGTCGCTCGCCGCCGGCGACGTGGTGGTGCTGCCCGCCGGCGTCGGCCACCGCAACCTCGGCGCCAGCGCGGACCTGCTGGTGGTCGGCGCCTATCCCCCCGGCGCGGTGCCGGAGCAGTTCACCGGCAGCGAGGAGCAGCACGCCGAGGCCCTCTCGGCCATCGACATGGTCGAGGACCCCGTCACCGACCCGGTCACCGGCGGCCCCTGGCCTTCCGAACCGCCCCCCTCCGTGGGAGACTTCTCGGCGTAACGAGGGGGCGTCCCATGGCCGAGCCGACCGACATCTTCGAGATCCTGCACGGCACCCGCGCCATGCGGCGGCTGAAGCCGGACCCGGTGCCGGATGAGCTGATCGCCAGGATCCTCCGCGCCGGCGCCTCGGCGGCCAATGGCGGCAACACCCAGAAGTGGCGCTTCCTGGTGGTCAAGGACATGGCCATCAAGCAGGCCGTCCAGCGCTGGTACAGACGGGCCTTCGACGAGGTGGTCGGGCCACGCTATGCCGCCAGCGCGCCGCCGCCCGGCAGCACCGCCGAGCGCTACCACCGCCAGCACGGCGCGGTCGAATACCTCACCGAGCACTTCCACGAGGCACCCGTCTGGATCGTCGCCTGCCTCGAGGAGGCGAAGCCCAGCCGCTGGTCCGGCGCCTCGGTCTATCCGGCGGTGCAGAACATGCTGCTCGCCGCCCGGGCGCTCGGCCTCGGCGCCACGCTGACCACGCGCCACCTGCTGTTCGAGGCGGAATCGGAGGCGGCGCTCGGCCTGCCTCCCGGCGTGCATTCCTACGCCATCCTCCCCATCGGCTGGCCGATGGGGAAGTTCGGCCCGGTCGGCCGCGGCCCGCTGCGCGACATCACCTACCTCGACCGCTGGGGCGAGAATTGGGATGCCCTCGAAGGCTAGGCCCGTTCAGGCGGCGGTGAAGCCGCCGTCCACCACCAGCCCGGCGCCGTTCATGTAGCCGGCATCGTCGGAGGCCAGGAAGACGATGCCCTTGGCGATGTCGAGGGCCACGCCCAGCCGGCCCCAGGGCACGCTCTCCGCCACGCCCTGGCGCAGCGGCGCGGTGTCGTTGTGGCCCGCGCGCCGGGCCCGCGCCGCGAAGGTCTGCTCGCCCATGTCGGTCTCGATGACGCCGGGATGGATCGAGTTCACCCGGATCCGGTAGCCCTTCCGCCCGAATTCCAGCGCCGCCGACTTGGTGAAGAGCGTCACCCCGCCCTTGGTCATCGAATACAGCGGGTCGAGCTGCGAGCCGACCAGCCCGGCGATCGAGGCCAGGTTGACGATGGCGCTGCCATGCTCGGCGCCTCGGGCCGCCTCCCGCAGCGCCGGCACCGCCATGCGGGTGCCGAGGAAGACGCCGGTCATGTTCACCGCCACCAGCCGGTCCCATTCCTCGAGGCTGATCTCCTCGATCGACTTGCCGATGAAGACGCCCGCGTTGTTCACCAGCACGTCGAGCTTGCCGAACCGCCCGGTGGCGAGTTCGATCGCCGCGGTCCAGTCGGCCTCCTTGGTCACGTCGAGGTGGACGTACTCCGCCTGTCCCCCGGCCTTGCGGATCGCCGCCACGGTGGCCTGCCCCGCCTCGTCCAGCAGGTCGCCGACCACCACCCTGGCGCCGGCCTCGGCCATGCGCAGCGCGGTCTCGCCGCCGATGCCGCGCGCCGCGCCCGAGATCAGCGCGACCTTGCCATCCAGCCTGTTCATGTCGTGGTTCCTTCCCCCGGGATGCGCGTCCCCGCATCGCGTTCCAGCAGCATCGGCAGGCTGTCGCCCGGCCGCAAGGTCAGCTTCGCCACCGGCATGACAGCCGTGCCCGGCGCCAGCCGCAGCCGCACATCCTGCGAGAGGCTCGCCAGCGCGATCACCGCCTCGGCCAGGCCGAATTGCTGGCCGGTGCAGATGCGCGGCCCGGTGCTGAAGGGAATGTAGCCATGCCGCGGCGGCCGCGGCTGCCCCGGCAGGAAGCGCGCCGGCACGAAGGCATCCGGCTGCGCCCAGAGCGCCGGCCGCCGGTGCAGCAGCCAGGGGATCGCCACCACCACCGCGCCGCGCCGCACCGGCCGCCCGCCGATGCTGCTGTCCGCCAGCGCCTGCCGCGACAGGATCGGCACCGGCGGATAGAGCCGCAGCGTCTCCTCCGCCACCGCCCGGGTGAAGACCAGCTTCGGCACGTCGGCGAGCTCCGCCGTCCGCCCGCCCAGCACCGCCGCCGCCTCCGCCCGCAGCCGCGCCTCGCTGGCCGGGTCCTGCGACAGCAGGTACCAGGCCCAGGCCAGCAGGTTCGCCGTGGTCTCGTGGCCGGCGATGAAGAGCACGATGGCCTCGTTGCGGAAGGCCGCCCGGTCCATGCTGCCCTCGCCGGCCAGCCGCATCGCCCGGATCAGCGAGGGCTCCTCCGGCGCGGCGTCCAGCACCCCGGCGATCAGCTCATCGACCACCGCATGCATGCGCCGGATCGCCGCCCGCGCCCGGCCGCCGCGCCAGCGCGGCAGCCAGTCCGGCAGGCCGAGCAGCGACATCGGGTCGGCGAAGTCGACCACCGCCTGGTACTCGGCGAAGCCGGCGACGATGGCGCCCGCCGCCTGCCGCCCCAGCGCCCGGCCGAACAGGCTGCGGCAGATGATCGCCGCCGCCAGCTGGCCCATCGCCGCCAGCACGTCGACCAGCGTGCCCGAGGGCAGCCGCGCCCACTCCGCCCGGCATTCCGCGACGGTCTCGGTCACCGGCGGCAGCAGCTCGGCCATGCGGGAGGCATGCGTCACCGGCGCCATCAGCCGCCGCCGCTCGCGCCACAGCGCGCCGTCGCTGGCAAACATGCTGTCGCCGACCAGCGGCACCAGGGCGAAGCGGAATTGCGGGCTTTTCCGCTGGAAGACCTCGTGCTTGTCGACGAAGGCTTCCTGCACCGTCGCCGGGCTGTTGACGAGCACGATGTCGCGGCTCAGCACCCGCGTCGTCAGCAGGTCCCGCTCATAGGCGATGCGGGGCAGGACCGCGAGGCTGTTCCGCCGCCCCTCCCGGATCAGCGCCCGCCAGGGCGGCAGCCGCTCCGGCCGGGGCGGGTATGGCGGGACGAAGGGTGGGACAAAGGGCAGGCCCCCGTAGCCGGGGGGGCCGCCCTCGCTCACTCCGCGACGAGCACCACGCGGCCGGTGATCTTGCCGTCCTTCAGCCGGTGCAGCACCGCATCGGCATTGCGCTGCGGCGTGTTCTCCACCGGGATGGCGGGGATCAGCCCCTTCTTGGCGATGTCGATCAGCGCCCGCAGCTCCTTGACGTTGCCGACGTAGCTGCCCTGGATGGTCAGCGCCTTGATCGGCATCAGCGGCAGCGGGATCCCGAGCTCGCCGCCGAAGAGCCCGACCTGCACCAGCTTGCCGCCCTTGCGCAGCGCATCGAAGGCATAGCGCGCCGTTTGCGTGCCGTTCACCAGGTCGACCACGCCGGCGACCGCGCCGCCGCAGGCCTTGATGATCCGGTCGGTGGTGCCCTCGGCGCCCGCCAGCACGGCATCCGTCGCGCCCTGCGCCTTGGCCGCCGCCAGCTTCTCCTCGCTGACGTCCACCACGCAGATCCGCTTGTGGCCGAGCGCCTTCAGGATGGCGATGGCATTCAGCCCGAGGCCGCCGGCGCCGACGACCACGATCGGCTCGTCCGGCTCCATCGGCAGCAGCTTGTTGATGGCGGAATAGACCGTGACGCCCGAGCAGGCATAGGTCGCGGCCAGCGAGGGATCGACGCCCTCGATGTCGATCAGGTGCTTCACGTGGGTGGCCAGCACATGCGTCGCGTAGCCGCCGTTCTGGTAGACGCCGAGGCTGCGCCCGTTCAGGCACATGTTCTCCTCGTCGCGCTGGCAGACGGCGCATTTGCCGCAGCCGACCCAGGGGTAGACGACGCGGATGTCGCCGACCTTGCTGCCCTGGTTGGCCGCATCCGGCCCGAGCTTGGCCACGCGGCCGACGATCTCGTGGCCCATGGCCAGCGGCAGCTTCACCCCACGGTCGGTCAGCCGCATCTTGCCCCGGCTGCCGAGGTCGTATTCGCCTTCCCAGATATGCAGGTCGGAATGGCAGACGCCGGCATGCGTCACTTCCAGCAGCACCTCGGCACCTTTCGGCTCCGGCGTCGGCATCTCGATTTCCTGCAACGGCTTGCCCGTTTCGACCACGGCCCAGGCGCGCATGACGTATTCTCCCTATGTAGCGGATGTCGGCGCGATGGGACCGCGGACGCGCCGCGCGGTCAAGGCGGCATGGCCGCCGCTGCCGCTTGCGGCGCCCGGGCCACACCCGGGTCGCTCCGGGGCGGGCCTGCCTTTTTTCCGCCAGATTTCAACTGGTCCTGGCCGACAGAAAGTATACAATATTCGTGCAGTATAGATGCCGCAGTATTTCAGGACATTTCGATGACCCAGCGCAATGTAATCGGCCTCTCGGACGACATCGTCGTCAGCCCGGAAGGCCTGCGGATCACGCTGGTCACCGAGGAAGGCCCGCTGTCGGTCGAGCTGCCCCTACTGCTGGCCGAGAAGCTGCTGCTCAACCTGCGCGCCGCCGCCGACGACGCCCACCGCATCCGGATCGAGCAGGGCAACCCGCTCGGCCGCGCCGTCACCTCGGCCGACAAGCCGCCGCTCGACACCGCCGGCTGCATGGCGACCATGGCCCGCGACGGCCGCATCCTGCTGCAGTTCCGCCATGCCGCGGCCAAGACGACCTCGCTCTTCGTGCCGCGGGTCGGGGCGGCGATGCTGGCCCGGGCGCTCACCGACCTCAGCGGGCCGGGCCAGGACCGCCGCGCCGAGGGCAAGCCCGGCGCCGGCGAGGGCCGCAAGGCCACCCGCGACGCCTGATCCCGGCGGGCGGGGGCCTGCGGCGGCTCACTCCGCCTTGATGCCCCGCTCCCGCACCACCTGTCCCCAGGCCGCCATCTGCCGGTCGAGGAAGGCGGCGAATTCGCCCGGTGTGCCGCCGACGATGTCCACCCCCTGGCCCTCGACCAGCCGCTGCCGCACCACCGGCTCGGCCAGCGCCGCGGCCAGCGCCGCGGCGAAGCGCGCCAGCACCGCCGCCGGCACCCCGGCCGGGCCCAGCACGCCCCAGAAGGCCTCGGCGTCGACGCCGGGGAAGCCCGATTCGGCGACCGTCGGCAGGTCGGGGAGGGAGGCCGAACGCGCCGCCCCGGTCTGCACCAGCGCCCGCAGCCGCGTCCCCACCTGGCCGCCGAGCCCGACGCGGGAGGCGATGGCGAGGTCGACCTCGCCCGAGACCGCCGCCGTCGCCAGCGGCCCGCCGCCGCGGTAGGGCACGTGCACCAGGCTGAAGCCGCCGCGCTGCTGCAGCACCTCCATCGTCAGATGCGCCAGGCTGCCGGCGCCGACGGTGCCGTAGGTGATGGTGTCCGGCCTCGCCTTCGCCGCCGCCGCCACCTCGGCCAGGCTGGTCCAGGGCCGGCCCGCCGGCGTCGTCAGCAGCATCGGCGCGGTCGCCAGCAGCATCACCGGGGCGAAGTCGCGCTTCGCATCGAAGCCGGCATTCGGGTTCAGTGCATTGGCCGTCGCATGGCTGTCGAAGACCAGCACCCAGGTATTGCCGTCGGGCGCCGCCCGCGCCGCCGCCTGGGTGCCGAGCGCCCCCGCCGCGCCGGAGCGGTTCTCGACCACGACAGGCACGCCGAGGCTGACCTGCAGCGCCGGCACCAGCAGCCGGGCGATGGTGTCGACGCTGCCGCCGGGCGGGAAGGGGGCGATGATGCGGATCGGCCCGGCGGGCCAGGCGGGCTGGGCGCGGGCGGCGCCGGCGCCGAGGGCAAGGCTCGCGGCAAGCACGGCGCGGCGGGTGGGCATCGGCGCAAACCTCCCTCGGGCGCGCGGACCAGAAACGGTTCAGTCCAGCGCGCGGAAAACCGGTCACTCTTCAATAAAAACCGCCGAGTATTCCCGCGCGGGACGCATTCCCCGCCCGGCGGGACCCGGCCGCGCCGCTCAATCCGGCCGGATGCCGTTGTCCCGCACCACCTTGCCCCAGGTTTCGATCGCCTTGGCCAGGAAGGCGCCGAATTCCGGGCCGCCCTTCGGGTCCAGGTCGACGCCGAGCGTGGCGGTCAGCCGCTCCTGCACCATCGGCACCGCCAGCGCCGTGCGCAGCGCCGCCTCGAAGCGGGCGCGGATCGGCGCCGGAGTCGCCGCCGGGGCCAGCACGCCCCAGAAGGCATCGGCGGTCACCGGCACGCCGAGTTCGGTCAGCGTCGGCACGCCCGGCGCGACCCGCGCCCGGCGGGAGCCGGTGCTGACCAGCGGCCGGATCGCCTCCGCCTCGATCTGCGAGGCGAGCACGGTGCCGGTCGCGGTCGGCAGATCGACCTCGCCGGTCGCCGAGGCGGTCACCAGCGGCCCGCCGCCGCGATAGGGGACGTGCACGAAGCTGGTGCCGGTCTCGCGCTCGATCAGCTTCATGGTCAGATGCGCCAGCGAGCCGTTGCCGATGGTGCCGTAGCTGATGGTATCCGGCTTCGCCTTGGCCGCTGCCAGAAGCTGCTTGAAATCCTGCCAGGGCCGCGACTTGTGGGCGGTGACCAGCATGGCCGCGGTGCCGATCAGCAGCACCGGCGCCAGGTCCTTCTGGGTGTCGAAGCCCATGTTCGGGATCAGCGCCGGGTTCACCGCATGGGTGTCGAAGACCAGCACCCAGGTATTCCCGTCGGGCGCCGCGCGGGCGACCTCCCGCGTGCCGATCGAGCCGGAGGCGCCGCCCTTGTTGTCGACCACCACCGGCACGCCGAGCGCCGCGCTCAGATGCGGCTGCAGCAGGCGCGAGATGGCATCGACGCTGCCGCCGGGCGGGAAGGGCGCCACCAGGCGGATCGGCCCGGCCGGCCAGGCCGGCTGGGCGATGGCGGGGGCGGCGAGGACGAGGCCGCTGGCCAGCGCGGCGCGACGGGTGAACATGATGCGGAAGCTCCCGGTTTTCCCGCCCTAGGAGGCGACGCCCGCGCCGCCGTCAAGGCCCGATGCCGAGAGCACCGGTCAGAAGGGCTTGGACGGCTCCTGCCCGCGCCCGCCGCTGGCCCGGGCCGCCACCAGCACCCGGCGGATCTCGCCCTCCGCCTTCTCCAGCTCCTTGGTCGCGCTCGCCCGCTGCGCCTGGGCGTCGTTGGCGATCCGCAGGCTGTCCTCGATGGTGGCGACGAGCGAGGCATTGGCCTTCTTCACCGCCTCGATGTCGAAGACGCCGCGCTCGATCTGCACCCGCGCCTCGGCATTGCCCTGGCGCAGCCGCTCGGCATTGCCGGTCAGCAGCTCGTTGGTCAGGTCGGTCGCGTCCTTCAGGCTGCGCCCGGCCTCCCGCATGTTCTGGATCGCCAGCGCCTGGGCCAGCTGCTGGCGCCACAGCGGCACGGTATTGGCGATGACGCTCTGGATCTTGGCGGCGAGCGCCTTGTCGTTCTCCTGGATCAGCCGGATTGAGGGCAGCGCCTGCATCGCCACCTGCCGGGTCAGCCGCAGGTCGTGCACCCGCCGCTCCAGCTCGTCCCGCGCGGTGCGGAGGTCGCGCAGCTTCTGCGCCGCGGTCGAATCGCCGCCCTCGACCTCCCGCGCCATGGCCGGGATCGCTTCTCCATCCACCCGCTTCAGCACCGTGTCGCCGGCGGCGATGTGGTCGCCGAGCGCATGGAACCACTCGAGCGTCGCGGCATAGAGCCGCTCCAGCTTCTCCACGTCCTCGAGCAGCCGGGTGCGGTGGGTGTCGAGCTTGTCGCCCACCGCCTCCACCTGGCCCTTGATTGTCTCGTAGCGCTGCAGGACCTTGGCCGTCTCCGCCCGCGCCTTACCAAACAGCCGGGCGAAGAAGCCGACCTTGTCGCCCAGGCCGCGCATGTCGAAGCCGCGCAGCGTGCCGATCAGGGTCGAGAGCGTGACCCCGGCCTCGCCCGCCTCGCGGTTCTTGGCGCCTTCCAGCATGGCGTCGGCGGCGACCGTCGCGCGGTTCTGCGCCTCCTGGCCGAAGCGCAGGATGCTGGCGGGGTCGGCGATGTCGAGCCGCGCCGCCAGCTTCGCCACCTCGGCCTCGCGCGGCGGCAGCACCGGCTCGAGTGCCACTTCGGGCGTGGTCTGGATCGTGTTGCTCATCGGTAGCCTTCCTCGCGCAGCCGGTCTGACAGCACCTTCACCTGGATCTCGAGCGCCGCGCTCTCCTCGCGCGACAGCCTCTCCCGCAACTCCCCGGCGGTCCGGGTCAACTCGTCGAGCAGCGGCGGCAGGCCCTCCGGCGCCGCCGCCCCGGCCTCGAGCCGGGCGGTGATGCGCTCCAGCCCGTCGAGGTGCACGGCCAGGAAGCGGCGCGCCTGCGGCAGCCGGTCCGGATGCTGGGTCAGGTCGTCCAGCACCCCCTCCATCGCGGAGGCCACGCCCCGCAGCCTCGGGTCGGCCCGGCGCTCGGCCACCGCCTCGATCCGCGCCAGCCGCGCCCGGCTCTCGGCCACCACGCCCGCCGCCCGGTCGGGCGCCGCCGGAACTGCAACCGGCTCGGGCTTCGGCGGCGGCGGGGGCGGCGCCACCTCGGGCAGCGCCTGGTACATCATGCGGGTGCCGAACAGCGCCCCGGCGCCGAAGACGAAGGGCATCACGCTGCCCATGTCGCCGGCCAGGCTCGCCGCCAGCCCGGTGCCCGCCGCCATCAGGAAGGAGGCCCGCCTGGCATCCCCCGTCCGCCCGCGCCGCAGCACCCGCGCGGCCAGCAGGCTGGCGCCGAAGCCCAGCACCGCGCCCAGCGCCGCCCGGTCGTCGTCGCCGATCGCAAACAGCAGCGCCGCCGGCAGCAGCGGCGAGGCGAAGACCGGCAGCGCCAGCCCCCGCCAGCGCGTCCGCAACCCCACCCAGGCGCCCAGGGCGCCGCGCGCGACCTCGGCCACCATCAGTCGAACAGCCCGCCGACGCTGCGGACCAGCGCGATCACGCCGACCAGCCAGGTCGAGGCGGTCAGCAGCACGCCGCCCCAGGCCCAGACCAGCGGCGTCGTCAGCGGCAGGGGGCTGCCACCGGCCGGGCGGAGCACGGGACCGGGTGCGGGTTGGCGGGCATCCATCGTCACGTTGCGTTCCATCATGGCAGGCCGTTACATCGCCCGCGCCGGCGCCACTATCAAGCGCGCCGCATGCAACGGATCGTGACGGGAAACGTGCCATGGATAAAATAGCAATTGTTGGCGCCGGCCTCATCGGCCGCGCCTGGGCCATGGTCTTCGCCCGCGCCGGCCTGCCCGTCACCCTCTGGGACAAGGCCCCGGGCGTGGCCGAGGCGGCGCTCGGCCTCATCGCCGAGAGCCTGGCCGACCTGCACGCCGCCGGCCTGGTCACCGAGGCCCCCGCCGCCATCGCCGCCCGCATCGCCGCCGCGGAAACCCTGGCCGACTGCGTCGCCGGCGCCACCCACGTGCAGGAGAACGGGCCCGAACGCCTCCTCCCGAAGCAGGAGCTCTTCGCCGAGCTCGACCGGCTCTGCGGCCCGGAGGTGGTGCTCGCCTCCTCGACCAGCGGCATCCCGGCCAGCGACTTCACCGGCAACCTGCGCGGCCGCGGCCGCTGCCTGGTCGCCCACCCGGTGAACCCGCCCTACCTCATCCCCCTGGTCGAGCTGGTCGGCGCCCCCTGGACCGACCCGGCCGTCATCGCCCGCACCCGCGCCCTGATGGACCGGGTCGGCCAGGTGCCGGTGGTGGCGCTGAAGGAGACCCGCGGCTTCGTCCTCAACCGCCTCCAGGCGGCGCTGGTGGCCGAGGCCTTCCGCATGGTGCGGGACGGGGTGATGTCCCCGGCCGACGTCGATGCCTGCGTGAAGGACGGGCTCGGCCTGCGCTGGTCCTTCATGGGGCCCTTCGAGACCATCGACCTCAACGCCCCCGGCGGCGTGGCCGACTACGTCGAGCGCTTCGGCCCGCTGATGGGCGGCATCACCGAGGAACAGACCCCCTACGACTACGACGCGGCGACGGTGGAGCGGGTGACGGAGGCCCGGCGGGCGGCGCTGCCGCTGGAGAGGATCGCGGGGCGGAGCGGCTGGCGGGACCGGCGGTTGATGGCGCTGGCGGCGCATAAGAAGGGGCAGGGGGGGTAGCAGCCAAGGCCGGGAGGGCGTCGCCCTCCCGGACCCACCCACCAGGCCGGAACCCGGCCTGGACCGGTATTTGAAGCAGTGCACGAATCAAAACAAATTCAACAATTGTGGGAAAGCGACTGCAATAAAAACACAGATTTCAACTAAGAGGGAAGGGATATTTGAATTTTATCGATGATATGTTTTTTTGTATTTATGGAATCCATAAACGAAAAGAGATCGAGGTATGTTTTAGCTTCGAGAGATCTGGCTTTCACAAAAGATTTTATCAAAGGAGAAATCTTTATCGCGGCATTTACTACTATAGGGATTATATTGAAAAATATCACCTGCTTTTCAATAGAGTATTTAGACGGGTACTTGTTAAATATATCTCTCATCATATATTCCGAAATCAAGCTATTTACATTGGGGCGAAGCCTAGTCTTAGTGGGTGGCATCGAAAGTAATGTTTCCAAGTCATACCAGCTTACGGGAGTGTCAAAGGTGTCACCTCCGTCGTCCGATTCAGGGTAGTCCACCAAAAGGTATTCTTTAAAATCTTCAGGGTGGGCTTGCTGTAAATGATACGTATAAATTCCGCGAATTCGATTGGCGAGATTGTGATGTCTAGCATTTCTTATGGCAAGAATAGTTGCTGTTTCTGGGAATTCATTCCAATTAAAAATCTCCTTGTGGGTTTTGGACATTATATCGTAGATGCTGTGAAATGAGTTTAGGACCCCACTAAGCGCTTGCTCGATGTTTCCTGAAGCTTCGTGTGGGTCAATGAAGAGAAGTCGCTGTGATTGAAAGTGTGCTTCGAAAAAAATTCGCAATGACTGCGCCAGTCCCTCGAAAGCGTCTGTAATCATTGTTAATGACCCTGGTTGCTGAACCAAACTGCTACAGCATCAATCTATCAGAAAAATTTTCGCGGCAACAAGTTATTTTATCAGAACAAAATTCCGCGTTTGGAGAGTTGCTATTGTTACAGTGCGTTGGTGCCAGCATTTTGCTTGGATGCATGAGTGTTGTGCCGCCCTAAATTTATGGATTTTGTGTGAAATCGCTGAGTGCAATCCATGATTTGTTTCAAATAACAAAAAATTAGTACGAGGCGTCATATGTCCCAAACCCTCTCCACCCTCCTCGCCGCCGCCATCACCTCCGGCACCACCACCGGCCTCGCCGCCACGATCGGGACCTCCACCCGCACCCTCTACACCGGCGCCTTCGGCCTCCGCTCCGCCGCCGAGCCCGCGGTGCCCTTCACCCCCGACACCGTGGTCTGGATCGCCTCCATGACCAAGGCGATCACCAGCATCGCCGCCCTGCAGCAGGTCGAGGCCGGCCGCCTCAGCCTCGACGGCCCGATCGCCGACATCCTCCCCGAGCTCGCCGCGCCCGAGGTGCTGGAAGGCTTCACCCCCGGGGGCGAGCCCATCCTCCGCCCTGCCCGCGGCCGCATCACCCTCCGCCAGCTCCTCACCCATACCTCGGGCTTCAGCTACAACACCTGGAACGGGGATATCCTCCGCTACATGCAGCAGGCGGGCACCCCCGCCATCGCCACCTGCCGCCGCGCCGCCCTCCGCACCCCCCTCGTCGCCGACCCCGGCACCGCCTGGAACTACGGCATCGGCATCGACTGGGCCGGGCTGGCGGTGGAGGCCGTCACCGGCCGGACCCTGGCCGAGGCCATAGCCGAGGGCATCACCGGCCCCCTCGGCATGGCCGATACCGGCTTCCGCCTCACGCCCGCCATGCGCGGCCGCCTCGCCGCCATGCATGTCCGCACCGCCGAGGGCACCCTCAAGCCCATCCCCTTCGAGATCCCGCAGGACCCCGAATTCCACATGGGCGGCGGCGGCCTCTACTCCACCGCGCCGGACTACCTGCGCTTCTGCCGCATGGTCCTGGCCGGCGGCACGCTGGACGGCGCCCGCATCCTAGCGCCCGAGACCACCGCCGCGCTCGGCCGCAGCCAGATGGGCGCGCTGAAGGTCTCCCGCCTGGTCAGCGTCCTGCCGGGCGCCTCGCACGATGCCGAGTTCTTCCCCGGCCAGCCCAAGTCCTGGTCCTGCGCCTTCATGCTGAACGAGCAGGCCCACCCGGAGGGCGGCCGCGGCCCCGGCAGCATGGCCTGGGCCGGCCTCGGCAATACCTATTACTGGATCGACCCGGCCCGCGACCTCGCCGGGGTGCTGGTGACCCAGAGCCTGCCCTTCGCCGACCCCAAGGTGCTGGCGCTGCTCGACGCCTTCGAACGCGCCGCCTACGCGCTCTAGCCCGGGAACTGGCTTGCGCCGGGACTTCAGCAGGCGGCGACAAACCATTGATCTTAAAATAATTAATGCCCGGCCGGTGCCGTGGCCCCGCCGGGGATCGCGCCAGGCTGCACCCGAACCGCCGGCTGCGGCGTTGCACCCCATCTGCCGGCCCGCCCCGGGCCGGCCAACCGGAGCAACCCCCGCATGAGCAAGCCCACCAATACCTGGTACGTCGTCGCCGATGGCGGCAAGGCCCGCATCCTCACCAAGACCGACGACGGCATGCGCACGCTCCGCAGCTTCGACGCCTCCGGCAAGGCGAACGACGTCGAGAACGCCGACAGCGGCACCAGCCAGCTCAAGGCCCCCAAGGCCGATCCCAAGGACCAGGCCGAGTCTCACTTCGCCAAGGCCATCGCCGACCACCTGAACGAGGCCATCCGCCGCCACCAGACCGACAACCTGGTGATCGCCGCCGCCCCGCAGGTCCTGCACGGCATCCGCGAGGGCCTGAGCAAGGAGGCCGCCGCCAAGGTCGAGACGACGATGAGCAAGGACTACACCAACCTGCCCGACGCCGAGCTCGCCTCCCACTTCGCCTGAGCCTTGCATCCGTCCGCGGAACAGGATTATAAGCCTAGCGTCAGCCGGGCCTTCGCGCCCGGCTGGCGGCCCTGGCCCCTAAAACGCTCAATTCTAAAATTTCCCCGGCAAAATTCTGCAGGATCAACGGACTGGCCGGCGACGCTTGAGCGGCATTGAGCCGAATTGAGCGAATTTGAGCGGAATTTATTTCCGCTCGCTGCGCGGGTCGAGCGCATCCCGCAGCCCGTCGCCCATCAGGTTGAAGGCCAGCACCACCAGGAAGATCGCCAGCCCCGGGAAGACCGCCAGCCAGGGCGCCTGGGTCAGGAAGCGCTGCGCCGAATTCAGCATCGACCCCCAGCTCGGCGCCGGCGGCTGCTGCCCGAGCCCGAGGAAGCTGAGCGAGGCCTCGGCGATGATCGCCTCGGCGATGGAGAGCGTCGCCTGCACCAGCAGCGGCGGCACGATGTTCGGCAGCACGTGCAGCAGCCCGAGCCGCCAGGGCGGGTTGCCCAGGGCGCGGGCCGCCTCCACCCAATCCGTCGCCTTGACCTCGAGCGTCATGCCCCGCGCCAACCGGACGAAGACCGGCGAGGCCGTGATGGCGATCGCCAGCATGGCATTCTCCAGCGCCGGCCCGAGGAAGGCGGCCAGGGCGATGGCCAGGATCAGGAAGGGCACCGAGAGCATCGCATCCGCGACGCGGGAGACCAGCGTATCCGTCCAGCCCCCCGCCAGCCCCGCCAGCAGCCCGACCGGCACCCCGATCAGCAGCGCCACCGTCACCGAGATCACCCCCGCCGCCATCGAGGCCCGCGCCCCCCAGAGCACCCGGGAGAGCACGTCCCGCCCGTTCTCGTCCGTGCCGAACCAATGTTCGGCGGAGGGCGGCTTGCGGATCGCGGTCCAGGAGGTCTGCAGCGGATCTGCCGGGGAGATCCAGGGCGCCAGCAGCGCCGCCAGGAGGAAGGCGACCACCACCACCAGCCCGAACACCGCCAGCCGATGCCGCAGGAAGCGCCGCAGCGCCCGCCGGGCGGGGCTCTCGGCCGCGCTCGGGCGCGGCGCCGCCGCGGTCATGGTCCCGTCGAGCCCCTGGCGCTGCATGCGGCGATCCCTCCGCAGGCCGCGGCGGCCTGGGCTTGAAGTGGACCCGCGCGGCCCCCGCGCCGAGGGGCCGCAGCGGGCGCGGCTGAAGCCCGCTTCTACCGGCCTGCCGCCCGCCCCGGCAAATTCGCCGCCCCACCCGGCTGCGCTATGCTGGCCGCATGTCCCAATCCAGGCCCGACCCCGATGCCCTGCTCGCCGTCGCGGCCCGGGAGGGCAGGGGCCGGCTGAAGGTCTTCCTCGGCGCCGCCCCCGGCGTCGGCAAGACCTACGCCATGCTGGAGGAGGCCCGCCGCCGTCAGGCCGGCGGCACCGATGTCCTGGCCGGCCTCATCGAGACCCACGGCCGGGCGGAGACGGAAGCCCAGCTCGGCACCCTGCCCGTGCTGCCCCGCATCGCCCCCGGCGACCCCCGCCTCGCCGAATTCGACCTCGACGCCGCGCTCGCCCGCCGCCCCGCGGTGCTGCTGCTGGACGAGCTGGCCCATAGCAACGCCCCCGGCAGCCGCCACCCCAAGCGCTGGCAGGACGTGGCGGAGCTGCGCGCCGCCGGCATCGAGGTCTGGACCACCATGAACATCCAGCACCTGGAAAGCCTGTCGGAGCCGGTCGCCCGCATCACCGGCATCCGCGTGGCGGAGACCGTGCCCGACCGGGTGCTGGCCGAGGCCGATGCGGTCGAGCTGATCGACCTCCCCCCGGCCGAGCTGCTGGAGCGGCTGCGCCAGGGCAAGGTCTACCGCCCCGACCAGGCGGCCCGCGCCCTGCGCGGCTTCTTCCGCGAGGGCAACCTGGCGGCGCTCCGCGAACTCGCGCTCCGCCGCACCGCCGACCGGGTCGATGCCGACGTCACCGGCTACATGCGCAGCCACGCCATCGCCGGTCCCTGGCCGAGCGGCGACCGGGTGCTGGCGCTGCTCGGCGGCGATGCCGGTGCCGCGGCGGTGGTCCACCACGCCCGGCGGATTGCCGATGCGCTGCGGGCGCCGCTGCTGGCGCTGCATGTCGAGCGGCCGGCGGCGCTCGCGGCCGGCGGCGTCGCCGCGGCCGCGCTCCGCCTCGCCGAGGGACTCGGCGCCGAGGCCGAGACGGTGGTGGCGGCCGACCTGCCGCGCGCCAGCCTGGCCGAGGCGCGGGCCCGCAACCCCACCCACCTCGTGCTCGGCCGCGGCCGCCCGGCCTGGTGGCGGCGCGGCCTGGCGACGGCGCTGCTGCGCCAGGGCGCCGGTTACACCCTGCACCTGGTGCCCGAGCCGGCCGCGCCGCTGCGCGCCCCGCGGCCCCGGCCCGCCCTGCCGCGCTGGTTCGGCTGGGCGGCGGTGCCGGCGCTGGTCGCCGGCGCGACGCTGGTCGCCTTCGCCACCGACGGCACCGTGCCGGAAGGCGCGATGGGCATGATCTACCTCGTCGCCATCGTCGCCGCGGCGGTGGGCTTCGGCCCGGCACAGGGGCTGGCGGCGGCGGCGCTGGCCTTCCTCGCCTGGAATTTCCTGTTCCTGCCGCCGCGCTACACGCTGGCGATCGCCGGACCGCAGGACGTGGTGGGCGTCGTGGTCTTCGCCCTGGTGGCGCTGCTGCTGGCCGGCACCACCGGCGGGCTCGGCCGCTCGGTGCGGGCGGCCCAGGCGCGGCTGCACGGGCTGCGGCGGCTGGTCGAGTTCAGCCGGCTGCTCGGTGCCGCCGGCACCCCGGGCGACCTGCTGGAGGCGGTGGCGCGCCAGGCCGAGCGCATCGCCGGCCGCCCCGCCTGCGTGCTCATGCCGCTGCCCCCGCCACCGGGCCAGACGGACGCCGAACCGGTGCTCCGCGCCGCCGTGCCGCAGGAGGCCGAGCCGGACGCGGCGGCCATGGCCGCGGCGCGCTGGGCCCTGGCGCATGGCCGCCCGACCGGTCGCGGCACCGATACCCTGCCGGCCGGCACCGCCTGGCAATTCCGCCCGATGCGCACCGCCCGCGGCACGGTCGGGCTGCTCGGGCTGCGGCTCGGCGACGCGGCGGCGCTGGAGGCCGAGGCCGACCGGACGCTGGATGCGCTGCTCGACCAGGCGGCGGTCGCGATCGAGCGCGCCGAGCTGATGGAGGCCGGCGCCCGCGCCGCCGCCCGGGCCGAGACCGAGCAGCTCCGGGTCGCGCTCCTGACTTCGCTCGGCCACGACCTGCGGACGCCGCTGACCGCCATCCGCGGCGCCCTCGGCACCCTGCGGGCCGCCAACCTGCCGGCGGCGGTGCGCGAGGATCTGCTGACCGCCGCCGAGGAGGAGACGGTGCGGCTGACCCGGACCATCGGCAACATCCTCGACATCGTCCGGCTGGAGAATGGCCAGGTCGAGCCCCGCCGCGAGCCGGTCGACGTCGCCGAGGCGCTGGAGGCCGCCGCCGCCCGGCTGGAACGCGCCACCGGCCGCCGCATCCGCCGCCGCATCGAGCCGGGGCTGCCGGAGCCGCGGCTCGATCCGGCGCTGCTTGACCAGGTGCTGGGCAATCTGCTCGACAACGCCCTCAAATTCTCCGGCCCGGAGGGCGCGGTCACGGTCGCGGCGCGGCGGGAGGGCATGGAAGTGGCGATGCTGGTGGAGGACGACGGCCCGGGCATCCCCTCGGGCGAGCTGGGGCGGATCTTCGCCCCCTTCTTCCGCGCCAGCCGGGCCGACCGGATCGCCGCCGGCAGCGGCCTCGGCCTCGCCATCGGCCGCGGCCTGACCCAGGCCATGGGCGGGCGGATCGGCGCCGAGAGCCCCATCCTGCCCGGCGGCCGCGGCACCCGGCTGATCCTGCGCTTCCCGGCATGAGCCAGCCCGAGGGCCCCCGCATCCTGGTCATCGACGACGAGCCGCAGATCCACCGCTTCCTCGGCCCGGCGCTGGAGGCGGCCGGCTATGCCCCGCTGCGCGCCGAGACCGCGGCGGAAGGCCTGCGGCTGGCCGCCACCCGCAGCCCGGCGCTGGTGCTGCTCGACCTCGGCCTGCCCGACCTCGACGGGCAGCAGGTGCTGGCCCGGCTGCGCGGCTTCTGCGCCGCGCCGGTCATCATCGTCTCGGCGCGGGAGCGGGAGGCGGAGAAGGTCGCGGCGCTGGACGCCGGGGCGGACGACTACGTCGAGAAGCCCTTCGCCCTCGGCGAGCTGCTGGCCCGGGTGCGGGCGGCGCTGCGCCGGGCCGCCGCCGCCGCTGGGGCGCCCGACCCGGCCGGGGTGGTGCGGCTGGCCGGGCTCGAGGTCGACCTCGGCCGCCGCCAGGCCCGGGTGGAAGGCCAGCCGCTGAAGCTGACCCCGCGCGAATGGTCGCTACTGGTGGCGCTGCTGCGGGCCAGCGGCCGGGTGGTGACGCAGCGGCAATTGCTGACCGCCATCTGGGGCCCGGCGCATGCCGAGGATGCGCAGTACCTGCGGGTCTATGTCGGCCAGCTGCGGCAGAAGCTCGGCCCCGCCGCCGGGCTGCTGCGGACCGAGCCGGCGGTGGGCTACCGGCTCTCGGACGAGGCCTGATCGGCCTCGCGCCGCGGCACCCCGGCGGCGGCGGCCAGCGCGAGCAGCTCCGCGCCGACCCACCATTCCTGCCAGATGCCGAAGCTCAGCATCGCCGTCACCGCGCCGGCCGCCAGCATGGCCAGCGCGACCGCATTGCCGCAGGCCAGCGCCAGCCCCGCCGCCAGCAGCGCCGCCAGCACCACGCCCGGCCAGCCGAGCTCCAGCCGGAGCTGCAGCGCGCCATTGTGCGGATGCAGCGGCAGCAGCTGGGCGGTGGCCAGCCAGCCATGGCTCGCCGAGCCGCCGTCGAGCCCGAAGCGGCCGAGCGCCGCCGGCCCCGGATGGTCCGACCGGCCGGGGATGCTGCGGCTCGCCTCCATGCCCCAGCCCAGCAGCGGCCGGTCGTCGATGCGGTGGATGACGAAATCCCAGATCAGCAGCCGGTGCGCCGCCGAGGGAGGGATCCCCGCCGCCGGCACCCCGCGGGTCAGCACCGGGCCGAGCGCCAGCGGCATGGCGATGATCGCCAGCGCCAGTGCCGCGCCGAGGGTGACGGCGGTCCGCCGCGGCAGCAGCAGCGCCACCGCGCCGGTGACCAGCGCCGCGCCGACCGCCAGCTTGGCCGCTTCCCCCGGCAGCGCCACCAGCACCGCCGCGCCGCCGAGCAGGACCAGCGCCCGCAGCCAGCGCGGCAGCGGCGCCGCCGCCACCAGCGGCAGCCACAGCGCCATGGCCGAGGCCGCCGGCTTGAGGCCGAAGGCGAGGCCGGGCGGGATGGTCTCGAGCCCGCGCACCGCGGCGCGGATGGCATTGCCGCTGGCGGCATCCAGCCCGGCCAGCGCCAGCCCGCCGACCAGCCCGGCGGTCGCCAGCCGCAGCAGCCGGCGCTGCGCCGCCACGGCATCGGCCGCCACCGCCCTTGCGGCGGCGATGCCGAGGGCGACGAAGCCGCCGAGCTGCAGCGCGGTGCCGAGCGCCCGCCAGGGCTCCGGCGCCCAGGCGGCGGTCAGCGCCGCCCAGCCGAAGGTCGCCAGGGCCAGCCCGGCCAGGATATTGCGGGGGAAATCCACCGGCCAGGACCAGCCGCCCAGCGCCCGCCGATGCGCCAGCACGCAGCCCGCCAGCGCGACAACCGCGATGGGGGCCAGTGCCTTCGACTGCAGCACCCCGGCCGCCGGCGCGATCGCCAGCGCGACGGCCAGGGGGAAGCTCGGCGCGGCCCACCAGGGCCGCGCCGCATCCATCGTGTTCAAGCCATGGACTCTTTCAGCTCGGCCAGGTCAGACCGCGGCGAGGCTTTCGCGGCGGACCGTCACCATGATCTCGTCCAGCGACTTGCCGAAGCGGTTCAGCATCTCGTCGACCTCCTCCTCGGTGATGATCAGCGGCGGGGAGAAGCCGAGGCTGTCATTGGCCATGGAGCGCAGGATGACGCCGTTCTGCTCGCCGACCTTGGTCAGGCGGATGCCGACCTTCTGCGCTGGGTCGAAGTTGCGCTTGGTCGCCTTGTCGGCCACCAGCTCGACGGCGCCGATCATGCCGGTGCCGCGGACCTCGCCGACCAGCGGGTGGTCGGCGAAGCGGGCGCGGAGCTGCGCCTGGAGATAGGCACCGACCTTCGCCACATGGTCGCCCATGTTCATTTCGTCGTAGATCTTCAGCGTCTCGATGGCGACCGCGGCCGGCACCGGATGGCCGGAATAGGTGAAGCCATGGCCCCAGGTGCCGATGGTCGACGACCCCTCGGCGATGCCCTGGAAGACCTTCTCGTTCACCATCACCGCCGAGATCGGCAGGTAGGAGGCGCTGAGCGCCTTGGCGCAGACCAGGATGTCCGGCTCGATGCCGAGCGTCTGGCTGCCCCAGTAGCTGCCGGTGCGCCAGAAGCCGCAGATCACCTCGTCGACCACCATCAGCACGTCGTGCTTCTTCAGCACCGCCTGGATCTTCGGGAAGTAGGTGGCGGGCGGCAGGATGACGCCGCCGGCGCCCATGATCGGCTCGGCCCAGAAGGCGGCGACCGTCTCCGGCCCCTCGGCGATGATCTTGGCGTCCAGCTCCTCGGCGAGGCGGGTGGCGAAGGCCTCCTCGGATTCGCCGGGCAGGGCGTTGTGGTAGTGGTGCGGCGTCGAGACGTGGTGGAAGCCCGGCAGCGGCAGGTCGAACAGCTTGTGGTTCACCGGCAGGCCGGTGAGCGAGGCGGCGGCGAGGGTGATGCCGTGGTAGCCCTTGATCCGGGCGATCAGCTTCTTCTTCTCGGGCCGGCCGATCGCGTTGTTCATGTACCAGATCATCTTGATGGCGCTGTCGTTCGCCTCCGACCCGGAGTTGGCGAAGAAGACCTTGCTCATCTTCGCCGGCGCACGCTCGATCAGCATCTCGCTGAGGTCGATCAGCGGCTCGTGCGACTTGGCGGTGAAGGCGTGGTAGAACGGGAGCTTGCGCATCTGCGTCGCGGCGGCCTGGACCAGGCGCTCGTTGTCGAAGCCGAGGCTGGCGCACCACAGCCCGGCGACGCTCTCGATGTATTCCTTGCCCTGGTCGTCATAGACCCGGACGCCCTTGCCGCGGCTGATGACGACCGGGCCGGTCTCGAGATGCGCCTTGTGGTCGGTATAGGGGTGCAGCGCATAGGCGATGTCACGGGCGGCATTGGAATTGCGGGGCGGGGTCATGGCAGGGCCTTCCTGACGGATGCCGCATCCTAGGCCCGGAAGGCCGGGCAACCCAAGACCTGCCGGCATCGTTCCGCCGCGGCGCGCTTTCCCGGGGGGGGCGCCGCGCGGCCGGGCCTGGGCTGCGGCGGCGATATCCGCTATGCGCGGGCACCATGATCGACCCCCTGCAGCTTGCCCTCTATACCGCTGCCGCCCTGCTGCTCGCGGTCACCCCGGGCCCCGGCCTCTTCTATGTCGCGGCGCGCACCCTGGCGGGCGGGCGGCCCGAGGGGGTGGCCTCCAGCTTCGGCACCGGCCTTGGCGGCATGGTCCATGTACTGGCCGGCAGCCTCGGCGTCTCCGCCATCGTTCTCGCCAGCGCCGAGGTCTTCACCGGGCTGAAGCTGGCCGGGGCTGCCTACCTCATCTGGCTCGGCGTCCGCACCATCCGGGCCGCCCGGCGGGAGCCGGCGGCCGCCCTGGCCGGCCACGATCCGGCGCCCTCGGTCGGGGCGCGGCGGGCCTTCCGCGAAGGCGTCCTGGTCGAGGCGCTGAACCCGAAGACCGCCGCCTTCTTCCTGGCCTTCGTGCCGCAGTTCGTCGACCCGGCGGCGGGCGGCGTGGCGCTGCAATTCCTGGTGCTCGGCTTCGTCTCGGTGGCGCTCAACACCCTGGCCGACCTCGGGGTGGCCTTCGCCGCGGGCCGCCTTCGCCAGGGCGCGATGGCGCGGCCCGGGCTGATCCGCCGCCTGCGCGAGGCCTCGGGGGCGGCGATGATCGCGCTCGGCCTTGGCCTGACCCTGGCGCGGCGCCCGGCCGGCTGACCGCGGCGCCCGGCGCCGGGCCCGGCCGCTACCAGGCCACCCGCTGCCCCCGGTAGTCGAGGTAGTGCAGCCCCGGCCGCCCGGCCAGCCCGGCGAGGCTGTCGAGGATGCCGGCGGTGCTGGTCCCGACATCGAGGCTGGCCTGCGGCCCGCCCATGTCGGTCCGCACCCAGCCCGGCGCGACCAGGGCGAAGCTGCGGGGGTCGCCGGCGCGGCGGGCGGCGAAGCTGCGCATCAGCGTGTTCAGCGCCGCCTTGCTGGCGCGGTAGACCTCCCAGCCGCCGCTCTCGTTGCCGGCGACGCTGCCGAGGCCGGAGGACATCAGCGCGATCAGCCCCTGCGGCGGCACCCGCTCCTGCAGCGCCTCGACCACCCGCATCGGGCTGAGCGCGTTGGTGACCATCACCCGGGTGAAATCCTCGGTGCTGACGTCGCCGATCCGCTCGGCCGGGCCGTTCGAGACGCCGGCATTGACGAAGAGCACGTCGAGCCGCGCCCCGGCGAGGCGGCCGCGCAGCGCCGCGAGCTGTCCCGGGTCGTTGATGTCGAGCCGCTCGATCGCCAGCCGGTCCCCCGCCCCGGCCTGCAGCGCGTGCAGGCCGCCTCGGGCGTCGCCGCGCACCGTGCCGATCACCCGCCAGCCGCGGGCCAGGTACTCCCGCGCGAGGCCGAGGCCGAGGCCGCGCGAGGCGCCGATGATGCAGGCGGTGAATTCGGTCATGCCGGTCCTCCTCCGCGCGTCCCCGGCAGGGGGCGAATCGGGCGACGATGTAGCCGGCGATGCCACGTCCGCGACAGCGCGAATTCGGCCCCCGGTGGACTTTCGGCCTGCCCGGGTGGCAAGGTCCGGCCGCCGGAGCGAGGATGGGACCATGACCGAAATAAAGCCGCATGCGGCCCACTGGGGCTATTTCGATGCCGTGGTGGAGAATGGCCGGGTCACCGGCGTGCGCCCCTTCGGCCCCGACCCCTTTCCCGGCAGCCTGATCGAGAGCGTGCCGGACGTGGTCCATGCGCCCTCGCGCATCGACCGCCCCTATGTCCGCCGCGGCTGGCTGGAGGGCCGCCGGCGCGGCCACCTACGCGGGGCCGATCCCTTCGTCCCCATCTCCTGGGACCGCGCGACGCGGCTGCTGGCGGAGGAGACCACGCGGGTCCGGGCCGAGCACGGCGCCACCTCGATCTTCGGCGGCTCCTACGGCTGGTCCTCGGCCGGGCGCTACCATCATGCGAAGACGCAGCTGCAGCGCTTCCTCGGCCTCGGCGGCGGCTTCACCTCCTCGGTCACCGCCTATTCCTATGCGACGGCGCAGACCCTGCTGCCGCACATCCTCGGCACCAACGAGGTGCTGCTCGGCCGCACCACCGACTGGCAGGCGATCGCCCGCAACGCGAAGCTGATGATCTGCCTCGGCGGGCTGGCGGCGAAGAACGGACTGGTGAACTCGGGCGGCGCCGGGAAGCACGACTACGGCGTGCTGATGCGCGACGCCCGCGCCGCCGGCGTCCGCTTCGTCAACATCTCGCCCTTCCGCGGCGACACCGAGGCCGAGCTCGAGGCCGAATGGGTGCCGATCCGGCCGGGCACCGATGCGGCGCTGCTGCTGGCCATGGCGCAGGTGCTGGTCGAGGGCGGGCTCGAGGACCGCGGCTTCCTGGCCAGCCACTGCACCGGCTGGGACCGGCTGCGGCCCTACATCACCGGGGAGGCGGATGGCCTCGCCAAGACGCCGGACTGGGCGGCGCCGATCACCGGCATCCCGGCCGCGACCATCCGCCGGCTGGCGCTGGAATGCGCGGCCAAGCCGACCATGCTGACCGCCGCCTGGTCGATCCAGCGGGCCGACTACGGCGAGCAGCCCTACTGGCTGCTGATCGCGCTTGCCGCCATGCTCGGCAGCATCGGCAAGCCGGGGCAGGGGGTCGCCTTCGGCTACGGCAGCATCAACGGCATGGGCACGCCGCGGCGGGAGCTGCCGGCGGTGCATTCGCCGGGCATCCGCAACCCGGTCGGGCTGTACATCCCGGTGGCGCGGGTCACCGAGATGCTGGAGCGGCCGGGCGGGATCCTGCAGTACAACGGCCGCGACATCACCCTGCCGGACATCCGCATGATCTGGTGGGCCGGCGGCAATCCCTTCCACCACCACCAGGACCTGCCGCGGCTGCAGCGGGCCTGGTCGCGCGCCGAGACCATCGTGGTGCAGGAGCCCTGGTGGACCGCGGTCGCCCGCCAGGCCGACATCGTGCTGCCGGCGACGACGACGCTGGAGCGGAACGACATCGCCAGCAGCAGCCGCGACCGCTTCCTCCGCGCCATGCACCAGGCGATCCCGCCGGTCGCCGAGGCGCGCAACGACGTCGACATGCTGGCCGACGTCGCCGAGGCGCTGGGCTTCCGCGACCGCTTCACCGAGCAGCGCGACGAGGGCGCCTGGCTGCGCCACATCTACGAGCAGTGGCGCCTGACCTGCGGCCGGCTCGGCTACGAGGCGCCGGACTTCGACCGCTTCTGGGCCGAGGGGCATATCGAGGTGCCTCCAGTCCCGGTCGGCGAGGAATACACCCAATTCGCCGAATTCGCCGCCCGTCCGGAGGACGAGCCGCTGAACACGCCTTCCGGCAAGGTCGAGCTGTTCAGCGAGACCATCGCCAGCTTCGGCTACGACGACTGCCCCGGCCATCCGATCTGGATCGCCCCACGGGAATGGCTCGGCGCGGCGGCGGCGGCCGAGCATCCGCTGCACCTGCTGTCCTTCCAGCCGGCGACCCGGCTGCACGGCCAGCTCGACCCCGGCCGGGTCGCCGCCGCCGACAAGATCCGGGGGCGCGAGCCGATCAACATGAACCCGGCCGATGCCGCGGCGCGGGGCCTGGCCGAGGGCGACATCGTGCGCATCTTCAACGCCCGCGGTGCCTGCCTCGGCGGGGTGCGGCTGAAGGAGGGGATGCTGCCCGGCGTGGTGGCGATGGCGACGGGGGCCTGGTACGACCCGCAGGTGCCGGGCGACCCCGATGCGATGTGCGTCCACGGCAACCCGAACGTGCTGACCGCCGACATCGGCACCTCGCGGCTCGGCCAGGGCCCCTCGGCGCAATCCTGCCTGGTGCAGATCGAACGCTGGGAGGGTCCGCTGCCGCCGGTGACCGTGCATGTCCCGCCGCCGGTGGCCAGCGAATGATGCGGCGCCGGGCAGTACTGGCGGCCGGGATGGCCGCGCCGCTGGCGGCCGGCCGGCCGGCCCGGGCGCAGGGCCAGCCGCATGAGCTGGAGCCGCTGGCCCTGCCGGTGAAGCAGGACGACAGCGTGGCGCGCGGCTACCGGCGCGACGTGCTGGTCCGCTGGGGCGACCGCGTCACCTTCGACGCGCCGCGCTGGACGCCGCGCACCCCGGACCCCGACGCGGTCGCCGCGCAATTCGGCTGGGACGCCCGCGTCGCCGGCATCGCGGTGCCGCAGCAGCCGGCGGCCGATGGCGTCGCCCGGGCGATCCTCGCGGTGCTGCACCCGGGCGTCGACCCGCGCATGGCCTTCCCCGGCGGGCAGGACCAGCCGGCGGCGGCGGCGGCCATGCAGGGCGCCTCGCTGCTGAACCTCGAGCGCCAGCGCGGCCGCTGGGTGGTGGTCGACGGCGGCTACCAGAGCCGCCGTCTGGGCGGCTCCACCCTGTGCCGGCTCCAGGGCGCCGGCGGCGGGGCGGTGCGCGGGCTGCTCGGCCTCGCCGGCGGCTGCGTCACCCCCTGGGGCACGCTGCTGCTGGCCGAGGGCGACCCGGCCTTCTGGCAGGCCCGGCTCGGCGCGCTCGACCCGGCCTTCGCCGATGGCAGCGGCTTCGGCTACGTCGCCGAGCTCAACCCCTTCGACCCGCAGGCGGTGCCGGTGAAGCGCGGCGCGCTCGGCCGCTTCGCCCATGGCGACGTGGCGGCGACGCTCGGGCGGGATGGCCGGGCGGTGGTCTACCTGACCGACCGGCGGGTCGGCGGCTTCCTGTTCCGCTACGTCTCCTCCGGCCCGGCCACGCCTGAGGAGGGGCTGGCGGCGGGCTCGCTCTTCGTCGCCCGGCTGCAGGACGACCGGCTGAGCTGGGTGCTGCTGCCGCCGGGTGCCGCGGCCGGGCCGGTCGTGGCGGCGCAGCAGGCCGGCGGCACCCCGTTCGACACGCCGTCGGGCCTCGGGCTCGACCCGATGGGGCCGCGGCTGCTGCTGGCCTGCCACGGCAGCCCGGGCCGGCCGGCCGGGCACGTGATCGAGCTCTCGCCCGATGGCGGCGACGATACCGCCGCCGGCGCCACCGCGCGGCTGCTCTTCGCCGCCGGCGACCCGCGCAGCCCGCAGGCGCGCTACGGCGGGGCCGGGCTGCCGCCGGGCAGCGCCTGGCCGGAGAACCCCGACACCGTCACGGTGGACGCCCGCGGCCGGGCCTGGATCGGCACCGACCGCGGCGGCCGGATCGGCGCCCAGGCGGAGGGGCTCTTCGCCTGCGACCTGGCCGGGCCGGGGCGCGGGGTGCCGCTGCCCATCTATGGCGCGCCGCGCGGCGCCTCGGTCGGTGGCGCCGCCTTCACCCCGGATGGCGAGGCGCTGTTCACCGCCGTCCGCCATCCCGGCGCCGAGCCCGGCGCCAGCTTCGACCGGCCGGGCACCCGCTGGCCGGAATTCCAGGCGGGCGTCCCGCCGCGCAGCACGCTGCTCGGGCTGTCGCGGCTGGCCGGGGGGCCGGTCGGCGGCTGAGCGCCGCTTCTCCGCCGGCGGTTCAGCGCCGCTTCTCCATGGACGTTGCGGGGGCTTTGCGCTTCCCTGGCCGGCAGACATCGAGGGAGGATCCGGCCGATGAGCCAGACCGTGACAATGACCGTCAACGGCCGCGCCGCCAGCGTGACCGTCGATGACCCGGAGATGCCGCTGCTCTATGCGCTGCGCAACGACCTCGGCCTGACCGGGCCGCATTTCGGCTGCGGCCTCGGCCAGTGCGGCGCCTGCACGGTGCATCTGGATGGCGCCGCGACCCGGAGCTGCCAGCTTCCCGTCGGCGCGGCCGAGGGCCGGCAGGTGACGACGCTCGAGGGCCTGGGCACGCCGGAGCGGCCGCATCCGCTGCAGGCCGCGTTCATCGCCGAGCAGGCGGTGCAATGCGGCTACTGCGCCAATGGCATGATCATGCAGGGCGCCGCCCTGCTCGCCGCCACGCCGAAGCCGAGCGCCGAGCAGGTGAAGGAGGCCCTCGTCGCCAACATCTGCCGCTGCGGCACCCAGCCCCGCGTCGTGCGCGCGGTGCTGCGCGCCGCGGCGAATGCCTGAGGGGGGCCGGACCATGGACGGCATGCAGATGCGGCGCCGCGGGTTGTTCGGCGCCGGCGGGGCGCTGGTGGTGGGCTTCGTGCTCGGCGCCCGGCCGGCGGCGGCCTGGACCGACAAGCCGGTGGCCCTCGACCAGGTCGACAGCTTCCTGGCGATCGACGCCGCCGGCCGCGTCACCGCCTATGTCGGCAAGGTCGACCTCGGCACCGGGGTGCGGACCGGCTTCACCCAGATCGTCGCCGAGGAGCTGGACGTGCCGATGGCGAGCGTCGCCGTCGTCGAGGGCGACACCGCGCTGACCCCGGACCAGGGCGCGACCTATGGCTCGCTGTCGATCCAGGTCGGCGGGGTGCAGCTGCGCCAGGCGGCGGCGACGGCGCGGCGGGCGCTGCTGGCGGAGGCGGCGTCGCGCTTCGGCCTGCCGCCGGAGGGGCTGCGCTGCGAGGATGCGGCGGTGATCGCGCCTGACGGCCGGCGGCTCGCCTTCGCGACGCTGGTCGGCGGCCGCGCCTTCTCGCTGGCGGTCGATGCCAACGCGCCGATCAAGCCGCCGGAGGCGCGGCGGGTGGTCGGCCGCTCCGCCCCGCGTGTCGACATCCCGGAGAAGGTCTTCGGCCGGTTCCGCTACGTGCATGACCTGAAGATCCCGGGCATGGCGCATGGCCGGGCGGTGCGGCCGCCGGCGATGGGGGCCATCGCCGAGGCGGTCGACGAGGCCTCGGTCGCCGGCATTCCCGGGCTGCTCAAGGTGGTGCACGAGCGCGGCTTCGTCGGAGTGGTGGCCGAGACCGAATGGGCCGCGATCCGGGCGCAGCGCGCGCTGAAGGTGCGCTGGTCCGCCTGGGCCGGGCTGCCGGAGCAGGCGAAGCTCTGGGAGCATGTGCGGGCGACGCCCGTCGCGCAGCGCCAGGTGACCAGCGAGACCGGCGACCCGGCCGCGGCGATCCGCGGCGCGGCGAAGCAGCTCTCGGCCAGCTACGACTTCGCCATCCATACCCATGGCTCCATGGGCCCCTCCTGCGCGGTGGCGGAGTTCCGCGACGGCAAGCTGACCAGCTGGTCGGCCAGCCAGGCGACGCACAACCTGCGCAAGCAGCTGGCGATGATGCTGGCCATGCCGGTCGAGCAGGTGCGCTGCGTCTACCTCGAGGGCGCCGGCTGCTACGGCCGCAACGGGCATGAGGATGCCGCGGTCGATGCGGCGCTGCTGGCGAAAGCCGTGGGTCGGCCGGTGCGGGTGCAGTGGATGCGGCACGAGGAGCATGGCTGGGACCCCAAGGGCCCGCCGACGCTGATCGACCTGCGCGCCGGGCTCGATGCCGCGGGCAAGGTGGTGGGCTGGGAGAGCGAGGCCTTCATCGCCAAGGGCGCCGGCGGCAACGTCGACTTGGTTGCCGCCGAGCTCGGCGGGCTGCCGCGCGAGAGCCTCAGCAGCCCCGGCAACATCGTGCACAACCTGGCGCAGCCCTATGGCTTCCCGGCGGTGCGCACCACCTGCCTGCGGCTGGAGAGCACGCCCTTCCGTCCCAGCTGGATCCGCACCCCGGGGCGGATGCAGAACACCTTCGCCGGGGAGGCCTTCCTCGACGAGCTGGCCGCCGCCGCCGGGGCCGATCCCATCGCCTACCGGCTCTCGGTGCTGGAGGACCCGCGCGGGCGGGAGATGCTGGAGCGGGTGGCGAAGCTCTCGGGCTGGCAGGCGCGGCCCTCGCCGGTGCGGGACCAAGGGGGCGAGGTACTGCGCGGCCGCGGCGTCTCCTACGTGAAGTACGAGCTGGTGCGGACCTATGTCGCGGGCGTCGCCGAGGTCGAGGTCAACCGCCGCAGCGGCGCCATCCGGGTGATCAGGTTCTTCGTCACCCATGACTGCGGCCAGATCATCAACCCGGATGCGGTCACCGCGCAGATCGAGGGCAACATCGTCGCCACGGTCAGCCGGGTGCTGAAGGAGGAGCTGACCTTCGACCGCTCCGCCGTGACCTCGCTCGACTGGGCGAGCTACCCGAGCATCACCTTCCCCGAGGTGCCCGAGATCGTGGTGGAACTGGTCGACCGCCCGGCCGAGCGGCCCTGGGGGGCGGGGGAGCCGACCGCGGCGATCGTCCCCAGCGCCGTCACCAATGCCATCTTCGACGCGACCGGGGTGCGGCTGCGGAGCGTGCCCTTCACCCCGGCGAAATTCCTGGCGGCGCTGCAGGGGACCTAGGTCAGCACCACGCGGCCTGGTGGGTGCCGAGGGGGACCGACGGCAGCGCCCAGCGCGGCGGCGTTTCGGCCAGCTGGCCGGAATGCCGCAGCGCGGTCAGCCGGCCGAAGCCGCTGTCGGTGGTCTCCAGCAGCGGACCCAGATCGGCCATCGTCGGCACCGAGGCGGCGAAGCCGTCCGGCAGCCGGCCGAGCCCGCGCAGCCAGCGGCCGGTGCCGGCGAGCGAGACGCGGACCAGCCAGGAGCCGCCTTCCTCCGCCCGGCGCAGCAGCGCCGCGAGCGTGCCGAAGGCGAGCAGGTAGCCGGAGGCATGGTCGAGCGCCTGGCAGGGCAGCACCCTGGGATCGGCATGGGCCGGATCGGCGCCGGCGGCGACCGCCTCGGCATGGTTGAAGCCGCTGGCTGTCTGCACCAGGGAATCGAAGCCGCGCCGGCCGCCCCAGGGCCCGACCTCGCCATAGGCCGAGAGCGAGGTGCAGACGATGCCGGGGCGCAGCGCCGCCAACTCCTCCGGGGAGAAGCCGTGGCCGGCGATGGCGCCGGGGCGGTAGCCCTGGAGGAAGACATCCGCCTGCGCCGCCAGCCCCCGCAGCCCGTCGCGCCCGGCGAGGCTGCGCAGGTCGAGCGTGGCGCTGCGCTTGCCCCGGCCGGTATCGACCACGAGCTCGTCGAAGGAAGGCAGGTGGGCGGCATTGATGTGCAGCACCTCGGCGCCATGCGCCGCCAGGGTGCGGCCGCAGACCGGGCCGGCGATGACCCGGGTGAGGTCGAGCACCCGCAGTCCCTCGAGCGGCCGCGCGCCCAGTGGGGGAAGCGGCGTCGGCGGGGCATCGCCGATGCGCTCGATCCGCAGCGCCGGCAGGGTATTCACCGCCTGGCCCTGGGGGTGCGCGTCCCATTCGGCGAAGCTCCGCATGGCCGAGGCACAGAGCCCCGCCGCGGCGGCGGCATCCTCGAAGGCGAAGGCCTCGCGCGCCGCCAGCGCCGCGGCCACCGCTCCCCGGGTGCCGTCGCAGCCGAGCAGGGTCAGCATGCCGCTGCGGTGGTGCGGGAAGTTGGTGTGCAGCCGCACCCAGCGGCCGTCGCCGCAGCGGTAGGTGCCGGCGATGCTGTCCCAGGTCTCGCCGCGGTCGCGGCCGGCGAGCGCGCGGTAGTGCTCCGAGTGGAACTCGACGCTGGCATGCCGCATGTCCACCCGCGCCGCCTGGGCCGGGCCGCCACGCACCGCATGCAGGGCGGCGACCGCCGCGGTGGTCGCGGCGATGCTGGCTTGGGCGGCGGCGCCGATCCGGAAGGAGGAGGGCAGGGCGGGTTCGGCGCCGGTCAGCTCCAGCGCGCCGAGCCGGCCGGGTGCCAGCCCGGCCAGGGACCAGAGGTCGCGGATGATCCGGTCGGGGGTGGGATCGGCCATGGCGGTCTCCTGCGGCGGGCGGCGGCGCTGCCGGGCAGCCTAGGCCGCCGCCCGCCAGCGGCAAGTGTTTGCCGCGGCGCACTTTGCAACCTGGAGCGGTGGATCAGAAAGTTTCTCAACGTAAAAGGGATTCACAGGGAAACAGCCGCCGCCGCCGGCGTTCGTGCTTTGGGGCGTTCGGCTCCTGACAGCATAGGCAGGGATAACCATGGCCAATCAGCAGACCTCTGGCGGCGGCAAGGGCAACCCCGGCAATTTCGCCAATGACCGCGCCAAGGCGCGGGAGGCCGGGCATATCGGCGGCATGAACCAGGGCAAGGCGAACAACCCCGGCAATTTCGCCAACAACCGGGAGAAGGCGGCGATGGCCGGCCGCAAGGGCGGCCTGCACAGCCACGCCAACAAGAACCCGGACTAGAGGCGCCCGGGGGCGGCAGGGGCCGGCTTCGGTCCGGCCGCCTCCCAGGGACCCTGGTTCCGGCCGGGCCGTTGATCTATAAGTACTGATTGACAAGCCCCGGACATCAATCAACTGAACATGAGCAGCTTGGGATCGGCACCCGGTCATGGCCGCCGGCGGCGGCCCCGTTGATCCTCGCGCCCTCGGACCGCCATCGGGCGGTGGGTCTCGCCGGCCGGCTGCGGTCGCCGCCGCTGCAGGCCGCGCATGCGGCCTGGCTGGCAGCCCGCACCGCCTGGCACCTGCCGACGCCCGAGCAGATCGAGGCGGCGCTGCCCGAGCCGGATGACTTCAGCCTCGCCGCCGTCATCCGCGGCCCCGGCGAGACGGGTTTCCAGCTGGTCCGCGTCGGCGCCGCCCTGGTGCGCCGGGCAGGCCGGCCGCTGCTCGGCGAATTCGTCGGCGCGGTCGCCCCCGCCGCCGGCGAGGATCCGATCGGCGGCGCCGCCTGGGCCTATGGCCGGTGCCTCGCCACCGGCACGCCGAGCCACGAGTTCGGCCATTTCGACGTCGGCGAGGGCGCCCCGCTGCTGTTCGAGCGCCTGCTGCTGCCCCTCGGCCGCGGCGCCCTGACCACCCACATCCTGGCGGGCTCCGTCTTCGCCGGCGTCGCTTGAACGGGGCCTCGGCTGAGCGGACCGGGCTGCGGCCGGACCCGAAGCCGCCGGGTCCGGGCGGCGGGGCTACTCCGCCGCCACCGCCTGGCGCGGCTGGAACTCGGGCGCCACCCGGGTCATGAACAGGCGGATCGATTCATTGGCGACCGCCGCCGGCATGGGCCCGAGGCGGAAGGAGCAGATGACGCCGCCGACGCCGGTGCGGTCGATCTCGGCCATCTTCGCCGCGACGGTCGCGGGCGAGCCATGGATCAGCGCGGATTCGACCTGCACCCGGGCCGGCGGCACTGTCTCCTGCACCATGCGGATGCCCTGCTCGGCATAGACCCGCTCGCGCATCACCCGGCGCTGCTCCTGCATCGCCTCGAAGGCGGGGATGCCGATGCGGGCGGCCTCGGCATCGGTCTCGGCCACCACCACGTTGCGCCAGACCCAGCTCTCGTCCAGGCAGCGGGCGATGGTCGCCTCGTCGTGGCCGGCCGCGGCGAGCCTGGCGCGATAGGCGGCGAGGCGCTGGCGGGTCGCCTCCAGCGACTGGACGTTCATCATGAAGGGCAGGCCGCGCTCGGCCAGGTGCATGGCGCCTTCCTCCGAAGACGCGGCGCGCAGCACCGCCGGATGCGGCTGGGTGAAGCATTCCGGGCGCAGCCGGGGCGCCTTGATGTCCCAGAATTGTCCCGCGTGGGTGAAGCCGGACTTGCTGGTCCAGGCCTTGAGCATGATCGCCTCGGCCTCGGCGTAGCGGTCGTGCGCCTCCCGCCAGTCGATGCCGTAGCCCTGGTATTCGTAGACGTTGTAGGCGGTGCCGCGGCCGAGGCCGACGATCAGCCGGCCCTCGCCGATATTGTCGAGCAGGGCGATCTGCTCGGCCAGCCGCACCGGGTGGTGCAGCGAGACCTGGGCGACGGCGAAGCCGACCTTGATCCGCCTGGTCGCGGCCAGGATGGCGGCGGCGAAGGTGGTCGGGTCGACATAGGCGCAATTGCCGTCGAAGTGGTGCTCGGCCAGCCAGAGCACCTCGACGCCGAGGTCGTCGCACAGCTTCGCCTCCTCCAGGCATTCGCGGATCACCCGCGCGTCCATCGCCGGCTCGCGGCTCTCGGTGAAGAGGAAGTTGCTGAATTTCAGCATGGCGGGCTCCGTGACGAGGCTCAGGCCGGCTGCGGCGCGGCCAGCCTAGCCGGTTTGCGCCGCGCCGCAACCGCGGCCGGCCGGGCCCGGCTCCGCAGAACGCTATGCCAACAATGCGTAACCACGCTGGCGGGCGGACCGTCCCGGGTCCATATCGGCGGCGAGCCCCGCGGAGTCCCGAATTCCATGAAGATCAACGTCGAGATCGATTGCACGCCGGAGGAGGCCCGCCAGTTCCTCGGATTGCCCGATCTGCGGCCGATGCAGGATGCGGTGATGGCCCGGATCCAGCAGCAGATGCTGGCCGGCGTCGACGCGCTGGCGCCCGAGGCGTTGCTCAAGGCCTGGATGCCGCTGGCGCCGCAGACCCCGGACCAGCTGCGCGACGCGATGGGCGGGCTGTTCCGCATGTTCAACCCGCTGGCTACGCCGGGGCCGGGCACCCCGCCGGGCCAGGGGCCCAAGGGGCCGGGCTCCAGGGGATCGGGCCAGGGCTGACCCCCGACCGGACCCCCGCCGCCGTGCCGCCGCCGACCCTGCGGGCCGAGCCCTTGCTGCGGCCCGGCCAGCGCCGCGTGCCGCGCCGCCAGCGCCCCTGGCGCCGGCTGCGCCCGGGGCTGGTCGGCTCGGTGCTGCTGCACCTCGGCTTCGTCGCCCTGGTGGTGCTGGCGGTGATGACCCGGCCGAAGCCGCCGGAGCCGCTGCCGCCGCCCTCCTTCGAGGTCGAGTACCGCGACGGCGC
>NZ_JAUFPN010000006.1 GCF_030409335.1 Paeniroseomonas aquatica
TTCGCCGCCCTGGCCGCCGAGGCCGAGGCCTGGTTCGCCGCGGGCGTCGCCGCGCTGCATGCCGAGGCCCGCCCGGTCTTCGTCAACCTCACCGCCGCCTGGTGCATCACCTGCAAGGTCAACGAGCAGCTGGTGCTGCGGACCGACCCGGTGCAGGCCGCCTTCGCCGGGCGCAACCTCGCCTACCTCAAGGGCGACTGGACGCAGGGGGATGCCGGCATCGGCGCCCTGCTGCGCGAGCACGGCCGGGAGGGGGTGCCGCTGTACCTGGTCTATCCCGCCGGCGGCGGCGCCCCGGCGGTGCTGCCGCAGGTGCTGACCGAAGGGATCGTGCTGCGCGCCGTGGCCGCCGCGGGCTGAGCCGGCGCGCCCGTTCCTTGCCGGACCATCACCATCTCGTCTCGCAGCCGACATTGCAGCGTCACGGAACGGAGGCTATCCGCTTACCCGCATGGAAGCAGTCGCACGCGCCCCGATCGACGCCCTCCGTCCCCGCCGGCTGCGACGGCGCAAGCCGCTGCGCTTCAAGCACGGCCTGCCCGGCGGCCGGCTCTTCGATGTCTTCGAGGACCGCCCGCTGGGCGGCCGCTTCCGGGCCATCCGCCGGATCGTGACGGTGCTGGCCTGGACGCTGCTGGCCATTCCCATCCAGGCGCTGCTGCTGCTGCTGCCGGGCCGGCCGAAGGTCGTCTTCGCCCGGGTCTACCATGCGGTGCTCTGCTGGCTGATCGGGCTGCGGGTGCAGGTCGTCGGCCAGCCGGCGGCCGGGCCGACGCTGTTCGTCTCGAACCATTCCTCCTGGCTCGACGTGCTGGTGCTGGGCGGGGTGATCGAGGCCTGCTTCGTCGCCAAGGCGGAGGTCGGCACCTGGCCGCTGGTCCGCACCGTCGCCCGGCTGGGCCGCACCGTTTTCGTCAGCCGCAGCCGCGGCCGCACCGGCTCCGAGGCCGGCGACATCAAGGCCCGGCTCGCCGCCGGCGACAGCCTGATCCTGTTCCCCGAGGGCACCAGCAACGACGGCGCCCGCACCCTGCCCTTCCGCAGTTCCTTCCTGGCCACCGCCGGCTCGGCCCGGCAGGTGCAGCCGGTCTCGCTGGTCTATGACCGGCTGGGCGGCCTGCCGGCCTGCCGGCGCGACCGGCCGCTGTTCGCCTGGTACGGCGACATGGAGATCGGCAGCCATTTCTGGCGCCTGGTCCGGCGCAGCGGCGCCCGGGCCACGGTGGTGCTGCACCAGCCCTTCGCCCCGGCGGAGATGCCCGACCGCAAGGCGATGGCCCTGGCCACCTGGGCCACGGTCTCGGCCGGGGCGGACCGGCTGCGGCAGAACCGCCAGGCCGCCCCCTTGGCGACCCTGCTGACGCCGCAGGCATGATGCCGCTGCCGGGCCGCTCCGCGGCTGGTGACGAAAGCGTCGCTTGACCGGCGCGGCCCCGCCGGTCGAGGCTGCTCGCGCCATGCGAATCCATCACGCTCCCGGGGTGGTCCCGGGCCCCTTCGCCGCTTGACCGCGGCCTGCCGCCTGCGCATCTGCGCAAGCATGAGCGGCGCCCCATATGGGGCCTTGGCGCCGCGGCGGGGGAGTGGATGCTCGGCATGACCGGTTCGACAGGAGAGGCCGCCCGCAAGCGGCTGTTCATCCGCACCTGGGGCTGCCAGATGAACGTCTACGACAGCGCCCGCATGGCGGATGTCCTGGCGCCGCTCGGCTATGCCCCGGCCGAGACCGCCGAGGCCGCCGACATGGTCATCCTCAATACCTGCCACATCCGGGAGAAGGCGGCCGACAAGCTCTTCTCCGAGCTCGGCCGGCTGCGCGTGGCCAAGCAGGCGCGCGAGGCGGCCGGCGGCGGCCTGGTGCTGGCGGTCGCCGGCTGCGTCGCCCAGGCCGAGGGCGCCGAGATCGCCGCCCGCGCCCCCTGGGTGGACATCATCCTCGGCCCGCAGACCTACCACCGCCTGCCGGAGATGGTGGCCCGCGCCAGCCGTGCCGCCGGGGCGGTGATCGAGACCGACTTCCCCGTCGAGCAGAAATTCGACCACCTGCCGGAGCAGGCGGCAAGCCAGGGCGTGACCGCCTTCCTCACGGTGCAGGAGGGCTGCGACAAATTCTGCTCCTTCTGCGTGGTGCCCTATACCCGCGGCGCCGAATACTCCCGCCCCGCCGCCGCGGTGCTGGCCGAGGCGCGGCGGCTGGTCGCCGCCGGGGCGCGGGAGGTGACGCTGCTCGGGCAGAACGTGAATGCCTGGCATGGCGCCTCGCCCGGCGGCGGCAGCTGGGGCCTCGGCCGGCTGCTGCGCGAGATGGCCGAGATCCCCGGCCTGCTGCGGCTGCGCTACACCACCAGCCACCCGCGCGACATGGACGCCGACCTCATCGCCGCCCACCGCGACCTGCCATCGGTGATGCCCTACCTGCACCTGCCGGTGCAGTCGGGCTCGGACCGGGTGCTGGCGGCGATGAACCGCGGCCATACCGCGGACGACTTCCGCCGCGTGGTGGACCGGCTGCGGGAGGCGCAGCCCGGGCTCGCCCTGTCCTCCGACTTCATCGTCGGCCATCCCGGCGAGACCGAGGCCGATTTCGCCGCCACCATGGCGCTGATCGACCAGGTGGGCTTCGCCATGGCCTACAGCTTCAAGTATTCCGCCCGCCCCGGCACCCCGGCCGCCGGCGCGCCGGGCCAGGTGGCGGAGGCGGTGAAGGACGCCCGGCTGCAGGCGCTGCAGGCCCTGCTGCGCGACCAGCAGGACGCCTTCAACCGGTCCCGCGTCGGGCTGACCTTCCCGGTGCTCTTCACCGGGCCGGGCCGGCATCCCGGCCAGATCATGGGCCGCTCCCCCTGGCTGCAGCCGGTGCACCTGCTGGGCGACCGGTCGCTGATCGGCCGGGTGGCCCCGGCCCGGGTGCTGGCGGCGCATGCCAATTCCCTCTCCGGCACGCTGGCCGCCGGCGAGGACGACCACCCCGGCCCGCCAAGAGCAAGCCTTCGTGCAGAGGAGCCAGCGCCCGCTTGAACAACGCCCCCATCGTTCTCCGCGCCGGGGATGCCCGAGCCGCCACGCGGCCGGCCTCCCCTTCCCCAACCTCGCCGGACCAGCGCACCGTCACGCTGCAGTTCGACGACAACGCCCTGCTCCCCCTGCTGTACGGGGAACACGACCGCCACCTGGCGCGCATCGAGCAGCGTCTGGGGATAAGGCTCGGCTCGCGGGGCAACCGGCTGACCATCGGCGGCACGCCCGAACGGACCGAGGTGGCCGAGGTGGTGCTGCGCGGCCTGTGGCGGCGGCTGGAAAAGGGCCAACCCGTTGGCACCGCGGATGTGGAGGCAGCCCTGCGCATGGCCGAAGGCGGCACCGAGAACGACCCCCGCCTGCCGTTGCAGGACCGGCCGGAGATCCGCACCCGCAAGGCGGCGATCGCCCCCCGCAGCCCGGCCCAGGCCGCCTACATCGACCTGCTGTCGCGGCACGAGATGGTCTTCGGCGTCGGCCCCGCCGGCACCGGCAAGACCTACCTGGCGGTGGCGCAGGGCGTCGCCCTGCTGCAGGCCGGGCGGGTGGACCGCATCGTGCTGTCGCGCCCGGCGGTCGAGGCCGGGGAGCGCCTGGGCTTCCTGCCCGGCGACCTGAAGGAGAAGGTGGACCCCTATCTTCGCCCGCTGTATGACGCGCTGCACGACATGCTGCCAGCCGAACAAGTTGCCCGCCGGATCACTTCGGGCGAGATCGAGATCGCGCCGCTGGCCTTCATGCGCGGCCGCACGCTCGCGCATTGCTACGCGATCCTGGACGAGGCGCAGAACACGACGCCGGCACAGATCAAGATGTTCTTGACCCGCATGGGCGAAGGGACCCGGATGGTGATCACCGGCGACCCGACCCAGGTCGATCTGCCGAACGGCCAGAAGAGCGGCCTGTCCGAGGCTTTACGCATCCTTGAGGGGGTGCAGGGTATCGGCGTGGCCGCCTTCGACGAGGGCGACGTGGTGCGGCACCCGCTGGTGGCGCGGATCGTCGCGGCCTACGGCCGCGCCGACGGCAATGCGGCCCATGGCCGCGCCGACGCGAACGCGGCCAATGGCGGCGCAGGGATTGGGCGGGCCGAAGGGCAGGCTGCGGAGCAGCCGGTCCGGGGGCCGAAGAAGGAACGCGATGGAACCGGAAAGTAGTCGTCCCGAGGCGCTGGATACGGAGGACCCCCTCCATCCGGCGCCCGGGAATTGGGGTATGGACGGGACCGCCACGGAGGGCGTGACGGTCGATGTCATCTTCGCCGACCCGGCCTGGCGGCGGCTGCTGCCGCGGGCCGAGGCCCTGGCCCGGCGCGCCGCGACGGCGGCCCTGCACGAGAGCGGCGCCGGCGGCGTCATCACCGTGCTGCTGGCCGACGACCGCGCCCTGCGGCGGCTGAATGCCGAGCACCGCGGCAAGGACAAGCCGACCAACGTGCTGAGCTTCCCCGCCGGGATGCCGGGGCAGCTCGGCGACATCGCCCTGGCGCTCGGCGTGGTACGGCGGGAGGCGCTGGCCGCCGGCCGCCGCCCGGCGGCGCATTTCGCCCATCTGGTCGCGCATGGCACGCTGCACCTGCTGGGCCACGACCACATCGCGGCCGGCGAGGCCCGCCGCATGGAACAGGCCGAGGCCCGCGCCATGCACCGGATGCGGCTGCCCAACCCCTGGCGCAACGCCGCCACGCGGAGTGACGCGGCATGAGCGCCGCCAACGGCAACGGCCGCGACGGGCTGATGTGGCGGCTCCAGGGCCTGCTGCGCAAGCGGGAGGCCGAGAGCGTCCGCGACCGCATGGAGGAGCTGATCGAGGAGCCGCACCTGCCGCAGGGCGCCGCCCTGCCCGGCCAGCGCGGCGCCGACCTCGATGCCCAGGAACGCGCCCTGCTCGGCAACGTGCTGAAGCTGCGCGACAAGACCGCTGGCGACGTCATGCTGCCGCGCGCCGACATCATGGCGATGCCCGAGGACTACAGCCTGGAGCAGGCGATCCGGCTGATCCAGCGGGATGGCCACAGCCGCTACCCGGTCTTCCGCAAGCAGCTCGACGACGTCGTCGGCATGGTCCACATCAAGGACGTCTTCGCCAGCGTCGGCAACGACGCGAATTTCGACATGAAAGCGATCCTGCGCAAGCCGCTGTTCGTGGTGCCCTCGGTGCCGGTGCTCGACCTGCTGCTGCAGATGCGCCAGGCGCGCATCCACATGGCGCTGGTGGTCGACGAATACGGCGGGATCGACGGGCTGGTGACGATCGAGGATCTGGTCGAGACCATCACCGGCGACATCTCCGACGAGCACGACGAGCCCGGCCCGCCGCAGATGGTTGAGCGGCCGGACGGCACGATCGAGCTCGATGCCCGCACCCCGGTCGAGATCTTCGAGGCCAAGCTGGGCCCGGTTCTGACCGAGGAGGAGCGCGCCTCGGACATCGACACCATGGGCGGGCTGGTCTTCACCCTTGCCGGCCGCGTCCCGGCCAAGGGGGAGCTGGTCTCGCATTCCTCCGGCCTCGAATTCCGGGTATTGGAGGCGGATCCGCGGCGGGTGCGCCGGCTGCGGGTGCGGCGGCCGGGCTCGGGGCCCCAGGCCATCCCGGCGGCGATCGCAGCGCCCGCGGTGCCTGGCCCCCCGGGACCGGGCCAGGGACCAAGCCAGGGACCGAGCCAGGGACCACCGGGCCAGCAGCAGGCGGCGGAGTAGCGATCCAACCCCAGACGTAGCGGAAGCCCCAGGGAATCGGCCGATGGCATTCAAGGGCAAGCCTCCGGGCACCGGGTCGGGCGACATGTCCCGCATCACCCAGGCCTTGCGACCCAGCATCGCGCTGAGCGAGCAGGAATCGCGCAAGGCCCGCACCCTGCGCCGGCAGGGGGAATCGCCGCAGGCCATCGCGGGGAAGCTCGGGGTGGCGCTGGAGGAGATCGAGAAGGCGCTGGTGCAGATGCGCAACCCGCGTCCCGAGACGACGCGCGGGACCCTGAACGTGACGCTTGCGGCGCATCGCTTCGTGCAGGCGGAACGCCTGGGCGAGGAGCCGATGTGGCAGACCATGGACCGGCTGGTCGATGAGCTGATCCGCCGCCGGGCGGATGCCGCCCGGCGGGCCAGCAAGGGCCGCGGCGGCGATCCGAACGCGGAGTGGCTGCCCGGCCTCGACAGCTAAGGCCGGGGCCGCCGTCCCCCGGTCAGGGACGGCGCGGCCGGCCTTGCCTCAGCTCGCCCAGGCGTCTTCCCAGCTGCCGGAGGTGCTGGCCTTCGAGTACTCGGTCGAGCGGTTCTCGAAGAAATTGGTGTGCTCCACCGCGTTCAGCATCTCGTCGAGCCAGGGCAGCGGGTTCTTCTCGATGTGGTACAGCGGCAGCATGCCGAGCTGCTGCAGCCGGCGGTCGGCGATGAAGCGGATGTACTGCTTGGTCTGCGCCGCATCGATGCCCTCGACCCCGCCCAGCTCGAAGGCCAGGTCGATGAAGGCGTCCTCGTGCTCCACGATGGTGGCGCAGACCAGGGTGATGTCGCGGCGCAGCTCCTCGGTCCAGATCTCCGGGTTCTCCTGCACGAAGGTGCGGAACAGCCGGATGATGGAGAGGCAATGCAGCGTCTCGTCCCGCACGCTCCACGCGACGATCTGGCCCATCCCCTTCATCTTGTTGAAGCGGGGGAAGTTCATCAGGATGGCGAAGGAGGCGAAGAGCTGCAGCCCCTCGGTGAAGGCGCCGAAGGCGGCGAGCGTCTTGGCGATCTCGGTCTTCGACTCGACCGAGAAGCTGTGCATGTAGTCGTACTTGTCCTTCATCTCCTTGTACTTGAGGAAGGCGCTGTACTCGAGCTCGGGCATGCCCACCGTGTCGAGCAGGTGGGAATAGGCGGCGATGTGGATGGTCTCGGTGTTGGAGAAGGCCGACATCATCATCAGCACTTCGGTCGGCTTGAACACCTGGCTGTACACTTTCATGTAGCAGTTGTTCACCTCGACATCCGCCTGGGTGAAGAAGCGGAAGATCTGCGTCAGCAGGTTCCGCTCGGCCTCCGACAGGTTCTTCTGCCAGTCCTTCACGTCGTCGGCGAGCGGCACCTCCTCCGGCAGCCAGTGGACGCGCTGCTGGGTCAGCCAGGCGTCGTAGGCCCAGGGGTAGCGGAAGGGCTTGTAGACCGGATTGGCGGTGAGGAGGTCGAAGCGGACCGGGGTCTCGCTGGGGGGGAGGGCGCCGTCGGCCATGCTAACCGCCATTCAATGCAAAGGTGTGTGATGAGGGAAGCCGGTCCGCCCTACTGGCAGGCCAGGCATTCCTCGTAGTCCGTCGTGTTGGTCTGGGCCCCGCGCGCCAGCATCGGCATCGCCGCATCCGCCGCGGTCGCCACGTGCACCGCCATGATGTCGTCCTGGCCGACCACCTTTTCGCTGATGGTGTCGGCCCGCTGGATCGACAGGCTGCGGCAGTAGTAGAGCGACTTCACGCCGCGCTTCCAGGCCATGACGTGGATCTGGTGCAGGTCGCGCTTGTGGATGTTGGCCGGCAGGAAGAGGTTCACCGACTGGCTCTGGCAGATGAAGGGCGCGCGGTCGGCCGCGTGCTCGATCACCCAGCGCTGGTCCAGCTCGAAGGCGGTCTTGAAGGTCGCCTTCTGCTGGTCGTCGAGGAAGTCGAGGTGCTGCACGCTGCCCTTGCGGACGGTGATGCTGGTCCAGGTCTCGTCGTCGTCGCGGCCGTGCTTGGCCAGCACCTTCTTCAGGTACGGGTTGCGCACGATGTAGCTGCCGGACAAGGTCTTGTGGTTGTAGACATTGGCCGCGATCGGCTCGATGCCGGCGCTGGCGCCGCCGCAGATGATGGAGATGGAGGCGGTCGGCGCCACCGCCATCTTGTTCGAGAAGCGCTCCATGAAGCCGTACTCGGCGGCATCCGGGCAGGGCCCGCGCTCCTCGGCCAGCGCGCGGCTGGCGAAATCCGCCTGCTCGCGGATGTGCTTGAACATCTTCTTGTTCCAGACCTTGGCGATCACGCTCTCGAAGGGGACGTTCAGCCCCTGCAGGAAGCTGTGGAAGCCCATCACGCCGAGGCCGACCGAGCGCTCGCGCATCGCCGAGTACTTCGCTTTGGACATGCTGTCCGGCGCGGTGTCGATGAATTCCTGCAGCACGTTGTCGAGGAAGCGCATCACGTCGGGGATGAAGCGCGGGTTGTCCTTCCACTCGAACCAGGTCTCGAGGTTCAGCGAGGACAGGCAGCAGACCGCGGTGCGGTCGCGGCCGTGCTGGTCGCGGCCCGTCGGCAGGGTGATCTCGGAGCAGAGGTTGGAGGTCTTCACCTCGAGCCCGGCCAGCTTGTGGTGGGCCGGCATCGCCTTGTTCACGTGGTCGGAATAGATCAGGTAGGGCTCGCCGGTCTCGATCCGCGCGGTAAGGATGCGGATCCAGAGGCCACGCGCCGAGACGGTGCGCATGATGGCGCCGTCCTTCGGGCTGCAGAGCGGCCATTCCTCGTCGTTCTCGACCGCCCGCATGAAGGCGTCCGAGATCAGCAGCCCGTGGTGCAGGTTCAGCGCCTTGCGGTTCGGGTCGCCGCCGGTCGGGCGGCGGATCTCGATGAACTCCTCGATCTCGGGGTGGCTCACCGGCAGGTAGCAGGCCGCCGAGCCGCGCCGCAGCGAGCCCTGGCTGATCGCCAGCGTCAGGCTGTCCATGACCCGGATGAAGGGCACCACGCCCGAGGTCTTGCCGTTGCGGCCGACCTTCTCGCCGATGCCGCGCAGGTTGCCCCAGTAGCTGCCGATGCCGCCGCCCTTGGCCGCCAGCCAGACATTCTCGTTCCAGAGCCCGACGATGCCGTCGAGGCTGTCGTCCGCCTCGTTCAGGAAGCAGGAGATCGGCAGGCCGCGGGTGGTGCCGCCGTTGGACAGCACCGGCGTCGCCGGCATGAACCAGAGCTTGCTGATGTAATCGTAGATGCGCTGGGCATGCGCGGCGTCGTCGCCGAAGGCCGAGGCGACGCGGGCGAAGAGGTCCTGGTAGCTCTCGCCGGGCAGCAGGTAGCGGTCGTCCAGGGTCGCCTTGCCGAAATCGGTCAGCAGCGCGTCGCGTGCGCGGTCGACCTGGACCTGGTGATGGCCTTCGAGTTGTACCGTATCGAACAAGGCCGCATCCCCTTCGATCCCCCGGACTGGTGCGTGCATCCTGGAGCGTCCTTACACAAGATATTGGCGTCTGGTTGCTATCCTAACACCACATCGGGTGTCCGGTTGCAAAAACTTGGGGCCGGCGACCGGCTGGGCGGGGTTTCGGTGTTCGTTGTACGTTCCATTAACGGGCCATAACCGGCCTGCGACCGTCAAGTCCCGGATACCCCCCGGCGGTTTCATCCCCATGATCCCCGCTATCCACAGGCCCCGGCCGCCGGCGTCACCAAACCGGTGCCAGGCCACCGCCCCGGCGGGGTCCCCAGCGGGAAAGCGAGCCTTCTCAGACGGATCGGAACGGCGGTTGCGATAAGCCGCAACCTTCCAGGCGCCGGGCGGACCATCCGTCGCCACCCCGGCGCGGCTGCGACTCGCCGCCGCGCCGGGGTGGCATCGAATCGCCTTCCGGTCCTGGAATCCCGGGATGCGGACCGATCTTCAGTTGGGGCTGGCCGCCGGCGGCCGCGGCCGCCGCTCGGCCGGCCGGCGCGGCGCGGCTGGACGCGGCGCGGCCGGGTCGGCCGCCGCCTCGCGCCCGCCGCCCCGGTTCACCCGGCGCCGCGCCTGCTCGTTCCAGGCCTTCACGTCGGCCCAGAAGTCGCCCGGCTCGGTCTGCAGGGTGGGCTGGCCCGGCGGCGGCGCCGCCCGGGTCGGGCCCTGGGCCGCCGCCGGGCCGGCCAGGCCGGCCAGCGCCAGCACCACCCCCATCAATCCCCTGCGCAGCCTGCTTGTCTCGACCATGGGGGCCTGTTTGTCAGGCCCGCGGGGCTGCCGGCAAGCGGAACCGCAAGGGCGGAAGGACCGGCCCACCCGCCGCCCCGGGGTCAGGAGACCGGCCGGGCGCCGCACCAGTCGGCGATGAAGGCGGCGATGGCGAGGGTGGTCTGCTTCAGGTGGTCGAGGCTGGTGCGCTCGTCGAAGGCATGCGCCCCCTCCCCCTTCGGGCCGTAGCAGAGGCCGGGGATGCCGAAATAGAGGCCATAGAAGCGGGTGTCGTTCACCGCGGTGGTGATGCGGGCCGGCATCTGCTCGCCGAAGACCTGGGCATGCGCCGCGGCCAGCACCGCCTCGGCCTCGGTCCCCGGCTCCAGCACGTAGCCGTCGGCGAGGAAGCCGTGCCACTCGACCAGCGGCGGGTTGTTGGCGAGGAAATTGTCGGACTTCGCCGCCTGGTCGACGCAGCGCTCGACGCCGCGCTGGATCTCCGCCACGTCGGCGCCCGGCAGCAGGCCGATGCGGCAATCCACCTCGCACCAGGCCGGGGTGCTGCTGGCCCAGTCGCCGCCGCGGATGATGCCGGGGTTGAACTTCAGCGGGGCCTCGATGCCGGCGTACCATTCATGGTGCTTCGCCGCCTCGTTCAGCGTCGCGGTATGCGCCTGCAGCGCCTGGATCAGGTGGTAGGCCGACATGATGGCATTGGAGCCGGATTGCGCGACGGCGACATGCACCGGGACGCCACGCACCTTGATGCGGAACCACAGCGTGCCGGTATGGGCGCGGGTGATGGTGCCGCCGGTCGGCTCGGGGATCAGCGCCGCCTCGGCGCGGTAGCCGCGGACCAGGGTGGAGAGGGCGCCGTTGCCGGTGCTCTCCTCCTCGGTCACGGTCTGGACATGGACGTCGGCGGCGGGCTCGAGCCCGGCGGCCTTCAGCGCATCCATGGCGAAGACCATGGCTGCGACGCCGGACTTCATGTCGTGCGCGCCGCGGCCGTACATCCAGCCGTCCCTGATGGTCGCGCTATAGGGCGGGTAGGTCCACATCTCCTCCGGCCCGGCCGGGACCACGTCGATATGGCCCTGCAGGATCAGGCTGCGGCCGGTGGGGTTGGCGGCGCGGTGGGTGGCGACGACCTGCACCGATGTCGCGGCGCTGACATCGACCATCGGGCTGGCCTTGGGGTGGGCCGCTAGCGGGACCTCGGCCAGGGTGTAGCGGTCGACGCCGTAGCCGCGCGCCGCCAGCTGGCGCGCCATCCAGTCCTGCAGCGGCGCCTCGTTGCCGCGGGTGCTGGGGAAGCGCACGAGGTCGGCGAGGAAGCCGACCTCCTTCTCGAAATTGGCATCCACCGCGGCGGCGAGGCGGGCGAGCAGGGCGGCATCGGGCATCGGGCGGTCCTTCGGCAATGGCCCGGGCATCCTGCGCCGCCCGCTCCCCGGCGGGTAGGTGCTATGGCACCGGCCGGGCGTAGAGCGCGCTGGTATGGTTCACCGGGCTTGGCTCATAGGTGAGCTTATCGCGCTTTCCTGCCCAGACATTGCGCAGGAAGATGATGGGCAGCAGCCCCTTGTCGTCGAGCAGCGCCTGCGCCGCCTGCTGGGTCAGGATCTCCCGCCGCTCCGGGTCCATGGTGGACATCGCCTCGGCGAGCGGCACGTCCATCGCCGGGTTGGAATAGCGCTGGCGGTTGAAGGGGCCGTGGCCGAGCTCCGGGTTGCGGGTCATCGCCACCTGCCGCATCGGGTTGATGGTGAGGTAGCTGCTGAAATAGGTCATGAACAACGAGAATTCGCGGTTGGTCGCCCGGGTGAAGAGCGTCGCCGGCGGCAGCGTCTCGACCGCGGTCTCGATCCCGGCGCGGGTGAAGGACTGCGCCAGCGCCTGCAGCAGGCTGTCGTCGCCGGGGAAGAAGCCGTTCGGGCCGTGGATGGTCAGGCGGAAGCCCTGCGGGTAGCCGGCCTCGGCCAGCAGGGCGCGGGCGCGGGCCGGGTCATGCGGCAGGGGCGGCAGGTTGGGCAGCCGGTGCTCGGCGACCGGCGCGGCGAACTGGTCGGCGGCGCGGGCCTGGCCGTGGTAGAGCCGCTCGGCGATGTTCTGGCGCGGGATGGCGAGCGACATCGCCTCCCGCACCCGGCGGTCGGCCAGCGGGTTGCGCGGCAGCGGCTTGCCCTGGCGGTCGAAGGCGAAGGGCGTCGTCTCCCGCATCGCATCGGGTGCGAGGTAGACGAAGGTGACGCTGTCCACCCCGAACAGCGCGAAGCGCGGGTCGCGCTCCAGCCGCGGCACGTCCTGCAGCGGCACGTAGTCGATCAGGTCCACCTCCCCCGAGAGCAGCGCCGCCATGCGCGAGCCGCCCTGGGGGATGTAGCGGAAGGTCACGCGGTCCCAGGGCTCGGCCGGGCCCCAGTAGTCGGGGTTGCGGGTCACCTCCAGCCGCTCGTTGTGGATGTAGCTGGCGTAGCGGTAGGGGCCGGTGCCGATGGCGAGCCTGCCGCTGGTGAAGTCCGAGGTGGCCGGGTTCTCCCCATGCACCCGGCGGGAGAGGATGGGCGGGCCGGTCAGGTCGATCGGCAGCAGCGGGTTGGGCTCCCGGGTGCGGAGGATGATGGTCCGCGGGTCCTTGATCTCGATGGCGCTGATGGTCCGCACCGCCGGGGTGAACAGCGCCGGGCTGTTCGGCACGGTGGGGACGCGGGCGAAGGTATAGGCGACGTCGTCGGCCTCGAAGGGCGTGCCGTCGTGGAAGCGGACGCCGGCGCGGAGCTTCACCTCCCAGGTCAGCGGATCGATCATCCGCAGGCTCTCGGCCAGCCGCGGCTGCCGTTGCGCCTTGGTGTCGAGCTCGAACAGCGGCTCGAAGATCTGCCGCAGCACCATGCTGTTGTTGGTGGTGTTGTGGAAATGCGGGTCGAGCGCGCTGGGCGGCGTCTGCGCCGCGATGACCAGGTTGCGCTGCGCCGCGGCGGGTGCGGCCAGGGCGGCCAGGACCACGGCCGCCAGGACGAATGGAAACATGGAGGATCTCCCGTCGGGCCGGTCTGCTGCCAGCCTCGGCGGGAAGCCTGGAATGCCGGGCTCGCCCGCGTCAAGCGGACTCCGGGGTGGTCAGCGGATCGGCGGCGCGTATTGCAGCCCGCCCTTGGTCCAGAGCGCGTTGATCCCGCGGGGGATGCCGAGCGGGGTGATGTTGCGCTCCCAGCTCTCGCCGAAATTGCCGACCTGGCGGATGATCCGCACCGCCCAGTCGTTGTCGAGGCCCATCGCCTTGCCGAATTCGCCGGAGCGGCCGAGCAGCCGCTGCACGTCCGGATTGGCGCTGGTCATGAAGCCGTCGATGTTCTGGCTGGTGATGCCGAGCTCCTCGGCCGAGACCTGGGCGAAATGCGCCCAGCGCACCACGTCGAACCAGCGCCAGTCGCCCTTGCGGACCAGGGCGCCGAGCGGCTCCTTCGAGATGATCTCGGGCAGCAGGATGAATTCCTCGCCGCCCGCGCCCTGGCTGGCGCGGAAGGAGGCGAGCGAGGAGGCGTCGTTGGTATAGGCGTCGCAGCGGCCGTTGACGAAGGCGAGGCGGATCTCCTCCGGCTGCTCGATCACGACAGGGGTGAAGCGCATCGACTGGGCACGGAAGTAGTCGGCGAGGTTCAGCTCCGTCGTGGTGCCGGGCTGCACGCAGACGGTCGCGCCGTCGAGCTGCCGGGCGGAGGTGACGCCGGAGGATTGCTTCACCATGAAGCCCTGGCCGTCGTAGAAATTGATGCTGGCGAAGGCGAGGCCGAGCTGCACCTCCCGCCCCAGGGTCCAGGTGGTGTTGCGGGCGAGCATGTCGACTTCGCCGGACTGCAGCGCGGTGAAGCGGACCTGCGTGGTGGTGGCGACGAAGCGCACCTTGGCCGCGTCGCCCAGCACCGCCGCGGCGACGGCGCGGCAGGAATCGACGTCGAGGCCGCGATAGACGCCGCGCGCATCCGGCAGGGCGAAGCCGATGGCATTGATGGAGACGCCGCAGACCAGATGGCCGCGGGCGCGGATGGCGGCGATGGTATCGGGCGCCGGCTGCGCCGAAGCGGGCGCGGGAAGAGCGGCTGACAAACCAATACATAGTGCCACGAGGCGATGAAGCAACTTTTGCATGATGGCGCAACCCCCCTGCTGCCGGCCCGGCGGATGGCCCGGAAACCCCAGCTTCGCCGTGCCGTTCGGCCGGGCGCAAGGGCATTCTGCACGGTTTTGCCGGGCGAACGGTCGGCCAATTCCCGAGGCTATGGACCGGGTTATTTATATCGATATTAGAACGTATATTTTCTTCAATGCTTGTATCGCGGGTCCGTGATCGACTAACCCAAGCGGCACCGGCGGATTTCGCCGGACCGGGCTGCCGGACCGCAGGCCGGGGATCGCATGTCGTGGAGTGCGGGGCGTGACGCCCCGGCTGCAGCCTGCGCCTGGCCGGGAGGCCGGCCGGCCGCGGACTCCACGGCACAGGGCGCATGGGGATCGCGGATCATGGCTGACTCATTCTACGAAAGCTTCGAGAACGGCATCGGGGCGCTCTCGCACACCTGGGGCGCCCGCAACATCGATACCAGCGTCTGGGGCCAGGTCACGGTCCGCGAGACCAGCGGCCTGATGGAGCGCCCCTACGGCCCGGAGGCCGGGCACGGCTACGGCACCTACAGCTTCACCGCGGCGCTGCACGGCAATGCCGAAGGCTCCGCCATCCTGCTCTGGCCGGGCGACGACAAGTGGCCGGGCACGGAATACGACGTGGTCGAGGTCATCAACGGCCAGCCCTACGGCACCGTGCACTACCGCGGCAGCGACGGCGGCGACGGCTACAACGTGGTGACCTTCGACGGCATCGACGAGACCCAGGTCCACAAGTACACGCTGGACTGGCAGCCGGGCCGGATCAGCTACTACGTCGACGATCGCTACATGGGCTCCATCACCGAAGGGGTGAAGGCCGACTACGCGCATGGCGGCATGAACGAAACCATCGGCCTCATGAACCGCACCAGCGAGGCCTCGATGACCGTCTACGACGTGTCCTTCACGCCGATGGGCGACCCCGCCCCGGCGCCGAGCCCGCCGGCGCCGGTGGTCGAGGTGGTGGTGGATGCCCCGGCCGATGCCGGCAGCGGCAACGGCGGCGGCGGCGGCGACTGGCTCAGCGCCTACAACGTGCTGTGGAACCAGTACAACGGCGGCGGCGACTGGGAAGCCGATTTCTGGGCCAGCTGGGTCTGAGCGGGGCTGCCCCTGCTCAGCGTCCGAAGCGGGCGGCGTAGGCTTCCGGCCGGAAGCCGGCCAGCAGGGCGCCGTCCACGTCCAGCACCGGGCGCCTGATCATCGAGGGCTGCGCCAGCATCAGGGCGATGGCCTTCGGCTCGTCGAGCCCTTCCCGCGCCGCCTCGGGCAGCCTGCGGAAGGTGGTGCCGGCGCGGTTCAGCAGGGCTTCCCAGCCGAGCTGCCCGGCCCAGCGGCGCAGCGTGGCCGCGTCGATGCCGCGCGTCCTGTAGTCATGGAACTCATGCGCCACGCCATGCGCCTCGAGCCAGGCGCGGGCCTTCTTCATGGTGTCGCAGGCCTTGATGCCGTGGATGGTGACGGTCATTCCCGCGAGCCTATTCCCACTCTATCGTCAACGTGATAATCAAGATACTGATTGATCAAGTTTTTTTGCTCAGAAAATCGCGAAATACCGTCAGGCATACCGTCAGTAGCAGCCGATAGGAACAGCGTAGGCGTCGCCCCGAGATCCCGCACCAAGGGTCCTCATCCCGGCTCCATCAGCATCCGCAGCTTCTCAAACGCCACCCGCTCATTCTCCTTGTGATCGATCGTGCCGGCAAATCGCCCGTCCGCATCGAGCAGGAACACACTCGCCGAATGGTCCATCGTGTATCCGCCGCCCTCCAGCGGAACGCGGCGGTAGAACACGCGGAAGCCGTTCGCCGCCGCGGCGATCTGCGCCTCGGTGCCGGTGAGCCCAACGATCCTCCGGTCGAACGCCTCCAGATAGGCGGCCATGGCCTGCGGGGTGTCGCGTTCCGAATCCACGCTGACGAAGACCCACTGAATGCGATCCGCGTCGGGCCCCAGCGCCTCGATGAAGCCCGTCATCTCGGTGAGCGTGGTCGGGCAGACATCGGGGCAGTAGGTGAAGCCGAAGAACACGGCCAACGGCCGGCCGCGGAAGTCGCGTTCGGTCACCGCACGGCCGCGGTGGTCGGTCAGGCTGAAGGGCCCGCCGATCGCCAGCGTCTGTGGCCCGGTCGCGCCGCGCGGCGGCGCTAGCGGGCCATCGGAGACCAGCCAACCGCCGGCGGTGGCGAGCAGCAGGAAGCCTAGGACGCCAACGGCGCCCCAGGCCACCCAACGGATGATGCGCAGCATCGGCGCGCTCAATGGCCTTGGTGCGGCGCGGTGCCGCGCCCACCCGGGGCATCGACGGCCAATTCGACCGTGATCCGCCCGGCATGCTCGAACACCAGCGTCACCGGCACGCGGGCGCCCTGTTCGAAACCGCCCTGCGGGCCGATCAGCATCAGGTGCAGACCGCCCGGCGCGAGCCGGACCTCCCCGCCCGGCGGCAGCGGGATGCCGCCGGCAATCGGGCGCATGCGCATGATGCCGTCGGTGACGGACATCTCGTGCATCTCGATGCGCGCGGCGCGCGGCGTCTCGGCGGAGACCAGGCGATCCGGCGCGGCGCCGGTGTTGCGGATGACCATGTAGCCGGCGGCGGTGGGCGCCGCGGCACCGACGGCGCGCGTCCAGGGATGGTCGATGGCCAGGTCCCCGGCACGGAAATCGTGCGCGGCGACCGGGGCGCCCAGGAAGGGCAGGGAGACGAAGGCGGCGCCGGTCATCAGGACCGCGCGCAGAAGGGTGCGACGCATGGGAGGTTTACTCCGACAAGGGATGGAACAGCCCCGCGCAAGGCGGGGCGGGCTTCAGCCGAGGGTCGGAGCGGCAGGCGGTGCGCGGGCCGGCGGCGGCGCCCGCGCCGGCGGCAGGGGAGATGCGCCGGCGACCGCGGCGCGGGGCGCGGCCAGCGCCGCCCAGGCCGGCATCGGCAGCACGACAGGGGTCGGCGGCGGCGCATCCGCCGCATCGGGCAGGCGGCACAGTGGGCAATGCGGCACGGCCGTGGCGTCGGGCGCCTGGCCGGGCGTCTCCGGCGCAGGCAGGCCGGACGGCAGGCACAGGGTCGCGCGCAGCATGGCGTCGAAGGCCGCCCGGTCGATCGCCGCGAAGGCCGGCAGCGGCGCCAGCAGCCGCGCCAGCATGCCCAGCAGCACCAGGGCTGAAACTGGGGCCCGCAAGGCGCGCCAGATGTCCCTCATGCCGGGCGCGGCCCCCAGACGATGATCGCGGCCCCGGCCAGCACGACCGCGCCGCCGGTCAGGTCCCAGCGATCAGGCGCAATGCCCTCGACCACGCGCAGCCAGACCAGGCTGGCCGCGACATAGCTGCCGCCATAGGCCGCAAAGGCGCGCCCGGCGGCGGCGACCTCGACCAGCGTCAACAGCCAGGCGAAGGCCACGAGGGCGGCGACGCCTGCGACTGCCCACACCGCTGAATGCCCAAGCCGCAGCCACGCCCAGAAGGCGAAGCAGCCGGCGATCTCCGCCAGCGCCGCCGCGGCGTAGATCGCGGCTGTCCTCATCGCCGGGCGGGCGCCTCGGCGACCTCGATGCGGGGGATGCAGGACTGCCGGGTCAGCCAGGGCCAGGGATTCTCCGCGCGACCGTCGCGGCGCAGCTCGACATGCAGGTTCGCCCCAGTGGTGCGGCCGCTGCGCCCCACCGCGCCCAGGTCCTGGCCCGCCGCGACCGGGCGCCCGGCCGCCACGCCGGGCGCAAATCGCGCGAGGTGGGCATACCGCGCGCGGGAGCCGTCGGCGTGCTCGATCTCGATCATCAGGCCGTAGTCGTAGTAGCGGCCGGCGAAGACCACCACGCCGTCGCTCGGTGCCACCACGGGCGTGCCGATCGGCGCGCGGATGTCCACGCCGGGATGCGGCCTGCCGTGGCGTGAGCCGAAGCCGGAGGACAATTCGCCTGCGACCGGCATGGTCGCTGGACAGGGGGCTGAGAGCGCGGCGGGCCCGGTGCTGACAACGAAGGCGAGACCAAGGATCAGGGAGGGACGATGGATCATGGCGCGGTCCGTGCCTTGCTCCGCTCCGGGCGGCAACCCCGTATCCTCAGCCACGGGGCGCCACGCCCGGCGGCAGCAGCGGGCGGACCAGCGCCGAGAACCGCTCGAAGCTCTGCACCCCGCGATGCACCTGGCCGTTGATCACGAAGGAGGGCGTCGCGGCGACGCCGAACTCGCGCTCGCCCTGCAGCCTCATGACCGCGATCGGGTCGGTGAAGCCGCGGTCGGTCATGCAGGCGTCGATCCGTGCCGCGGGTATGCCGGCGAGCGTGCCGGTACGGCGCAGCCAGGTGCGCGCATCCGGGCTGTGCGCCCAGCTCTCCTTGTTCGCGTAGAGCGTGGAGATCAGCGCCTCATAGCGCTCCGGCCCGCCGCAATGGATCATGGCCGCCGCCTCGAGCGCGACGCGGTCGAGCGGGAAGTCGCGCATCACGAAGCGCACCAGGCCCGGCTCGATGAAGGTCGTGCGGATGCGCGGAAAGATCGTGGTGTGGAAGTTCGCGCAATTGCCGCAGGTCAGGGAGTGGTACTCGATGACCGCAACCGGCGCGTCGGCGCGGCCGATGATGCGCTCGCCCGGCAAGGGGCGCGGCGTATCGGGGCCGGGTGCCGTCGGCTCGAAGGCCTGGGGTCCGGGCGCCTGCGCAAGCGCAGCCACGGCTGGGAAAGAGAGAACGGCGGCAAGCGCCGCGCGGCGAGGGATAGCGTGGGACATGGGCGGTTCCTCCGGCTCAGGGATCGTGGTCATTGGGGCTGCGCATGTGGTGACGGCACGCGAAAGCTGGTCAGCACCAGCAGCGTAACGCCGCAGACGATGGCGACATCCGCCATGTTGAATGTCGGCCAGTGCCAACCACCGTAGTGCGCGTCGATGAAGTCGGTGACCGCGCCGATGCGCAGACGGTCGAGGATGTTGCCGAGCGCGCCGCCGATGATGAGGCCGATCGCCGTCGCCTCGGTCCGGTTGGCCGCGCGCCGCAGCCACAACAGCAACCAGGCGACCACGGCGAGCTTGATGCCGACCAGCAGCCAGACCGCGCCGGCGGCACTTTCGGCGAACATCCCGAAGGTGACGCCGGTGTTGAAGCCAAGCCGCAGGTTCAGCACCGGCAGCAGCGTGATGCCCTCGCTGTAGGGCGGCCAGAGCGAATCCAGCGCCCAGGCCTTGGTCGCCTGGTCGATGACCGCGGCGATCGGTGCCGCGATCAGGCCGAAGCGCCGCAGCGCGCGGGGGGCGGGCATGGTCATCCCAGCCGTGCCAGCCATGGAAAGGCCTCCAGGATCCAGATGGCGAGACGGGTCATCTCGCCGGTCGCGATGGCCAGGCCGGCGGCGAGCATGACGACGCCGCTCGCGACCTGCAGGATCCGCCCCAGCCGCCCGAGCCGCCGCGCGCGGGCCATCGCCGCCGGCAGGTAGAAGGCCGCCAGCAGGAACGGCACGCCAAGGCCCAGCGCATAGGCGGCGAGCAGCCCCACCCCCGCGCCGGGTGTGAGCGCCGCCGCCGTCAGCACGCCGGCCAGCACCGGCCCGATGCAGGGCGTCCAGCCGAAGCCGAAGGCGACGCCGATCAATGTCGCGGAAACCGGGCCGCCGCCCTCGCCAGGCGGCCTGAAGCGCAGGTCGCGCATCAGCGGTGCCACGCGCAGCAGGCCCATCTGCACGAGGCCCATCGCCGCAATCAGCAGGCCGGCGACGACGGTGAGCTCGTTGGACCAGCGCCGCAACAGCCCACCGATGGCGGTCGCCCCCAGGCCCAGCAGCACGAAGACCAGCCCGAAGCCGAGCACGAAGAAGGCCGACAGGCGCAGCGCCCGCCAGCGTTCCGCGCGCGCGGTCGCAAGGTCCGTCCCCGCCACCCAGGCGACATAGCCCGGCACCAGCGGCAGCACGCAGGGCGACAGGAAGGAGACCAGCCCGCCGCCGAAGGCCAGCACCAGGCCGAAAAGGCTCAATTCAAGTGTCATGCGAGCCGTCTCGGCTGATCGTCAGGCGGTCCGGACGTGAAGGCCGATGGGTCATGCCGTGCGGTCGTCGGCGCGGAACCGGACGTCGCCGCGCCAGGCGACCTACGGATGCGGCGACGGGCAATTCCAGCGGCGCGGCCGTCCCTTCGCGTACCGTCAGGCGCGCGCATCGCGTGCCTCCTGGCGCGCCGCCTCCCAGACTTCGCAGGCCGCGTCCGCGTTCATCGCGGCGATCCCGAGCCCGACCACTATGTCCGGCCAGGGGGACAGGGTCGCCGCGGTGACGAAGGCCGTCCCGATGATCGCGATGTTGGCGAACACGTCGTTGCGCGCCGACAGGAAGGCCGCGCGCGCGAGACTCCCGCCGGTCGCGCGGTGGCGCGCCAGCATCAGCGCGCAGACGAGGTTCACCGCCATGGCGCCCGCGCCAGTGAGCGCCAGCCACCACGGATCGGGCACCGCCACCTCGGCGGCCAACACCTTCTGTGCCGCCGTCCACAGCGTGGCCATGCCCGGCACGAGCAGGATGCCGGCGAGCAGCATCCCAAGCCGCGCGCGTGCCGCCAGCGACCAGCCCAGCCCGATGAGGATAAGGAGGTTGAGCGATGCGTCTTCGAGGAAGTCGATGCTGTCGGCGAACAGCGCGACGGAACCGATCGCCAACGCGACCGAGAACTCGATGCCGAAATAGCCGAGGTTCAGCGTCGCCACGCGCGCCACGACACGGCGCAACGAGGGATCGATCGCCGTGATCACGGCAACGGTCTCCAGCGCAAAAGCCGCAGCGCATTCAGCGTCACCAGCACCGTGGCGCCGGTATCCGCCATGATCGCCGGCCACAGCCCGGTGATGCCGAGCAGCGTCGTGACCAGGAACACGCCCTTGAGCCCGACCGCGACGGCGACGTTCTGCTTCACATTCGCCATGGTCGCGCGCGACAGAGAGACAAGTTCGGCCACCCCCGTCACCCGATCCTTCAGCACGGCGGCATCGGCCGTCTCCAGCGCGACATCGGTGCCGCCGCCCATCGCGACGCCGACATCGGCCGCCGCCAGCGCCGGCGCATCGTTGATGCCGTCGCCGACCATCACCACCGTGCCGCGCTCGCGCAGCTTGCGGATCTCGCGCAGCTTGTCGTCGGGCAGCAGTTCCGCCTTGGCGTCGAGGCCGAGCGAGATGGCGATCGCCTCGCAGGTGCGGCGGTTGTCGCCGGTCAGCATAACCGGGCGCACGCCAAGCGCGGAGATCGCTGCGATTCCGGCCGCGGCATCCGCGCGCGGTTCGTCGCGCAGCGCGACCAGCGCGGCCACCGCGCCGCCGGCCAGCACCACCGACACGGTCTTGCCCTCGCCCTGGAGCCGCTCCAGCTCGGCCTCCAGCGGGCCGAGCGCGGCACCCGCTTCGCGCGCATGGCGCGGGCTGCCGATGCTGACCTGCACGTCGCCGACCGTGCCAGCCACGGCGCGGCCGGGGATGGCCGACTGCGCTTCCGCCGCTGGCACCGCGACGCCGCGCGCGGCCGCCTCCGCCAGGATCGCCTTGGCGAGCGGATGGGAGGAGCCCTGCTCGACCGCCGCGGCGAGGGCGAGCACCTCCTCCGCCGTGCGACCCTCGGCCGGCAGCACGTCGGTGACGCGCGGGCGGCCTTCGGTCAGCGTGCCGGTCTTGTCGAAGGCGACGGTCGTAGCACTGCCGATCGCCTCCAGCGCCGCGCCGCCCTTGATCAGCAGGCCGCGCCGCGCGCCGGCCGACAGGCCCGAGGCCATCGCCGCCGGCACCGAGATCACCAGCGCGCAGGGGCAGGCGATCAGGAGGACGGCGAGGCCGCGATAGATGCTGGTGCTCCAGTCCCAGCCGAACAAGAAGGGCGGCAGCAGGATGACCAGAAGCGACACGATCATCGCGCCCGGCGTCCACCATTCCGAGAAGCGCTCGATGAAGCGCTGCGTCGGCGCGCGGGAGGCGGTGGCGTCCTCGACCATGCGGATGATGCGCGCGATGGTGTTGTCGGAGGCGGCGCGCGTCACCCGCACGCGGATGGCGCCCTCGGCGTTGATGCTGCCGGCGACCACGGCCTCGCCGGGGCCGCGGGAGATGGGCACGCTCTCCCCGGTGACTGGGCTTTCGTCGAGGGCGGAGGTGCCTTCCTCGATCAGCCCGTCGCAGGCAACGCGGTCGCCGGGGCGGATCAGCACCAGGTCGCCGACCGCGAGCCGGTCGGCCGGCAGTTGTTCGGTCGAGCCGTCGGGCTGAAGCCGCAAGGCGGTGCGCGGCATGAGGTCGGCCAGCGCTCGGATGCCGGCGCGGGCGCGCCCGGCGCTACGTTCTCCAGCAATTCGCCCAGGGCGAAGAGCAGCACGACGACGGCGGCTTCCTCCGCGGCACCGATCACAGTGGCGCCCACGGCGGCGGTGACCATCAGGGTTTCGATGGAGAAGGGACTGCCCGCACGGGCCAGGGCGAAAGCGCGCCGTCCGAAGGGCACCAGGGNCGCCCACATCACCACCACGGGCACGGATTCCTACTGGTTCCGCCGCACCACGCCCAGCGCAAGGCCGCCAAACCGTGAGGAGGATACCAGCACAACGACGCTGACCGCCCGGCCCGAGCCGCGGCCCGGGCCGGGCGGTCAGAAGCGGCAGCTGGGCCAGAGTTCGCCAGCACTGATGGGCCAAAATTCGGTTCTTCCGCACTTTTCGTGCAGATTGTTACGGAGCGAATTGTCTTAACTGCATGATTTGACTGGGCTTCCAGGTTGCCAGTGCATCGATTCCCAGCGCCTTGGACTATTACGTGACGAGTTTGTCGCTTCTTGAGGTAGGTCAACCGTTCGCCGACGACGTTGCGAGTCCGATCTGCACGCAGAATGCGGAAGAACCCAAAATTCAGTGACACAGCCATCGGCGGCCCCGATCACGGTGGTGCCCACGGCCGCGGTGACCATGAGCGTCTCGATCGAGAACGGGCTGCCCGCACGGGCCAGGGCGAAAGCGCGCCGTCCGAAGGGCACCAGGGCGACCAGGGTCGCAGCCAGGAACAGCGGGTAGGTCAGTCGCTCCGGCAGCGCGAGCGAGAGCGCATAGGCGCCGAGCACCAGCCCGCCCAGCAACCAGACCAGCTTCGCCTTGCCGGTAATCCACCAGGGCTTTTCCGCGTCGGCCGGGTCATCGTCGTGGTGGCCGTGCGCGTGGCCGTGGCCCGCATGATCATCCGGCGGCGGCTTGGCGACGAAGGGCGCGAACGTGTCAGCCAAGGGGGTCGCGGTATAGCCGAGCGTCGCGACCTGCTGCGCCACCGCCTCCGGCGTGGTCTCACCCAGAGACAGCGATGCCGAAAGGCGCTCCGCCATGAGGTTGACCTGGACCTCGGTGACGCCAGGCATGCGCTCGACCGCCCTGGTCACCTTGGCGACGCAGCCGGCACAATCCATGCCCTCAACCCGCCAAGATAGCTTTGTCACCGTGCCCATTCCCGTCACCTCGTCGGCTGGGCGACGGTATGGAACCTCTAGCGACTAGAGGTGCAAGCCCTATTTCGGGGGATCGGCAGCCAGAGGATGCAGCAGCAGCCGGTCCAACCGCTGTTCGCGGACCGCACGCCACCCAGGCACGCCGATCACCGCCCCATCAAGGCCGGCGGCCGGCGCCGCGCGGTAGGTGCCGAACAGGTGGTCCCACCAGGGCAGGCAGAAGCCGAAGCAACTGTCGGTCTCGGCGCGGACCTCTGAATGGTGCGTCCGGTGCATGTCTGGCGTCACTACTAGTCGGCGTAGCCAGACATCCAGGCGCGGCGGGATGCGGATGTCGGCGTGGTTGAACAGGCTGGTGGCGTTCAGCAGCACCTCGAAGGCCAGCACGGCGACAGGCGGTGCGCCCAGAGCGACGACGATCGCAACCTTGATACCAAGCGACAGCAGGATCTCTATCGGGTGGAAGCGCAGGCCTGTGGTGGCGTCGAGTTCTGGGTCGGCATGGTGCATCCGGTGCAGCCGCCACAGCGCCGGCACGTGGTGGAACACCCGATGTTGCAGATAGATCGCCAGGTCGAGCAGGAGGACAGCGAGCGGCACCGCCACCCAGCCCGGCACGCCTAGCGCGGGCGGCAGCCCGAATCCCTGGGCTTCGGCCCAAAAGGCCGCGCCGACCGCACCCGCCGGCGCCGCAAGACGCACCAGGATCGAACTGATCACCGGCAGCGCTAGGTTGCCGGGCCAACGCCGCCAGCCAAGAGGGCGAGGTGAGCCACGTGCCCAGATGCGTTCGGCCAGGACCATGGCCAAAAGCACGNACAGGATCGCCACCGGCACCGCCACCCAGCCCGGCACGCCTAGCGCGGGCAACAGCCCCAATCCCCTGGCATCGGCCCAGAATGCCGCGCCCACCGCGCCGGCCGGCGCCACCAGGCGCACCAGGATCGAGCCGATCACCGGCAGCGCCAGATTGCCCGGCCAACGCCGCCAGGCGAGCGGGCGGGGGACGTCACGCGCCCAGACCCGCTCGGCCACGAACACGGCCAGAAGCACGCCAAGGAATACGCCCAGGCGGATGCCGGCCTCGCCCGGCATCAGGCCGGGCTGCCGCCGGTGAAGCGCATGAAGGGTCGATGTGGGCCGGCGCCGAAGGCCATCACATCGTAGGTGTCGGGCGCTTGGCCCGGCACCTCCATGCCGGGCGAGCCGAGCGGCATCTCCGGCACTGCCAGGCCGCGCACGCCGGCCGGGCGTTCGGCCAGCAGGCGGCGAATGGCCGGGGCTGGAACATGGCCCTCGAAGGCGAAACCCTCCGCGGCACCAGCATGGCAGGACAGCAAATCGGCGGGCGTGCCCAACCTCGCGCGAACCGGCCCAAGGTTCCGCAAGACCTGGTCATCCACCGCAAACCCCTCGGCGCGAAGGTGCGCGACCCAGCCGGTGCAGCAGCCGCAGGACGGGTCCCGCCAGACGGTGACACGCGTGGCTGCGGCGGCGTGCGTGGCCCTGGCGGTGGCGAGAAGCGCCACGGTTCTCAGCAGCAAGCGGCGTTTCTGCATGTGACGGTTCCTCTCCCTGTTGCCGCAGCAGTCAGATTGCTCTCGGCCGTCGAAGCAAATGGGCGTGGTGCCGCAGATCACCAGACGCGCCGCCGCGCCCATCGAGCGCAACGGCGCCGTTCGGGGGTCAGGGTCGGATGATGCGCGCGTAGTCGCCGCTGGTCCGCAGCGTTACGGTCAGATCGCGGCCGGAGCGGTTGCGCCAGAACCAGCCATGGGTGCCGTCGAAGCGGGCGATGAGTTCGCCCTGCTCGCCGGAGGAGCCGCGGCCGTTCCGATAGCTGTATGTCGAGTTTCGCCCGGCGTTGGGCGGCTCGCCATGCATGTCGTAATTGACCGGGCCGGTGGCGGTCCAATTGAAGTTGACCCGCGCACCACTGCGCATGTCGAGCTTTACCTCGATGCCCTGGTTCGCCCGGAGCGTGATGATGGTCTCGTCGGTTCGCGCGGCGACGGCCGGCGGCGCCGTCTGAGCGGCGGCCGGGCGGATGAACAGCCCTGCGAAGATCGCGCCAGGCAGGCTCGAACGCGGGCCTGGCGTTGCAGCCGGTGGCGCCCGATCGGCTGCAGCCTCGGCCGCCAACTGCATCTTCAGCTCGCCCATCTCGGTCAGGCCGAGGGGACGGCCAACGCCGGTCGGGTCGATGCCGTACTCAGCGGGCAGGACCACGGTGATGAGGATGGCCACGGAGGCCGCGGCTGCGATAGCGGTGGAGCGAAGCAGCTGCTTTGAGGAAGGCAGTTCCGCGCGGGTCGGCAGGTCGGTGTTGTACATGTCAGGGATCCCTCAGGAGACGAACCAGCCGGTGAGCTGATAGCCGATCAGCACAAACCCGGCGGTCATCATGACGACGTTGGCGGTGTAGGCATGGCGCAGGAAACTCGGGCTGCGGCGCCAGAAGCCCATTGCGATGAGGATGACGGCGAGCGCCAGCAACTGCCCGACCTCGACGCCGACGTTGAATGCCAGCAGGTTCGGCAGCAGCCCATCGGGCGAGATGTTGTAGTCGAGGATCTTCGAGGACAGGCCGAAGCCGTGGCAGAAGCCGAAGACCAGCGTCGCCACCTTGGTGTTCGGCTGGACGCCGAACCAACGCTGGAAGGCGCCGAGATTGTCGAGCGCCTTGTAGACGATCGAGAAGCCGATGATGGCATCGATGATGTAGCTGTTGATACCGATGCCAAAATACACGCCGGCTAGCATGGTCGTGGAGTGGCCTAGCGCGAACAGGCTCACATAGATCGCGATGTGCTGCAGCCGGTACAGGAAGAAGATCACGCCGAACAGGAACAGGATGTGGTCGTAGCCGGTGACCATGTGCTTGGCGCCGAGATAGACGAAGGGCAGCAGCTGGATGCCCGATATTTCCTGGATGTAGCCCTTATCGCCCTCGGCGACGGCATGGGCGAGCGCCTCGGTGGTGGCGCCCAGCAGGGTCAGGCCGAGGACGCACAAGCATAGCCATGGAACTCGCGACAGGCGCGCGTCGCCCGCGATGATGGGATTCATGAGTGAGACCGCTCAGGTGAGAAAGGAAGGAACTGTCCGAAGACGGCGGCATGGGCAGCTCAGCCGAGCCCGCGGGGCGGCCGTTCCATTCTGCTGTTTGGCCCTGGCGCCAGGCCCTCCTGCCCCAGGATTGCGAGCCGGGCACGCGGCATCCATCGCGGTGCCAGGGATGCCGGACGCACGGTTACCGCCTCATGCACATGGTCCGTGACCGCATGATCGACGGCATCGTGGGGCCCAGGCAGGTCCTGATCGTCCGTGGCGTGGATATGGTCGGCAGCACCGTGCATCGACACCGCGGCGAGGGGCGGCGCGAAGGTGAAGACCAGCATTGCCACGAGCAGCAGCCTGACGATGTGTCGAAACCCCCTCATGCCGCGCAGCTGCTCCAATCCGCCATCCCTTGGTGGCTAGCAGATTGACCGTATCCATACCAGGGGGATAGGACAAGCTCATGAGCGAACAGCATGTCCACGAATCCCACCCCGAGATCGCCAAACGGCTGAAGCGGGCCGAGGGTCATCTGCGCAGCGTGGTTGAGATGATCGTCGCGGGGCGACCCTGCCTCGACATCGCTCAGCAACTGCATGCGGTTGAACGCGCGGTCAGCGAGGCCAAGCGCAGCCTGATCCGCGACCACCTTGACCACTGCCTGGATCACGCCGCGGGGGAAACCGGCGCCGAGCGGCGCGCCGCAATGGAAGCGTTCAAGCAGATCACGAAATACCTGTGATGCTCTTCACATCAGGAGCGGCGAAATGCTGAGTCCGCTGGCCGACCGCACCTATCGCCACCTGTTCGGCGCGCAGATCCTGTCGCTGATCGGCACCGGCCTCATGACCGTGGCACTCGGCCTGCTCGCCTTCGACCTCGCCGGCGCCGATGCCGGCGCGGTCCTGGGCACGGCACTGGCGATCAAGATGGTGGCCTATGTCGGCATCGCGCCGGTCGCCGGCGCCTTCGTGCACCTGGTGCCGCGGCGCGCGCTGCTGGTGGCGCTCGACCTGCTGCGCGCCGCCGTCGCGCTGGCGCTGCCCTTCGTCACCGAGATCTGGCAGGTCTATCTGCTGATCGGCCTGCTGCAGGCCTGCTCGGCCGCCTTCACGCCCACCTTCCAGGCCACCATCCCCGACGTGCTGCCGGATGAGGCGCAATACACCCGCGCTCTTTCGCTCTCTCGCCTCGCCTACGACATGGAGGCACTGACCAGCCCGATGCTGGCCGCGGCCCTGCTCTCCGTCATCGGCTTCCACTGGCTGTTCGCGGGCACGACGCTCGGCTTCATCGCCTCGGCGGCGCTGGTGGTCTCGGTGCTGCTCCTCTCGCCCAAGCCGCCTTCGACGCAGGAGAGCGCCTGGGGGCGCACGACGCGCGGCGCACGGCTCTATCTTGCCGCGCCGCGGCTGCGCGGGCTGCTGGCGCTGAACCTGGCGGTCGCCGCGGCCGGGGCGATGGTCATCGTCAACACGGTGGTACTGATACAGGCGGGGCTCGGGCTGGGTGCAGGGCAATTGGCATGGACGCTGGCGGCCTATGGCTTCGGCTCGATGGTCGCCGCACTCGCGTTGCCGCGTGTGCTGGATCGCGTTGGCGACCGCCCGGTGATGCTGGCGGGCGCCGTGATCCTGGTGGCCGGTCTGCTCGCGGGGCCGCTGGCGCTGCAACACTGGGGGCTCGTGCTGGCGCTCTGGGCGCTGCTTGGCCTCGGCAATGGGCTGGTGCTGACGCCCTCGGGGCGACTGCTACGGCGGTCTTCTGACGCGGGCGACCGTCCCGCGCTGTTCGCGGCGCAATTCGCCCTCAGCCACGCCTGCTGGCTGCTCGCCTATCCGCTGGCGGGGTGGCTGGGGGCAGCGGCGGGGCTGGCGCCGACCTTCCTGCTCTTGGCGGCGCTGGCTGCCACCGGCACATGGCTCGCCATCCGGCTGTGGCCGGCGGAGGCCGAGCGCGCCGCGCCGCACGACCACCACGGCCTGCCGGCGGACCACCCGCATTTGAACGGCGCGCAGCCCCTGCCGAACGGCGGCTTTCGCCACGTCCATGCCCCGGTCGCCGATACACTGCACGCGATGCGCGGCGGCTGAAGCGCCCATCATCGCCGTGCCCGACCTGGCCGCCTATGCGGGCCTGTTCGCCATCGCCTTCGCCGCCGCGACGCTGATCCCGGCACAGTCGGAGATCGCGCTGGCAAGCCTGCTCGTGGCCGGACAGCAATCCGTGGTCCTGCTGCTGGCGGTGGCGAGCCTCGGCAACATCGCCGGCTCGGCGCTGAACTGGGGCCTCGGGCGCGGCGTGGCCCGCTTCCGGGACCGGCGCTGGTTTCCCGTATCGGCGCAGGCGCTGGCCCGTGCCGAGGGATGGTACCGGCGCTGGGGACGGTGGTCGCTGCTGCTCAGCGGGGCGCCGGTCATCGGCGATCCGCTGACGGTCGCCGCCGGCGTGCTGAAGGAGCCCTTCCTGCCGTTCCTGGCGCTCGTCGCGCTGGCTAAGGTCGGGCGCTACCTGGTTGTCGCCGCGGTCGCGCTCGGTCTGGCGTAGCGCCTGCGTCAGCCCCCGAAGGCGGCGTCGAACAGCAGCTTCATGTTGAGCCCGACGATCACCGCCGCGGTCGCCCACCCCAGTGCGAGCTGCCACACGGGCGCGGTGAAGCTGCCCAGGCGCTTGCGGTCCTGCGCGAACAGCATCAGCGGGATCACCGCGAAGGGTAGCTGGATGGACAGGACCACCTGGCTGAGGATCAGCAGCTGCGCCGTGCCGCTCGCGCCATACATCCAGGTCACGATCACCGCCGGGATGATGGCGATCAGCCGCGTGACCAGCCGCCGCAGCACCGGCGGCAGCCGGAACCGCAGGAAGCCCTCCATCACCACCTGGCCCGCCAATGTCGCGGTGACTGTGGCGTTAAGCCCGCATAGCAACAGCGCCACGCCGAACGCCGTCGCGGCGATACCCGCGCCCAGCAGCGGCGTCAGCAACTGGTAGGCCTCGCCGATCTCGGCCACCTCGGTATTGCCGCTGGCGTGGAAGGTGGCTGCGGCCGTGATCAGGATGGCGGAATTGATCAGCAGTGCCAGCGTCAGCGCCAGCGAGCTGTCGATGGTGGCGAATTTGATCGCCTCCCGCTTGCCCTGTTCATCGAGGTTCCAGGACCGCGACTGCACGACAGCGGTGTGGAGGTAGAGGTTGTGCGGCATCACGGTGGCGCCGAGGATGCCCATGGCGATGTAGAGCTGTGTCTGGTTGGTCACGATCGACACGGCCGGAATGTAGCCATTCAGCACCGCCGCCCAATCCGGGTTCGACAGCACGATCTGGATGCCGAAGCAGCCGACGATCAGCATGATGAAGCCGAAGATCAGTGCCTCCAGCCAGCGCACGCCCTTGTTCTGCAGCCACAGGATCAGGAAGGCGTCGAGCGCGGTCAGGAAGACGCCATAGAGCAGCGGGATGCCGAACAGCAGCTCGAGCGCGATGGCGGTGCCGATCAGCTCCGCGAGGTCGGTCGCACAAATGGCGATCTCGGCGAACAGCCAGAGCGGATAGGCGACCACCTTGGGGAAGCGTTCGCGGCAGAGCTGCGCGAGGTCACGGCCGGTCGAGACGCCGATCCGCACGCACAGCGCCTGGAGCAGGATGGCCATCAGCGACGAGGTCAGCGCGACGGCGAGCAGCGTGTAGCCGAAGGCCGAGCCCCCGGCGAGCGATGTCGCCCAGTTCCCCGGGTCCATGTAGCCGACCGCGACCAGGTAGCCCGGGCCCATGAAGGCGAACAGCTTGCGCAGGAAGCCGCCCGCATTGGGCACCGCGACGCTGCGATGGACCTCCGGCAGGCCCGGCATCCCGGCCGGGGCGGGCGGCGCGGCAGCTTCCGACGGCGGGTTCATGTTATGCTTCCAAAACTCAGCCTAGCACTACCTGGGCACTTCATGCGTTGATCTGCGTTGCCTTTGCACTGGGCTGAGGGGCCTGGGTTGCGAGGGAGGCGGGCATGGCACGGGCGGCTGAGGATCTTGATAGCTGGCTGGAGCCTTTCCTTGCCGCGCTCGGGCATAAGAAGCGCCGGCTCTGGGCGCCGCTGTACCTGCGCGGGTTGCTGGGCCCGAGCGAGCGCAAGAGCCTGCAACCGATGGCAGCCAGCCTGAGCCTGTCCGGGCACGACCAACTGCAGCACTTCATCGCCAGCCCGGCCTGGGATGACGCGCCCCTGTGGCGGGTGCTGGCCGAGCAGGCTGACCGGCTGGTGGGCGGACCGAAGGCGGTGCTGGTGATCGACGACACGGCGCTGCCGAAGAAGGGCACGCTTTCGGTCGGCGTGGCGCGGCAGTACTGCGGCGAGTTGGGCAAGCGGGCGAACTGCCAGGCGCTGGTCTCCCTGACGCTGGCGGGGCGGGAGGTGCCTGTCCCCGTGGGGCTGCGGCTGTTTCTGCCGGCGGAGTGGACGGCCGATCCGGCACGCTGCGCGGTGGCCGGCGTGCCGGATGAGGAGGTGGTGGCCCGCACCAAGGGCGAGATCGCGCTGGCCGGGCTGGACCGGATCATCGCCGCTGGCGTGCGGTTCGGCCTCACCCTGGCCGATGCCGGCTACGGGGCAAGTGCGGCCTTCCGCCAAGGGCTGAGCGAGCACGGTCTGACCTGGGCGGTCGGCATCCCGCGCAACCAGAAGGTCTATGGCGCCGATGTCCAACTGGTCCCGCCCACAGGCCGCCAGCGGCGCCCAGCGCCGGACCAGGAGCCCCGAGAGACCGAGGCGGTGCTGGCCGAGCTGCCCTGGCGGCGGGTGACGTGGCGCCACGGCACCAAGGGCCCTCTGGCCGCGCGGTTCGCGGCAACCCGCGTCCGGGTCGGCGACGGCGCAACCTGGGCAAACAACCGCCACCTGCCCGGCGACGAGGTCTGGCTGGTTGGCGAGTGGCGCTCGAGTGGCGAGCGCAAGTACTACCTCAGCAACCTGCCGCCGCGGACCTCGCTACGCGCCCTCGCTGCCGCCATCAAGGCGCGCTGGGTTTGCGAGCAGGCGCACCAGCAACTGAAGCAGGAACTCGGCCTCGGTCACTTCGAGGGCCGCTCCTGGACCGGTCTGCACCGGCACGCACTGATGACCTGCATGGCCTTCGCTTACCTGCAGCACCTTCGCCTTGCTGGGCAGCACCCGGCGAGGTCGGGGGAAAATACCGAGCCGCGTTCCGGGACCGCCACCATCCCCAACCCTGCCAGCGCTGCGCCGCGCCATCATGGCGCGGCTGTTTGCCGATCTCGTCACGCCCATCCGCTGCCCGCACTGCCGGCGTAAACTCAGACCACCACCTGACTTCAGACTGCCCAGGTAGTGCTAGGCTAAGTTATGATTGGCGGGCTATCAAGCGTTCAAGCCGGAAGCCAGAACCCTATGCGACGCCCCGCCACCGAGCGGCCCCTGCCCCCCGCCGACGACCACGCCGCCCGCTTCGCCCGCCAGCGCGAGGCGGACCGCAGCGCGACGGCCGAGGACTACGTGGAACTCATCGCCGACCTGCTGCGCGAGGACGGCGAAGCGCGCGCGGTCGATATCGCCCGCCGCATGGGCGTCTCCCAGGCCACGGTCACGGCGACGGTCGGCCGCCTCCAGCGCGACGGGCTGGTCGAGACCAAGCCCTATCGCGGGCTGTTCCTGACCGAGGCGGGGCAGCAAATGGCACGGACCGCGAAGGCGCGGCACGATCTGGTCGTCCGCTTCCTGATCGCCGTCGGCCTCGACTCCGAAACCGCCGAGGAGGACGCCGAGGGGTTGGAGCACCACGCGAGCGAGAAGGCGCTGACTGCCTTCGCACAATTCCTGGCGCGACATGACAAGGGCCAGCCATGACGGAGAGCCTCGCCATCGGCGACCTCGCCCGCGCCACAGGGGTCAAGGCCACCACCATCCGCTTCTACGAAGCCGAGGGCCTGCTGCCGCCGCCCGGGCGGAGCGAAGGCGGTCACCGCGTCTATGCGCGCGCGCATCTCGACCGGCTCGGCTTCATCCGCCACGCGCGGGAACTGGGCTTCCCGATGGACGACATCCGCGAGCTGCTGCGCCTCGCGGATGCGGCGCCCGACGCGCCGTGCGCGGGCGCGGACGACATCGCGCGAAGACACCTGGCTTCGGTGCGCGAAAGGCTGGCGCGGCTGCGCTCGCTGGAAGCGGAACTCGCCCGCATGACGACCTGCGCGCATGGCACCATCGCCGAATGCCGGGTGATCGAGGTCCTGGCCGATGCCACGCATGGCCATTGCGCGGACCCGGCGCACGGGCTGCGCACGGGCTCTGCCATCGATGCGGAACCCGGGCGAGCACTCCGGCGTGGACGGGTGAAGGCCAGGTCCTGAGGAGGCCGGCGCGCAAGCGGACCGCGGCCGGCGCCCCCGCGAGGCCCGCCGCGTCAGCCGCGTCGCGCCCGCGCCCGCGCGGCGCCAACCACGTTCCAGAGCAGGATGGCGATGCAGCCCCCCGCCAGCGCGGTGCCAGGCACCAGCACCGGCAGGCCGGTCGCCAGGCGCGCCGCGACGCCGACCGCCACGACCCACAGCACGAGCGCGAGCGCGAGCGATCCATCATCCACGAACAGCCCGATGATCTCGTGCAGGATGGCGCGAAGCGTTCCCATCAGCGTGACTCCGACCCGAGGCTGGGCACCGCGGCCATGCGAACCGCGAGCAGCGCCGCCGCCAGCAGGACCGCCGCGATACCGATCAGCGCGAGATCCGCACCCGGCCAATCGATGCCGAGGCCCTCGCCGGTCCAGTAGATGCCGTAGGCGGAGATCACGACGCCCACCGCGAATTTCAGCGTGTTCTCCGGCACGCGCGACAGCGGGCGGTGCACCGCGACCGCCCCGATCGTCACCAGCACCGCCGCGGCCAGGGCGCCGGCGGCGGCGGGACCGATCAGCGCCGGGCTGCCCGCGGCCACCGCCAGCACCAGGAAGGCCACCTCGACCCCTTCCAGCAGCACGCCCTTGAAGGCGGTCGCGGTCGCGATCGGCTCGAGGCCCCAGCGCTCGGTGGCGCGGGCCAGCTTCAGATTGGCGGTCTCGCTGCGGAACACCGCATCCTCGTCATGCAGCGCGATCACCCCGGCGCCACGCAGGATCGCCTTGCGCAGCCAGCGCATGCCGAATAGCAGCAACAGCAGCCCGACAAACAGCTGCAGGGCACGTTCGGGCAATTGCGCGAGGGCCGGACCGAGGGCGGCGACCAGCACGACGAGCGCCGCCAGCGCCAGCCCCGTGCCGACAAAGGCCGAGCGCCAGCCGCGCACCGTGCCGACCGCAAGCACGATTGTCGCGGCCTCCACGCATTCAACGAGCGAGGCAAGAAAGGCTGCCGAGACGGTCGGCGCCAGTTCGATCCAGGTCATGGCGTGCGCTTCCAGAATGGGTGGGATTCCGCGTTCGGCGGCGAGGGTTGACGAAACGGCGTGCCATCTTCGAGCGCGCCGCGATCCAGGCCGACATCGCGCAGCAGGCGGTCATCCAGCCGCGCGAGATACCGCCGGTCGCGGGCATAGCGTGCGGCCTGGGCGAGCGCGGTCTCGGTCGGCTGGCGCGGCGCAGGCCAGCGGCGGACGGCGCGAACCGGCCCCGGATGCAATGCCGCGTGCCCCCATGCGCCGGACTCATCACCCGACATCGTGGCGGCTCCCCGCGATCGCCGCGCGCAGATCGTTAAGCCGATCGAGCGACGCCAGCGCCCGCCCGCCATCGGCCGCCGCCAGGCCGAGCACCATCGCTTCCAGCGCCACCAGGGTCGCGCCATGCAGCGCCACACGGCGGGCACGGCCGCGGCGTGCGGGCACCACCACGTCGGCATGGCGCGCCAGCGAGCGATCCAGGCTGTCGGTCACCAGCACGATCGGCACGGCGATGCGACGCGCCTCTTCGAAGACCACCGCCACCTCCCGGTAGGCGCGGCCATAGGCGAGCGCCAGGATCGCGTCGCCGGCACGCAGGCCGAGCAACTGGTCCGCCAGCGCGATGCCGCTCGCATCCAGCGCCTGCGCCTGGCGGCCGGCACGGCTCAGCAGCGTGGTGACGTAGCGCGCCAGCGCCGCCGATGGGCCGATCCCGAAGACCAGGATGCGCTGTGCCGGATGCAACGCCCGGATCGCGGCGATCAGGCTGTCCTGCGCCGCGGTTTCGGCGAGCGCCTCGACCGCTTCGCGCTGCGCCTGGATGGCGAAGTTCACCGCTTGCGCCACCTCGGCGGCAACCTCGGCCAGCGTGGCCCGCATGGCGTCGGCCGGGTCTGGTGGCTGGCCGAGCCCCGCCGCCAGATGACGCTTCAGCGCCGGCAGGCCGAAAAATCCGAGCGCCTGCGCGGCGCGGACCACGCTCGCATCGGAGGTGCCGATGCGCTGGGCCAGTTCCGCCGCGGAACAGGCAATGACGACGGCGTGGTTCGCCTGGAGGAAACGCACCACGCGCGCGATGGTCGGTGACAGGGCGGCGATGTCGGCCTCGGCAGGGTGCGGCGTCTCGGGGCGGGGTGGCATGACGGGGTTCCTCGGCCATGGAAGCGCTGACGCGATGGATATACTACGGCAAAAGTTTTTCTGCAATGAACACTACAGTTCGCATTCAACCCTAGGATCGAGGCTGGCCGCGGCAGGCATGCGCTGGCGCCGCGGCGGCGCTGCCCGGGCGCTCGCCGCGCGGCCAGTCCGCCGCTCCCGCACCCAGAGCCATTCTCGCGCGGCTTGGGTCGCTGCGACGCCTCCAGCTCCTTGTTTTCACGAGCATCTGCACCCGATCAGGTGATTCCACCCGATCGGGATCTGCCCTGGACGGGAAACCGCAGGCGCACGCTCAGGCCGGGTGCGTGATTGGCGAGCGTCAGTTCAGCGCCATGAAGATCGGCGACCGCCCGGACAAGCGCCAACCCCAAGCCCGTGCCAGGCGTGGATCGGCTCTCATCCAGCCGCACGAAAGGGCGCAGCACCCGCTCCCGGTCGGCTGGGGGGATGCCCACCCCACGATCGGTCACGCTGCCGACGATCGCGTCGCCCTCGCGCGCCAGCGTGACCCGGACCTCGGCCTGCGCCGGGGTGTGCCGGAAGGCGTTCTCGATCAGGTTGACGAAGGCCTGCTGCAGCAATTCGCGATCCCCGCGCAGCCGCAGGCCGGGCGTGATCGCCACGGGAAAAGATCGCCCGGCATCCTCGGCGGTGGGGGCAAGTGCATCGACGACGTCCGCCAGCGCCGCCGAAAGATCGACCTCGGCGAAACTGGCCCGCCGCTCGCCGGATTCGATCTGCGCGATGCGCAGCAGGGCGGCGAAGACCCTGAGCACCTCATCGATGTCGCCAACCGCGCGATCCACCACCTCGCGCGGCACCTGGCCCGTCGCGGCACCGCGCGCGGCGCGTTCCAGCCGCTGGCGCATCCGCGCGAGCGGTGTCCGCAGGTCATGCGCGATGTCGCCGGTCACCTGGTTGAGCCGCGCCAGCGCGGCTTGCAGCCTGGCCAGCGTGGCATTCACGGCGCCGGCCAGCGCATCGAACTCATCGCCTCGCGCGCGCGCCGGCAGGCGCCGGGCCAGGTCGCCCTCGGCCACCGCGGCCAGCGCGGCGTTCATCCCCGCCGCACGACGCTGCACGGATCGCCCCAGCAGAACGCCGCCCAGGATCGACAGCAGCACCGCGACCGCGCCGGCGATCAGGATGGCGCGCATGATCGTCTCCTCAAGCTCCTCCAACTGCCCCTGGGGACGGCCGATCAGCAGCAGGGCGCCGCCCGGCAGCGCGACGCCCAGGCCCAAGGCGGTGTCGCCCGCGTGTTCGCCCCGATCGAGCACCAGGGTCTGCCAGCCGGTCGTCGGCGCGCCTGGCGCGACATTCCCCGCAAGCACGCGACGATCCCGGTCCAGCAGCAGGTACACGGTACTGCCGGCAGGATCAGAGGCGACGTGGCTGTTGATCTGTCGCGCCAGCGCGGCGAGGCCGCCCTCCGCCTCGGTCATCACGAGGCTGCGCGCTTCAGTCGCGATGCCGTCCTGCGCGGCACGCCGTTCATAGACCGTGGTGACGACATAGACGGTGCCGAGGATGGCGAGCGAGGCCAGCAGCGTCAGACCCGCATGCAGCAACCCCGCGCGACCGGCGCTGGTGCGGATCGGTGCAACCAGCAGGCCCATGGCATCAGACAGGCGCACGGATCACGTACCCCGCACCGCGCACCGTCTGGATCAGCTCCGCCCCGAAGCCGCGGTCGATCTTGCCGCGCAACCGGCTGATATGGGTCTCCACCACATTGGTCTGCGGGTCGAAGTGGAAGTCCCAGACCGCCTCCAGCAGCATGGTGCGCGTGACCACCTCGTCGGCATGGCGCATCAGGTACTCGAGCAGCCGGAACTCCCGCGGCTGCAACTCGATCCGTTGCCCGGCGCGGACCACCGTGCGACGGATCAGGTCCATCTCGAGGTCGGCCACGCGCAGCACTGTCGCCTCGCCGCTGACCGGAGGGCGACGCGCCAGGGCGTTCACCCGCGCCATCAATTCGGCGAAGGCGAAGGGCTTCACCAGGTAGTCGTCGGCGCCCGCATCCAGCCCGCTGACGCGGTCGGCGACGCCGCCGCGCGTGGTCAGCATGAGGACCGGCGTGCCGACGCCAGCGGTACGGATCGTTCGCAGGATGCCAATGCCGTCCAGCCCCGGCAGCATGCGGTCCAGGACGATCATGTCGTAGGTTTCGCCAGCCGCCAGGAACAGACCCTCCTTGCCGGTCAGCGCCTTGTCCACGACGTGGCCCGCCTCGGTGAGGCCCTGGGCAACGTAGTCGGCCGTCTCCTTGTCATCGTCCACGACCAGAATTTTCATCGCTTCATGCCTGCCTGCCTTCCCGTCACACGTATCAGCCAGAAATGCTCGGCGACTGATCTCCGCTTCTATACCGATCTGTCAGGCGTCGTGCTTGCCAAGGCCGTGTCGTGCGTCCGCATCCATGTGGCGGGAATTCAGACGCGTGAGGATAACGGATCGGTATAGGCGGGGTCACCGAAGGACGAACCGACCCAGACCTTCATGCGGCAGGCGCCCGGGCATCGCGGTGCGGAGCGGATTTCAGGAGACTGGCCATGACAGGTTTTCGCGCTGGTGCACCATCGGCGGCGGCCCATCCACCGGTAGACCTGGCGCGAAGCCCCGGCATGGCGATGCTCAACAAGGTGCCGGAGGTCACGCTGGCCTTCTGGGTCATCAAGATCCTGGCCACCACGGTCGGCGAGACCGGCGCCGACTTCATCGCGGTGACGATGAATTTCGGCCTGAACGGCACCTCGATCATCATGGGCGTGCTGCTGGCCGGGGTGCTGGCGTTGCAGCTGCGCACCCGGCGCTACGTGCCCTGGGTCTATTGGCTGACCACGGTGCTGGTCAGCGTTGTCGGCACACTGGTGACCGACAACATGGTGGACAATCTCGGCGTCACCCTGCCCATGGCGACGGCGATCTTCGCCGTGGCGCTGAGCGCGACCTTCGCCGCCTGGTATGCGAGCGAGCGGACGCTCTCCATCCACAGCATCCACACCACCCGGCGCGAGGTGTTCTACTGGGCCGCGATCCTGTTCACCTTCGCGCTCGGCACCGCCGCGGGCGATCTGGCCGCCGAGGGGCTGCAGATCGGCTACGCCTGGTCCGCGGTGATCTTCGCGGGCCTGATCGCGGCCGTGACGGCGGCGCATTTTGGCCTGAAGGCCAACGCCATCCTGGCCTTCTGGATCGCCTATATCCTCACCCGGCCGCTGGGCGCCTCGCTCGGGGACCTGCTGTCGCAGCCGGCGGATGCCGGCGGCCTCGGCCTTGGCACCGTGGTGACGAGCGGCCTTTTCCTCGCTGTGATCCTGGCCCTGGTCGTCTGGCTGACAGCGAACCGCAGGCAGGGCGCCGTGGTCCAGGCGAGCTGACCACCGCGCCGGTCTTCTGAATCGGCCGCGCCGGCACCGACCGGCGCGGCCTTTTTCATGCGCAGAACGGCTGAATGGGGATCAACGATCGGTATAGGCCGGACCACCCCCCCCAATCACGCGGGCCCTAGGGTTCCTCTGGCCGGATCAGTCCGATCCGCCGAAACGATACAGGAAACCCACACATGTTCCGCAACAAGTTCGCTCCCTACGCCCTGGCCACCGCACTCCTGCTAGGAGCCGCCGGCGCCGGCACCGTGGCGCTCGCCAGCGAACGAGAGCGTGACCGCGACACCACCGCCGAGATGCAGGCCGTGGCCGCGATGCGCACCACCCTGCCGCAGGCGATCGCCGCGGCCGAGCAGGCCACCGGGGGCCGCGCCATCGAGGCGGGCGTGGACCACGAGGATGGCCGGCTGACGCTGAAGGTCGAGACGCTGAAGGGCACCGAGCGGCAGGAGGTGACCATCAACCCGGATACCGGTGCGGTGCTCCACGTCGCCGCCGCCGACGAGGACTGACCGACCCGCTTCCCCCGCCCGCGCTCCGCGGGCGGGGCGCATGGTCCAGGAGATTCCCATGATCCTCGCGATCAACGACCTGAAGCTGAGCATCGACGGCACGCCGGTGCTGCATGATGTGCACCTGTCCCTCGATGCCGGCGAGGTCTATGGCCTGCTCGGCCCGAATGGCGCCGGCAAGAGCACGACCATCGCGGCCGCCGTCGGCCTGCTGCCGGCCGATGCCGGCACGGTCGCGGTGTTCGGGCAGGACCCGCGGCGCGAACCCGACGCGGTCCGCGCCCGTATCGGCGTACTGCCGGAGCGCAACGGCTTCTACGACTGGATGAACGGCCCGGCCTATCTCGGCTTCTTCGCCGCCCTTTATGGCCGGGAGGTATCCACGACGGCGCTGGAAGCGATGCTCGCACGCGTCGGGCTGGCGCCGCGCCCGGGCCAGCGCATCGGCACCTATTCGCGCGGCATGCGCCAGCGCCTGGGACTGGCTCGCGCGCTGATCGCCGAGCCGAAGCTGCTGGTGCTGGACGAGCCGACCAACGGCCTCGATCCCCGCGGCCGGCGCGATGTCCATGACCTTCTCGCCGGGCTGGCGCAGGAAGGGACGGCGATCCTGCTGTGCACCCACCTGCTCGATGATGTCGAACGCCTCTGCCACCGTATCGGCATCATCGTCGCCGGGCGGACGGTGGCCGAGGGCAGCCTTGCCGAACTCGCGGCCGGCACCGGCCGGCACGACCGCTTCGCGATGCACCTGGATCGTCCGCTCGCCCCGGATGTGGTGCTGCCGGACGGCCTGAGCATCGTGGCCCGGGACGATCCATGGATCACCGTCGATCTTGCCCCTGGCACCGATCCGGCCGGGATGTGGCGCGCCCTGCTGTTCGCCGGCTGGCCCATCCGGGAAATCCACCGCGATGCCGGCGGGCTGGAGGCGCTGTATCTCGCGCTGACCGAAGGTAAGGCACCATGACCGCCGCCGGACAGATCGCCCGCAAGGAAGCCGGCGAACTGCTGCTCGACCTGCGCGGCCAGGCCTGGCTGCTGGCCATGGCCTGCGCCCTGTCGGCCTTCTCGCTGCTGCTGGTCGGCAGCGCCGAACTAAGCCTGCTGGACAATGCGCAGGTCGTCTACGACATGGCCGGCATAGCCACCGCGCTCGGTGCCCTGCTGGCCTTGGTGGTCGGCGTCGATGGCATCGGCGGCGAACGCGAACGTGGCAGCCTGGTGCCGCTGCTGCTGACCCCGGCTTCGCGCGGCGCCATCCTGCTGGGCCAGATCGGCGGCGTGGCCATGGCCTGGGCGGCGATGCTGGCGCTGGCCGTGCCGTTCCTCTGGGCGGTCGGCAGCACCGGCCAGAACCTGTGGGACGGCATGGCGGTGCTGGTGTTGCTGGGAACGCCGGTGGTCCTGGGCTTCGGCCTGTTCGGGCTCGGGCTCGGCGCCAGGCTGGGCTCGACCCGGGCGGCGCTGCTGGCGGGTCTGATCGGGCTGCTGGTGGCGGCCAGCCCGCTGCTGATCGGGCCGAGCCTGCGGCAATCGGCACTCGGCGGGATGTTCGATGCGGTCAATCCCTTCTCGGCCGCGGTCAATGGCTATGACCTCGTGATCATCGACAGCCAGGGCCTGCTCTCGCAATGGATGTCTCTCGCCCACACGCTGGCATGGCTCGCGCTGATGCTGTGGTTCGCCCATGCGGCATTCCGCCGCGTGCGCCGGTAGGAGCGATGACGATGTCCCGCATGTTTCTGGCCGGCGCGGTGGCGCTCGGCCTGGGCGCCGCTCCGGCCCTGGCGGCCGAGGCGCTGCCGATCAGCATCTCCATGGCCCCTGCGGCGGCCAACCGTGCCTCCGCGCAAATGGGCGACCGGCTCAGTTTCCGAACGGTGATCCGCAACGACGGCACCACACCGGTCGGCGGCGTGATCGGCTGGGTCTCGCTGCTGCGGACCGATCCTGGCCAGGAACAGCCGATCGACCTGGAAGACTGGTCGGCCCACAAGGCGATCACGATCCCATCGCTGGCCCCGGGCGAGTCCGTCGCGACAGATTGGCCGTTCCGGCTGATCGCCAGCGGCACCTATCGCGCGGTGGTCAGCGCCGCGACCCGCGACGGCGCGGCCCTGGCCACCAGCCCCTTCGCCGACTTCACCGTCCGGGCCAAGCCGTTGGTGGAGTCACGCAGGGTCCTGCCCGTGGCGTTGGGCCTGCCGCTGCTGATCGGCGCCGGCATGCTGGTCACGGCGCGGCGGCGTTGAATGCCGAGACCATTAGACCTCATGGAGGCCGACCCCATGCCCCGCAGCCTGTTCACCTGCCTCATGCATGCGGCCATCGCCCTGGCCGTCGTCGCGCAGCTTGTCGGCATTGGCCTGGCCGAGCCGCCCAGCCATGGCGCGCCGGGCAACCTCGCCTTCTTGGTCCCTGGGCTGCTGCCCTGGTCTTCGTCGCGGCGGCAGCGGAGAGCATCGCCATCATCGGTGCCATCGTGCCTGGCACCGCCATCATCGTCGCCGTCGGCGCGCTGGTGGCGCTGGGGCACCTGAACCTCTGGGTCATCCTGGCGGCAACCGCCGCCGGCGCCGTCCTCGGTGACGGGTTGTCCTTCTGGATCGGCCATCGCTACCGCGACCGGCTGCGCGGCATCTGGCCCTTCGCGCGCAGGACGGAATTGCTGGACCGCGGCGAGGCCTATTTCCTGCGGCGCGGCGCCGTCAGCATCCTCATTGCTCGCTTCGTGCCGGTGATCCGTTCCACGGTACCGATCGCCGCCGGCATGTTGGGCATGAGGGTCGGCCGATTCTATGCCGCCAACGTCGCTTCGGCGCTGGTTTGGGCGCCGGCCCATGTGTTGCCAGGCGTCTTGGCCGGTACGGCCCTGGCCGCGGCCGGCGCGGTCAGCATGCGGCTCTGGGTGGCGGTGGCCGCGCTTCTGGCCCTGGTGCTGGCTACGCTCTGGGCGCTGCGGGTGGGCGGGGCGATCGGCTATCGGTGGCTCGGCCATGGCCGTGCTGCACTGGCCGGCTGGGCGGCGCGGCGCCAGGATCTCGCCGGTCGCCTCGGTCGCTTCGCGACCGCTCCCGAACAGGCCGACCGGCGCATCAGCGCGCTTCTGGTCGCGCTGGCAGCCGGTTGCCTGCTGGGCTTCCTGGCGTTGTTGGAAGGCGTGGTCGGGCGCGATACCGTCGTGCGGGTCGACGGCGCGGTCCTGGCCCTGGTCGCGTCGTTACACAACCAATGGAGCGACCCGGTCATGCTTGCCGTAACCAGGCTCGGCGACACCTCCATGAACCTGATGGTGAGTGGCGCGATGATCGGCTGGTTGCTGCTGCGCCGGCAGGTCCGCCTCGCGGCAGGCGTACTGGTCGCCATTGCGGCAACGGCGGCGCTGATGACGGCGATCAAACTCGGCGTGCAAGCCGGCCGGCCGCCGCTGGTGACGCCGATCGCCTCCGGCTTCTCCTTCCCCAGCGGGCACAGCACCATGGCGGTGGTGACGCTGGGCCTGCTCGGCTGGCTCGTCGCGGGCGGGCAAGGCGGGCAAGGCGGGCGCTGGCGCAGGCTGGCCCTGGTCCCGATCCTGTTGCTGATCGTGCTGATCCTGTTCTCCCGCGTCTACCTGGCGGCGCATTGGCCATCAGACGTGGTGGGCGGGATGCTGCTGGGTGCCGCGGTGGTCGCGTGCTTCGCGGTCGTGTTTCGCGATCTGCGGCATGAGGTGGTGGCGCCGCTTGCGCTGGCGGCGGTGGTCGGTGCCGTGCTGTTGGCCTTCGGCGGTGCACGGATCGCCACTCATCTCGGCCCGGACCTCGCCGTGTTGCACAGCAACGCATTGCGGCCGAGCCTTCTCGCCGAGCCCTGGCGCGATGGTGGCTGGCGCCGTCTGCCGACGCATCGCAGCGACCTCGGCGGCGAGGGTGAGGAACCCATCCTCCTGCAATGGCGGGGCTCGCCTGCCTCCCTCGCAGCGGCGCTCACCGGCGATGGCTGGCAGCCGCTGCCTGGCTGGTCGGCTGCGGCGCTCGGCCGCATGCTGGTTCCATCCACGCCAGCCATGGACTTGCCGGCGCTGCCGATGATGGACCGCGGCCGGACACCGGCCCTCACCTTGGCACGGCCGGGCGGGGCGGCCGACCAGCGTCTTGTCCTGCGGGCCTGGGTCTCAGGGTGGCAGGACCCGGTGCGGCCGGATCAGCCGCTGCTGATTGCGTCCGTGATGCGCGAGACCTCGGCACCGATCGCGCGCCTGCTGTCACTGCCGCGGCCGCGCGAGACGGGCGACTGCGCCGCGATCGGCGGCCTCGCAGGCGGGGCGCCGACCGACCGCAGCCTGGCCCCGCGCGACGGCGGCTGCGGCGGCGTGCTTCGGCTCCGGCCCACCGCGTCGTGATGGAACGGGCATGGCAGGCGCTGACGGAATAGCCAACCTCCGTTGCGCGTAAGGTCGATTGGGCGCCGGCCACGCCCTTTTGCACGAGCGCTGCCGTGGCAGGTGGTTAAGGCTGTCGCTGCACTTACTATCTCCCTAAGGGTCTGACGCAAAATAACTACTTCAAGGCGGCTGCTGGTTGGGTGAGATGGTGTAGTTCCACTCGCCGTGGAACGGATCACGCTCGATGGCGAGCGCGGCCATCTCGGCATCGGTGACCTTAACGCCCTTGGGATAGCTGCTGGCATCGAGTTCGCAGCGTACCGTCAGGCCAGTCTTCGTCGTCGTGGCGCCAATCATCTGGACGATGACCTGGTGGCTGACCAGCGGCTTGCCGCGCCAGTTCTGCGAGATAGCGGCGAAGAGGCGGTGCTCGATGCGGTTCCACTTGCTGGTCCCAGGCGGCAGGTGCGCCACGGTGACCGCCAGGCCGCACTCAGTGGCGAAGCGCTGCAACTCGCGCTTCCACAGCCGTACCCGGACGCCGTTGCTGCCGCCGCAGTCGGCGGTGATGACCAGTCGCTTCGCCGCCGGGTAGCGAGCCTGGCCCAGCTGCTGCCACCAGCGCCGGATGCTCTCGACCGCGAAGGCTGCCGTGTCAGCATCCACGCCGACGCTGACCCAGCCGGCATTGGCGGCGAGGTCGTAGACGCCATAGGGCGCGACCTTGCCCAGCTCCGGCAGCTCGAAGTCATGCACCCGCACCGGCTCCGGCTGGCCCTTCGGACGCAGTTCGCGGCCGGANCGCGACCTTGCCCAGCTCCGGCAGCTCGAAGTCATGCACCCGCACCGGCTCCGGCTGGCCCTTCGGACGCAGTTCGCGGCCGGAGTTCTTGAAGTCGCCAACCAGCTCTTTCTTTTTGGTATCGACCGAGATGGCCGGCTGGCCTGCCGCCATCGCCGCCTGCACGACGGTGTTGATGTGAGTGAACTGAGCATCGCGGTCGGGGTGCTTCGTTCCCTCCAGGGTCTTGCGGTTGGCCTGACAGCTGTATCCCTGCTCGCGCAGCAGCAGGCCCACCAGCTTCTGGCTCACGGCGAAGCCGCGCTCGCACAAGGCTTGAGCGATCCGGCGCTGGCTGCGGCTCACCCAGCGCAGCGGCGTCTCCGGATCACCGCGGATAGCGTCCTCGATCAGCGCCTCCAGCGCCGCCGGCAAGCCTGGCTGCAGCACCACCGCACGCTTGCGTCCCCCGCCCTCACGGCGGACCCGCTGCCCGATCGGATTGGAGCCACCTTGCAGCTCCACGATGGCGCGCTGGATCGTGCTGCGCGCCAGGCCGGTCGCCAGGGAAACTGCGGTCACTCCGCCATAGCTGATCGCCAAGGCCTCATTCGCCGCAAACAGCCGGCGTCCTCGCTCGTCCAGAAACGGGACAGCCCGCCGATACCGCGCCCGGATGTCATCCACATCGATCACCCCAACAGGCTACGCCGGCCTGCCAGCACCACGTCAGCTGACCTACGCCCATATCCCGCTGCCGGTCATCACATTTGATTTATTTATTTCGCGTCAGACCCTAAGTCTGCGGCCGGTCCTGCGCGACCGAATGAGGGCATCGCGCTCCATGGCCCGCGCTCGACCGGGATCGGGGTCGGCCGGCAATGGAGGCTGGCCCACGTGCCGCGACAGCCTGAACGGTGGGGAGCGAACGCCGGCCTCCTGGGCGCAATTGACCTGCGAGGACTGACGCTGGCGATCGCGGTGGCGCGGAGCGGCAGTATACGATTGGCGGCGCGCGGGGCGGGTCTGACAGTATCGACGGTCAGCCGGCGGCTTCGTGCGCTGGAGGACGGGCTGGGCGTGTCCCTTTTCGAGCGGCGACCGTCGGGCGTGAAGCTCACGGAGGCAGGCGAAAGGTTCCTCGCGGACGCGACGCGGCTGCTCGACGAGGTGCGGGACGCCGCGAGCCGGGCGCGGGATGCTGGATCGGCAGCGACCGGACGGCTGGTGATCGGCACCTACTTTTCGGCCTCAACTGGCCGCTTCCGGGACTCTTTGGTGCGATTTGTCCGGCAGCGCCGACGAATCGAGGTTCGGATTCGGGAGGGAGGAAGGCACGACCTCTTGACCGCGGTCCGTCGCGGAAACATTGACCTAGCCCTGTTGCTGGGCCCGAACGAGGAGCCGGGGCTCGACCGTCTGGCACTTTGGCAGGAGGCCGGCATGGTCGCGTTGCCGGCGGACCATGCGCTGGCCAGTCGGCTGATGGTGCTTTGGTCCGACCTGGTCGCGGAGACCTTCAGTATTTCGCGCCGGGGGTCAGGGCCGGAAGCGCGCGAGAAGGTCGAGGCGCTGCTGCCGTCCAGTCACAAGGCGCGCTTCGTCGAGCAGGACGTCGGCCGAGAGGCGATGTTCAACCTGGTCGGCGCGGGGCTCGGCGTTGCCGTGCTCGCGGAGTCTGCCTCCGGGGCATCCTATCCGGGCGTCGTATTCCGGCCCGTCGGCAATGAGACCGGTCCGACGATGGTGGAGGCTGCCGCGTACTGGGACCCCAAGCGCGACAACCCCGCCCTGCGAAGGTTCCTGGCGCAGCTGCGTGCCACTCAGGGATCGCGCGCTGGCTGAGCCTGCGACCCGCGAGATCGAGGTGAGGGCCGGCGTGCTGAGCGGAAGCCTCGGTCGCTCGCCAGGAACCGCGCCAGCATCGGCGCGACGAGCTTCGTGGGCTCAACCTGCTGCCCCGTCTCGCGCGAGAGCGCTTCCGCATAGGCGACCAGGTCGCGGTGGAGATCCGCCGGCAGCTCCACGCTGAGCTTCACCGGACGGTCGTCGAGGATCGGGCCGAGCTTCAGCTTCGGCATGGGTCAGCCTCCGTAGGGCTCGAGTACGAGGTCACGGTGAACGATGACGCGCACCGGAAAGCCAGGGCGCACAGTCAGCGTCGGCGGGACGGAGAGCTGCCGTCGGACGATCTCCTCGCCCGCACGGCCGACGGTGTCCTGGCCGCTTTCACGAATCGCGCGCGCGATGTCGCTTTCGTCGTCGCGGCCGAGTTCGAGGCCGAAGTTCAGCAGCGTTGCCAGGCCCGCGGCCAGGAAGAGCCGCCCCCAGTGGTAGTCCACGCCGTCCTCGAGCCCGGCATAGCCGGCCTCGTCGGCACCGGGCATGCGCTCCAGCACGATGGAGCGTCCGTTGGGCAGGATGAGCCGGTTCCAGACGAGCAGGATGCGCCGCTGCCCGAAGCTGACGCGGCTGTCGTAGGCCCCGATCAGGCGCGCGCCCTGCGGGATGAGCAGGTGCCGTCCGGACGGGCTGTCGAAGACGTTGGCCGTGACCTGTGCCGTGATCTGCCCCGGCAGGTCGGAGCGGAGGCCGGTCAGCAGCGCGGCGGGAATGACGCTGCCGGCCTGGATGACGAAGGGGCTGGCGGGCGCCTGGAGCCGGTCCGGCGACGTCGTGCCGCGGTCCGCAGGAGCGGCCAGGAAGGCCAGGCGCCGACCGGTGGCGTCGGGGCCGGCGGGCATGGCCGCAAGGTCTGCTGCTGGTTGCGCGGTGGGCGCACCGGCGCGGGGTTCCCCCCGTGCCTCCACCTGCACGAAGAGCCTGCTGGTGCGCGCCGCTTCGATCTCCTGCATCCGCCGCTGTTCGGCCGGATCAGCGGTCGTGGTCACCGCCGGCGGCACGACCGGTTGGCCACGCTCCTGCGCGCGCACGATCGGACGCCCAAGATCGCCCGGAAGCGGCGGCCCCAGCTGTGGGATGCCAGCATAGTCGCGCGGCAGGCCGGCCAGGCCGTCGGCCTGCGGGTTCCGGTCGGTGCTGTAGAGCTCGCGCGGCCCCTCGCCGCTGCTCCGGCCCTGGAGGGCCACGATCAGCGCCGTCCCGATGCCAAGCCCGGCCGCGACGCCAAGGCCGATCAGCACCCGCCGAGAGAGCCGCACCACGCGCGGTGGGTCGGGGCGCAGGCGGAGCGCAGCGGCGATGTCGCGCTCGCTCCCGCCCCGTTCCGGCGCCGCGCCACTCATCTCGCGCGGCCATCGGTGCGCACGATGCGCACGCGCTGCTGCCTGTCGCCGAGGCGCAGCTCGGCCGCCGCGAAGAGCCGGTCGACGATCACAAAATTCTGCCGGACGCGGTAGTTGACGAGCTGCCCCTCGCCCTCCGGCCCGATGACGAAGAGCGGCGGCATCTCGCCCTGACCGATGCCGCGCGGGAACTCGATGAAGACCTGCCGCCCGTCGTCGAAGGCGCGCAGCGGCCGCCAGGCCGGGCTGTCGCCCTCGATGTCGTAGCGGAAGCGCAGCCGCGCGAGATCGAGACCCTGCTCGACGGGGGCCGTGGCGATCTGCCGGCGCAGCGCGATCAGCGCGTCCTGCGGATACTGCCAGGACACGGAGGCCATGTAGGTGCGCTCGGTGGAGCGCAGCTCGAGCAGGTAGGTGCGGCGATCGGTGTTGATGATCAGGTTGGTGGTCAGGTCCGGCCGCGTGGGCTTGACGATGATGTGCACGCGGCGCGTGGGGCCTGTGCCGCTCTCGGTGTCGCCGATGATCCAGCGCACCGTGTCGCCGGCGGCGACGGGACCGTTGCCGACCAGCGTCTCGCCCTCCTGCAGCATGATGGCAGTGACCTGACCGGGGGCGGTGTAGACCTGATAGAGCGCGCCGGGCGTGAAGGGGTAGACCTGCACCGCGTTGATGAACCCGGCGCGCACGGGCTGCACCCGCGCGGCGGCGTTGGCCTGGTTGACGCGCAGCGTGGGATCGGGCGGCTCGGGCGTGCGGCGCGAGGGCGGGATGCGCTGAAGCTGGCCCGGCAGCGGCAGCGGCGTCGGCACCTCGACGATCTCGACGGGCCGCGGCGGTTCCGGGATCTGCGTCGCCTGGATCGGCTCGTCGTCGTAGCTGATCTCGGGCGGGCGGAAGGCGCAGGCGCCGAGGCCGAGCAGGACAAGCGCCAGAGTGGGGTGTGCGTGCCTCATTGCCCGAGCTCCCGCGACCAGTTGATGGCGTGGACGAAGATGCCGAGGGGGTTCTTGCGCAGCCGCTCGGCATCGCGCGCAGGCTGGACCGCGATGGTCAGGATCGCGGTCCAGCGCTCGGTGCGGGCTAGCTGGCCGTTCTCGTAGGTGCGCTCTATCCAGGCGACCCGAAAACTGTCGTCGGAGGCGCGGATGACGCTCGAGACCTCGACGGCGACCTGCTGGCGGCCAACGCGGCGGAAGGGATCGCTCGCGCGCGCGAAGTCGTTCAGCGCCAGCGCGCCGCGGTCGGTCGCGAAGTCGTAGGCGCGCAGCCAGTTCTGCCGGACGATGATCGGGTCGGCGGCGATGCCGCGCACCTGCTCGATGAAGCGCGCGAGGTGCCAGGCGATCTGCGGGTCGGTCGGCCGGAAGTTTGCGATGGCCGGCGCGACGGCCTGCGCCTCGCCGAGCCGGTCGACCTGCACGACCCAGGGCACGATCGTGCCACGGGCGGATTGCCAGATCAGTGCGGCGGCAAGGCCGGCAATCAGCGCGAGTTCGCCGAGCGCCATGAGCCGCCAGTTGCGGGCCTGGACGCGGGCGGAGCCGATGCGCTCGTCCCAGGCCTGGGCGGCGCGCTGGTAGGGTGTCTCGGGTTCCGGCGTGCGGCCGTAGCGGACGGAGGGACGGCGGAACATCAGCGATCCTCCGAAAGGCGGATGGAGGAGCCGGCGCCGCCGCCATCGCCGGAGCGGATGGCGTGGCCGAGCGTGGTGACGCCGTGGCTCAGCGCCTGGCCGCGGCGCATGCGGCGGGCCCAGGCGGGAGCGCCGGAGGACGGTGGCGGGTCCGAGGGCGGCGAGGCGCCGCCGGAGACGGCCGCGCTGCCGGCGGCGTGGCTGGCGCGAAGGCTGCCGGCGGCGCTGCGTAGCGGGCTCATGGCGCCCGAGCCCGCGGCGATCGCCACGCCCGAAGCGCCCCCGCTGCGGTAGGCGGTGCTGCTTGCGCCGAGCGCATAGGCGGAGCCCCGCGCGCCGGCGCCGATGGCCGAGCCTGCTGCACCGACCGCGGCCGCGCCGGTGCGCACAGCCGCGGCGCCGGCCACCATGGCTCCGCCCGCCGCGAGCCCGGTGCCGACCGCCGCGCCCGCGCCGAGCTGCGGCCCGCCCGAGATCAGCCCGTTGGCGATGCCTGGCCCGAAGATCCCGAGTGCGAGCAGCGCCAGCGCCGCGAGCACGATGGACATCGCCTCGTCGATGGTCGGCTGGTTGGCGCCGAACCCGGCGGTGAACTGCGCGAACAGCGTCGAGCCGATGCCGACGATGACGGCCAGCACGAGGACCTTCACGCCGGAGGAGACGACGTTGCCGAGCACGCGCTCGGCGAGGAAGGCAGTCTTGCCGAACAGCCCGAAGGGCACCAGCACGAAGCCCGCGAGCGTGGTGAGCTTGAACTCGATCAGCGTCACGAAAAGCTGGATGGCCAGGATGAAGAAGGACAGCAGCACGACCGCCCAGGCGAACATCAGGATCGCGATCTGGACGAAGTTCGTGAAGAACGAGATGTAGCCCATCAGCCCTGAGACGGCCTGGAGCAGCGGCCGCCCAGCATCGAGACCGACCTGCGCAACCCGGCCCGGCTGGAGCAGTTGCTGCGCCGTGATGGTCGAGCCCGAGGCGACCAGGCCGAGGCCGGCGAAGCTGTCGAAGATGACCTGGGCGAGAAAGTTCCAGTTGCCGATGATCCAGGCGAAGACGCCCACGAAGAGGGTCTTCTTGATCAGGCGGGCGATGATGTCGTCGTCCGCACCCCAGGCCCAGAAGAGCGCGGCGAGGGTGATGTCGATGACGATGAGCGTCGCGGCGAGGAAGGCCACCTCGCCGCCGAGCAGCCCGAAGCCGCTGTCGATGTAGCGGGTGAAGACGTCGAGGAAGCGGTCGATGACGCCGGTGCCGTTCATGGCACGTCCCGAGATGTGCGGGGATGCGGCGCCACGACCACGCCTCAGGGACCATGGAACATGCGGGCGGAGCCGGGCTGATAGCCGGCGCCGGGTGCCAGGAACCGCTCCAGCTGCTCGCGCGCCTGCTCCTCGCCGCTGGCGACGCGCGCCGCCTCGAGCGCCTGGGCGCGGCCCTGCGCGGCGAGGAGCGCGGTGAGGTCGGCGATCTGCTGGGACTGGAGGGCGAGCAGCTGGTTCCCCGCCTGCGCCGCCTGGAGCGCTCCGGTCGCGCCCTGGCTCTGGCCGATCAGCGCCTCGATCTCGGCGCGGGTGCCGGTCAGGTTGCCGACCACCGTGGCCTGGGTCATCAGCGCGTCCTGGAAGCCGGCGACCGAGGTCTGCCAGCGCTCGCGCGCGTTGGCGAACATCTGCTGGCTGGAGCCGAGCGAGGCGGCGCTGCCGTAGCCCTGTGTGAAGGCGCGCTCGATGTCGGTGACCTCGTAGGCCAGGCGCTGGGCGCGGGCGATCAGCTGCTGCGTGCGCGCGAAGGACTGCTGCAGCCGCATGAGCGAGGAGTAGGGCAGGCTCGCGAGGTTGCGAGCCTGATTGATCAGCATCTGCGCCTCGTTCTGGAGCGAGGCGATCTGGTTGTTGATCTGGTCCAGCGCGCGGGCGGCGGAGAGGATGTTCTGCGCGTAGTTCCACGGATCGAAGACCGTCCACTGCGCCTGGGCGGGCGTGACCGTGACGGGGAGCGGCAGCGTGACGAGGGCCGCGCCGACCAGCGCGGCGCGGAGCGGGCGGTGGATCATCATGGGGTGTTCTCCGAGGGGTCGGGCAGGAGCTCGGCGGCCCAGTCGAGGCCTCGGCGCAGCAGCCAGGCGCGCGCGAAGCCGGCGCGGCCATGCGCGGCGAGGATCTCGGCGATGGCGGCCTGGTCGGTCTTGGAGGAAGCCGCGCAGAAGGAGAGCGCGACATCCGACAGCCCCAGCTCGAAGAGCCGGTTGCCGCGGCGGGACTGGCAGTAGTAGTCGCGCTTGGGCGTCCCGCGGGCGAGGATTTCTGTCTGTCGGTCATTCAGCCCGAAGCGCGCGTACATCGCGGCGATCTGCGGCTCGAGCGCGCGCTCATTCGGCAGGAAGATTCTGGTCGGGCAGCTCTCGATGATCGCCGGCGCGATGGTGGAGCCGTTGACGTCGGCCAGGGACTGGGTCGCGAAGACCACCGAAGCGTTCTTCTTGCGGAGCGTCTTGAGCCATTCGCGCAGCTGCGCACCGAAGGTGGCGTCATCGAGCGCCAACCAGCCCTCATCCACGATGATCAGCGTTGGCCGACCATCGAGGCGCCGGCCGATGGCGTGGAAGAGGTACGCCAGCACGGCGGGGGCAGCGGCGGTGCCGATCAGCCCCTCGGTCTCGAAGGCCTGCACCTCGGCCTCGCCCAGCCGCTCCGCCTCGGCGTCGAGCAGCCGGCCCCACGGGCCGGCGAGGGTGTAGGGCTCCAGCGCGCGCTTGAGCCCCTGGGACTGCAGCAGCACGGCGAGACCGGTTAGGGTGCGCTCGTGGGCGGGCGCGGAGGCGAGGCTGGTCAGCGCCGACCACAGGTGGTCCTTGACCGCCGGATCGATCGCGACGCCCTCTCGGGCGAGCAGGCCGGCGATCCACTCGGCGGCCCAGGCGCGTTCCTCCGGCGCGTCTATGCGCGCTAGCGGTTGCAGCGCGACCGGCTCGGACATTTCGCCCGCCAGCGCGCCGCCGAGGTCGTGCCAGTCTCCGCCCATGGCGATCGCGGCGGCGCCGATCGAGCCGCCGAAGTCGAAGGCGAAGACCTGCGCGTCCGTGTAGCGGCGGAATTGCAGCGCGATCAGCGCCAGCAGCACCGACTTGCCCGCGCCGGTCGGGCCGATGACCAGCGTGTGCCCGACATCGCCCACATGCAGCGAGAAGCGGAAGGGCGTCGCCCCCTCCGTCCGTGCGTGGAAGAGCGGCGGGCCGCCGAGATGCTCGTTCCGCTCCGGCCCGGCCCAGACCGCCGAGATCGGCACGATGTGGGCGAGGTTCAGCGTCGAGATCGGCGGCTGGCGGACATTGGCGTAGAGGTGTCCGGGCAGGCTCCCGAGCCAGGCCTCGACGGCGTTCACCCCCTCGCGGATGACCGTGAAGTCGCGGGACTGGATGACCTTCTCGACGAGGCGGAGCTTGTCGTCGGCCGCTCGGGGGTCCTCGTCCCAGACGGTGACGGTCGCCGTGACATAGGCCCAGCCGGCGATGTCCTGGCCGAGTTCCTGTAGCGCCTCGTCGGCATCGGTGGCCTTGTTGGCGGCATCGCTGTCGAGCAGGACGCTCTGCTCGTTGGTCATCACCTCCTTGAGGATCGCTGCGATCGATTTGCGCTTGGCGAACCACTGGCGGCGGATGCGGGTGAGCAGCTTCTGCGCGTCGGTGCGGTCGAGGCAGATGGCGCGGGTGCACCAGCGGTACTCGAAGGCGAGCGCGTTCAGCTCGTCGAGAATCCCCGGGAAGGTGGCGCTCGGAAAGCCGATGATGGTGAGCACGCGCAGATGCGCGTCACCGAGACGGGGCGCGAGGCCCCCCATCAGCGGCTGGTCGGCCAGCAGCGCGTCGAGATGCATCGGCGTCTCGGGGACGCGGACCAGGTGACGACGGGTGGAGACTGTGGAGTGCAGGAAGGTCAGCGTCTCGGCATCGTCGAGCCAGCGCGCCTCCGGCACGAAGGCCTGGATCTGGTCAAGCACGCGGTCGGTACGGTCGATGAAGCTGCGCAGCGCCTCGCGGCCGGTCGCGGCGTCGGCGCCCTGCGTGCCCTCGTAGAGCCATCCCTCGGCACGCGCGGCGTCATCGGCCGGCGGCAACCAGGCGAAGGTGAAGACGTAGCTGCTCTCGAAATGCGCGCCGGCCTCCTCGAACTGGGCGCGGCGCTCGGCGTCGACCAGGGCCGAGACAGGGTCTGGGAAGGTGCTGGCAGGGTAGCCGCGGGCCGGCACCCGCTGCGCCTCCGCGAAGACGGCCCAGCCCGAGCCGAGGCGCCGCAGCGCGCCGTTCAGCCGCGCTGCCGTCGCCGCGAGCTCGGCCGGCGTGGCGCTGTCCAGGTCCGGACCCCGGAAGCGCGCGCTGCGCTGGAGGGAGCCGTCCTTGTTTAGCACCACACCGGGCGCTACCAGCGCGGCCCATGGCAGGAAGTCGGCGACGGTCTGGGGCTTCCGACGGTACTCGGCGAGGTTCAGCATCGCCGCCTCACACGCGCAGCCAGGCCGGGTAGCGCAGATGCCGGCGCACGACCTCGACGAACTGCGCATCCCGTCGCGCCGCCCAGACGGCGGCGAGGTGGCCGACCAGCCAGATCAGCACGCCGGCGACCCAGAGCCGCAGCCCGAGGCCGATCGCCGCGGCGAGCGTGCCGTTGGCGATGGCGACCGCGCGCGGCGCTCCGGCGAGCAGGATCGGCTCGATCGGCGCGCGGTGCACCGGTGCCGAGAAGCCCGGCACCGGATCGGCCGGCGCGGCCATCAGATCAGCGCCCCGCCGCCGAACTGGAAGAAGGACAGGAAGAAGCTCGACGCCGCGAAGGCGATCGAGATCCCGAAGACGATCTGCACCAGGCGGCGGAACCCGCCCGACGTGTCCCCGAAGGCGAGCGTCAGGCCGGTGACGATGATGATGATCACCGCGATGATTTTGGCGACCGGCCCCTCGATGGACTCCAGCACCTGCTGCAGCGGCTGCTCCCAGGGCATGTTGGAGCCGGCGGCATGTGCGGGCGCGGCGAGCGCGAGGCAGAGCGCGAAGGCGGCCGCACCGGCGAGGCGCGCGCGCAGCGTGGACGTCATGGGGTGTCTCCTGCTGGGGTGAGGTCGTAGTCGCCCGTGGCGGTGAGACCGCGCACGTGGGCGAGCTCGGCAAGGCGGCGATCGGCGCCGCGGCCGGCGAGCACAGCGATGACGTCGATGGTCTCGGCGATCAGGGCGCGCGGGACCGTGACGACGGCTTCCTGGATCAGCTGCTCGAGGCGGCGCAGCGCGCCGAGCGCGGAGCCAGCGTGAATGGTGCCGATGCCGCCGGGATGGCCAGTGCCCCACGCTTTGAGGAGGTCGAGCGCCTCGGCGCCGCGCACCTCGCCGATGGGGATTCGGTCGGGGCGCAGGCGGAGCGCACGCCGGACCAGCTCGGAGAGCGAGACGACGCCGTCCTTGGTGCGCAGCGCGACCAGGTTCGGCGCGCGGCATTGGAGCTCGCGGGTGTCCTCGATCAGCACGACGCGGCCGCCCTCGCGGGCGACCTCGGCGAGCAGGGCGTTCGTCAGCGTGGTCTTGCCGGTGGAGGTGCCGCCGGCGACCAGGATGTTGCGGCGCTCCGCGACAGCAGTGCGCAATGCGGCGGCCTGGGCTGCCGTCATGATGCCGGCGGCGAGGTAATCCTCCAGCGTAAAGACCGCGACGGCGGGTTTGCGGATCGCGAACGCAGGAGCGGCGACGACCGGCGGCAGCAGGCCCTCGAAGCGCTCACCGGTCTCGGGCAGCTCCGCCGAGACGCAGGGACGATCGGCATGCACCTCCGCGCCGATATGATGCGCGACGAGGCGGATGATACGCTCGCCGTCGGAGAAGGAGAGACAGCGACCGGTATCGGCGAGGCCCTCAGCGAGGCGGTCGATCCAGAGCCTACCGTCAGGGTTCAGCATCACCTCGACGACGGCGGGGTCTTCGAGCCATGCCGCGATGCCGGGGCCGAAGGCCGTGCGCAGCATCCGCGCGCCACGTGCGGTCGTCTCGGCCTTGAGCGGATGCAGCGACATGCGGTCCCCGTGGCGGCGCCGCGGCGGAGGCGCCGCAGCGGGCGGGGACGATTAGAGAGCGGCAGGTCAGGGCAGGTTCAACAAGCAAGAGATCGGAGTAGTAGCATAGCGTGGAGAGGCAGGCTTTCGCATCACCACGAAGTCGCAAGCAGCTTCATCGGACGGTTTCCCCGGTCGCGCTGATCGGCGTCATCGGCTTCGACGGGCGGTTCGAGCTTGAGGCGCTGCGGCTCTACGCCCTGCCAGAGGATGCGCCAGCGATCCTCTACCGCTGCCCCTCGCTGCCGGCCGCGACACGGACGCTGGCGCTGGAGACGATCTGGGACCTTCCGAGCCTCGGTCCTGGCGCGACGGCGAACGTTGACGTCACGGTGCCCGGTGCACAGCGGGGCGACTTCGCCGACGCGTCGCTCGACATCAGCAGCATCGCCTTCGTGCTGGATTGCCACGTGTGGTCCAACAGCACCGTGCGCATCACGGCCCGCAACGTCAGCGCGTCGACGGTGGGTCTCGCCGTGGCGCCACTGGCGGTGCAGGTGGTGAAGCGGCGGGTGCCGTAAGCGGCGGTTCAAGGCGGGGCGACGGGAGGCGCACGACCGTGGCCGCAAGCGCCATTTTGTGCGCCCTCCGGCTGAGAGATTGACGTCCATCAACGACACCGGCGGCGGCCACGCTTAGCCTAGCCATATGCGGCGTGTCCATGCAAGCTGGGGCGCCGTCAGCAGGGCTGGCACCCTGCGGCGCGCCGCGGAGGGTGGCGCGTCGCCCGGTCCCCGGATGCGCCGCGCGCGTCGCCCGGTTTTGGCCGGCGCCGCCCGCCGCTCAGCCAGCCAGCGGTGGACCTGCCGGCTGCCGCCGAGGAAGCCGCGCTCGCCAAACTCGCGCCAGAGGGCCATTGCGTTCTCGCAGTCCTCGGCCACGCGTGCCCCGAGGTAGGGGAGATGGGGATCGAGGATGCTCGACCCCGGGCCGTGCGCCATCCGCGCCGGGAAGCTCTCCGCGCGGGCGTACTTGCGCACGGTTCCGAGCGCCAGGCCCATCGCGCGCGAGATGCCGAGCAGCGTCCCGCCCGCCAGATGCCGGCGACGCACTTCCTCGTAGGGCGCCTGCCATCGCGCGCGGCTCTCGGCGCCGGCCGCTCGCTCGGGCGCGCTGCGCGGGAAGGCCTAGTCGCGGAGGGTCAGGGTGGCGGCGGCCCCTGCCTCGGCTCCGCCCGGCGGCGGCACCGGCAGCACCGGTAGGCGCCGGAGCTGGGCGTGGGCGCCGTGCAGCCAACGCTCGAGGGCTTGGCGCACGCAGGGCGTTCACCCGACGATGAACCGTGCTGCCGCCGCGCCCGCGCATCGTCGCAAGCGGACTCGCAAGGGGCCCGGTCCTACCCGTCGAGCCGCGCTCCCGACCGGCGCACCACCTCGGCCCATTTCGCGTTCTCGGCGGCGATGAAGCGATCGAACTCGGCCGGGCCCATCGGCCGGGGCTCGGTGCCGATCTCGCGCAGCTTCGCCTGCACGCCGCGCTCGGCCAGCGCCTCGAGGATCGCGCCGGCCAGGCGCTCGACCACCGGCCGGGGCGTGCGCGCCGGCACCTGGGTCGCGAACCAGGCGACCGCCTCGAAGTCGGGGATGCCGCTCTCGGCCACCGTCGGCGTATCGGGCAGCGAGAACCAGCGATTAGCCGAGGTCACGGCGAGCAGCCGCAACCGTCCCGCGGTCACATGCGGCAGGTAGGATGGCAGGTTGTCCACCGCGACATGCACGCGCCCGGAGAGCAGTTCGGGGATCACCCCGCCGGTGCCGCGGAAGGTCACGATCTGGAGGTCGATGCCGGCGCGGGTCTTGAGGTATTCGCACGAGATGTGCCCGGAGGTGCCGTTGCCGGGCACGCCGCAGTTCAGCTCCCCGGGCCGACGCCTGGCCAGGGCGAGCAGTTCGGCGAAATTGGCCTCGGGCACCTCCGCATTGACGAAGACGCCGTTCGCGACCTGGTTGACCAGCGCGACGGCGGCGAGCTCGTCCGGCCGGAAGGGCATCCGGGCATAGAGATAGGGGTTGATCGCCGCGGTGCCGATGGTGGCCATCAGCACCGTGTATCCGTCAGGTTCCGACCTGGCGACGTATTCGGCGCCGATGTTGCCGCCGGCCCCGGCGCGGTTCTCCACCACCACGGGCTGGCCGAGGGTGACGCTCAGCCTTTCGGCCAGCATGCGCGCCGTCACGTCGGTGGCCCCGCCGGCGAGGAACGGGACGACCAGGCGGATCGGGCGGCCGGGCCAGGGGGCCTGGGCGCGGAGCACGGCCGGCGCGGCGAGGATGGGCAGCGCGGCGATGGCGGCGCGGCGGGTCATGGTGTTCATCTTGGACCTCCCTGTTTACTTTTGCTCGACGCTACCGTCGCGCGGAGCGCGAGGGAAAGACGCCTGGCGCCGCCGGCATCCCCCCGCCCGACGGCGGCGGCGGTCCCGGGCGAGACCGGCATCGGCAGGCGCGCCGTGCCCCCGGTGCGGGGTCAGCCCGCGCGCAACTGGCCTTCGCGCACCAGGCGGCGCCAGTCCTCGATCTCGCGGCGCACGAAGGCGGCCAGATCCTCGGGCGAGCCGACGCGATAGCTGCTGCCCTCGGCAGCGATCTGCGCCTGCATGTCCGGCCGGCCGGCGATCTCGCGCATCTTGGCGTTGAGCTGCAGGATCACCGGCCGCGGCGTGCCGGCCGGGGCGAACAGGCCGATCCAGGAAAACACGGCGTAGCCCTCCATTCCCGGCAGGGACGAGACCAGCGGCAGTTCGGGCAGGCCGGGATGCGGCTCGGTTCCCGTGGTGGCCAGGGCGCGCAGGCGTCCCTCCCGCGCATGGGCCAGCACCTGCCCGCCATCCACCACCATGAGCTGGACGTCGCCGGCGAGCAGCGCCGTCACACCCTGCGGCGTCGAGCGATAGGAGACCTGCGTCATCTCGAGCCCGGCCAGGGCCTTGAGCATGGCGCCGCCGGCCATGCTGCCGGTGTTGCCGACGGCGTAGTTGATCCGCCCGGGATGGGCGCGGGCATAGGCGATCAGCCCGGCCATGCTGTGCACGGGCAGCGCGTTGTTCACCACCACGATCAGCGAGGAGTTGGTGACCAGCGTGACCGGGGCGAAATCCGCCACCGGGTCGTAGGGCAGGTTGGGCACCAGCGCGATATTGGCCGCATGGGTGCTGTTGGTGCCGTAGAGCAGCGTGTAGCCGTCCGGGCGCGCGCGCGCCACCGCCTCGGCCGCGATCACGCCATTGCCGCCGGGGCGGTTCTCCACCACCACCGGCTGGCCCCAGTCGAGCGACATGTAGTGGCCGAAGGAGCGCGCACGCAGATCGGTGGAACTGCCGGCGGTGAAGGGCACCAGCGCGCGGATCGGGCGCGAGGGGTAGCGTTCCTGCGCGCGCGCCGGCAAGGCGGCCGGCAATCCGGCCAGCGCCGCGGCCAGCCGGCGCCGTGCGATGCTTGTCATGTCTTGGTTCCTCCCATTCCCGCGGCCCGGTCCGGCGCGGCGCCGGGCAGCGCGGGCGCCGCCGCGCGGATCGCCGGCCTTTCGCCGTCGAAGGACACCGGTAGGCCGAGCAGGCGGTAATCCTCCCCGGGCACCGGCAGCAGCAGGCCGACCGCCTCGGTCTGCGGCTCGCGCGCCACCTCGGGGATGGTGTTGATCGGCCCGCAGGGCACGCCCGCCCGCTCCAGCCGCTCAAGCCAGGCCGCGCGCGAGCGCGTCGCCAGCACGGCGGCGATCTCGCCCAGCAGCGCCTCGCGGTTCTCGAGCCGGCGGCGGTTGGTCGCGAAGCGCGCATCCTCCGCCCAGTCCGGCCGGCCGAGCACCGCGGCGAAGGCGACGAACAGCCGGTCATTGCCGCAGCACACCATGAGCGGCGCATCGGCCGCCTGGAACGCCTGGTAGGGCACCATGTTGGGATGCCCGGTGGCGGTGCGTGGCAGCAGCCGTCCCTCGTTCAGCCAGGACGTCAGGCGCTGGCCGGTACAGACCAGCGCGGTCTCGAACAGCGAGGTGTCCACCACCCCGCCGCGCCCGGTCGCCTCGCGCCGGCGCAGCGCCGACAGGGCGCCGATCACCGTCCACATCGCCGTGCCGTAATCGACCACCGAGGCGCCGATGCGCTGCGGCGGCGCGCCTTCCTCGCCGCTGACCATGCACAGCCCGGCGAAGGCCTGCAGCAGCGGCTCGTAGCCCGGCCGCAGGGCGAGCGGCCCCTTGCGGCCGAAGGCGCTGATCGCGCAGTAGATCAGGCGCGGATGCCGCGCCAGCGTCTCCGCCGGGCCGATGCCGAGCGCCTCCGCCGCGCCAGGGCGCAGGTTGTGCACCAGTATGTCCGCCGGCGCGAGCAGCTCGTGCAGCCGCGCGCGGCCGCCGGGCTTGCGCAGGTCGAGCACCACCGAAGCCTTGCCGCGGTTCATCTCGTGGAAGGTGAGGCTGTCGCCGCGGCGGAAGGCCGGGCCCATGCCGCGCGAATCATCGCCGCCCGGCTTCTCCACCTTGACCACCTCGGCGCCGAGATCGGCGAGGATGGCGCCGACGAAGGGGCCGGCCAGCACCTGGCCGAGCTCGACCACCCGCAATCCGGCAAGGGGGGCCGGCGCGCTCATTGCGGCTCGATCCCGGCCTGGCGGGCGGCCTCGCGCCAGCGCTCCACCTCCTGCGCGACGAAGCCGGCCACGCCCTCGGGCGGCAGTTCGGAGGGGATCGTGCCTTCCTCGGTCATGCGCGCGCGCAGCCCGGGCTCGCGGCCGATCGCGATCACCTCGGCATTGAGCCGGGCGACGATCTCCGCCGGCGTGCCGGCGGGGGCGAAGATCGCGCTCCAGGAGGCCACCGCATAGCCGGGAAGGCCCGCCGCCCCGGCGACCGTGGGCACGCCCGGCAGCGCCGGGACCGCGGCATCGACCGTGACCGCGAGCGCGCGGACGCGGCCCTGGCGGATCTGCGGCAGCGCCACGACGGCGTCGCTGAACATCACCTGCGCCGCGCCGGCGATGACGTCGAGGATCGCCTGCGCGTTCGACCGGTAGCTCACATAGGTCATGGACACTCCGGTCCCGGCCTTGAACATCTCCGCCGCGAGATGGGAGGAGGTGTTGCCGCTGGCGTAGTTCAGCGCGCCGGGATGGGCCCGCGCATGGGCGATCAGCCCGGCCATGTCGCGCACCGGCAGGTCGTTCGAGACCACCACCACCAGCGGCGTCCGCCCGATCAGCGCCACCGGCGCGAAATCCGCCACCGGGTCGTAGGGCAGGCGGCGGAACAGCACCGGATTGGCGGCGTGGGTGGTGTTCGAGGTGAACAGCAGCGTGTAGCCATCGGGCCGCGCGCGCGCCACCGCCTCGGCGGCGAGGATGCCGCTGCCGCCGCCGCGGTTGTCCACCACTACCGGCTGGCCCCAGGCGGCGGCCAGGCGGTCGGCATAGAGCCTGGCGCGCACGTCGCTGCCGCTGCCCGGCCCGAAGGCCACGATCAGGCGGATCGGCCGCGCCGGATAGGTCTCGGCCCGCGCGGGGCGCGCCGCCGCGCCGAGCAGCAGCGCCGCCGCCGCCCGCCGGGGCAGCGGCGCCCACCCGTTCACGCGGCCCCCACCGGGGCGAAGCGCGGCAGGTTCACCCCGAAATCCGACTGCACCTCGAGGCGCACGCGCATCCCCGCGGCGATGCTCTCATGCGGGGCGAGGATGTTGGTGATCAGCCGCGGCCCCTCGTCGAGCTCGACGATCGCGACATTGTAGGGCAGGCGGTCGCGGAAGGCGTCGTGATAGGCGGTGTGATAGACCACCCAGCTGATCACCTGCCCCGTGCCCGCGGCCTTCTCCCAGGCGGCGCCCTCGCGCAGGCAGGCGGGGCATTCGCGCCGCGCGGGCAGCCAGCGATGGCCGCAATGCGGGCAGTGCTGGAAGCGCAGCTCCCCGGCGGCGAGGCCGGCCCAGTAGGCTTCGTTCAGCGGGGTGACCTCCGGTGTCGGCAGGGTCATGTCAGCCTCCGAGGATCAGGGTCGCGTGGGTGTGCATGGTGCCGCCCTGGTTGCTCACCAGCGCGTGGCGCACGCCGGGCACCTGGAGCGTGGCGGTGCCGCGCACCTGGCGCACCGCCTCGATCACCAGCTGCAGCCCCGGCATGCCGGTTTCCGAGAGCAGGCCCCCGGCGGTGTTGAGGGGCAGGTCGCCGCCGTGCTCGATGCGGCCCTCGCGCACGAAGCCCTCGGCCTGGCCGGGCGGGCAGAAGCCGTAATCCTCGAGCGTCATCAGCACGGTGATGGTGAAGCAGTCGTAGATCTGCGCCACCTGGATGTCGGCCGGGCCGAGCCCGGCCATGGCGAAGGCGTCGCGCGCCGCATCCTTCGCCCGGGTGCTGGTCAGGCAGGGGCGCTGCGTCACCTCCCAAGAGGTATGCGCCTGCCCCATGCCGAGGATCGGCACCGCCGCCTTCACCCCGAGCTCGCGCGCTCGGCGCGCCGACATCACCACCAGCGCGGCGGCGCCGTCGGAGATCAGCGCGCAATCGTCGCGCCGCAGCGGCGCGACCAGCGGCGCGGCGGCGACGTAGCCATCGAGCGTCAGCGGCTTGCGGAGCTGCGCGTTGGGGTTGGCTGCGCCATGCCGCCGCGCGGCCACCGCGACCGCGCCGAAGGCGGCCTCGGGCGTGCCGTGCTCGGCGACGTGGCGGCGGTGGATCATGGCGTAGCCGGCCGCGGTCGAGAACCAGCCGAAGGCGGCGTCGTCCCCGCGCGGGCGGGCATAGGTGGCGCGGCTGCCGCTGCGCGGATTGTCGGCGTAGCAGACCAGCGCCACCTCGCACATGCCGGCCTCGATCGCGAGGCAGGCGAAGGCGATGCCCGACATGTTGGCGGCTCCGCCCTGGTCGAGCGCGATGCCGATGCGCGGCTGCAGGCCGAGCGCCTCGGACAGGGTCTGGCCATAGAGGATCTCGCGCGCCGAGGTCGGCGTCTTGACGAAGACCCCGTCCACCGCCCGCTTCTCGATGCCGGCATCCTCGAGCGCGCGGCGGCAGGCCTCGACGTTCAGCGAGACGGTGGACCGTCCCGGCAGGGTGCCGAAGGCGGTGTGGCCGACCCCCGCGATGACGAACTTCCCGCGCATCATGACCTTCCTTCTCCGATCCCGGCGCGCGCGAGCACCTCGCGCCAATAGACGAGCTGGCGGCCGAGGAAGGCGCCGGCATCGCCGGGGCTGCCCCGCATCGGCACGGCGTTGAAGACGGCGAAGCGCTCGGCCGCCTCGGGCCGCGCCAGCACCTCGCCCATCGCCGCGTTGAGCTTCGCGACCGCCTCGGGCGGGGTGCCCGTCGGGGCGAGCGCGACATACCAGGAGCTGATGTCGAAGCCGGCGAAGCCGGATTCCGCCATGGTCGGCACCTCGGGCATCAGCGGCGAGCGCTCGGGCGTCGCCACCGCCAGCGCGCGCAGCCGGCCCTGCCGCACATGCGGAATGGTCGTCGTGCTGTCGAACATCGCCTGCACGGTGCCGGCGATGAGATCCGTCACCGCCCCGGCCGAGCCGCGATAGGGCACGATCTCGAACTCCACCCCCGCGGCGTGGCGGAACAGCTCGGCCGCGACATGGGGCGACTGCCCGGTGCCGGAGGAACCGAAGCTGAACCGCCCGCCGGCGGCGCGGATATGC
>NZ_JAUFPN010000060.1 GCF_030409335.1 Paeniroseomonas aquatica
AACAGGTAGGGCCTCCAGCAAACCCGGGGCGGTTCAGAGGACCAGGAACTGATCGTCGAGGTCTCCCTACCCCTTACCGAAGTCCCCACCGGGCTTCGCCGCTTTAGTCCGGTGTTAACAATGCCGCAGCGCCTGGTGTTCCAATACAGTCATGGGAGCGACACCGTGGACCACATCCTTGGCGCCATCCGTGTAACTGGCCTTCAGGTAAGTGGGGTAACGACACGCCAGCCGGACCTCGAGGAGGTCTTCCTGAGGCTTGTTCGTAGCAAGGCAGTTCTCGGATCGTGAAACGGCTCACCACGCTGGGCACCTGAAATGTGGTCCAGGCCGCTTGGCTCAGCCGTCACATGACGACCAGATTGCCGTAGGTGACCATGGAGGGTAGCTAAAGGTGAGTCCCCGCCGAGCTCGCCTTCACTGAGCGGAAGAGCGCCATCTACGAACTCTTTCCTGATTACGCGGCTTCCTCAGCCGCTTGCGATAGAGTACAAATAGGGAACAGTTAAGCGTCTTCAGGAGGATGCCGTGTCCCGCAACTCGGTGCAGTTCCAGAAGGGGCTCAGTGAACCCGAGTTTGAGCGCCAGTACGGTACCGAAGCTGCCTGCCGCGAGATCCTCTTTCGCTGGCGTTGGCCGAACGGCTTTGAGTGTCCCGCCTGCGGCGGACAACGCCACAGCGAGGTGACGTCGCGCCGGCTCTTCCAATGCACCGCCTGTAGGCGGCAGACCTCGCTCATCGCCGGCACCATCTTCGCCGCCACCAAGCTGCCATTGCGGATCTGGTTTCGTGCCATCTACCACGTAACGCAAAGCAAGCAGGGCATCTCCAGCATCGAGCTCGGCCGCCGCCTCGGCGTGACTCAGACCGCCGCCTGGACCATCAAGCACAAGCTGGCGCAGGTCATGCTGGAGCGTGACGCCGACAGGAAACTCACGGGGCGGGTTGAACTCGATGATGCCTACCTCGGCGGCGAGCGCTCGGGCGGCAAGCGCGGGCCCGCACGCCGGCCTTCAAGTGGATCAACACCGCGCTCGGCAACATCAAGGCGGCGATCGCCGGGACCTACCGCTCGATCTCCCAGAAGCACGTGCCCCGCTACCTCGCCGAATTCGAGTACCGCTTCAACCGTCGCCATGACCTCGCGGTCATGCTGGCGCGCTTGACCAAGGCTGCCGCGCAAACCTCACCGATGCCCTATCACCTGCTCAAACTGGCTGAGGTTTACGCGTAATCAGGTTTTCCTGAGCCCTGCAAGAGCGGTTAGGTCTCGGCGCCGTGCGCGAGCGCGTACAGAGCCTCGACGATGGGGCAATCCGGCACCGACCCGCCCTGACAGCGTGACGCGACCTCACTAAGGGTTCGCTCCAGCCGCTGAAGGTCGGCCATCTTCTTCCGCACGTCCTCGAGATGCTCGAGGGTCACAGCCTGAACGTCCGTGCACGAACTGTGGCCGCCATCGACAAGTCTCAGGAGGCTACGGATCTCCTCAAGGCTAAAGCCCAGTTCACGGCTTCTGCGCACAAAGGTGAGCCGCGCGACGTGTGCAGGCCCATACACCCGATGCCGCCCCTCCGTCCGCCCGGGGGCGGGCAGCAGGCTGACCTTCTCGTAGTACCGGATGGTCTCAATGTTGACCTCCGTCCGCATGGAAAGGTCGCCTATCGAAATGCCGTGCTGCCTGCTGCTGTCCATTGCCATCTCCCGGAGGGCGTAGATTCACTCTTGAACCTGTAGTTACTACAGATCCTATCTTGATCCAGATGACGGAGAAGGGCCAGGTAGCGATGAGTGATCAAGCAGAAAGGAATGTCCTCGCCCTAGATGAAACGGGGGAGCGGGTGGGGGATGGAAATGGCTCGCCCGAGGCGTTGCTGGCCACGGTGGGGCTGCTGGCCGCTCTTGGTGCGTCGAGCTGCTGCCTGTTGCCTCTGGGCCTGTTCCTTATCGGCGTCAGTGGTGCCTGGATCGGCAACCTAGCGGCCCTGGCGCCCTATCAGCCGATCTTTGTAGCCGTCGCCCTAGCCTGCCTCGCAGCCGGGTTCTTCGCGATCTACCGCAAGCCCAAAGCTACGGCTTGTGCAGAAGGTTCGTACTGCGCCCGACCGGCCTCCGATCGGATCGCCAAGGTCGCCCTCTGGAGCACGGCTACCCTCGTCGTGGCGGCTCTCGCCTTCCCCTACGCCGCGTCGATCATTCTGTAGCCATTCTGGAAGGGAAGCCGGACATGAAACCGATTATCTGCCTTGCCGCTGCCCTCAGCCTCGTCTTGGCCACTGGCGCCACGGCCTTCGCCGTCGAACAGACGACCACTCTCGAGGTGCAAAATGTCTCCTGCGTCACCTGCGCCCCTATCGTGAAGCGCACCCTCACCCGCGTACCCGGCGTGAGCCGGGTGGCGGTCACCGAACGCTCGGGAACGGCCACCGCGACGGTGACCTTCGACACCGCGAAGGCAGATGTTGCGGCCCTGGTGCAGGCGACGACCAACGCCGGCTTTCCGTCGCGGGCGGTGCAATAGGGAGGCCTACAAAGTCCTCGGAGGTCCCATGGACACCATTGAGCGGACAACCGGTGCCGTCGGCCAAACCTTCGCGCTGCGTCCCGGCGTGCTGATGCCGGACTGGTCTCTGACCACAGAGCCAACGGCGCGCGACGCGCTCGCCGCGAGCATGGTCGCGGCGCAAAGGGCGGAGAAGTGGTCGGACCTCAGTGCGGCCGAGGACCGGGTCTGGCGAGCAGTGCTGCGCGGCTTCGCCCACTCCGGCGCGGCGCCGGACATGGCGCGGCTGGCCGCCGGGACCGGCCTGGCCGAGCCCACGGTCGCCGAAATACTGCGCGCATTGCGGCGGCGGGATCTCGTGGTTCTGGAAGAGCGTGGCACGGCCGTGACGGCCGCCTACCCCTTTAGTGCGCGGGAGACCGGCCATCGCGTCCGACTGGACAAACTGGCCGTGGTGTACGCCCTCTGCGCCATCGATGCCCTCGGCATGGGAGCCATGCTCAGCTGCGACACGGCCGTTGAGTCCTCCTGCCCCGAGTGCGGCGTACCTATCCAGATCACGATGCACGACAAGGGCCGCGCGCTCGCCTCGGCGGCGCCTGCCACTGCCGTCGTGTGGGCGGGGATCCGGTACGCCGACGAGTGCGGCGCAACGTCGGGCTGCACCGTGAAGCTGTTCTTCTGCACCAACGAACACCTTGTGGCGTGGCGCCATCGGGTCGACCCAGGCGGCGCCGGATTCCAGCTTTCGATGGAAGCGGCACTGCAGGTCGGCAAAGGCCTGTTCGTGCCAATGCTCGCCCCGCGGTCCGAGGAGGACGGGGCATGAGGCTCGCCCTTCCTCTAGCCGCCGCCTCTGCAGGGCTGTTCGCCCTCGGCGCCGTCGCCGTTGTCCAGGGCGGCCTCTGCTGCCCTCCGGCGGGCTTCGTCGCCCATTTGGCGCCTACCGCCGTCATGGCGGCCGCGCTCGACCGCGACGGTTCCGCCGGGCGCGTGGGAGAGGACCACTGACATGGAAACCGCAAGCTCATGGCCACCGGCATTGTTGGCTTCGTAGTGGCCGCTCTGTGCTGCTCCACCCCGGTACTGGCCGTCCTGCTCGGTGCCGTCGGCCTCTCGGCCGTGCTCGGCTACCTGGATTACGTCCTGATCCCGGCGATGACCCTATTCCTTGGGATCGTCGCCTACGCGATCTACCGGCGTCAGCGCTCCGCCTAGGCTGCCGGACCAAAAAAAGTAAAGGAATCACCGTGAACTTCTTCGCACCAGAGCCCGTCCAGCATGACTGCTGCAGTGCCAAGCCGAGCCACGGCAAGCGCACTCCGGACCTCGTCGTGATCGGCACCGGGTCAGCGGGCTTCTCCGCAGCGATCCGCGCTTCGGAGCTCGGCGCGAAGGTTGTGCTGGTTGGCGACGGGACCATCGGCGGCACCTGCGTCAACATCGGCTGCGTGCCGTCGAAGGCGCTTATCCGGGCGGCGGAGGCGTTGCACCAGGCTCGCACGGCTTCGCGCTTCGCCGGGATCACCGCATCGGCGCGGCTGGAGGATTGGAAAGCCCTCGTCGCACAGAAGGATGAGCTGGTCGCTAGCCTCCGGGAGGCGAAATACGCCAACCTCCTGCCCGACTACCCCAACGTGTCCTACGTCCCGGGGCGGGCGCGTCTCACCTCAGACGGAGCCGTCATGGTCGGGGACACGGCCTACCGGCCCGGCAAGGTCATCATCGCGACCGGGACGTCACCTGCTGCACCGGCGATCCACGGGCTGGGCACGGTCCCCTGGCTCACCAGTACGACGGCGATGGAGGTCGAGGCGCTTCCCGCCTCGCTCCTGGTGATCGGCGGCGGCGTCATCGGCGTCGAGCTCGGCCAGATGTTCGCCCGCTTCGGCGTGCGCGTGACGATCGTGTGCCGCTCACGGCTGCTGCCCGGCGCGGAGCCGGAGGTGAGCGCGGCGCTGGCCGAATACCTCCGAGCAGAGGGCGTCGATATCCGCCACGGTGTGTCCTACGAGGCCATCCGACAGGCCGGAGACGGCGGAGTCGAACTCGTCGTCCGGGACAGCGAAGGCACCACCGTGACGCTTTCCGCTGAGCGCGTTCTTGTTGCTACTGGCCGAACGCCAAACACGACCGGAATGGGTCTGGAGGAAGCTGGCGTGGCGATGGACGGCCGAGGAGCTGTCCAGGTTGATGACCGGATGCGCACAACACGACCGAGGGTTTACGCGGCGGGTGACGTCACCGGCAGGGACCTCTACGTCTACATGGCCGCTCACGGCGGCAAGATCGCAGCGGAGAATGCGGTCGGCGACGAAGGCGCGTCGCGCTACAATGCCATGGCCATGCCGGAGATAGTCTTCAGCGACCCGCAGGTGGCGAAGGTCGGCCTAACCGAAGCGGCGGCCCGGCGTGCAGGCCTGGAAGTCGAGACTAGGGTCGTGCCGCTCAACCAAGTGCCTCGGGCACTGGCCGCCCGCGACACGCGGGGGCTAGTTAAACTGGTGGCAGAGCGTGGCAGCGGACGGCTTCTAGGCGCGCATATGCTGGCGCCGGAGGCCGGGGACAGTATCCAGACCGCCGTTCTGGCGGTGAAGCACGGGCTGACCGTAGCCGACTTGTCCGCGACGATCTTCCCTTATCTGACAACAGTCGAGGCACTAAAGCTGGGCGCGTTGAGCTTCTCCAGGGAGGTCACGAAGCTGTCCTGCTGCGCGGGCTGAATGCACAAGACAGTCTGTCAAGCCGCAGGAAGTCCGCGCGACAAGGGTGGCAGCAGCTTTTGCAAGTTCCACCTCAACACCATGGATACAACGGTGTCGATCGGCACCAGCATCGCTCGCAAAATCAGGCGTAGCGGCCTCCAGGCAGTATGTCCGGTGGCCATCTCCCTTGCTTAAGTTGGAGACTTCACCAACGTCCTTCACCCTGCATAGGCCGGATAAATAGCGCCCATAAAAACTCCGCAGCACCTTGTGCCGTGAGCCCTTTTGGCTCACGGCCGGACATCGTCGACATACCCATAGCGTCAAACATAAGACCCTGATCGTCAGCCCGCACTGACAGGTACTCGTTGAATGACCCAAGCTGTGCATTGGCATCGTACGAGAACGAGATACCGTTCCCCGATACCATTCCGCCAAGTTGAACCCGGCACTGTGCCTCCTGCTTGCCGCCGCGAAAGGCACGCGCCGTGAAAGCATCGGCCCCATTGCGGCGCAACCGGCCTTCCACGCCAGGGTTACGCTGCTCCACCTCTGACAAAGACTCCTCAAAGAATCGAGCAATGAACTCGAATCCGTCCTCCAAAAAAGCGTGGCGATCAGCTTCAGTAAGCACTTTTCGAATGGCAAGATTGCTGCTGCGTGGGTGTGGCGGCAGCGTCGCCGAGCCACTCTGCCCTCCTCGGGACTGTTTGACAGAGCCAAGCGACGTACCGGTTCCGCGGGTTGAACGAGGATGCCCAAGAGCAGCAACCGCTTTCCGAATCGCCTCAGTCACCTCAAGATAGGCGTCCTCCTGATATGGGTATTTGGCAACCGGTTTGCCGTCCCGCGGAACTGCCAGGAGCTTCCCAAGTGGCGTGCGCTTCCACTCGCAGGAGTGTAGCACTACCGGGAGAATGGCCGCTTCGCCAGTGGCGTGCCGTTCCAGTGCTCGATGCATCTCGATATCGTAGCAGTAGTTAGACGCGAGGAAGTCGGCGCTGAGCAGGAAGAGAAACAGATCCGCCGCCTCAACCTCGGCCATGATGCTGGCATCTAGTGGATGTCCCGGCACGATCCGACGGTCATGCCAAGCGTCGATGACACCCTCACGCTTGAGCATGGCCAGGTGCGTTTCAAGCCGATCCCGCATAGCTTCGTCGAGGTGGCTATAGGACATGAAAACAGTGGCCACACTGTGCTCCCGAAATAAGCAGCCTTGAAGATAAAGAAGGCGTGGAGGTCACGATGGTTCATCACCGATGCGGCGCAGCAATGCTGCCACCTGCGTCGCAGCCCATCGCCCACCGCGTGCTGAGCGGACACCACACGCATGAGATGCAGAGCCCTCCGTGTAAGGAGCTTAGATGTACGATTAGAGCCCGACCAGCCCGGCGGGGCTCTCGGCGACCAGCTTGGCCCGCCGGACATAGCCGCGCATGGTCCTAACGTCCTTATGCCGGGAATGCGCCATGATGACTTCGTCACGGGCTCCGGCCTTGTAGGCTTCGGTGATGAAGCCGGCGCGCAGGCCATGCGCCGAGAGACGCTCGAGCCCGGAGCTGCTCAATTTGGCCAGGACAACCCGGCGCGCCAGGAGCTTGGGCACCGCATAGGAGTGCAGCGCGGTCCGTTCCACCGTGCCCCACCGGTCGACTTTGCGAAATACCGGGCCGTACGAACAGTCGGAGACGCGCAACCAAGCCTCCATCGCCCGGACTGGACAGGTCTCGGGCTTGCGGCCGCGTGGAATGCCGAGCTCGACGCCCTGGCCTTCCTGATCGGATTTGGCCCGAGGAATGAGCAGCTTCATCCCGTCGACGGTGAAGGTGATGTGCTCGCGCTGCACGGCGACCAGTTCCGAGCGACGCAGCGCACCGGCAAAGGCTAGCAATAGCAAAGCCCGGTCGCGCTGCCCCGCCAGATCGGTGCTGCAGGTGGCTACCAGCTGACGCAGCTCGGCGGTGCCGATCGCCGCGGCCTGGCGCTGCGGCATGCCATGGCGGCGAAGGATCCCGGCCAAGGTGTCGCGGATTATCGGGTGTGACGTCGTCCAGGCAGCGTTCTTCATCCGGTGTGCCCGGCCAATCGCCGCTAGCCGGCGGCGCAGGGTCGAGCGGGCATGGCTGACGGCGATCGAGGCCAGATAGGCCGCGACGGTGGCGGGATTGGCGGGTAAGGCCGAGACGCCTCTTTGCCGGCACCACGCGGAGAATTCCGCCCAGTCGGCCGCATAGGCCTTGAGCGTCGCTGGTGCCAGGGCCTGACGAGCATAGCCGGCGGCCAGCGCCAGGTCCGCCGCGGGTAGGATGGTCAGCTCTGACATGCAGCGTTTCCAACGGGTTCAGCGGATCTAGGCAGGGATTATGGCATGCGGATCAAAGGCTCCAGAAGAACTATTATGGAGTCCGAGCCACAGCGGCGCTTGGGCATCAGCAGCCAGCAAAACCAATGGGGGGAGTATACCCGCTCCATGACTTCGCCAGAGAGGCTAAGGCCAGTCACAAGCGGTCTATATTACTTCATATTTTCAGGACTGGATATTTTTCTCTTAATTAATTACATACAGAACAAACTAAAAATGTAAATTTTTTGCTTTTTGCATATACCGTAGATTACGAATTGCATTATAGCCGGTTTAGTGTTTGTCTATCAGTAGATTTTTCATGCGGAGCGGCGTTTTCATGAGATTTTTCACTCTAATTATGACCGTTTTTTTGAATTTTGCTGAGGATTTTAGCCTCTTTGCTTCAGTTCTTCCTGAGAGCGCGGGTCAAATGTTGATCGCCTAAGCACCGGCACAGCCAGACATCTATGGAGGTGGAAGACAGCAGTGCGCCATTTTACAAAGCAGTCCCGCATCATCGGCGGCGTCACTGTGCTCCGTCTTGTCGACAACGACGGTGACCCTGTGGCCACCTTCGACGCTTTTGCGGAATTCCTGACCCGTCGGGCGTACGCGCGTGCCACCGTGAAGCGCTATTTGGAGGTCGTTGCGGCATTCCTCGACTATTTGACGGAGGCCCGGGTGTTCGGCGTAGCGGTTCCGGCCCACGAACTTAACCGTGTGGTTGAAAGCTACCTGCAGGTTATCGGCAGGGCGACGCAGATTCGGACCGCGGAGAACTCTCAATCCGACTCCTTCCTGCAATGGGCGAAGCCCGTAGCAGAAGCGCTGGACCTACACTCCGTCAGAATCGCCGCGAACACCGTCGCCGCCGTCAACCTGTTTCTCAGGCAATCAAACCTTGTCTTGCAGGCCGAGCTGGACCGGGCCGCGGCGGCGGGTTTCACCTCCCCCCCTCCGGATCCATCCGGCGTCATCCGTGTAGTCAGCGGGCACGCGCTCCTTACTGCGTCGCAGCGGAAGGCGCTGAAGCAGAGTTCCATGTTGGCCAATGTCATCCGCTTGCACCCGGAAGGCCTTCAACGCCCGCGCAACCTCACCCTCCCTCGGGACGCGCGTGCGCAACTCGATGAGGCCGGGCTGGACTTCCCGCTCGATGGACTCGCCCCGCTGTTCGCCTCGGCGCGCAGCCACCGTGACCGAGCATTATGGCTGCTGCTTGCAGGCGGCGGCATCCGGACCTCGGAGGCCATGGCGTTGAAACTGGATCACATTGACCCGAAGGCACGTGCCCTCTTTGTTGAGGATCCCGCGTTCGACCGTTCCCGCCCGGATGAGCCCTCCCACCGTCCGGAGCGCTTCAAAGGTCGGGCCGTGGCGGAGGTCTACCTTTTCGAGCCACTAAAGACCCGCTTCTTCGAGGCGCTGACTGCGTACTTGCTAGGCGAGTACGTGCCGGGCTGCGGCCACGGCTACCTTTTTCAGGACATCCGGCCGGGAACCAATCGCGGCCGGCCGATGCACTTGCTTACGGACACGGCGAGACTCAAGGCGTTTCATGCCGCGCTCCGCCGTGCTGAGATACCGGGACCGCGAAAGAGCCGTTGGGGCTTGCACTCCTTGCGGCACGCCTACGGGGTTTACATGCTGAACTATATCCCCGTGCCAGGCGGCTATGGCCTTCAACTAAACGAGGTTCAGCGCCTCATGGGCCACCGCAATAGGGCGACGACGGCACACTATGCCCGGCCGGATCGCGTTATTCTCGCAGCCAAGCTTGCATGGGCGGATGAGTACGTCGTGGGCGGCGGGATGGACGTCGCGGCGCTGCCGTCCTTCGTGGTGCGTCGCCTGCGGCACGAGGCTGACCGTCTCGACCAAGCGCTGTCGTGAGTGAGGACCGATTTGCACCGAGCGCGCAGGTCAACCGCCAGCCAACGGCGCTACTGCTCGTCCCGGATCTCCGCGACGCCATCGCCGCCGCATGCAGCGAGATTGGGGCCGAGTTCGAGATGGCTTGGTGGCATCGTGCTGCGGACAGCAACGTGGCGCAGCGGGATCGACGAGCCTTCGAGCACCTTAAAGCGCCGTCGCTTGTCAAACCCAGGGATGCCGTCGACTTTGTGGATGACCTCTGCATAATCGCCTCACACCCCGCAAATGCGGTTTCCTCGTCGGCAATGGAGCGTATCTACAGGCGAAGCCGTTACGATCAAAGACTGGCAGTAAGCCACTTCGCCAACCTGCGGCGTGCCGCCCGCAGAGTGCTTCTGCGATTGTGGACCAGCGAGGCAATTCTGCTCCCGATTACCGTCCCGTTGGGGTCTGTGGACGACGTTAGGGAGGGGGCTACGACGGCTGCAGAGATCTACACCTTCTGTGCCGCCTTTCCCGAGGAGGGCGCTGCGGGGACCAGCGCATTCCGCTTGAAGTCGCATGCCACAGCGTGGCTACCGTCTACGGCATGGACCCGACCCGAGCGCATTACCATGCAGGGCAGTCTAGAGGTGAACCAGCTCCTTACGGATTGCCGGAAGGGCAGGTTGGGATTCGTCGCTCGGGCGCCCGGACCTTGCGTCCAACTGCTTCTTAGCAAGCTACTCGAAGCCATGCCCGCACGCCTTGGCTTCTCGGCGGATGACCTGCGGCGTTTTGAGCTCTACTTTGCCCGACGTCTCCGCCGGGATATCTCGTTCGATCGTATCGATGAAGCGCTTGCCGAACGCGATGCCGAGCAGAAGACGGCTGTGCGAGCGAGGCGCGCTGCGCGAGGAGTCGCAGCGCGAGCGGCAGAAGCGTCGGCGGACTCGCATGTCGAGGAAATGGTTGAACGCTTCGCCTCTGGTCAAGGAGGGGCGGAGGCAATCGAAGATATGATCTTTGGTGTGAGTCGTCGCCGCGACGGCTGGTGGTCCGACATGTCAGACCACTCATTCTTGGACGTGATATTGGATGCAGAAGCTCGCCGAACCTGGGGCGTTCTGTTCGATCGCTACATGGAGTACCGCATTCGCAGGGGCATGGAGGATCAGAAGGCACCCGGGGTCGCGCTGCGCTGCCTCGCTGACTACCTCGGGGTGGCTCTCCCAATCTGGTGCTCATTTGATGAACTGCCCGTCAAACCTCCTCGAAATCCTGCCGCCTTCCGTCGCGGCCTTTTCGTCGACCCCAAGGACGAACAGATGCACGCGGCGGGCCTGCTTGCCTACATCCGACGCCGCTATCCATCTGCCGACAGTCAATACTCGGTCATCCACCATGCATGGCAATTTTTCAGCTTCATTGCCTTGAATTATGAGGATGACCCGGAGATTGCCGGATCAGGCTTCGCAAACCCGCTCTCGAAAGAGTTCGACCTGCCCCGCGTCCGGGGCGCCCGCTCCCGTGGCACGGACAAGTTGCCTTTTGGGCGCTCGGTCCTTCCTCACCTCCTCCTGTGGCTATACGCCGTCGAGGCATGGGGACAGTACGTCAACGGGCAAGGGATTGAGCTGCCCTACAAGGCGTCGGTCGGCAATCCGGATGACTTTGGTTTCATTCCTGTTTATTGGCACATGAACCGCGCTTACCCTATCCGTAGGGTCCCATTCGCATCCATCCGGCCGCAGCGCGGCAGGCGCGGCGCTTCACTGACGGTACTGCGCCTCATCATCGCAACGCTGGAAACCGGGTTGCGCTTCCAAAGCATGCAGTGGCTCTGCAAGCGTAAGTTCGATCAAGCGAACGCCGGCAAGCCTATTCGCGACGTGGCTCACCTTCACGTCAACACGGACAAGGTTGGTGGCCCGTTCGACACCGTGATCCTACCCCGTGTCCGCGCCCTACTGTTGAGGGAGAGAACTGAGCAGGATGCCCACGGAATCCAGGACCAGGAGGTCCACTACGAGGGGCGCGCCCACTCCCGATTCGCACCTCTTGTTCCACTGTTCCGGGACCTACGCTCGGGAAATCCTGTGCGCGACGGGATGTATGACAACGCCTGGACCTGGGTGCTTTCCTGCTTCCAAACACACATGCTACCGATCGAACCGGTGGTGTTCTTGCTTCCCAAACCAATCAAGGCAGAACCCCTAGGGCGTGCGTCGCATGGAGGAGAGTATTGCCCGTTGCGCTACGAGCGGCTCTATACGCCCCACTCCGCGCGCTCAACGTTCATTACGCGGAGGTCACCTTTCATTTCTTTAGGGGACCTTGCAAATCTAGTGGGGCAAGCCAACGCAAGGGTGACGGCGCATTACGACCATCCCGAGCCCGACTCGCTATCTAACAAGCTGCTGCACGCTGACCTTGCGATGCTCAGCGCCATGCCCGATCCGGCGCCCATCCGGGAGGGGCCTGCTTTCATAAAGGCCGCTGACGTCAACTCGGCGCTTGTCCGCTCGCTCTCGAGCAACCGTGAGGGAGCCATTGTGCGGTTCGGCATAGTGGCACTCCGGCCAATTCTAGAGTCGGACGCCGAGGGCGCGTCCGGCCTCGACCTGCTGCGCACGTCGCCCATGTCCCGCCTCGTCTTCCGCGAGACCCACGTCTGCCCGATCGGGGAGGATTGCTCCGCTGAAGTCATTGCTATTACGAAAGCTCCGTTCCGCTGCGGCTCATGTCCCTTGGCATGCAAATCGGTGGATCACCTGCCTGCCATTGTTGCAAAACAACGACTGTTGTCGGAGCGTATTCGCGCGGGTCAGGAGACCTACCGGAAGCTAGCGGCCCGCGGCGATGCGGCGGGCGAGCTGGGCGAGCTCTACGACGCCATTGACGCTGACATCCAGGAATACCTTGGCTGGTTGCTGGCCGAAGAGATTTTGGAGGACATGCGCATCAAGCGCGGTGCCAGTGCCGAGGCAATCCACACCGAGGAACCCGAGATAATCCGGCGTCACCTCATCCGGGTCGTGAAGCCCTCATCCGAACGGGAGTTCATTTTGAGGCGTGTGGTCGAGGCGAACGTCTACCCGACGATGGCGACCGATCGACTGCGGCTCCTGGCAGGCCGCCTCAGAAAACGCATCCACGCCGGACTTGAGCCTATCGATGTGCCCGACGAGGAGGAAGACGAAATCGCGGCGCTCGCCAGCCTTATCACCGTATCTTTGAAGGCCAAGGGTGCCAACCTGGAGGAACTGGCCTTAAGCATTGGCAAGCTTCCGGTAGGGCGCTCGACGCGCCTCCTTTTGGACGGTGGCGCCGTCGGGCTTGGCTAACCAATGCCAGCGCCCAAAGGGTCATACAATGCACGCTGTTACCATCAGGGAGCGGCCGACCTCGTCGAGGTGGCGCTCCGGCAGGCTCTAACTTCCGTGAGGGCTGGCACCATGTTTAAAAACGTCTCCTCACTCACCGCTCACGTGGCACCCACCTGTGGGCGGACGCCCGGGCAACTGCGCAGGAACCCCCGATACAGAACGCTGCTGGAGGCGCACGTGGCGCGCCAGCTCGGGGCAGCTAGCCTGATCGGGGACGACACGCAGTCGGCAGCTATCCTAAGGGTGAAGCTAGTCGAGGCCCGTCTACGGATCGCGAACTTGGAGGCGGACAAAAGACGACTTGAGGCGTTTGTGGCCCGCCATATGCCGAACGCCGAGTCCGACACCGCTCGTCGCGCAGCCGCTAAAACCGCCAACACAGCCTCGGACTACCAACGCGCCTTCGAGTGCACAGCGTCTGCTCTCGAAGCCTTAATCAGGCATGCTGAGGTGTACGGGGTTGACCCCTCGTCGAGCAGCCTAGTGGACCTAGCGGCCCGTCCCGGCTCGCCGCCCGTGGTCGGAAGCTATCTGATTAAAGATTTTGTTGCGTGGCAGAAAGCCAAGAAGGCCGGATGCTGACGTGGGCTAAAAATTTGTTTGGAGCGTCGATAACTCAGAAGACAGGTTTATCCATGCCAAGGAAGGCGTTCCTCGGTGAATGGGTACGCCCATCGAGATAGCAAGGTAGCAGAGCTGCCATTCATCGTTTCGGTTAAGCTGCGCACGAAAACTTGTAAAAACTCTGAGGTGGTCTTCGTCCGTCGGTCAGTTTGACGGCCTGGATAAGCTCGGCTCTGGTTGTCGTCAGGCCGCCAACCTCTCTACCTCGTTCGTCCCATAGGCCTCGTCTGGAGTCTGCCCCGCCAGCGCACTATGTGGGCGTCCAGTATTGTAATAGCCGATCCGCCTTGACAGCCCGGCCCGCTGCTCCGAGCCGGTCTCGAATGCGTGCAGGTAGACGCATTCGTACTTCAGGCTGCGCCACAGCCGCTCGATAAACCGTTGTCCATCCAGCGACCACGGCCGTCCATCGAGATGCGCACCCCGGCCTGCTGCAGCAAGCCGGTGAACCGCGGCGAGGTGAACTGGCTGCCCTGGTCGGTATTGAAGATCTCCGGCCGCCCGAATCGCGCCAGGGCCTCCTCCAGCACCTCCAGGCAGAACTCCACCTCCATGGTGTTCGAGACCCGCCAGGCCAGCACCTTCCGCGTCGCCCAGTCCATCACCGCGACCAGGTAGAGGAATCCGCGCCGCATCGGGTTCGGGGCACTGCCCCGAATAGGTGATGTCGGCGCACCAGACTTGGTTGGCGCGGTCGATCACCATGTCCCGCAGCAGGTAGGGGAAGACCCGGTGCTCGGGGTTCGGCACCGTCGTCCGCGGCCGTTGGTAGATCGGCATCAGGCCCATCTTTGCCATCAGCCGCCGAATGCGCTTGCGGCCGACCACATAGCCTTCGCGCCGTAGGTGTCGTGCCATCTGCCGCGAGCCATACCAGGGCGTCTCCAGGAACTGCGCGTCGATCAACCGCATCAGCTCGAGGTTCAGCGCCGTCTCCCCAGCAGGCCGGTGGTAGAACCCCGACCGGCTGATCGAGATCAGTTGGCACTGCCGCACCACCGACAGCTGCCGGTGCTCCGGCTCGATCATCTGGCGTCGCCGCTCCAGGCTCATCGACCGGACGCTTTCGTCAAAAAATCCCTTTCCACCAGCAGCTGCCCAATCTTCGCGTGCAGCTTCTCGATATCCGCCTCGGCCGCCTTCGAGGTCTCATGTGCCGCCGACTTGCCGGAGAACACCGCCGCCAGCCCCTCCATGCCCTGCCGCTTCCATTCGCCGACCATCGTCTGGTGAATGCCATGCTTCGCCGCCAGTTGCGCCGTCGTCAGCTCACCACGCAGCGCCTCCAGCGCCACCTTCGCCTTGAAATCCGCCAAATACCGCGTCCGCTTGCCCGTCATCGGGTCCGTCCTTCTCGCAGGCGAACCGAGCTTAACCACCTGTCCGAGATCCGGGGACCACCTCAGATCCGCTTGGCGGCGTCGTAGCCCCCGCCATCAGCCGCGTGCGGCGCTTTCACCGTCCGATTGTCGAGCACGCCGCTGCTCGGGCTGGCCTCCCGGCCCTCCCGCTCGCGGTCCAGCATGAGCGCGATGCCGTGGATGGTCTGGAATAGCAGGCGCCGGGCGAAGCGTCGGAACCACCAATAGACGGTCTGCCATGGCCCGAAATGCACCGGCAGCATCCGCCAGCCGCAACCCGCATGGGCCAGGTAGCGGATTGCGTTGAGCATCTCCCGCATGTCGGCGCTCGGCGGCCTGCCACGCCCTGCCGGAGGAGGCAGCAGCGGCCGCATCGCAGCCCATTCCTTGTCCGTCAGATCAGTCGGATAGCGCCGCCGACGTTCAAACGCCGGCTGCCGCGCCCGATGCTCCTTGGTGCACATACCATCCATCTGGGCGGAGCCAGAGCCCAAAGCACCGCCGGTCGGACATTCTCAAACGGGGTCTGAAGCGCGATGATTTCTATTATCGTGCGCCAGATCGTTGGTAAAGAACAAGCAGAGAAAAACATTAAATGCGTCCAGCATTTAACCGTATGCTGACGCGGACCATTCAAATGCTGGTGTAGACCAAGCCAAATACCTAATACTACTTTTAGGAACCCGGATGAGGTGGGATTCGAACCCACGATACGCATTCACGTATGGCGGTTTTCAAGACCGCTGCCTTAAACCACTCGGCCACTCATCCCTAATAGAAGAGGTTTACGGCGTTAAATGCAGAAAGCAAGTGCGGGAGGTGGCCACCTCCGTGTGTGAGCCGCTTCACGAGTTTGAGCATTCAGCAAAAAGCGCCTGAATGCGGGTGCTGCGTGCGGCTGCAATAAGCCGTGCCCGTTCATTGCTATGGCGACCATTTCTGCTCGGGCCGCCAGAAATTCCTCAAATCCTCGGAATGTGCCTGCAATCCATAAGGTCTCTGGGCACGCGTGCCTTCTAATCCTCGGGGCCGAGTGTAGGTCTCAAACGGATCAGGATCGATTTCTACAAGGTTTCCCAAAAGCTCCGCCAAGATGACCATGCAATGGTTGGCATCGACTGAAGACTGACCACCACCGAACGTGGCGCCAGCGGAGAGGTTAAATCGAAAGCAAGTAATCTACCAAACGAGAGCGCCGCCGACTCGCGTCGGCAGCGCTCTGCTTTCGGGCGCGGCCTATCCGTCCCCGGGGTCCGCAGCGTCTACAGTGCTAGAGCGGAGCGGCGCAGACAAGATATTTTAGAAGGCAGGCGACCGGCATCCGTTGCAGCGAATACTCGCTTTTTTTCGTTGCGATAAGAGCCCATCCGGGAACGGGCTGAGTGATCTGAATCGGTTGTGATTGGCTCCCGGCGGCGGTTACGGGAAGAAGGGCGTCCATGTGGACGCCCGAGAACCGGCCCAAACACGATCGCAGCAAGCTGCGCTACGCAAGCGATCTGACCGATGAGGAATGGTCGATCGTCGGCCCGCTGATCCCGCCGGCGAAGCGCGGCGGCAACAAGCGGACGATCGACGCGCGGGCGGTGCTGAATGGGGTGATGTATATCCTGTCCACCGGCTGCCAGTGGGCGGCGCTGCCGAAGGACCTGCCGCCACGCAGCACGGTGAACGATTACCTGCGGCGCTGGGACGAGGACCGCACGCTGGATCGCATTCACCACGCGCTCTACGTGCTGTGCCGGGAGCAGGCCGGGCGCGAAGCCAGCCCGACAGTCGCTATCATCGATAGCCAGAGCGTTAAGAGCGCGGAAAAAGGGGGGCCTGCGTCGACCCCTCCGGCTACGACGCGGGCAAGAAGATCAAAGGCAAGAAGCGCCACGTCCTGGTCGACACCCAAGGCCTGCTGATGCAGGCCATCATCCACGCCGCCGACATCCAGGACCGGGATGGTGGCGTGCTGCTGATGGGCACGCTGTTCGGCCTCTACCCCTTCCTGCTGAAGCTCTACGCCGACGGCGGCTATCAGGGCACCAACTTCCAGGCCGGGCTGCGCACCACTTGCCGCCAGATCAACCTTGAGATCGTGAAGCGATCCGAGTTGCACAAGTTCGTCGTGCTGCCGAAGCGCTGGATCGTCGAGCGCACCATCGCCTGGCTCAATCGCTGCCGACGATTGGCCAAGGATTGGGAATGCCTAAATCGCAGCGCGCTGGCCTTCCTGCAGTGGGCCTCCGTCCGCCGCATGCTCCGAAAGCTATGTCAGAAAACCACATGATCCCGGATGGACTCTAAATCGGCACAGTCGAGGTTCAGGCGTATGTAATGGGCGGTTCTGGATTATTTGCCTCACTGAAGCAGGCATCGTTGCAGGCGGTGCATGCCTGGGCGCATCCGCAGCATTCCGCCATGCAGCGGATCGGCGCATCGTCGGTGCGTGGGGTAGGCTTGGTATTTGCTGCCAAGCCCCAGCCGGCCCGGCCACAGCAGTGAGGTGACACAAACGTACTCGGCGACTTGACTGATATTATGATGCCCGACCGTCGCCGTATCCCCGGTGGCGGTCAAGGAGAGTCGATATGAATGACAAAACAACCACGCCGTGGTGGCGCAGCCGGGGCGGTATCGCTCTAATCGGCTTCTGCCTAGTCGCCGCCTTTTACGTCCTGCGGGAGCATTACGCCCATGCGTGGGGTGTGCTGCCCTACCTGCTGTTGCTTGCCTGCCCGCTGATGCACTTGTTCATGCACCACGGCCATGGCGACCACCGAACGTCCGGCGGCGCCGGGAAGGGCTAGCCGGGAAGCGTGTGGAGCGGACCACACGGGTAGTTGGCTTCCTTCCATGCATGGTATCGCATTTACGACAAAGCGTGTCTGCATCTCTGCCGCGCGGCCGCTTGTCTTGACGATGAAGCGATGGCGCGCCCCCTCTGCGAGACTGAGCCGGAGGTAGCATGTTCGTCTTTAAAAATCGAAAAATTAAGCACGGCAACGTCGGCAGCTCCGCCATCGACGCCGACAGGTGCACCAGGCCGAAGGCCCTCGCAAGGCGGCTTCAAACACCAAAAGGCCGCGCTGAAAGCAACGCAGTGGCTCCGTGATGGAGAATGGCGCACGGTGCCGGTCATGATGGTCAGCGCCCGCAGTATTGGCCCAACGCCGGAACCTACCAGCCTGGACCCCAAGCCGAACATACTGGTAGTCGAGGACGACGCGCCAATACGTCACCTCATTATCAGGCTGCTGCGCGAGAATGGCTTTCGTGCCTTTGGCGCCCGTGACGGCGAGGAAATGTGGCGGGCGCTGGCAAAGGCCGCGGTTGACCTCGTTCTGCTCGACATCATGCTGCCTGGGCAGTCGGGGCTCGAGCTGCTGTGTGCGCTGCGCATTAGGCATGCCGCTTTGCCGGTGGTGATGGTGACCGCCGAGGGCGGGGAGACGGACCGGGTTCGTAGCCTTGATCTCGGAGCCGAAGACTACTTGGCCAAGCCTTTCGGGCGACAAGAATTGCTGCTGCGCATCCGAGCCGTGCTTCGCCGCGTCCGTTTGCGGGCCACCGTCTTTGGGGAAGGCGCCTCCCGGTGGATGCGTTTCCAAGGCTGGAGCCTTGATACCGCGCGGCGTGATCTGCTTTCGCCCGCTGGTGCAGTGATCGATCTATCAAGTGCGGAGTTCGACCTACTGGTTGCCTTCCTCGAGCATCCCCAGCAGATGCTGACGCGCGACAAAATTTTTGGCCTGCTGTACGACCGGCTGGCTGACCCGAACGACCGAAGCGTCGATGTCCTGGTAAGCCGGCTGCGCCGCAAGCTGAAGACTGAGGAAGGCGACACAGCGATGATTATGACGGTGCGCGGCACCGGCTACAGCTTCTTGCCGCGGGTGGAGCGCGAGGCGTGAGGCGCACCATCGATTGGGCTCTCACCCGTGAGCCTCGCCGGACGTATGGTGTTGACGCTGCTCGCCGGGCGGCTAACGTTCCACCTGGGCAGCGCACGGCTGATGGGCCTCATTGGCAACGTAGCGACGATCAGATCGCTGCACATCCGCCAAATTATCACATACCCAGCATGCCCTCGGGCGAGGTCGAGACCATCTCGGCCGCTGCCCATAGCACTAGCAACGCGACCACCGCCTCCGCCGTAACCGAGGCGGCCAGCCTAGCGCCAGCCCCCCGGCTGCGCGCTGCCAGCGCTGGGGTCAGGCTGAAGCGGTGCCAAGCGGCAAAACCCAGCAACACCGCCACCAACGCAACCTTCGCCAGCAGCGCCCAGCCGTACCAGGACCCGAAGAGCTGCCCCAGACTGCCCAAGGTCCACCAAGCCAGCAGCAGTCCCGCCACTACCAGCACCGGCACGGCGATAGCGGCGATGCGGGCCCAGTCCTCCACCAGTCGAGCGGCGCCGGGGCCATCGCGGCGGGCCACCCAGGCCAACGGCGGCAGGCTGCCCACCCAATAGGCGGCCACCACCAGATGAAGCAGCAGCAGTCCCCCCAGCAGGGGCCGGGGCGTAAGCAAGGTGGTATGGCCGAGCAAGGCGAAGCTAGCGCAGACTACCATGCCGCCAGTCGCCGCCAGAGCGGCCCAGCGTGGCCCAAGTGCCAGCGACGCCACCAGCAGCAATCCCACCGCACCAAGGCCGTAGGAGGTGCCCGCCGGGGAGGCGAGCACCACCTGCCAGCCCTCCGGGTCGAGCAGCGCCTCGCTGCCCATTAAGGCACCGACCAGCGCGACGAGAATGCCCGCCGCCGCGGCCAAGCCGAACAGCGCGGCGCCGGCCGCCCAACGACCCAGTCGGCGACCATCCACCGTTTCGCCGCGCGTCCCGAACAGCAGGGCGAAGAAGGCGAGGCCAGCGCCCCCAAGGCTACCCGCGTAATAGGCCGCGCGTAGACCCACTGCTGCGCCTTCCCAGCCAATCTCCCCCGTCCGCAGTAGCGTGAGGATCATCGGCCCGCCGGCGCCACGCTGAAGTTGACTGTGCCGCTGCCGACATGGCCATCGGGCGAGGCGCCGCGCCATTCAACGCGATAGGCGCCCGGCGCTAAGCGGTCCTGCACTGTGGCGCGCACCTCTTGCACCGCGGCGCTGCGCTCGCCCTCGCGAGCCAGCCGCTTCTCGCGCCCGGCCTCATCTAGCAGCCGCAGCGTCATCACGCGCACCGGTGCCGGGAACTGGAGCACAACAGCGGGTGGCGAAGCGCGCAGCACGGCGCCCTCAGCGGGTTCCGAATGATGGACATCGGAATGCGCCAGCGCGGCCCCTGAAGTGGCGAGGCCAACGGCGACGGCAAAGGCTGCGACGCCGCGCCGCAGGGAGAGAAAAGCTGTCATGTCCATCCTCGTGTCTGAGTCAAAGGCTAAATCAAAAGCTGCTGCGCTCGATGCAGCGGCGTGGCGGAGGAACTGGTGTCCGCCGGACTATGCGGGCAAGCAGTGCAGCGGCGATGGGCACGGCTAGCAATATTTTGATATGTCGCTGGCGCTGATCGCTGCTGCCCGCGTGCTCTCAGTGGATATGCGGCTGAACCGGCGGGGTGCGGCGGGGGCGTCCTGGAACCACGGCGGGCGCGGGCTCGGCGATGGGGGCTGCCGTAGCAAGTCCTTCGCCGCTTGCATGGGCGGGGGCGGCCACACGTTCCAGTCCGGTCGGGCTGCCGGCGCAGCTAGCCAGCAGGCCCGCCATTGTCAGGAAAAGAAACCCGGTTCGCCGCGTCATGTAGCCTCCATTAATCAGCAGAAGAACGCGGAGCGACCGCGCGGTCGCTCGCAGGCTGGGAGGCCAGCGGTACCGGCCAGTCCACCATGGTCAGAAGAACAGGCGGATGCCCGCCACCACAGTGGATTGCGACGGCTTCTGCTCCAGGCGGCGGCTCAGCCCGGAGGATCCGCCGTTGAAGCTCTCATACGAGTAGCCGATGTAGGGGGCGAACTCGCGGGTGATCTCGTAGCGCAGCCGCACCCCGAACTCCGTCCGGTAGATGCCTGGAGAAATCAGCGCATCGCGGTCCCAGCCTGAGGCGAAATTCAGCTCTGCCTCAGGTTGTAGGATCAGCCGATTGGTGATCAGCAGGTCGTAAGAGACTGCGGCCCGCGCCAGCAGCACGCCGCCCTCACCGAAGAAGGCCTGCAACTGCACTTCGAAAAAGCCGGGTGCCAGCCCCTGCAGCGCTACCATGCCGTAGGTCCGGCTCGGCGTGCCATCCTTAGGCTGTAGGCGGAAATCGTGCCGCACGCCGGCTTGGGCATCCCAGTAATAGCCGATCAGGCGCGAATAGAGCATTTGCAACTCCGCCCGCTCTAGCCCGCCGCCATCTTTGTTGGTCTCGCCGCGGGAGTTGACCCAGACGCGATGGTAGTCGGTGCCGTAGTAGGCGGAGCCTTCCCAGGCGTAGATTGGGCTTCCGCGACCATTGCTGCGGATTTCGTTCTGGTCGAAAAGCGCGGCGCCGAAATAGAGCGGGGCGTGGCCGCCATGGTCCTCCGCCCCTGCCGCCGCCGGGACGCCCGCGGGGGTCACTATGGCCAGGGCCATCGGGCTGGCCGCAGCGCCATGTTCGGCATGGCTTCCGCCCGCCTGCGCCCAGGCCATGGTGGACAGTGTTGCGAGCAGTAGGCCCGCCGCCAAGCGCCGGAATGCCTTCGGTATCATGTTGGCGTCCCGTCAGCTCAGTGGATGTGCGCAGCGGCAGGCGTCACCGCCTGGTGCGGCAATGGCGCTGTAGCCACCGGCGCCCCATCCCGGGTCACCCGGAAGATCCGCATCATGCCGCTCTCCATGTGATAAAGCAGATGGCAGTGGAAGGCCCAGTCGCCTTCGGCATCGACAATTACGTCGACGTCGAGCGAGGTACCCGGCTTGATGTTCACGACGTGCTTGCGCGGGTTGAAGGCGGCGTTGCCGAGGTCCGGCACCATCCACATGCCGTGCAGATGCATCGGGTGGTTCATCATGGTCTCGTTGATGAAGCGGATGCGCAGCCGCTCACCCAGCCGGGCGACGATGGGCTGGGCACGCCAGAACTCGTTGCCGTTCATCGACCAGATGTAGCGTTCCATGTTGCCGGTCAGGCGCACCTCGATGATGCGATCCGGCGCGCGATATTCTGGGTCGGCGCGCAGCGGGCGCAGGTCACGGTAGGACAGCACGCGGGCGCCTGGCGGAGCGCCGGTATCATGCTGGATGGGATCGGCCATCAGCATCCCCTCATGCCCGGCCTGTGCCGGCATCCCGCCGGCGGTGGTGGCAGACGGGGTGCCCGGACCATGCGCGCCGGCAGTGGACGTACCGTGGCCCATCGCCGCATGATCCAAGCCACTGGCGGTGGGAGCGGCGGCCATGCCATGCCGCATGGCAGTGTGGTCCATTCCACCGGGCGGGCTGGCCGCGGGTGCACCATGCCCCATTGCCGCATGGTCCATCGTAGCGGCCGGGCCCTGGCCTGCTGGCGCGGACATTGCGCCATGCGACATGCCTGAGGATGGCCACACATGACCCGGCTGATCTTGCTCGGGGCGAGGCGTGCCGCGATCAAGCCCGGTTGGCCCAGGAGTCATGTACATGTCCGCCATCGACAGGATTGGGCGCGGGCGGTGCTGCGGGAGGACTTCCACGGGCGCATCCATCCGCGTCGCCAGCCGGGTGCGGGCCCAGCCGGTACGGTCCATCGTCTCGGCCAAAATCTGGTACTGCTGCTCATCGCGCGGCTCGACGATGACATCGTAGGTCTCGGCGACCGCGATGCGCAGCTCGTCGACTACCACAGGGCGGATATTGTTGCCGTCCGCCTGCACCACGGTCATTTTCAGGCCAGGTATGCGGACGTCGAAATAGGTCATGGCGCCGGAGTTGATAAACCGCAGTCGCACTTTCTCTCCCGGACGGAACAGCAGCGTCGCCGGCGTCTCCGGGCGGAAGCCGTTGACTAGGTATCGAAAGGTCGCGCCAGTCATGTCGGCGATGTCGGTCGGATCCATCCGCATCTCAGCCCAGTCGAGCCGGTCGCGGACAATGGCGCGCCGCGCCGTGCTGTCCGGCGCCCCGCCAAGGTCGCGCAGCAGGTCCACGAGGGTGCGGCGATTGTAGTTGTAGTAACCGGGGTCGCGCTTCAGGTTTTCCAGCGCGCGGATTGGACGCTCGTCGGTCCACTCGGAGAGTTGCACGATGTGGTCGCGGTCGTAGCGGAAGGGCTCGGGCGTGCGCGGGTCGATGACGATGGGTGCGTAAAGACCGCGCTGTTCTTGGTCCAAGTTGTGGGCGTGGTACCAGTAGGTGCCGGACTGCACGACCGGAAAGCGGTACTCGAAAGTTTCGCCCGGGCCGATGCCGCGCGAGAAGCCAGTGCTGAAGCCTGGCGCGCCGTCCATCGACGCCGGCAGGATCAGCCCGTGCCAGTGAATGCTGCTGGCCTTGTCCATCCGGTTGGTCACCCGGATCACCGCTTCCTGGCCCTCGCGCAAGCGCAGCGCCGGGCCGGGAAGCTGGCCATTGACCGTGACGGCGCGACGGTCGGCGCCGCTGATGTTGACAACCCGTTCTTCGAGCGTCAGCTCGTATCGTTGGGCCAGAGTGGGCGTTACTACGGCCACCAGAATCACGGCCGCAAGTGACAGCCGCCGTAGCACAGCAACATAACCCGATATTATCGTCATTCCAAACCTCCGGCTCATGCTCCGGTGTTCCCGACCCTGGCGCCCACCTTCGCCAGTGACAGTGGCGAAGGTGGGCACACCCGGCAATGCTTTGGATCGGCCTTGACATACTTTGTCATGCGCTCGCGGCAGCCCCCTTCCTGTGACCCTGCAAGCCCCGGAGACTAATATGGCTCACACAGAAAAAGTCGATTTTGACCCAGTTCAGAAAATTGATTTTGAGCGTCAATTGGATTAAACAGCACAAAAAGGCGCCAGCACACGCTCGGAACATCTTGAGCACACGCTCGGAACATCTTGGCTACACTGGCTCCAGTTTTAAGCCGGTGTTTGGAGATAGTAATGGCAATGTCAATAATCGACGCCTTGATGGAGTGCGCCCCTGCGGGTGGCTCTCCCGCACTTTGATATTGGTGGCAAATCCGGCGTAGCTCGTTCAGGCGGTGAGCGGATGCAGCCGCGCAAAGGCGCGGTGCCGTGTTTGCGCTTTTGGTTCGTCCGCCAGCCATCTCAGCAATCGGACGAGGTTCATCGCTGCTGCTGTCATGAGGTGGGCGAGGTGTGTCTTCGCGCGCCCGAAATACGGCGTCCGCCGAAGCCGAGCCGAGCGCACGCCCTGCGCGATCGTGCCCTCGATCCCGGCCCGCCGCGCATACTCGACTGCAAACTCGGCGGTCTGCTCCCGCGCCCGCCCGATGCGCAACGCCTCATGTTGGGCTTCGGGGCGGATTGTGATGGCCCGGCGTGCTGAGGTCGAGCGCGTGCACTGCGGCCGAAGTGGGCATGCTCGGCAATCGGCGACTGAGAACTTGATCTTGATCACCGGCGTTGTGCCGCGGGCGAGCGCCAGCGTCCAGCTTTGGCTCACCTTTCCAGCCGGACATGTCGCCCGCTGCTGAGCGAAGTCGATGGCAAAGTCCCGCGCAGCAAACCCAGCATCGGCCTGAGCCTGCCACTGCCGATCACCGCGGGTCGGGCCGACCAGATCGACCCCGTAGCGCTCCCGGGCATCGACGAACAGCGCTGAGTTCACAAAGCCGGTGTCGGCGATGTGGGTCGTCGGGAGCAAGCCCCGCGCGTCGAGCGCCGCATGAATGGTCGCAGTCACCGCGTCGTCCGAAACCGCGGCGTTCGTTGTCTCGACATTGGTAATCAGGTTCGGGGTGCCGTCGTCGCAGGTTTCGGTCAGGTGCACCTTGTAGCCGCTCCACACGGTCGCGCCCTTGGTCGCGTAGCGCGCCTCTACGTCGTATGGCGAGCCGATGTATCGACCCGACGGCGGCACTTGGTCGTTCGCTCGCCAATCGACCTGAGGACCCTCCGGCCCGTGCTCGGTGAGAAGGAAGTTCTGTATCCAGACCTGTCGCAGGGTCTCAAGGGCAGCCGCATCCCGCAAGGCGGGTGGCGCGCCGTCCGCCCTAGCCAGAGCCAGCAGCGCAAACCCGTCGACGCCGGTCTGCAGGGCCCACGCCCGACGCCCAGCCTCGCTCTTCGGCAGCCGGAACTCGCTCGCCCGAAGTCCATACCGGTCGACCCACGCCGGGGTCGTGTGCGCGCGCAGCCAGTCGGGCGCCGCCGTCGCCAGCGCGTTCAGCGCGTGGCACAAAGTTTCCCCAACGACCTCGAGCCGGCTCATGGCGCGCATCGCGCCGAGGACGTGCGTGGAGTCGCTGCGCTGCCGTCCGCCGCCCTTCAGCAGCCCGCGCCCTCGCGCCAGTTCGAGGATTGCGTCGAAAAGCCGGCCCTCCGCCCCATGCGCCAGGAGGCGCGTGCGGAACTCGCTCAGAACGGTGTGGTCGAAGCCAACGTCGGTTAGCTCCAGGCACAGCAGATACTTCCAGTCGATCCGTGTGCGGACTGCGTCGGCAGCTTGCCGGTCGGTCAGCCCTTCCATGAACTGCAGGAGCGTTGCGAGCGCGAGCCGGACCGGCGCCTCGGCGGGCCGCCCCCGGGTCGGGAACAGGTCAGCGAAGTCGCGATCCGCGACTACACTGTGCAGGTCGTCGTGAAGGCGCATAACCGGATTGCCCTTCGGGAAGATCGCCCGCGCGACCTGCGCCGTCTGGTCTGGCACATTGTATGTGCGCTTCGCGTCGAACGACATCACCCACCCCGCTGGCTTGAGCCGCGCCGCCGAGATGCAGCGCGCAGGCCGTCCTCTCATCGCAGGAACCGCACCGGATTTGCCACCAATATCACTTTGCGTGGATCATGCCGCGAGCAAAACGCGTTGCCGCAGCAGGTCAAGGCTGGCGCGGCCGTAGCTCTGTCGTTTGAGCAGCTTCAGCCGGTTGATCTGGCCTTCGGCTTGGCCGCTGCTCCAGGGCATGGTCAAGGCCGCACGCACGGCGGCGCCATCCTGCTCGATTCCGGCGGCAAACGTGGCCATCGCGCGTACCCCACAGGCCCGAGCTTCAGCGAGCCAGGCTGCTAACTCAGGGATTGGGCGGGCATCCGCCGTCGGGCTTCCACTGATACCACTCGTCCGCACAAGCTCGGTGAACCTTCGGGCCAAATCTGCGACCACAGCGGCATCCTGGTCCTGCTTCACGTGCGCCACGGTCGCCGTGTCAGTCTTGGAAAGGCATCTGGCTGGCTGCACCAGTAGCCAGGAAAGCTGACGCGGCATAGGCAGGCCGGCGAGGACCACGTCCGTGGCACTGGAGTCCACCAGCTTTGGATGGCGCCACTGGTGTGGCGTGTTCGGGGCGGGCCCGATCCTCTGCTCGTTCAGCCACCGGCGGACCTGTCGCGCAGTGCCTGCGAACCCGAGTGCGCGCAGTTCGCGCCAGAGAGCTGCAGCATTCCCGCGACCAGCGGCAACCTGGGTCTCGAGCCATGCGATGTGCGGGTCGATAATACTCGGCCGCGGCCCGCGGGCAGCATGGGCCGGAAACGCCTCGGCGCGGGCATATTTGCGCACGGTACCCCGGGCCAGGCGCAATGTCCGGCTAATCGACAGCAAGGGTTCGCCAACAAGATGGCGACGCCGTACCTCCTCATAGAGTGCGCGCCGCCGTTCGCTGCCGGCGGCACGTGCATCGACATCTGCGCCAGTGCGTGGGAACGCCTTGGTGCGCTTGCCGAAAGCCACAGCCGCCTTCGGTTCCGCGTCCCGCCCGGGAAGCGGCGGCAGACGCCGCAGCCGGACGTGCGCGCTGCCCAGCCATCGCTCGACCGCCTGGCGCATGTTGGCCAGCAGGTGCCACCGATCGGCGACCTGAGCGGCGTCGGGCGCACCCAGGGTGATGCCGCGGGCGTACTCGGTCGAGCGGTCGCGCGCGACAACTGCGACATCGGGATGGCGCTGCAGCCACCCGGCCAGCGTCGCCGCTGTCCGATCCGGCAGCAAGTCCAGCACGCGCCGGCGTTCCAGATCCACGACGACCGATCCATAGGTGCGCCCCTTGCGCATGGCCCAGTCATCCACGCCCACGACACGTGGCGACTGGCACTCCGGCGGCGGCACGGCGCGAACCAGGCGCAGCACCGTATCGGCGCTTGTCGGCATGGCCAGATGCGGCAATAGGCGGGCGGCTGCCTCGCCGCCCAGGGCCACACCGACCCGACCCTGGGTGGTGGCGAGCCGGCGCGTGCGGCGTGCGTAGGGAGCAACCAAGCCCGGAAGGTGTTCGGCGAAGGTGCGTCGGGCGCAAGCCGGGTTGAGGCAGTAGAATCGGCGCAAGCGCAGTCCGACGCGGACGCTGCAACCCAGGGACGGGAGATCGGCCGGATGACGTTGATAACGGCTGTGGACCGCCCGGCTCGGATGTCCGCAATCGGGACAGCCTGCTGTCGTGGCGGTGCCTCGGGCTGCAATGTGAAGGTGTTCCGGCACGTCACGCGTGACAGCATCAATGCGGCAGCCTGGCATGGGGAAGAACAGGGTCATTCACCAGTCAATGGGATGCGCTCCGCCTCGGAACAAACACCGATGCGATTGGGTTACAATCCACGCAAAGTGCGGGAGAGCCCTGCGGGTGGACAGAATGGGCGATTTGAATTGACCCCCCTGGCTGGGCTTCCGAAGGATGGAAGCCATGAAGAAGTATCGGTCGCACAGCGCGGCGTTCAAACGGCAGGTTGCTGAGGAGTTTATCGCGGGGGAGACGCTGCACGCCCTGGCGCAGCGGCACGACATCTCGCGGCAGCTGATCCGCATCTGGGTGGGCAAGTTCGAGGCAGGCGCTCTTGATAGCGACGTGCAGGCAGCCGACCTGCTGCAGGAATACGAGGCCAAGATCGCGGCGCTCGAGCGGATGGTCGGGCGGCAGGCGCTGGAGATCGAGCTGCTAAAGGGGGCTTTGAAGCATGCTCCCCGGCCGAGAAGCGCGAGCACCTCCGTCGTCACCGGCCCCGTGGTATCTCCGTCAGCCGAGGGTGTGCGCTGATGGGCCTCCCGCGTTCCACATTCTATGATCCTGTGCCCGCGACGCTGGACGCGGACGAGGTCCTTGCCCGGATCAGCACCATCTGCGACGAGTTCGAGTGCTACGGCTACCGTCGCGTGGGCGCCGCCCTGCGTCACCAGGGCATCGTGGTGAATGGCAAGAAGCTCCGGCGGCTGATGCGCGAACACGATCTTCAGCCCAGGCGACGGCGACGTTATGTCGTGACCACCGACAGCGACCACGCCGGGCCGGTCTTCCCCGACTTGGCCAAGGATGTCGTGCCCGAGCGCCCAAACCAGCTCTGGGTCGCGGACCTGACCTACGTCGCCATTCCCGGCGGCTTCGTCTACCTGGCCGCCATCCTCGATGCCTGGTCGCGCAAGGTCGTGGGTTATGCCATCAGCCGGTCGATGGATGCCCGCATCGCCGTCGCTGCACTGAAGGTGGCAATCAGAGGCCGCAGCCCACCCCATGGCTGCATTCACCATTCCGACCGCGGGTCTCAATACGCATCCGAGATGTACCGCGCGCTGCTGACCGCCCATGGCCTGGCGGGCTCGATGAGCCGCCGTGGCAATCCCTATGATAACGCCAAGGCCGAGAGCTTCATGAAGACGCTGAAGGTCGAGGCCGTTTATCTGGCAGCCTACGAGACCTTCGAGGATGTCACCGCTGACCTGCCGCGCTTTATCGACGAGGTCTACAACGAGAAGCGCCTACATTCCGCCTTGGGCTATCTCAGCCCCGCCCAGTTCGAGGATCAACACGCCCGCCAGACGGTCAAAACAGCAGCCTGAAACCGTCCACCCGCAGGGGCGCACTCCATGAGCATGTTTATGTCTCGCAGAGAGGAGACCTATGTCACCAAACGACAGGGAACCGCTGGGATCAGGTTGACAGTGCTGTTTACGGCAGGCCTTACGGCCTGTGCTCCACAGCAGCGGGCAGCGCCCGCGGTGGCTCCAACGCCGAGCACAACTAATACCCAGGGGAGTAACTTGGCACCGATGAGCCATCAGGCCATGATGGCGCATTGCGCCGAGATGCGGCAACAGATGCAGCAGGGTGGACAAGTAACACCCGATATGCAGCGAATGGCGACGTATTGCCAGCATATGGACCATACTATGGGCAGTCAGCGTGGTCGCTCCGGTCCGTATTAAGCCTGACCTGAAGCGACAGCCTGCGGCTGTGCAGGTCTCTTGGGCAAGACAAAGCACGTGCCCTGGCCAAAGCACGGCCGCGCCATGCTGGTGCGGTAGCCTGGGCCGTCTATAAAGCGCCGGGCCCGCTGCGGCGAGGAGCGACGGTGAAGGTTGCGCGGCGGGCTTACACCCTCGGACCCGGCTTTTTGGCACACGGTCACCCGTGCCAGTCCAGAATGGCAAATCGCGGCGTAAAAACTTGTCGATCTCATCTGTAGGTCGCCATGCCGATGAGCAGTTAGGCTTAACCCATGCCAGGAGGCGGCATGGAAGAAGGGAGGACGCTGCTGCTGCCGGTCTTGCCATCGTACCCGCTCGCGTACTGGCGTAGTAACTGCACTGTCACCACCAGCCCGCCTTCGCGGCGATTGGCGAGGGTCACCGTGCCGCCGTGAGTGGTCACGACCTGGCGGACGATGGCAAGGCCCAGCCCCGTCCCGCCGGTGCCGCGGTTGCGGGAGGCGTCCAGGCGGTGGAACGGCTCGAACACCGCCTTCAGCGCCGCCTCCGGGATGCCGGGGCCGTCGTCTTCGACCCGTACCATGACGGCTCCCGGCGCTTCCTCGAGGGTGACACGCGCATTGCCCCCGTGCTTCACGGCGTTGTCGATAAGGTTCCCGATGGCACGCTTGATCGCCACCGGACGGAGCCGCATCGGAACCCGATCCGGTCCGGCATAGGTCGCGGAGGCGCCCCGATCGGTGGCATCGTCCACGAGCGTGCTCAGAATGGCCGCGAGGTCCGCCTGCCGTGACTCCTCGCTCTCGGTCTCCCCACGTAGATAGGCGAGGGTTGACTCCACCATGCCCTCCATCTCGTCGAGGTCGTCGTCGATTGCCCGCTGCGCCTCCGCGTCGTCGAGGAAGCCTGCACGAAGGCGCAGCCGCTGAATGGGGGTTCGCAGATCGTGGCTGACGGCCGCGAGTGCCTGCGTGCGGTCCGCGACAAGGCGGTGGATCCTTGCCTGCATGGCGTTGAAGGTCCGTGCGGCCTCCTGGACCTCACGGGGTCCAGTCTCCGGCAGCGGCACCGGCGCCGCGCCTCTGCCGAAGTCCTCCACCGCCAGGGCAAGGCGCCGCAAAGGCTTGGTGATCCACTGCACCACGAGCAGCGAGGCGAGCACGATGCCGAGCGCCATGGCGCTGAGCGAGGGGAGCGAAGTGTGGGCCGGGGCCGGCGCGACGTCCGGCGCTTCGGCGGTAAAGGAAACCCAGCTGGCGTCCGCGAGGTGCATGGTGCCTTGGAGGCGCCTCGGGCCCTCGTCCGGCGGGGCGGCGAGGCCAAGCCCGAGGCGAAGGCCCGCCAAATCGGGCGCGCGCCGCTGCAATCGCTCGCGGAGCGGTGTCAAAGCCGTGTCGTCCGCAGATGCCGCAGGGGCGGAGCGGCTCCAGGTGGCCTCAAAGGCAGGCGTCGAAAGGGCGCGCGCGGCGGCCTCGCGCACCTCCTCGGGCAGGGTGCCCATGACCCGCGCGGCCATGATAGCATGGTCCGCCAAATGGGCCTCGTGCCCTTCCTCCACCGCGCCACGTACGTCCCGCTCGAGCAGCCAGACGCTCCCGAGATGGAAGACTAAAAGCCCAGCGAGCAGGGCGAGGGTGGTCCGGCCCGCCAGCGTCGCTGGGGAGAGCCAGCCAAGCCCGCGCCTCAAGCCACGCGCTCCACTATTGGCAGGAACATATAGCCCGAGCCACGCACCGTCTTGATCATTGCCGTCCCGCTCTCCTTGCCCTCGAGCTTGCGCCGCAGCCTGCTGACCAGCACGTCGACACTGCGGTCGTTCTGGTCCGCGAGGCGGCCGCGCGACAGCTCCAGGATCTGATTTCGCGCCAGCACCCGGTGCGGATGCTCAATGAACGCGAGCAGGAGGTCGTACTCGGCACCGGAGAGGTCAACGACCGTGCCCCCGGGCGCCAGCAACTCGCGCCGCGCCAAGTCCACGGTCCAGAGGTCGAAATGCAGCCGTTGAACGGTGGCGTGGGCCAAAGGCTCCGCAGGGGTCATGGTCGGGGGGTGGGCACGGCGCAACACCGCGCGGACGCGCGCCAGCAGTTCCTTCCCTCCGAACGGCTTGGGCAGGTAGTCGTCCGCCCCAAGGTCGAGGCCAAGCACGCGGTCGGCCTCTTCTCCCTTGGCGGTTACCATAACTACCGGCAGCGAGCCCCGCACGGCCCGCAGGCCACGCAGGAGCTCAAGGCCGGAATCGCCGGGAAGCATGACGTCGAGCAGGACCAGGTCGACCTCGGTATTCTGGAGCGTCTCCCACATCTCCCGGCCGTCGCAGACCCCGGTTGAGCGAAATCCGTTCTCACGCAGCAGCCGGGCGATGAGGTGACGCATAGCGACGTCGTCTTCGACGACAAGAACGTGTGCCTCCGGTTCGAGCCTGCGTCGGTCCGGCGCCTCCACGGGCGGACCACCGCTGCGGGCCGCGTTCATCGTGGCCCAGGCCCGGGCACCAGGTCACGCATCAGGCGGCGAGCCTCTCGCCCTCAAACCCTGCTTGGCGAAGCACGCGGGCCAGGGCGTCCGCGTCCGGCTCGCCTTCTATTGTGATCTCGCGGCGCTCCATGTCCACCCGGACCTCAGCTGCGGGAGCCACGCCGCGCAGGGCGGCCGTAACCGAGCGGGCGCAACCGCCGCACCTCATGTTGGGAACCCTGAAGACTACCATACCGACCTCCGAAAAGCGGGACGGCCCCCAAATGGGGTTTCCCACAATGGGAAGGTCAAGGGCCAACTGAAGCAATGGCCATTCTAATTTTTACTTGACCTTCCCATCGTGGGAGGCAGCAATTTTTGGTCAGAGACTACCGCGGGGCAATTCGGAATGGAGGCAGGCATGAACATCGGGCAAGCGTCGGCGACCTCGGGCGTTTCGGCCAAAATGCTACGCTATTACGAGAGCATCGACTTAATTCCGAGGGCGGGCCGGACCGAGGCGGGCTACCGCGTCTACTCGGCCAAGGACGTGAACACGCTCCGCTTCATCCGGCGGGCGCGCGACCTTGGCCTGTCGATCGGACGCATCAAGCTGCTGGTCGGCCTGTGGCAGGATCGGGAGCGGTTGAGCGCCGACGTCAAGCGGGTCGCCACGGAGCACGTGGCCGAACTCGACAGCAAAATTCTCGAACTCACCGCCATGCGGGACACCTTGCAGGTGTTGGCCGATGCCTGCCTCGGCGACCACCGGCCCGATTGCCCAATCCTGCACGATCTTGAGGGCGGCGGCCGCGCGCCAACGCAGTGGGCGCCGTGACAAAAGACGTCAGCCACCTGAAGTATGGCACGGCCTATGGCGCCGTTCCGTGCCACACGGTGTAGGCTAACGACACCAGTTAAGTTCAACCAGGAACACAAAAACCTCAGGGATGCCGAAGGAATTATTGCGGGCTTGCTCTCGCTGAGCCTGCTTGTCCCGCCTGGTTGTGCCATACGGCACGCCTCCGCGGCCACGCTCGTTTAGCAGGCCATTGCCAAGCATTGCGCTTATTAAATCAAAGCGCAGTCCGACTTAGATGTAGGATGCGGGCAAATCTGACGAGGCTGACTACATGATGTCTCGTGTCCAGCCTCGAAGCTCGTCGTCTCAGCCATCTTGAAGCCACCATCCGTGCAGCGTCCGGCGAGCAGATCGTCACATAAGCAGGCATTAATTTGCGGCTGTGATTTTACCTAATAATAGCCGCACACATAAAATTTGATAAATAATCAATCTTCTTGGAAATCGTGCTATGTCGAATGATAGAATATCGCTTCTGGTGATGCGTTGGCAGCAACCAATGGCATTCAGGTTCCGTTGGTGGTCCAATGAGAGCGCCAAGGTTGTTTTCCACCTGATCTGCTTTCGCAGAAGTTTTGTGCTTCGCATTCCACGATGACGAAACTGGAATTAAATTAGGTATGGCGCAGTTCGACTTGAGTGTGGGGTAGCCACAGCAGACCGCCTGTCGCGCTATGCCAGTGCCCAATCCACCAGTGCCTTCCCGGTGAAGCCTTGGCGCAGCATCGCCCTGTGTCAGCCAAGGTAGCTGCCGAGATACGGAGTGGCCACGCCACGGCACCGCCCATTCACCAGTCCCTTGATCTGACCGTGGTGCGCGTTCACCCGCCCGAGCCCAAGGCGGCCCTTCTGCCGCCGCTTGGTTGGCAGCGGAGCGAGCTTCACCACTTTCGGTGCGACGGTCGGCACCATTACCCGGCGATGCTCGGCGCCCGCCGTCACAGCCGCCCTCGCATAAACCGGTGCGCCGTCAGAACAGACCACCGACCCGGCAGCGATCCGGCCGTCCAGCGCCGCCTCGATAGTGGTCAGCACCGGCACCTGCTCGCCTGACAGGCTCCACTTGGTGGCGCCCCAGGCACGCGGGCGCGCAGCGCGGTCCTCGGGCGGCCTGCCATTCACCCATCCTCGGTGCCCCGTGCAAGAGCGCACGAAGAACGTCTCGTCGGCCTCGATCACCCCGTAGAGGGTCATCGCATTGTCCTGCGCGGAAGCCCTGAGAAAGCGGTGCCGCCAGCGCCAGACGGTGGTGTGGTTCACCCCAATCCTGGCCGCTGTGATCTTCCTGACCGAACGGTGATCGGTCATGTGGGACAGGTAGTGGCCCCATTTTTTGGGCTTCCGGGCGCGGGCCATCGGCGTGCCGGTGAGGATGTTGAAGGTGCGGCGACACGCGCTGATGCAACAACGAAACTGCTGTCGGTCGTTCTTGTCCTTGCCGTGCAGGTGAGCACCCTCGGTACCGCAGTGTGGGCAACCTCGCTCGGCGTGGCTCACCTCGGTGCGGCGGACAAGCGCCACTTCGGCGACCCGCGTGGAGGCGACCTCGGCGACGAGGCGCTCGATGGTGACGATCTGCTCGCCGGACGCTGCTCGGATGGTGGCTTCAAGATGGCTGAGACGACGAGCTTCGAGGCTGGACACGAGACATCATGTATTCAGCCTCGTCAGATTTGCCCGTATCCAACACCCAAGTCGAACTGCGCTTAAATCAATGCCGCCACGCTGATGCGGGCGGCGCCTAGGCACGTCCCCCACACATGATGCAAGGAACGGTGCGGAACCGACCCGCTGACACACTACGTCATGAAAGCCGCTCAAACCCGGGATGAAGACACCGTGTTGTTTTAGCTGTCGCGCGCCCGGGCATGCATCGCCGTCCCATCGCGTGGCCAAGCATGAGACGGAGGACCACGGCATGGCGAACGAACTACTGGACCTGATGCGGGGACTGTTCGGTGGCGGGACCGAGACCGCAACTTCTGAGCGTACCGAACGCGAGCAGGTCTCCTTGACCATCCCAGGCATGCCTGAGCACCAGCTCGCGTTTGGCGGCCCCGGGGGGGACAGCTTTGGCGGCACCGACGCCGCCGACCACTACTGGGGGCTCGGCGGCGCGGACCAGCTCGGTGGCGGCCCCGAGGGCGACGTCCTCACGGGCGGAGAGGGGGCGGACCTGCTTTCCGGCGGCTCCGGTATGGATCACCTGCACGGCGGTGCGGGTAATGACACCCTCTACGGCGCCGCGGACGCTGATGCCCTTATGGGCGGTCCTGGCAACGACTACCTGGACGAGGGCCCCGGCCACAGCAGCATAGACGGCGAGGAGGGCAACGACACCCTCGTAGGCGGCATGGGGCCGGACGCCTTCATCGTGCGGCCCGGCTCAGGCGATGACATCATCCGCGATTTCACCGCCGGGCCTGGCGTCGGCGACCACATCGCCCTCCAGGACATCCGCTGGGAGGACCTCGCGGTCGCCGACACGGGCGGCGGTGTGAAGATCAGCTGGGAGGGCGGCTCGGTCCTGCTCGAGGGCGTCCAGAAGTCCGAGCTGGCGCAGGACGACTTCATGTTCTTCGATCAGCCCGATTTGCCGCCCGGTGCCCGCGCGCCCGAAGGCCCGGTCGAGGAGCGCCCGAGTCCGAGCGTGAGTGGTCCCGAAATCTCAGGCACGCTGCCGGCGGCGGACAAGAGCCTGGTTCCCGGACCCGGCGATGCCGCCCACACAATCGCCTTCGACATGTACGCAGCCACAATCGGAACCGATAAGGGCGAACGGCTGAGCGGCAGCAATGCCTGGGACCAGATCTTCGGTCGCAGCGGCGATGACCATCAGGCAGGCCGGGGCGGCGACGACGTCTTGGACGGCGGAAAAGGCGACGATTGGCTGCTGGGCGGCGACGGCCCGGACCAGCTCGAGGGCGGGCCGGGCAAGGATGTCCTCATCGGCGGGGCCAAGAACGACGAACTGATGGGCGGTGATGGCAACGACTGGCTTTACGAAGGCCCAGGGCACGGAATGCTCGATGGCGGCAAGGGTGACGACGTCTACCTGGGCGGCGCGGGCTCGGACGCCTTCATGGTCTCAGCAGACAGCGGCGACGACGTGGTGCTCGACTTCCAGGCGACCGGGTTGGCGCAGGGCCTGTTTGACCACATCGCGTTCATGGACATCAACGCGGACGACGTGAAGGTGAAGGACACCGATCTGGGCGCCAAGGTTGCCTGGGATGTGAACAACGACGGCGGGGACGACGGCTCCATCCTGCTCGTCGGCGTCGGCAAGGACGACTTGCGCCAGAGCGACTTCATGTTCTCGACGCCCCAGTTCGTCGAGGGCATCAGCGACGTCGGCTCCTGGTACATCTTCGGGTAACATGCGGGAGCGCCGGTCCGGCGAGAGCCGGACCGGCGCTTGCTGGCCTTGGGTGCTAAGCCCTCAGGCCGCCATCCTGCGGCAGCTTTCGACGCAACGGCGGCATTCCTGCATGCATGTTTCCATGTCGCCAACCTGCTCGCAGCTCTTCGCGCATTCCTCGCAGATCTCGGCGCATTCGCGGCAGGTGTGCTTGTGGTGGTGGGTGCCGATGAGCATGAAGGCGGCCGAGGTACGGCAGATCTCGGCGCAGGCCATCATGATCCGGAAGTGCCCCGGCTCAATGTGCTTGCCGCCCTGCTCCAGGCAATGGTTCATGGCCATGCCGAGGCAGGTGCTGTGGCAGCGCAGGCAGTCCTCGATGCAGGCGCGCATCTCGGCGGACATCTGGTGCATGCTCGTCTCCTTCGCAAAGGGCGCCACGCTGTTGGACGGATGGAAGCGGCGCCGTGACCCTCGCATCCGACATCCAGTGCCTTTGCCGGCCATGACGGACGGTGGCCGGGTCCCGGCCGGAGCCTGAGTGGACCCTCTTGACCGGGGTTGAACCCCGCCTAGCCGGCGGGGTTCAACCCGATATTGCGACAAAGCATGTCTGCCAACCGACGTCCGGCATCGATCTTACCCCTCCTATCGTGGGAAGCACCAAGTTGCATCTGTCAAAGCAGAACCGGCCCGCCGAGGCGGACCATCCCGGAGACGGCAGCATGAGCGGTCAGCACCAAGAGCACGAAAACGAGCACCACAAGGGAGCCGGGCACCAGCACGGGCACGGCTGCGGCCAACACGAGGGCCATGGTCACCATGATCACGGAGACGCGGCGGTGTCCGATGCCGCTCTGGTCACCGACCCGGTCTGCGGGATGAGGGTGGACCCGGCCATCTCAAAGCATTGCCTGACGCACGGGGGGACGACATTTCACTTCTGCTCGGCCGGGTGCCGAACGAAGTTTGAGGCCGCCCCCGAAAAGTACCAGAAGCCGGAGACGGCGGTCGCGCCCGCGGCGGCTGACAAGGCCGCCATCTACACCTGTCCGATGCATCCGGAGATCCGCCAGCAGGGGCCAGGCAACTGCCCGATCTGCGGAATGACGCTTGAGCCGGTAGAGGTGGCTGCTGAGGCAGCGCCGAACCACGAGCTCATCGATATGACCCGGCGGCTTTGGGTCGGGCTGGCCCTGGCCGTCCCCGTCGTCATCCTGGAGATGGGCGGACACTTACCGGGCCTGAACCTGCATCACCTCGTCTCGCCCAGGACATCGGTTTGGGTCCAGTTCCTGCTGGGGACGCCGGTTGTGCTCTGGGCCGGTTGGCCGTTCTTTGTCCGCGGCTGGCAGTCGGTCGTGAACCGCAGCCTCAACATGTTCAGCCTGATCGCCCTCGGGACCGGCGCGGCCTACCTCTACAGCGTTGTCGCTGCCCTGGCCCCAAGTGTCTTCCCCGAGGGCTTCCGGGGCATGGACGGCACGGTCGCGGTCTACTTCGAGGCCGCGGCCGTCATCACCGTGCTCGTCCTGCTTGGGCAGGTGCTGGAGTTGCGGGCACGCGAGGCGACCGGCGGCGCCATCCGCGCGCTGCTGAACATGGCGCCCAAGACGGCGCGGCGCCTCAAGGAGAATGGCGAGGACGAGGAGACCCCGCTGGCCGACGTCCAAGTCGGCGACCGGTTGCGCGTGCGGCCAGGCGAGAGCGTGCCGGTGGATGGCGAGGTGCTGGAGGGGAGCGGCGCCGTGGACGAATCCATGGTGACCGGCGAATCCCTGCCGGTGGCGAAGGCGCCGGGCTCCAAGGTCATCGGTGCCACAGTGAACGGCACCGGCTCGCTGGTGATGCGGGCCGAGAAGGTCGGCTCGGACACTATGCTCTCGCGCATCGTGGCCATGGTCGCCGAGGCGCAGCGCAGCCGGGCGCCCATCCAGCGCATGGCCGACACCGTGGCGGGCTGGTTCGTGCCCGCGGTCATCGCCGTAGCCATCGTGGCTTTTGTTGCCTGGGCCACTTGGGGGCCGTCTCCGGCGCTCTCCTACGGGCTCATCGCGGCCGTCTCCGTGCTCATCATCGCCTGCCCCTGCGCCCTGGGCCTGGCCACGCCTATGAGCATCATGGTCGGCGTCGGTAAGGGCGCGGGTGCCGGGGTGCTCATCAAGTCGGCCGAGGCGCTCGAGCACATGGAGAAGGTCGACACGCTCGTCGTGGACAAAACCGGAACACTGACCGAGGGCAAGCCCAAGGTCGTGGCGGTGATCGCGGCGCCGGGTCTGACGGAGGCCGAGGTTCTGCCGCTCGCCGCCAGCCTGGAGCGGTCCAGCGAGCACCCGCTGGCGGCCGCCATCGTCGCCGCGGCACGCGAGCGCGGGGTCGAGATGCAGGAGCCCGCCGACTTCGCCTCCGTTACCGGCAAGGGCGTGACCGGCACCGTCGGTGGTCGCCGGGTGGCCCTGGGCAATGCGCGGCTGATGCAGGAGCTCGGGGTGGAGTTGGGCATCTTGGCGGCCAAGGCGGACGAACTACGGCGCGAGGGCGGCACAGCACTGTTCCTGGCCGTGGACGGCCATCCGGGTGGTGTCATAGCCGTCGCCGACCCCATCAAGGCATCAACCCCTGCAGCATTGGAGAGCCTGCGCGCCCAAGGCATCCGGGTCATCATGCTGACCGGCGACAACCGCACCACGGCCGAGGCGGTGGCGCGAAAACTCGGCATCCAGGAGGTCGAGGCGGACGTCCTGCCCGAAGACAAGAACCGCATCGTCCGCAAGCTCAGGTCAGAGGGAAAAGTGGTCGCCATGGCGGGCGATGGCGTGAACGACGCCCCGGCGTTGGCCGAGGCGGATGTGGGCATCGCCATGGGGACTGGCACCGACGTGGCCATGCAGAGTGCGGGCGTGACGCTGGTCAAGGGCGACCTTGCGGGCATCGCGCGCGCAAGAGCTTTGAGCCAGGCCGTGATGCGCAACATTCGGCAGAACCTGTTCTTTGCGTTCATCTACAACGCGATCGGCATTCCGGTCGCGGCGGGCTTGCTCTACCCGTTCACCGGAATGTTGCTTAGTCCGATCATCGCAGCGCTTGCCATGGCGCTGAGCTCGGTGTCCGTCATCGCCAACTCGCTGCGACTGCGAGCGGTTCGGCTCTGAGGCGCGGAGGACCGAGGCTTCAGAGATGGCTTTTGGCGGCAGGAGCGGCACAAAGCCGCTCCTGCCATTCTTTAACGGGCTTGGCCGCGAGTTCCGGACTGCGCTCCCGACATGCCGCCCATCTGGCGGTCCATCTGGTCGCAATGCGCCATCATCCCCTGCATGTCGGCGCTCATGGTGGCGCCCGGGCGCATCTGCTGACGCATCTCAGCACAGTGGGCCATCATCTGCTGCATGTTCATGCCGGACATGTTCTGGCCCTGCATGCCCATTCCTGACATGCCGCCGGTCCGCTGGGCGGGTGGCGGGCTCTGTTGCTGGGCGCAGGCCGCGAGCGAGAGGCCCAGCGACAGCGCAAGGCCCGTGTGGCGAAGCGTCCTAATGTCTATCATCCCGGCGTGTCTCCCTAATTTCCAATTCTGCCGCTCGCGGTTGGCCGCGGCGTGAGCGGGCGCTGACCGCGCACCTCGGTGCGGGGAACGCTACCGTATTCAGAAAGATGCTGTGTACCGCCATCCTGGACGCCAATCCTGTGTGACAAAGTATGAAAGCGGCCCCTGAGCACTGGCCGGGAGGTCAGCGAGGCCAACTGCCGTACATACGGAGCCCGATGCACCGCCGACCAACTGCCTGTTTCCATGTCACGAAAATGTCGATTATAGGCGGACCGCGCAAAGCCAAATTGAGCCTCATGATGCGCTTGGTAACTAACGCGTAGTAGCCTGCGTCCCCGCCACCGTAAGGCGCCACGCCCAGTTGCTGACATCGTTGGCGACCAGCAGCTCAGCCAGCCGGTCGATCGCCACGCCGATCGGATGGTCCAGTGCGTGACTCTCAGCATACATTTTAGGCGGTGATTCGCAACTGGCGCGGCGTTGAGGCTTACCGCCTACAGTCGACCCGCCTCCCCGATTGTAGCTAGGGTTCTTGCTTTACGGATGGCAACTCTTGCTGTGCGGTGGCGGAAGCATGGGTGGGTGTCCGGTTGAACAAAAGTGCCGGAAATTACGCAGGTCTCGGATCGCGAAACGCGATGAGCGCCATCAGCCGATGGGTGCATCGCTCGGTAATTTCCGAGTCTGATGAACTACGCCCCGTGCAAGCTACCAATGTGCCCAGGTGGTCTACATGTCGAGCTGACTTGTTTTGAGGCCTCCCATATCGCTCCAAAAACGTCCTGATTGGGTACACATGTTTCAACACATCCTGTTGCCCGCAACCGGTGAAGCAGACGATGACGTGGTCTTCGCCACCGCGCTTGCCGCTGGTCTCGGCACGCCGATACATCTCGCTTTCCTCCATGTTCGACAAGATCCGATCGCTGCGGCGGTCGGCATGGCCGGCGCCAGCATGGATGGTGGCTATGGCATCGGCCTGCTTATGGAGACGATTGAGCGGAATGATGTGGTCGCCGAGGCCGCCGCGCGGGCTGCCTTCGCCACCTTCTGCGCAGTCTCCGGCATTGCCGGACATGCAGCGCAGCAGCCCGGCCAAGGCACCGCTGCGCTTACAGTCGAGACGGGCGACGAAAGCGCCTGCTTAGTCGAGCATGGCAGGACCGCGGACCTCGTGGTGATCGGCCGTGGGCGCGGGACGGACGCCGTGATGCTAGACCGCCTGCAGGAAGTGCTCGGCGGCATCGGCCGCCCTCTGCTGATCGCCGCGAAAACCTGCCCGCCGACCTTGTTGGAGACGGTGGTAATTGCCTGGAAGGACACCGCCCAAGCGGCACGTGCGGTGGCAGTCGCCATGCCCTTTATCGCCCGCGCCAGGCGGGTGCTGGTAATGACCGTGGGCGAGGAGGCATCGCCCGACAGCGACCCTGGCGCGCCGAGCGTCGCCTCGCGCGATCGTCTCATGGCAACGCTGTCGCGCCATAACGCGGAGGTGCAGGCATGGCATGTGCCGACGGCTGATGGTTCCGCCGTGGAGGCACTGTTGGCGGCAGCGGCTGAAGCTCGCGCCAGCTTGCTAGTGATGGGCGGCTATGGTCATGGCGAGCTGCACGAGATGGTCTTCGGCGGCTTTACGCGCAGCATACTGGGCGGGGCTGTCATGCCAGTGCTGATGATGCATTGAACGCAGCGCCCGCCGCAAGCGGACCGACCCTGCCCACTCCGATAGCCACACCGGGCGCAGCGTACGGCGGCGGGCAGGTTCGTCGCGCCGCCGCCCATTAGCGCTGGTTTTTTAGTGATACCGCTGCTGATTCTGCAAACGATCTATGCGCCTGGTTTGCTGCCGGGGCCGGTCCTGGTTGCCGAACCGGTGACGCACGAAACCCTGCTGCGCAGCGTCGACGTGTCTGGCCGCGTCACCACGCCCTAAAGTGTGCCCATCGGCAGTCAAATCACCGGAATGGTACAGGAGATCCCGGTGCTGGAAGGCCAGGACGTAACGCCCGGTTAGATCTTGATCCGGCTGGAGGCTGGCGATTTACACCCGGTGTGGTCCAGGCGGAGAGCATGGCGATCCATGCCAGATCCAGGTGCATCACCTTATTGATGTAACGATTTCTGTGGCAATACGTACCTTGGCGCAAGTTCCAAGATTCCTTGCTCAAAGCAGGACGCCAAATTTCGGACAAAGAGCAGTTGCAGGCAGCCGGATTCGCTGCGCGCACAGCGCTGGACGAAATGCGCGTAGCCTGGGATGTGGCTGAAGCACAGATCGGAGCCGCGCGTATCCAAATTGACCCAGCCGCGGTCTAGCCCGCGCGACCCAGTCGCGGCTTGAATAGATACGCCATTATAGCTGCTCCCGTCGCCGGAAGGTTGATTGCCCGCAGCGTGGGAGGGGCAATGGCGCAGCCGAATACGCCCCTGATAAACATTTCTACCGCCTGCACACGCCCGCGTCGGCCACTGCCACTCGACAGACCTGTCGCGGTCACCGCCCAGAATTCCCGCCTATCCTCACGCCGCACCACAGATGGTCGCCGAGGCGACGCATCACCCTCGTCCCACCAAATCCGAGCGCCGTCTCCACGTTCTCATCGCTCCTACTCCTTCGGGGTGTTACGACGACCCCAGGAATCGACTTTCTACCCCCCGGAGGCCCGGCCGGCTGTCTCGCCGGCTGCAAGCTCGATAATTTCGGCAGTAATCTCCTCCTGGCGCACAAGGCGCTGCCGCGCCTGAAGCTCGGCGAGACGTCGCTCAATTTGATTGCGTGCGGAGGCCATCGCCGTCATCCGCGCCTCATTCTCCGCCGCGAAGGCGTGCAGCGCCGCCTTGCAGAGCTGCGCATGCACAAAATCCGCGGTGAGAGCACGGAGAAGCACATCAGGCGGAAGGGTGATCAGTGGCGGATTGCTGTCGGCTGGATAGGGCATTCGGGCCGCATCGAAGGGCAGCAGCCGCTGGCGTTCAACATGCGTGCCGTGCCCCGGTTCCCATTGGCTGAAGACCGCATCGACCTGGTCGATCTCGCCACGGAGGATCCGGTCATAGATCACCTCCGCGATCCCGTCGGCGAGCTTCGGCACGCCGGGCGAATGCGAGGGCATGGCGCCGCTCCAACCGATAGCGACGCCCCGTTCCGCCGCCACCGAAGCGCCGCGCGTGCCGATGAGGAAGACTGCGCTGGTTGCGAGATCCGCGCCGACCGCATCGAGCACACGCTCGCTGAAGGCGCCGGCGAAGCCTTGCTCGGCGCAGAACAGGATCAGGGCCAGCTTGCGGGATGCGCTGGGGTGCGCAGGAGGAGCCAGGGCGAGGGCATGCCCGATGGCCGCCGCAATCGAGGCGGCATAGCTGTCGACGGCCGCGAGTTGATCGCGCGCCTGACGTGCCCGCGCCGCCGCGATGCCACGCATCGCATTGACCACTGCACCCAATTGCCGGATGCCCTCGATACGCCCGCCGATATCGCCGAGGCGTTCGGTCATGACGGCAGTGTAGCCTGCTCCGCCGGCGCCACGCTGGCGGCATGGGCGCGCAACGCCACCAGCAGCACCTGCTTCTGCCGGTCGTCGAGCGTTCCGGCCGTCTCGATGCTGCGCATGGCCTCTGGCGCCGTGCGGTCAAGCGCCACGCCCAGGCCCTGCCGGAAGGCCGCTACCGCGGGCAGCGGCATGGCATCCAGCACACCCGATTGCACCGCCAGCACGAGCGCGACCTCCTCCGCCAGGCGCAGCGGCGCATGCTGCGGCTGGCCCAATATGGCGCGGATACGCGCGCCGCGGGCGAGCTGGTCCCGTACCCGCGCATCCGGCATCCCGCCGAAGCGGGTGAAGCTCTCCAGCTCCAGAAACTGCGCATAATCGAGGCGCAGCGAGTCCGCGGCCAGTCGCAGCACCTTGGCCTGGGTCTTGCCGCCGACGCGGCTGACGCTGGTGCCGACATCGACGGCGGGCTTCATCCCCTCATGAAACAGCTTGGCATCCAGCACGATCTGGCCGTCGGTGATGGAAATGAGGTTGGTCGGAATATAGGCGCTGAGGTTGCCGGCATCGGTCTCGGCGATCGGCAAGGCGGTCAGCGAGCCGCCGCCCCGCACCTTCGACAGTTTCGCCGCACGCTCCAGCAAGCGCGCATGCACGTAGAACACATCGCCCGGATAGGCCTCCCGCCCGGGCGACTGGCGGGTGAGCAGCGCGATCTCGCGATGGGTTGCGGCGTGCTTGGAAAGATCGTCGAGGACAATCAGCGCATGGCCGCCCCGGTCGCGGAAATACTCCGCCATGGTGAAACCCGCGTAAGGCGCGATCCATTGCAACCCGGGCGAAGTCGCCGCCCGCGCCACAACAATGATGCAGCGCTCTGGCGCGCCGAAGGTTTGGATGGCATCGATCGCCCGCTGGACGTTCGAGCTCTTCTGGCCGATGGCGACATAGACGCAAATGATGTCGCTGGTCTTCTGGCTGATGATGGTGTCGATCGCGACAGTCGTCTTGCCAATGGCGCGGTCGCCGATGATGAGCTCGCGTTGGCCGCGGCCCAGCGCAAAAAGTGAATCCACGACGACGAGTCCGGTCTGCACCGGTTGCTGGACGAGATCGCGATCGATGATTGAGGGCGCGGGCCGCTCGATCGGCTGCGTCTCCTCGGTGAGGATGGGACCCTTGCCGTCCAGCGGGCGCCCGAGCGGGTCGACGACGCGGCCGAGCAGCCCCGGCCCGACCGGCACGCGTACCACATCGCCGATGCCATGCACGGCGTCACCGGCCTCGATCCCGTCGACATCGTCGAACACCACGCAGCCGACACGGTCGCGCTCCAGCACCTGGGCGAAGCCGAACTGGCCCTTCCCGAAGCGCACCAGTTCGTCGAGCCGCAGGTCGGGCAGCCCGGAGATGAGCGCGATGCCGTCGCCGACCTCCTCGACCCGGCCGATCTGATCCAAGTGCGCTCCGAGTTCGGCGGCGGCAAGTTTGGCGCGGGCGCCGCCGAGCCAGGCATCCGCCGAGCCGCCGGGATCAGCCGTCATGCGCGAGATCCTTTTGGATTCGGGCCAGGTCGGCGCGCCAGCTGTTGGCCACCTCCAGATGCGGCCCGCTCAATTCGAAGCCGGCGATCAGCGTGGGATCAACCCTGAAGGCAATCTCCGCATTGCCGCCGAGCGCCTCACCGATCAGCGCCCGGCAGCGGTCCTGCTCGACCGGCTCGAGCGGCGTGGCGGTGGTCGCCACTAGACTGACACCCTCGGCCGCAGCGGCCTGGCGCACCGATTCGGGCAGTGCGCGGATGCCTTGCAGCAGCCAGTCCAGGAAAGCAGCGCGTACCGCCGTGCCGTCAAGTCGGGCCGCGAGCCGGCCAGCGATGTCGGTGGCGAGGCTTGCGGCGCTGCGGGCCCAAGCCTTTTCGGCATCGCCTCGCTCCTGCGCGATCGCCGCTCTGGCCGCCACCTCACGGGTGGCGGCCGCGGTCACCTCCTCCGCCAGCCGTGACGTGGCGGCCGCTGTCGCTTCTTTTTGGGCAGCGGCGAGGATCGCGTCGCGCTCGGCGCGAAAGCCGGCGCGGGTCTTCTCGATCTCGGTGAGCGTCGCCGCCGCCTTTTTCTGGCTGGCCTCGGCCTCCTTCAGCATGGTCTGCGCCACGTTGCGCCGCTGCTCTATCATGGTCGCCACTGGGCGCCAGAAGAACCGCCCGAGCAGCCAGACCAGGATCGCGACGTTGATCGTCTGGATGCCGAGCGTCCACCAATCGATGGTCATCGAGTCAACGCAGCAGCGGGTTGGCGAAGAGCAACAGCAGGGCGATCACCAGGCAATAGATCGCCGTCGTCTCGATCATCGCGAGCCCGACGAAGAGCGTGCGTGAGATAGTGCTGGCGGCCTCCGGCTGGCGGGCGATGGCATCCATTGCGGCGGCGACCGCCTTGCCTTCGGCGAGGGCGGGCCCGATGGCGCCGAACGAAACGGCAACGGCGGCACAGACGATGCTGGCGAGGGCCAACCAGTTCATGGGATTTTCCTTTCGGGAGCAGTAGCGGCCGGGCGCTTCGCGTCATTGACCACGCCGGCGATGAAGACCATCGCCAGGACGGCGAAGATGTAGGCCTGCACGGCGCCGGTCAGCAGATCGAGCGCCATCAGCGGGATCGGCACCAGAAGGCCGGCCAACGATAGAACGATGCCGACCACGAAGACGCCGCTCATGACATTGCCGAAGAGGCGCACCATCATGGAGAAGCTCCGGGTCAGGCTCTCGACAATATTGAGCGGCACCATGACGAGGTTGGGCGAGGCGAAGCTCGCCAGGTAGCCACGCACGCCGCCGGCCCGCACGCCGAACCGGATGACGGCGAGGAAGACCAGCAGGGCCAGTGCCGCGTCGGTTTCCAGATGCGCCGTCGGAGGCTCGACGCCCGGCACCAGCGTCACCCAGTTGGCGAGGAAGATGAACACGAAGAGCGTGCCGATGAAGGCCCGGTAGGGGTCGGGCTCGACCCGCATCGTGTCGCGGATCTGGCTGTCCACCGCCTCGACAATCAACTCCAGAAAAGCCTGGGTCGGCGATGGGACAAGGGAAAGCCGGCGCCCGAGCAGAAAGCCCCCAAGGATCGGGACGAGCATGATCGCCCAGGTCGTGACCACGCCCTCGCTGATCGGAACCGGGCCGAGATGGAACAGCGCGATGCTGCTGAGCGGGGAGGTCATGGCGCGGTGCTCCGAATTTGGCGCAGCGTGACCGCGCGCGCGAGGGTGATGCCGCAGGCCATGGCGAGCAGCGGCCAGATGCCCTGCCGGGCGGCCCAGACCAAAGCGCCGCCCAGCAGGGCGAAGCGGCCGAGATGGCAGGCCAGCACCAGCAGCACGCCACCGTCGCTGAGGAGCTGGTGGGTTATCCACCAGAGCGCCCCGAAGAAGACCAGCCCCAGCAAAAAGCCCAGCCCAAGCAGCCCGGCGAGGGTGACAATGGTCAAGATTCCTGCATCCATTTCCACCCAGACCAGCAGCCCAGCGCCAATCCGATCATCAGCAGCGGCGCGGTCCAGAACACGCCGGAGCCATGCAGGCCATCGAGCCAGCGGCCGAGGAAGGCCCCCAGCAGCATCGGCACGACGATAATCCAGCCGAGAACGCCGATCTGCGCCAAGTGACGGGCGACCGAAGGCTCGCCGTCGCGCAGCCAGCCGCGATGCCGGTCTGCCCGCAGGCGTACACCTTTCACCAGTGGGTCCTGCTCCTCGGGCGGCATACTCATCCGAGCCGTTCCCTTCCGTCGCGCCCCTGCGTCTGCAATTGCCGGACGATCTGGCGGATCGCATTCAGCTGCAGCCGCATGGTGTCGGTGCGCTCGATCCGCTCGGTCTCGATCGCAGCGCGATAGCCGGCAATCACCGTCCCGTCGAGCGTCGCGAGGTCATCGCTCGCAACGGCCTCCCGCGTCGTGATGGTGATGCTCTGCCCGGATGCGACGGCAAGCACGCCGCGGCGTACGGCGCAATAATGCCGTTCTTCGGCGCCATCTTTCCAGCTTACCACGCCGATCGTCAGGCTGGTCAGGAAGTCCGCATGGCCCGGCATGATCCCGAAGCCGCCGCTGTCATCCTCGGCACGAAGCGACAGAACGGAGTTCGTATCGATGATGATGGAAAGTGGCGTGATGATGCGCAGCCTCATGGCGTGAGCTGCGCTTTGCCGGCGGCCGCCTCCTTCTGCCGCGCCTCCTCCAGCGTCCCAACCATGTAGAGCGAACTTTCCGCCCAGTCGTCGGCCTCGCCTGCGAGGATCGCGCGGCAGCCGGCCAGGGTGTCCGCCCTGGTCACGCTGCGGCCCGGCATGCCCGTGAAAGCCTCGGTCACCGTGAAGGGCTGGCTGAGGAAGCGTTGCAGGCGGCGCGCCCGCTTCACCACCAACCGGTCACTGGTGCCGAGCTCATCGACGCCCAGCAGGGCGATGATGTCTTCCAGATCCTTGAAGCGGGCGAGCGACTCACGGACCTCCTGGGCGACGCGGTAATGCTCCTCGCCCAGCACCAGCGGATCGAGCAGCACCGAGGAGGAGGAGAGCGGATCGATCGCCGGATAGAAGCCCTCGGCGGCCAAGCGGCGTGAAAGCATGATGATGCTGTCGATATGGCTGGAGATGGCGGTCACGGCCGGATCGGTGAAATCGTCGGCCGGGACATAGACCGCCTGGATCGCCGTGACCGCCGCACCGGCCACCGAGGCGATGCGTTCCTGCAGGGAGGCGACCTCCGTCGCCAGGGTCGGCTGGTAGCCGACGCGCGAGGGCAATCGGCCGAGCAGGCTCGACAATTCGCTGCCGGCTTGGACGAAGCGGAAGACATTGTCCATCAGCAGCAGCACGTTCTGGTGCTTCTGGTCGCGGAAATACTCGGCGATGGTCAGGGCCGTCAGCGGCACGCGCCAGCGCGCGCCGGGCGGCTCGTTCATCTGCCCATACACCAGCACCGTGCGGGCCAGGACCCCGGAGTCCCGCATGTCGGTCAATAGTTCATGGCCCTCGCGGGAGCGTTCGCCGACGCCGGCGAAGACTGAAATGCCCTGGTACTTTTCCACCATCGCATGGATCAGTTCCATCACCAGCACCGTCTTGCCGACGCCGGCGCCGCCGAACATCGCGGCCTTGCCGCCCAGGGCGAGGGGGGTCAGGAGGTCGATCACCTTGATGCCGGTCTCGAAGACGCCGGTGGTCGCGGTCTCATCCTTCAGCGCCGGCGGCGCCTGATGGATCGGGCGCCGCGGCGTCTCCGGCGGCAGGGCCGCTCCGCCATCCCGCAGGTTACCGGCCACGTCGAGCAGTCGGCCGAGGATCGCCTCGCCGACCGGTACGGTGACGGGCGCCCCGGTCGCATGCACCTTGGTGCCGCGTGCCAGCCCAGCATTCGCCTGCAGCGCGATGGCCCGCACCGTCTGCGGATCGACGTGGCTGTGGACTTCGAGGATGAGGGGTGCGGGCCGGTCCCACTCGACGACAATCGCCGTATTGATCGGAGGCAGCGCCGCGGCCTCGAAGCGCAGATCCACCACGGCGCCGCGCACCGAGACAACAATCCCCATGGGAGAGTCAGCGTCGGTCATGCGAGCAGATGCAATCCGCCATCGACAGGGATCACCGTGCCGGTGATGCGCATCGCGGCATCGCTGGCCAGGAAGGCGGCCAGGGCGCCGACATCCTCGATATCGACCAGGTTCCGCTCCGGTGTCCGCGCCGCCGCGGCCTCCAGCAATTCGTCGAAGCGGTCGATGCCGCTCGCGGCCCGAGTGCGAATCGGGCCGGGCGAGATTGCATTCGCGCGGATGCCCTTGGCGCCCAACTCGGCCGCAGTGTAGCGGATGGTGCTTTCGAGTGCCGCCTTGACCGGACCCATCAGGTTGTAATGCGCGACGACGCGCTCCGACCCATAGAAGGTAACGGTCAGCAGGGAGCCGCCATCGACCATCAGCGGCTCCGCCAGCCGCGCCATGTGCAGGAAGGAGTGGCACGATACGTCCATCGCCATGGCGAAGCCCGCGGCGCTGCAATCCACGACGCGGCCATGCAGGTCGTCGGCGGGCGCATAGGCTATGGCGTGCAGCAGGAAGTCGAGCCGACCCCATTCCGCGGTGATGCGCTCGAACACCGCCTCCATCTCCCCGGCGACGCGCACGTCGCAGGGCAGCAGCAGCGCGCAGCCCAGCGGATCGGTGACGGCGCTGACATAGGGCCTTGCCTTCTCGTTCAGGAAGGTCGCCGCCAGGCTCGCGCCCGCCGCGGCGAAGGCGCGGGCGCAACCGGCGGCGATGCTGTGCTCGTTGGCGATGCCGACGATTAGGCCGCGCTTCCCGCTCAGGCTCGACATGGGGGAGGTTTTGATGACCGCAGCTTCCTTCACTTGGGGGATTGCCGGAGCGTTTCCTGCGTGTGGCGGGCGATCATCGCTTCCTCATCGGTGGCGACGACATGGACCTGCACCCGGCTTCCCGGCGCGCTTATTAAGCCGGCGCCGGCCGCGTTCGCGGCGCTGTCGAGTTCGACGCCGAGCCAGGCGAGGCCGACGCAGATCGCGGCGCGGATCGGCGGTACATGCTGGCCGATGCCGGCCGTGAAGACCAACCCGTCCAGCCCGCCCAGCACGCTGGCCATCGCCCCCATTTCGCGCAGGATGCGATAGACGAAGAGCGCGATGGCCTCCTGCGCCCGCGGGTCGTCGCTCTCCAGCAGCACGCGCATGTCGCTGCTGATGCCCGAAACGCCCAACAGGCCGGACTCATGATACAGCATCTTCTCGATCTCCGCGAAGCTGCGTCCCTGCCGGCCTAGATAAAGAATCACGCCGGGATCGAGGTTGCCGCAGCGTGTTCCCATCATTAGCCCGTCGAGCGCGCTGAACCCCATGGTCGTAGCGATGCTGCGCCCCTGTTGGATCGCGCAAAGGCTGGCGCCGGCACCGAGATGCGCGACGACGACGCGGCCGCGCGCCAGATCTGGCGCCCGCGTGGCAAGCTCACCCGCGATGTATTCGTAGGACAGGCCATGGAAGCCGTAGCGACGCACGCCGGCGGCCTCCAGTGCAGGCGGCAGCGCGAAGCGCTGGGACACTGCCGGCACGGTGTGGTGGAAGCCAGTATCGAAGCACACGACTTGCGGCAGGGACGGTCGCACTGCGGCGATCGCGTGTATTGGCGCCAGATTGTGCGGCATGTGCAGCGGATCGAGCGGCATCAGCGTCTCAAGCAGCGCTAGTAAGTCGGCGGTGACGAGGGCGGGTGCGATATGGTCCGCTCCGCCATGGACGATGCGATGCCCGACCGCCTCCAGTGCATCCTCGCCGAGATGGGCCTCGGCGACCTCCAGCAGCGTCGTCAGGACCTCGGCAAAGGGCGCCGCGGCCGGCCAGCGCCGCTCCGCAAGCACCGCGCCGGTGGCATCATGGGCGAGGAGGTGGGGCGCCGTGTCAAGGCATTCCACCCCGCCGCGTGCGATGGCCCTGCCCGCGCGGCCGGCCTCGAACAGGGCGAAACGCAGGCTCGACGAGCCGGCGTTCAGCGTCAGGATCGTCCCCCGGCCGGTCATGCGCGCTGCCCGGCCCGGACCATCAGCACACCGAGCGCGCAGGAGGCGAGGCGGGTCGCGGCGCTGTCGGCCCGGCTGGTGAGGACGATCGGCACGCGCGCGCCCAGCACCAGCCCGGCGGCCTCCGCGCCGGCCAGGAAGCTGAGCTGCTTGGCAAGCATGTTGCCGACCTCGAGATCGGGCACGACCAGGATATCTGCCCGCCCGGCCACAGCGGAGACGATGCCCTTCTCCCTCGCCGCGGCCTCGCTGATCGCATTGTCGAAGGCCAGCGGCCCGTCGAGGATGCCGCCCGTGATCTGCCCGCGATCTGCCATCTTGCACAGCGCTGCCGCATCGACCGTGGAGGGCAGGCGGCCGCTCACCGTCTCGACCGCGGCGAGGATCGCCACATGCGGTTCGGTGATGCCGATCACCTGTGCCAGGTCGATCGCGTTCTGCACGATATCCGCCTTCTCGGCGAGTGTCGGCGTGATATTGATGGCGCCATCCGTCAGCAGCAGCAGGCGCGGATGCTCGGGCACGTCCATCACATAGACATGGCTGATCCGCCGTGCGGTCCGCAGCCCGGTTCCGGCCGCGACCACCGGATGCATGAAGGTCTCGGTATGCAGGTCGCCCTTCATCAGCATCGCGGCCTCGCCGGCCTGGATGAGCGCGACGGATCGCGACGCGGCGCTGGGCGCGTCGGCCGCATCGATTAGGCGGAAGCCCGCGATATCCAGGCTGGCCGCCCTCGCCGCCGCCTCGATCCGCGCCGTCGGCCCGACGAGGACGGGTATGATCAGCCCCGCCTTCGCCGCATCCAGGGCGGCGCCTAGGGACGCGGCATCGACCGGATACACGACGGCCGTGGTCACGGCGGTGTCGGCCACGGCGCGGGCCAGCAGATTGTGCAGGATGTCGTGGCGCCCGATGCGGATGTCGGGCAGGACGACGCGCGGGCGGCGGACCTTGACCCGCGGCGCGCGAGCCTCGGCGGTGCCGGTGATCACCGCATCGCCATGCTGGTTGGTGCAGACCGTGTCGAGCGTCACATCGCCCTTCTCCGGCCGCTTGTCGCGGACCGTTACCGTCGCGGTGATGGTGTCCCCGATGCTCACCGGCCGACGGAAATGCAGCTCCTGGCCGAGATAGATGGTGCCGGGTCCCGGCAGCCTAGTGCCGAGCACGGCGGAGATTAGTCCGCCGCCCCACATCCCCTGGATGATGATGTGGTGGAACATATCCGTCTCGGCATAGGCAGGATCGACATGCGCCGGGTTCACGTCGCCGGTGACGGCCGCGAAGAGGTCGATATCGCGCTGGGTGACGACATGCGAAAGACTGGCGGCCTCGCCGAGATGGATCTCGTCGAAGGTCCGGTTCTCGATGAAGGCAACGGGGTTCGCGTCAGGCACTGGGGTTATCCTTCGCGGACATAGGTGCCTGGGGCATCGCAGAGTGCTGCATAGCCGGGCGCGCCCATCGGCGGCGGGTCGATGCGCGGCCGCGACCTTGCCTCCAGCCACGCATCCCAGGCGGGCCACCAGGAACCATCCTGCGGCGCGGTGTCGCGCAACCATTCGTCGGGCCCCAGCGTGTGCCCCGCGGCCTCGCGGGCACGGAGGCGAAAATGACGGTGCGGGTGGCCGGGCTCGCTCACGATGCCCGCATTGTGCCCGCCCGAGGTCAGCACGAAAGTCAGCGGGCCGTCATTGAGCACATGCAGCCGGAACACCGAATGCCAGGGCGCGATGTGGTCACGCTCCGTGCCGACGAGGAAGATGGGCAATTTGATGTCCCCCAGCGTCACCGGCCTTCCGCCCACCGGGAAGCGGCCCTCGGCGAGGTCGTTGTCGAGAAAGAGGTGCCGCAGATACTCGATATGCATGCGGGCGGGCAGCCGCGTGCCATCGGCATTCCAGGCCATCAGGTCGTTCGGCGTATCCTGCTCCCCAAGCAGGTAGTCGCGGATCGCATGCGACCAGACGAGGTCGTTGGAGCGCAGCATCTGGAAGGCGCCGGCCATCTGCTTCTGGTCCAGATAGCCTTGGCCCTGCATGACGTCGTCGAGGAAGGCAAGCTGGTCATTGGTGATGAAGAGCTGCAGCTCGCCGGCCTCGGTGAAATCCGTCTGGGCGGCGAGCAGGGTGAGGCTGGCGAGCCGGCGGTCATCCTCGCGCGCCATGGCCGCGGCGGCGATCGCCAGCAGCGTGCCGCCGAGGCAATAGCCGACGGCGTGGAGCTTCGCGCCGCCGCAGATGGCCCCCACCGCGTCGATCGCCGCCATCACGCCGTGGCTGCGGTAGTCGTCGAGGGTGGTGTCGCGCATGTCCGCGCCCGGGTTGCGCCAGGAGATGGCGAAGACCGTGCGCCCCTGGCCGACCAGCCAGCCGATCATCGAATTCCCGAGCGAGAGGTCGAGGATGTAATATTTCATGATCCAGGCCGGCACGATCAGCACCGGCTCGGCGCCGACGGTCGGAGTGGTCGGCGCATACTGGATCACCTCCATCAAGGCATTGCGGAAGACAACCTTGCCAGGTGTGGCGGCGAGATTGCCACCCAGCCTAAAGCCTTCCATCCCAGAACCCGCATCGGCGCGGGCGCGGTCCCGCAGCAGGTTGCCCAGTCCGGCGACGAGATTGCCGCCACGGGTCGCTTTCGTCGCCTGGATGACCTCGGGGTTCAGCCAGGGGAGGTTCGAGGGCGAAACCAAGTCGAGCCATTGCCGCACGCTGAAGGCGACGATCCGCTCATTCGCCGGATCGACGCCGGGTGGCGTGTGGACCAGGCTGTCGCTCCATTCCTCGCCCAGCAGCACAGCCTGGACCAGCGTGCGGTATGGGTTTTCCAGCCAGGCGGGATGGTCGAAGCGATGGTCCTCCAGCCGCGGCGCGATGGCCGGCTTCCCGCTCATCATCGCCTGCGCCAGGCGGATCCATTGCGCCACCGCCACTCGCCCTAGCATGGATGTCTGGAAGGGCGAATTGGCCGCGTGGTTCATCCAATCGAGGAAGGCCAGGCTCAGCGTGCTGGGGGACCGGCCGCCGGTGAAGCGGCTCTGCCAAGCATGCAGCAGCCGGTCGAGGTCGGCCGCCGTCGTCATGCGCGGTTCTGGCGGAAACACTTCGGCCGGTGATGTTATTACGTGGCTCGACATGGTGGGGTCCGACATTGTGGTCATTTCCAGAAGGCTCCCGAGGAGAGCTCGGATGGCGGGCCCGTCATGCAGCGCCGAGGGCGATCACCTCCGGCACGGTGGACTGGGTCAACCCATGCGTGTCCAAGCGTGCAGGCTTGATAGTGCCGAGAATGGCCTTTGCGCGGGCGACCTCTTCGGCCGTGCCATGCGCCATCACAAGGAAACCATCCGCCTTCACCGCAGCCTCATATTCCAGCACGCTGTTCTTCGGGATGCCGATGCTGAACAGCGCGGCGCCGAGCGCGGAGAGGCCACCGAGAACCACGGCATTCTCGATCGCCATTATCGCGGCGGCGGCCACGTAGCCAAGGACGACCAGGGGGCCGGCCACGGGAATGCTAATGAATAGCCCACCGAAGAACAGGCCCCACAAGCCGCCCCATACCGCGCCGCGGGTGCCCCAAAACCGAACCCGGTCACCGGTGTTGTAAAAGCCCACGACCTTTTCCTCGGTGTGGTATCCCTTGCCCACGACGCTGAGCTGTTTCATTGCGAAGCCTTCGCTGGCTAGCTGCTTGATCGCGGCTTCCGCGGCGACGTGTTCGCTGAAGACGGCAACGGCCGTATCGGTCTTTTCCATAGGAGACTCCTGGGCGATCTGTGGGATGGAAGCACGCTAGCTGCGCCGACCCGGTCTCACGGGACGGCGCGACTCTGTACAGGTCAGACGACGAGCAGGTCGTTCTCGACGGCGGTTGCGCCGGGCGCTGCCCAGGCTGTCGTCGCGGCCACTTGACGCTCATAGGGTGAGCGCACGGTACCGGTCAGGCGAATATGGCCGCCGGTGGCGCTAACGGCGATCGTCTTGCTGTCGAACAGCCAGGACCGATGCAGCGCGTGGCTGATGTCGTCGCTGATCTTGCTGGTATCAGGCCGCACCGTGATGGCAATCTGGTTGGCCACGCCGACCACGCCGAACAGCCACCGGACTTCCTGCTCCACCGCGCTCTTCTGATAATACCACTCTACTTGGCCGGTAAGCGTTACCCAGCCCTGCTTCACCTTGATCGCGTCTCGCGGGATGGAAACATCCCAGCTCAGCCGATCAACGACAGCCGCTGCAATCTCGTCATCTCCACGCTTGGTGTCGAAGGGAAGATTCACCTCGATCTCCTCGGCGACGGCCGAGACACCTTTTACGCGACAGGCGGCGGCTTTGGCCGCCTGTCTCTGAACATCGGTGGCGACATGACCCATCAGGGTTACGACTCCATCCTGCGCGGAAACGCCGATATAGGCGGCGTCCACGCTGGGCTCCCAATTCAACTCGGAGAGCACGGCCTGCTTCAGCTGGGCATCATTCCTCATGGGTGGGTCCTTGTTCGGAGAGCAATGAGCGAGGCTACCTATTTGCATGCACCCTAGGCGCCCACAGCACCGTCACGGCAGGGTCGGAAACTACGCGGTCGCAGTGCCAAGCTCTGCGAGCGCTTCTTCGTCAACTATCATCGCGTCCTCAACCGCATCGACCGGAGCGGGCGGGCGGCAGCGCGGGTGTTGCTTGGGTCACTGCTGGAAGTCTTTCTGCCGGCAGGACCGGTGCTGCTGAGCCTCGACGACACCATCGAGCGCCTGCGCGGCAAGTGCATCAGCGCTAAGGGCATCTACCGGACCCGGTCCAATCTAGCCACGGTCACTTCGTCAAGGCCAGTGGCTTGCGCTGGCTCAGCCTGATGCTGCTGGTCCCAATATCCTGGACCCAGCCTGATCGTTGCCTCGGTCAGCGTGCCGGTCTTGTCGGTGCACAGCATCTCCTCGGCGAGCGATGCCTGCAGGGCGTTCAGCCGCTTGTGCATGTCCATCACCAGCTGGTACGGGCTGTTTGCATGGCCGTGGCTGGCCTGGGTGTGGCGGCAATGGCATTAGGGCGCAGCAGGTCGTCGGCGGCGGTGGGCAGGGTATGCAGCACGCTGGCCAGCCGCCCGGCCAGGTCCGGCAATGGGGTCGTCAGCAGGGGTGCTGCCATGACGCCGAGGTCAGAGGCGATGCGCGCCATCAGCCGCTCGGCGCCAGGCACCTGGCAGGCATCCCCGATCAGCCACACCCCGGCGGTGATGGTATCGAATTTCCGCTGGTCAATCCCGCAGGCGACGCGCTCGTCCTTCAGGCTGGCGGGCAAGGTTTCCGGGTGAGCCGCGTGATCCGCTGCCACTTGCAACAGCGAGAAGATGTATTTCAGCCGGTCGTTGGCCGCCAGGGACGCGTGCAGGGCGGCGCGGGGCTGTAGCGCCTGCTCACCGATCGCCGTCAGAATCTGCGTTTTCATCGGCGGTCCGTGTAAGCGGCAGCACGGCTGCTGCTCGCGCCTGGCGGGGACCGGTTTAGAGGCAGCGGCGTTGCAGGCGCAGGGCCGGAAACTACCGAAGCGTGCCCGCCCCGTGCAGCTGCCATCGGCCCTGTCACACAACCAACCTCGGTAGTTTCCGAGCCTGCCGCGTCGAGTCATTGAACGGGTAGCGTCCGCATCGCCAGCCCATACCCCGGCGCCAAGGATATCACATCATGGCCGCTTCGATCAGCGCCGGACTGACGCTGGCGCCCGTACGCGCCGAACCTCGAACACTATTTATTGCGGCCTGGGTACTGTGCTGCCTCTTCTATTTTCTGCAATATGCCCTGCGCTCGGCGCCCGGCGTCATGATTCCCGAGCTGACCGCGGCTTTCGGCCTGACCACGCTTGGCATTAGCGCGCTGCTTGGGCTGTACTACTACACCTACGCCACCTTCGCTCTGGTCTCCGGCGCCTCGCTGGACCGCTACGGCGCCAAACTGCCCATCTTCATCGGCATCCTCACCACCGGCATCGGCAGCGTGCTGTTCGGCTTGGGCTCGATGGGCTTGGCCGAGGGCGGGAGGTTGTTGCAGGGCGCGGGCTCCGCCTTCGCCTTTACCGGCGCTGTCTATCTGGCGGTGCATGGCTTCTCGGCCAAATGGCTGGCCACGGCAGTCGGCTTCACCCAGCTGGCCGGCATGCTGGGTGGCTTCGCCGGGCAGTTCGCGGTCAGCCCGCTGGTGCATGGAACGATCCCTTGGGAGTCCTTCTGGATCTATTCGGGCGCCTTGCTGGCGCTGCTGGCGGTGGTGGCGCTCGTGGTCACGCCACGGCGCGAGGACCGGGCGCCCGGCACTTTCTGGTCGATGTTCGCGCCCTACCGGATCGTACTGACCAACCCGCAATCATACCTCTGCGGCTTCATCGGCGGGTTGTTGTTCATGCCGACCACGATCGGCGACATGATCTGGGGCGTGCCGTTCCTACATCTTGGCCTGGGCGTGCCCACCGGCGAGGCGGTTGCACGTGCCTCGATGGTGCCGCTGGGCTGGGTCATTGGAGCACCACTGCTGGGGTACTTGGCGGACCGAATCAGGCGACGCAAACCGGCGCTGTATGGCGGGATCGGGCTCATGCTCGTCTCGGGCATCTGCGTGGCTTACCTCGGTGAGTATATCCCACCCTACATCGGGGGCCTGCTCTTTGGCATCGGCTCGGGTGCCGCAATGATCCCATACACCATGATCAAGGAGGCCAACCCTGACCATGTGAAGGGCAGCGCGACGGGGGCCATGAACTTCCTGGTGTTCAGCCTCAGCGCCTTCCTTGCACCGGTGTTCGGCCTGGTGCTGATGCGGCTGTCCGGCGGCGCCGTGCTGACGGCAGAGCATTTCCGCCTAGCCAACGGCATCTGGGTTGCGGCCATCGTGCTGGCGCTAATCCTGGCATTCTTCTTGCGCGAGACTGGCAGCAGGAAAGCAGCATGATCAACGACCTTACGCCGGTCATCGACCTGCTGCGCCACAAAGGCACCGGGCCTGTGCGCGCCATGCGCCCTGACTACGTGGACCTGATGCCGCCCTGCAACAACGCTTGCCCGGCCGGCGAGAATATCCAGGCGTGGCTCGAACTTGCCCAGGCAGGGAAGTACCGCGAAGCGTGGGAAATGATCGTGCGTGATAACCCGTTCCCCGCGGTACATGGCCGGGTCTGCTATCACCCATGCGAAACTAGCTGCAATCGTGGTCAGCTCGACAGCGCCGTCAGCATCCATGCCGTCGAGCGCTTCCTGGGCGACTTGGCGGCCGCAAAGGGCTGGGCGCTGCCGGCGCCCGCGGCACCCAGCGGCAAGCGCATCCTGATAGTGGGCGGCGGGCCTGGCGGGCTTTCAGCGGCCTATCACCTTGCCCGCCTCGGCCATGCGGTGGAGCTGCGCGATGCCGGCCCATTGCCCGGTGGCATGATGCATTACGGCATCCCCGCCTACCGTCTGCCGCGCGCGGATCTGCTGCAGGAAATCCGCGGCATCGAGGCGATGGGCGTGCGCATCACCAGCAACCACAAGGTGGTGGATGTGCTGGCTGAGCAGGCGGAAGGTGGGTTCGACGCAGTGTTCATCGCTATCGGCGCGCAGATCGGTCGCCGTATCGACATCCCGGCTCGCGATGCCGCGCGGGTCTTCACCGCCATCAGCTTGCTGCATGACGCCAGCGCAGGCACCCCGCCTGCGCTGGGCCGCCGCGTCGTCATCTATGGCGCCGGAAATACCGCGATGGACGCGGCACGCACCGCCCGGCGCCTAGGCGCCGAGGAGGCGATGGTCGTCTACCGGAAGGACCGCGCGCATATGGGCGCGCATGAATTTGAGGCCGACGAGGCCGTGGCCGAAGGCATCAAGATCAAGTGGCTCAGCAGCATCCACGACGTCGGCGCCGGCACGATCAACATCGAGCGTATGATGCTTGATGTCGAAGGTCGTGCAGTGCCAACCGGTGAATTCGAGACCCTGCCGGCCGACAGCGTAGTGCTGGCACTGGGCCAGCAGGCTGACACCGGCTTTCTGCGCAATCTCCCCGACGTTGCCTTCGCGGCCGACGGCACCGTGTTGGTCGACGCCGCCATGATGACCGGCCGCCCCGGTATTTTCGCAGGTGGGGACACGGTACCGGGGGACCGGAGCGTGACGGCCGCGGTGGGCGCCGGCAAAAAGGCTGCGCGACATATGGACGCCTGGCTGCGGGGAACCACGATGGCGGTGCAAGCGCGCCAACCGGTCATCGATTTTGTCGATCTGCACCTACCTATTTATGCCGTAGCGCCGTTGGCCACGCAGCAGGAACTGCCTGTGGCGCAGCGTGCCGGCTTCGTGGAAACCACCGCCGGCCTGACCGAGGCGCAGGCTCGGCATGAGGCGCGCCGCTGCCTCTCTTGCGGCAACTGCTACGAGTGCGACCAGTGCTTCGCCGCCTGCCCTGAACAGGCCATCGTCAAGCTTGGCCTCGGCTCAGGCTACGAATTTGACTTCGATCGCTGCACCGGCTGCGGCGTGTGTTTCGAGCAGTGCCCCTGCCACGCCATCGAGATGATCCCCGAGCCTGCGGAGCTGCGCCCATGAACGTCATCACCCCGCCGCAGCCCGCCATCGAGGCCACCACCACCGCCCGGCAGACCGCGACGATGGACGGTAACACCGCGGCCGCCCATGTCGCCTATCGGGTCAACGAGGTCTGCGCGATCTACCCGATCACGCCATCCTCGACGATGGCTGAGCTGGCCGATGAATGGGCGTCGGCCGGCATCCCTAACATTTGGGGCAGCGTGCCGGTGGTGCAGGAAATGCAGAGCGAGGGCGGTGCCGCCGGCACAGTGCATGGCGCCCTGCAGTCGGGTGCGCTGACCACCACTTTCACATCCTCACAGGGCCTGCTTCTCATGCTGCCCAATATGTTCAAGATCGCGGGCGAGCTGACATCCTGTGTCTTCCACGTTGCCGCCCGTGCCCTGGCCACCCAGGCGCTCTCCATCTTCGGCGACCATTCGGATGTGATGGCGACGCGGAGCAGCGGCTTTGCCATGCTCTCCTCTGCCTCGGTGCAGGAAGCGCATGACCTGGCGCTGATCGCCCAGGCCGCGACGCTCGAAAGCCGCGTGCCCTTCATGCATTTCTTCGATGGCTTCCGCACCTCACACGAGCTGAACAAGCTGACGCTGCTGACGGATACCGATATCTGCGCAATGATCCGCAATGATCTGGTGCGTGCCCACCGCGCCCGCGCGCTGACGCCTGAACGACCGGTTATGCGCGGCACCGCGCACAACCCCGACACCTTCTTCCAAGCGCGCGAGGCGGCGAACCCGTTCTACGCGGCGACGCCGGCCATTGTCGAAGCGGCCATGGCTCGGTTTGCCACGCTGACCGGCCGGACCTACAGACTGTTTGAATATGACGGCCCTCCGGATGCGGAGCATGTCATCGTGCTGATCGGTTCGGCCGCGGAGACGGCGCGCGACATGGCACAATGTCTCAAGGCACGGGTGGGCGTGTTGCAGGTGCGGCTTTACCGGCCGTTCTCGACGGCACATTTCCTCGCGGCCCTGCCCGCCAGCACGCATGCAGTGGCGGTGCTGGACCGCACCAAAGAGCCGGGCGCGACCGGAGAGCCGCTCTACCTCGATGTCGTGACCACGCTGGCGCAGGCCGTGGCGAGTGGGGCGCGGGCGACGATGCCCCGCGTGATCGGCGGCCGCTACGGCCTGTCCTCCAAGGACTTCACCCCTGCCATGGCCAGGGCGGTGTTCGATGAAATGGCCGCGCCCGCCCCGCGCAACGGCTTCACCATCGGCATTAACGACGATGTCTCCGGCACTAGCCTCGCCTATGACCCGGGCTTCGATATCGAGCCCGACAGCATCATCCGCGCCGTCTTCTACGGCCTGGGTTCGGACGGCACGGTGGGCGCCAACAAGAACAGCGTGAAGATCCTGGCGGAGGATGACGGGCGCTATGCGCAGGGCTACTTTGTCTATGATTCGCACAAATCCGGTGCACAGACGGTCTCCCATCTGCGCTTCGGACCGCAGCCGATCCGGGCACCCTATCTCATCGCCCGTGCCAGCTTCGTGGCCTGCCACCAGTTTGCCTTCCTGGACCGAGTGGACGTGCTGAGCCTGGCCGCCCCCGGCGCCACCTTTCTGCTCAACTGCCCGCATGGGCCGGACGAGGCCTGGAGCCACCTGCCACGCTCGGTGCAGCAGGAAATTATTGACAAAAAGCTGCGCCTGCACGTGATCGACGCATCCCAGGTAGCGCGAGAAACCGGCCTGGGCGGGCTGGTGAACACCGTGCTGCAAACTTGCTTTTTCGCCATCTCCGGCGTGCTGCCAAGCGTCGAGGCCGTGCAACGCATCAAGCACATGATTGAGAAAACCTACGGCCGGAAGGGTGGCGAGGTGGTGGCAAGGAATTTCGCCGCCGTGGACCACACGCTGGCACATCTGCACGAGGTCACAGTGCCTGCGATGGCAACCAGTAGCTTTGAGCGCCCACCCATCGTCCCTGCCTCGGCACCGGCATTCGTCCGCAACTTTACCGCCGCCATCATGGCCGGCCGGGGCGATGCGCTGCCGGTCAGCGCCATGCCGGTGGATGGCACCTTTCCGCTCGGCACCGCGGCCTGGGAGAAGCGGAACATCGCCGACGTCGTGCCAATCTGGGACCAAGATCTCTGCATTCAGTGCGGTCAGTGCTCCATCGCTTGCCCACATTCTGTCATCCGCGCCCGTTTCTTTGATGCTGACCAGCTGACCAACGCCACACCACCCAGCTTCAAGACTGCAGAAGTGAATGCACGCGGCTATCCCGACAGTCGCTTCACGCTGCAGGTCTACGTCGAGGACTGCACCGGCTGCTGCATCTGCGTCGAAGTCTGCCCCGCAATCAGCGCCACTGAGCCGGGACATAAGGCCATCAACATGGCCGCCAAGGCTCCGGTGCTGGAGGCCGAGCGCCTGAACATCGCCTTCTTCGAGACCCTGCCGGTGAATGACCGCGCGCTGGTCGATTTCGCGGATGTCCGCGGTGTCCAGTTCCTGGAGCCACTGTTCGAGTTCTCCGGTGCGTGCGCTGGCTGTGGTGAGACGCCCTATTTGCGGCTGCTATCGCAACTCTTCGGCGACCGGTTGCAGATCGCCAACGCCACCGGTTGCTCCTCAATCTATGGTGGTAACTTGCCGGTGACACCGTGGACCACCAACAGCGCCGGCCGCGGCCCCGCCTGGTCCAATTCCCTGTTCGAGGACAATGCGGAGTTCGGGCTGGGCTTCCGCCTAGCCGCCGACATGCACGGCGCGCTTGCAGCGCGGCTGCTGCGGCAGCTCGCGCCGCAATTGGGTGAAACCCTGGTCGAAGCCGTCCTGGCCGCGCCGCAGGTCCGCGAATCCGATATCGCAACCCAGCGCCAGCGGATCGCCGAGTTGCAGCGCCGCTTGGCCGCCATGGGCGACACGCCCGCGGTGCTCGACCTACTGTCCGTGGCCGACCACCTGATCCGCCGCAGCGTCTGGCTCGTCGGCGGCGATGGCTGGGCCTACGATATCGATTATGGCGGGCTGGACCATGTGCTGGCCAGCGCCCGCGACGTGAATGTGCTGGTGCTGGATACCGAGGTGTATTCCAACACCGGCGGCCAGGCCTCCAAGGCCACACCGCTTGGCGCTGTAGCAAAATTTGCCGCGGCCGGCAAGCGCACGGCGCGCAAGGATCTGGGATTGCAAGCCATTGCCTATGGCAATGTTTATGTTGCGCAGGTGGCAATGGGCGCCAACCCGCAACACACGCTGCTGGCCTTCCGCGAGGCCGAGGCTTGGCCCGGCCCTTCGCTGATCCTGGCCTACAGCCATTGCATCGCGCATGGCTTCGATCTGCGCTTCGGCATGCACCAACAGGACCTCGCAACGGCGTCGGGCTATTGGCCGCTATTTCGCTTCAACCCGGCGATGCGCGGTGCGGGCGAGGTACCGTTCCGGCTCGATAGCCCGCGACCGAGCATTCAGATGAAGGACTACGCCTACAATGAGCTTCGCTACCGCAGCCTGGCCAGCAGCCGCCCGTCCGAGGCCGCTCAGCTGCTGGAGACCGCCCAAGCCGCGGTGCTGGAGAAATACGCACAGTACGAAAGCCTGGCGCGGCGCGATGGTAGTCGCTTCCAGCCCGACGCCGTGAAGGCCTGACATTCATGGACCTCACCACGAGCTATCTCGGCCTGACGCTGCGCAACCCGATCATCGCCTCAGCCTCGCCACTCTGCGCCGAGTTGCACATGTTGCGCCGGCTGGAGGATGCCGGGGCGGCAGCCGTGGTCCTGCCATCCCTGTTCGAAGAACAGTTGCGGCATGAGGCGGTGCTGACTGACAAGATGACCAATGTCGGGGCCGAGTCTTCGCCCGAGGCCACTTCATACTTCTCGGCGGCGGTCACCTACAACGCCGGGCCGGAAAGGTATTTGGACCTTATCGCTCGCACCCGCGCGGCGCTGGACATCCCTGTTATCGCCAGCCTCAACGGCAGCACGGTGGCGGGCTGGGTGGACCATGCGCGGCTCATCGAACAGGCAGGTGCCTCCGCCCTCGAGCTGAACATCTACCGCATTGTGTCAGGCGCCACGACGACAGGGCGCGAGGCCGAGGCGGAGTGCGTCGCGCTGGTGCGCGCGGTGCGCGGCTGTATCGCCATCCCGCTCGCGGTCAAGCTGCACCCGCATTTTTCGGCCTTCGGCGAGCTGGCGTACGCGCTGGACGGAGCCGGAGCGGATGGGCTGGTGTTGTTCAACCGGCTTTACCAGCCAGACATCGATCTGGTGCGGCTACGCTGGCACAATGACGTGGCGCTAAGCAGCCCACGGGAAACCCGGCTTGGGTTGCTGTGGCTTTCCATGCTGTCTGGCCGGCTGCCGCACGCGTCGCTCGCTGCCAGCACGGGCGTCGAGGATGCGGAGGAGGTGATCCGTTACTTGCTTGCTGGCGCGGATGCGGTCATGACCACCTCGGCGCTGCTTCGGCATGGCCCAGAGCACTTGCGCGGAATGCTCAAACGCTTGCGGGACTGGATGGAGGCGCGCGATTTCGCGTCGGTGGCGGCAATGCGCGGGTTGCTGCGTGACCGCCACCCGGATGCCGAGGCGCAGCAGCGGCACGACTATGTCGATACCCTGACGGGCTATCGCGGCCCCTATGTTTCCGGCGATGTCGGCGGCGCCTGGCCCGCCACGTGAACCGCCGGCAAGCTTTGCTGGGTTCGGGTATGGTTGCGACGGGCGGGTACCTCGCTTGGCGTTCCATGGCGTCGATGACGGATTACAACGGCGTTGTTGCATAAATTTTGCTGGTATTCCTGCATGAGCAAAGCATCGACCCAGAGCGGACGCCCGAAGGCGCGCTATCGGACGCGGAACTGGCGTGAGTAGGACCGGGCGCTGATCACGCGTGGCGACCTGACGGTCTGGATCTCGCCGGATGTGGCTTGGCACGCTGCCGAGGGCACAAGAAAGCGTGGCCGGCCGCCGGTCTTCTCGGATGCGGAAACCCAGTGCGTGCTGACGCTGAAGGCGATAAAATAGCTGCTTCTGCGGGCAGCCCAGGGCATGGCGGGGAGCCTGATCCGGCGGGCCGGTGCCGCCCTACAGCACGCTCTCGCGGCGTCAGAAGAGCCTCACGATCGCCAATTCCTACCGCGCCCGCGGCGGGCCGCTGCACCTCGTGATCGACAGCACCGGGCTGGAGGTACTGGGCGAGGGTAAGTGGAAGGCCAGGAAACATGGGGCCGACAAGCGCCGGTTCTGGCGCAAAGTGCATTTGGTGATCGATGCCGACAGCAACGAGGTGCAAGCCGTCGAGATGACCGACCACCGGCGCGGTGATGGCGAGATCGTGCCAAGTCCGCTGGGACAGCTGCACCCAAAGGAGCGGATCGGCATCATCAGCGATGACGGGGCCTACGACACCCGCGGCCTCTACGAGGCCTCCGCCGCCCGCGGGGCCGCCCTTGTCGTGCCGCCGAGGCGCAACGGCGAGCCGTGGAAGGTGCATACCTTTGGAGCGGCGGAGCGCAACGAGAGTCTGCGTGCCATCAAGCACCTCGGACGCCGCCTCTGGAAGCGCTGGATTGGCTATCACCGGCGCAGCTTGACCGAGACGGCGATATCCGCCTTAAGCGCTTGGGCGAGCGGCTGTCAGCCCGTGATCAGGCCCGTCAAGTCGCGTAGGTGCAGATCTGCTGCGCCATCCTCAACACCTTCAACGCCCTCGGTATGCCCGACACCGTCGCTGGGAACTGATCAAAGCGCCAACGAAAAAAGCGCGCCCTCAGCCTGATTACGCAACCGCGCCATAGCGATGACGGCTGCGAACTTATTGCGCTGTGTTCAACCCTTTGGGTCGGCATCGGCATCCGACAGGAGCTGCCTTTGGCTGCAGGCGTTCCGACGCCAAGCGTGTAGTGTCGCTTCGAAAATTCTTTCGTTCTTGGCAAACTGGCGCAGAGGTACCGCATTTGGCGGCTTGAGCTTCTTCAGAAATGCCGCACGGCGCTCCGTTGTATAGGGCACCTCATCCTCCGTCCCGCCTCGCTGAAAATGAGAGACCATCTCGAGGCGCCTGACAAAATCCCTGACAGAATAAGGACAGCGTTCGAAACCAAGGACAAACTTTCTCTGGTTGCGGGCCACAGCGATAGGCTCCAGCTGAGTGTTATTCAGCGTCGAGGGCGCCCCCCCTTTGCTTGTTCACCGATCGTTGCTGCATCGGCGGCTGTGGCTGATGCACCCAGCCTGGTGACCTGCGCGATCGCCGCCTTTAACCCCTGTTCCGTAAATGGCTTTTGTAGGTCGGCCACTCCAATCTGTGCATCTCCACGACTCTTTGCATCTCCACGACGCGCCGGACCTCCGCTCATCCAGATGTGGGGGACGAAACCGGTGTGTATGATCCGCTTGATCGCCGCCTGACCGCTGCCGGCGCTAAGGCGCTTGTCAGCCAGGATCAGGCCCGGCGGGTTCCTCGCGGCAGCCGCAACCGCTCCCTCTTCAGTTCCCTCCACACCGATCACCTCATGGCCCATGCCCACAAGGATCCGCGCGAGTAGCATTCCGATGATAACGTCATCTTCAATAATGAGCACTTGCAGCATGCCGGTTCCCCGCTTCCAACTTCCGCCCTCATTGACCCATGCTTCAACTTGGTCACGTAGTTCGGCCGCTGCGCCAGATGCTGAACGGATCGCTACGCCGTTATTGATCCGGCCATTCCGGGGACTCATGTGAAAAACCCTGAGTTTACTAACAGCAGCAAGGCTTCCATGTCAAAATTCCCAATGCCATTCTCGCTGATTTGGCCACGAATTGTTGCAACCATTCGTTGACATTCGAGTTTATGCGCTTAGGACGCGAAACTATACTATCGGAATATACCAACGCCAAGAAAGCTGGCATCGACGAAATACTCCCTAGCGTTGCGGCGAAATTAGTAGGAATTTGAATATTAAGAGCTAGAGCATTTCAGGTTTAGTCGAACGCATATCCTGAGTTAGCGAGGTAGTTCTGGCACTCGCTGGGGCTGAAGCCGTCGAGCAGTTGTCCGATGGTATCCCATAGCGCCTCCCGCGTTCGGGCAGCAGCTTTGCGCAGGCCGGCCTTGAGCTTGGCAAAGGCCTGCTCGATTGGGTTGAGGTCGGGCGAGTAAGCTGGCAGCAGCATGACGTGGGCGCCTGCTGCTTGGACAGTTTCGCGCACACCGGCCACCTTGTGGGCTGCGAGGTTGTCCATCACCACC
>NZ_JAUFPN010000061.1 GCF_030409335.1 Paeniroseomonas aquatica
CGACGCTTGCTGTCGGCCTCACGAATTATCCAGGCTAGTATCATGGCCGGTCCGACGCCGATTGCGCTTATCGACTGCAACAACTTCTATGTTTCCTGCGAGCGGGTGTTCAATCCCCGGCTCGAAGGCGTGCCGGTGCTGGTGCTGTCGAACAATGACGGCTGCGCCATTGCCCGCAGCAATGAGGTCAAAGCCCTCGGCATCAAGATGGGCGATCCAGCCTTCAAGCTGCGCCCACTGATCGAGAAGCACGGCATTCGCGTCTTCAGTTCCAACTACGTCCTGTACGGCGATATGAGCCGCCGCGTGCAGGAGGCTTTGGGCCAGTTTTCCCCCGAGACCGAATGCTACTCCATTGACGAGACGTTCATGGATTTCGGTGGTTTTCCGCATGTCGATCTCTGGGCCTACGGCCAGGAGATGCGCGGAACGGTCCAAAAATGGACGGGCATTCCGACCTGCGTTGGGATCGGTCCGACCAAGACGCTGGCCAAGCTAGCGAACGTGGTAGCCAAGAAAAACCCGACCTTTGGCGCGGTGTGTGACCTGATGGAGGAGTCGGTACGCACCGCCGTGCTACGTGCCTTCGAGGTGTCGGACATTTGGGGCATCGGACGGGCGACGACGACCAAACTGGCAGGCCTCGGCATCACGACCGCCGCCCAGCTGCGCGATCTCAGCCCCAAGCAGGCGCGGAGTATGGGCACCGTCGTCCTCGAGCGCACGATCATGGAATTGCGCGGCCTGCCCTGCCTGGCACTGGAAGACGTGGCCCCGCAACGCAAGGGAATGGCCTGTACCCGCTCCTTTGGGCGGGTGGTGACGAGCAAAGCCGAAATGCTGGAAGCCGTTGCCTCTCACGCCAGCCGCGCCGGGGAGAAGCTACGGCAGCATGGTTTAGTAGCGGGCAAGCTGACCGCCTTCTTCCACACCAGCCCGCACCGCGACTACCCGCAGCATCATGCCTCGCGTGTGACCAGGCTGTTTCCGATGTCGAGCGATACCCCTGCCCTCATCACCGCCGCTTCCCGTTGCGTCGAGGCCGCTTGGCGGCAGGGTTTCCGCTACGTCAAAGCCGGGGTGTTACTCGATGACCTCTGCCGCGCCGAGGATGCGCCGCGCACCCTGTTTGATGCGCCAACAGAGCGCGAAGCGAAGTGCATGGCGACGATGGATAGCCTGAATGCCCGGTTTGGGCGCGGCACAGTTTCGCTGGCGGCTACCGGCATCGAAAAAGGCTGGAAGCTACGCGCCGAGCATCATTCGCCCTGTTACACCACCCGGCTTGCAGAGGTGCCAGTTGTTCGCGCTTGATCGGTTCAGCACCGTTCCGCATATGTTAAGGCAGCAAGTGGTGAAATTCTTCTAACATACTTGGATTTGCAATTTTGTTGCCGGGAAAAGTCGTCTTTGGTAGGAACCGTGCGCCGTGCAGGTTGATGAACCTGCGATGGCCAAAAAAAGGGCGGCACCCGAAGGCGCCGCCGAGTTTAGGGAGGAAACGTCCAAGAAAGGCAGGACACGGCTGTGTCGCTGCCCGTTGGGGAACGTAGGCGTCCACAAAGATGACGCAACACAAATTGTGCAACGCAATATATCATTCCGAATGTCGGTATATGACCATGTCGGGCCAAAGCCCTGTCTCACCCGCTCTCACGATGGAACTGGGTGTGGCGACACCGAACGATTGTAGCCACCCGCACTAAACCAAGATCCACCTCAAAACTTTCCATTTGATACCTCGCCCTCCGAGGCATAGGGTGTCGATATGGCAAAGCCGTCCGCCCTTCGCACTGTTGTTCGTCCATCTCCGGACTTCACTGACCGCAGCTATTGGGCAGGGACGATCAAAATGGCGCTCAGCCGGTTCTTCGTCTTGCAGGTGCTGCACGACGGCCCGGCGCATGGCTACGACATCTCTCGGGCGGTGGAGCGGACAACCAATGGCTGCTGCTCACCGTCCGAAGGCGCCCTCTACCCGACGCTGCGCGAGTTCGAGCAGGGTGGCTACGTCACCTTGGAAACCGAGGTCGTATCGGGCCGCGAGCGTCGCGTCTACACGCTGACGGAGAAGGGCCGCGAAGCCTTCAAGGTCGGCCTCGGCGCCTGGATGGACGCCACCGCCGCCCTGACCGAGACCGGCCGTGCCGCCAATGCCCGCGGGGCAGCTGGGGAAGACTGCAAGTGCTGAGCTTTCATTTGTCGTGATGCATCGCCCTCAGAGGTATGGGAAAGGATAACTAAGATGAGCTCATGTTGCTCCGTCGACCGGCGCCCCGAGGCTTCGAAAACCGCGCGCCAGAACCCTGCATCGCTCCCGGTCGCCATCATAGGTGGCGGTCCCGTCGGCCTCGCCGCCGCGGCGCAGTTACTCGAGCGTGGGCTAGAGCCGGTCGTCCTCGAAGCTGGTCCCTCGGTCGGAACGGCGCTGCTAGGCTGGGGCCACGTCCACATGTTCTCGCCACGGCGTTACAATATCGACCGGTCGGCCCGGACCATGCTGGAGCGGCACGGCTGGACGGCGCCGGACCCGGAGGCATTCCCGACTGGCCGTGACCTCGTCGAGCGCTACCTGGCGCCGCTTGCTGCAGTCCCGGAGCTTGCCGGCCGCCTGCGGCCGAACACACGCGTCACCGGAGTTGCCCGGCTTCGCGCGGGCAAGGTGCGGAACGCTGGGCGCGCGCAGCAGCCCTTCGAGGTGCGGTTCGAGAATGGGCAAGGACAACAGGGACGCATCCTCGCCAGCGCGGTCATCATCGCCTCCGGAACCTGGGGCAATCCGAGCCCCGCCGGTTCCTCCGGCTTACCCGCCATCGGTGAGCATCAAGCGGCCGACCGTATCTGCTACGGCATGCCCGACGTCCTCGGCGGCGCCCGTACCCGCTACGCGGGCAGGCGAGTCCTTGTCGTCGGGTCCGGCCACTCCGCCATCGGCACCCTTATCAACCTTGCTTCTCTCGCTGAGCAGGCGCCGGGCACTTCCATCCTTTGGGCAACGCGGAGCACTGACCTGACACGGGCCTATGGCGGCGGTGCGTCCGATCAGTTGCCAGAGCGCGGCGCGCTTGGCCAGCGGCTACAACACCTCGTCGAGAGCGGCACCATCGAGCTCCTGGCACCCTTCTCCGTCGACGAGATCTGGCGTGGCCCCGGTGAGACGTTAGTGGTGCAAAGCACCGAAGGTCAGGTGGTCGAAGTCAATGAGATGGTGGTGGCAACCGGCCTGCGGCCTGACCTCAGTATTCTTGCTGAGGTCAGGCTCGATCTCGACCCGGCGCTGGAATGCCCACGCGTGCTGGCGCCGCTCATTGATCCGAACCTTCATTCCTGTGGCACCGTTCGGCCGCACGGTGCCGAGGAGTTAGCCCAGCCGGACATCGGCCTCTTCCTCGCGGGGATGGCTTCCTATGGCCGAGCGCCGACCTTCTTGCTAGCGACCGGCTATGAGCAGGTTCGCTCCATCGCCGCATACCTAGCAGGCGATGTGGAGGCGGCCCGCCGGGTCGAACTTGATCTGCCGCAAACCGGCGTCTGCAGTTCCAGCCGCGTGCTTCCGGAAGCGGTGGACACTTCGGCATCGTGCTGCACGCCGGAGATTCTGCAGGGCGGCTGCTGCGCGCCTAAACCGGCATTTACTGAGGACACGCCCTGCTGCGGCAGCTCGGCTCGCAAGGAACTCGCCCCGGCCGACCAAGCCTAATGAGCCTAGATATCGCAGCCGGAGGCACCGCCCCGGTAGATCCCACTACCAACCGTCCGAGGTTGGTAGTCGTGTCGGCAATAGGCGTGGCGCAAGTCCTCGCTTGGGGCAGCAGCTACTACCTACCCGCCGTCTTGGCCGGACCGGTCGTAGACGACACCGGCTGGCCGCTCGCCTGGGTCGTTGGTGCGCTATCCATCGGTCTGCTGGTTTCCGGTTTGGTCTCGCCGCGCATTGGGCACATTATCGAACGGCGCGGCGGCCGTCCGGTGTTGGCCGCGAGCGCTGTGTTGCTCGCCGTCGGGTTGCTCGGCCTCGCCCTCGCACCCAACCTGCCGCTCTTTATCGTAGCTTGGGTCGTCATCGGGTTCGGGATGGGTGCCGGTCTTTACGATCCGGCCTTTTCCGCACTTGGTCGGCTCTACGGCGAGGACGCGCGGCCAGTCATCACTCAGGTCACCCTATTCGGAGGCTTTGCCAGTACCGTCTGCTGGCCGTTGACAGCATTCCTCGCCGCTCACTTGGGCTGGCGCGGTGCCTGCCTCACTTATGCAGCGCTAATGGTCGTGGTGGTGCTGCCCCTCTACCTGCTCGCCCTGCCGCGCGAGGAAGAGCGGTTACCAAAGCCCGTCATGACGGGTTCGCCGCCACCTGGGCACGTGCGTCCGGACCAGCGTGCCGCCTTCCTGCTGCTGGCGGCGGGTTTCACGCTCGCCTATGGCACCATGACGGTCATCGGCGTGCACCTGCTAATGCTGCTGCAGGCCCAGGGGCTGGCCCTCGCGGCGGCGGTCGGTCTAGGCACATTGATTGGTCCAGCGCAGGTCGGCGGGCGCATCCTCGAGATGGCATTCGGCAAAAAGGCTCATCCTATTTGGGGCTTGGTCGCTTCCTCGATCCTGGTCGCGGTCGGCCTCGGCCTTCTGGTGGGGGTGCCGGGTATCGCGGCGGCGAGCATCGTCCTCTACGGCATGGGCAGCGGCATTCGCTCCATCGCCCGGGGCACCGTGCCGCTCGCGCTGTTCGGCCGCGAGGGCTACGCCATCCTCATGGGCCGCCTGGCGCTACCGACCCTTCTGGCTACCGCGGCGGCGCCCTTGATCGGCGCCTGGCTGCTAGACGGCCTGGGTCCCCATGGGACCCTCGTCGTCCTGTGCGGCGCCGCCTTGGTGAATGTGGCGTTGGTGCTGCCGCTCGTGCCCATGGCGCTCAAGAGCCAGGAGCCGCAGTAGCCCATAGGCATTCGCCGGGGTCGAACAGGGCGCTGGCGCCTGTCAGGCTTTGAACTGGCGCCGCAAGTGGTTCGCGCCTTAGATGTTCCGGGAGGCGCTGGCAGGATGGGCCTTGGCGGATTTGTGGGTCGCAGAACCCTTGTTGCAGCTACGATTTCGGTGCCACATCTTGGACGCGCGGCGATGCCTGTCCGCTTCGGGCTTACTCCGGTCTTCCTGGACTCCGATCTGGCGCTCCTGCGAGATCTTGGAGGGCATCTCGAGGCGGCTCTCGGCTTCCCCGTCCAACTGGTCAAGCGCCGCACCTACCAGGAAATCGTAGCCTTGCTTCTGGCGGGGCAACTCGACGCTGCGTGGATCTGCGGCTTTCCCTATGTCCGTCACGCCGATCGGCTTTCCTTGCTGGCCGTGCCGCTCCACCGCGGGCGCCCGCTGTACCAGTCTTACCTCATCAGCGACGCTACCCTGGGCGCGTCCACGATCGACGACCTCCGCGGCCATTCTCACGCCTTTTCGGATCCGGACAGTAACTCCGGTTTCCTGGTGACGCGCTGGCTCCTGGCAGCACGCCACGAACGGCCCGAAGGGTTCTTCAACCGGCCCTTCTTCGCCTACGGCCACCGGAACGTCCTGCGGGCTGTAGGCGCAGGCTTGGCGGAAAGCGGCTCGGTTGACGGCTATGTTTGGGAGACGGTCGCCGACCGTGAACCGGCCCTGACATCCGGCACCAAGGTCATCGGACGCTCGGATTGGCACGGCTTCCCGCCCATCTGCTGCCTGTCTGAGAACCGGGACGGCCCCGTGGCCCGGGGGCTCGCCAAGGCGCTCACCGAGATGGCCGAGAGCGTGTCCGGAAGGCGGGTTCTTAAGACCCTCCAGCTCGACGGCTTCGTTCCCGGCGAACCATCCCTGTACGGCGGCATCGCGCGCATGGCGGCAGCCGTGGGGGCACCGACGTGATACCGCCCGGCGCGCTCGACCCGCGGCGCTGGCCGTTGGCCATCCGGGTGCCGCTGATTGTCGCCGTGCTGGTCGCAGGCCTGGCTCTCGCCACGGGGCAGGCCGTCCTGTCCCGCTTGGCACGCGACCAGGAACGTCACCTGTCGGAGCTGGCCTCCGCCTTCCTCGACGGCCTTGCGACTGCCGTGCAGCCCGCTGCCGCGAGAGCCGACGTTTGGGAAGCCTTCGACGCCCTCGACCGCGCACGCACAAGATACGGCGCCCTTCGCCCGATGCTCTCCGCGGTCCTCCTGCCGGACGGCACGGTCCTGGCGTCGGCAGAGCCTCGCAGCGCCCCGAGCGGCACTAGGCTTCCTTCGGTGATCGCGGCGCAGGCCGACACCGCAGCGGCCGCCGGAAGGCCGGTGCTCGACGCAGACGCCGCAACCGCCGTCCTGGCGCGCGACCTTGCCGAAGGCGACGTGCCCGTGGGCCGCATCGTCGCCCAGGCCGACATCGGGCCGCTCCTAGCTGAGCGCAGGGCCGTGGTCCGGACCCTCGTACTCGTCAACGGGGCGTTCGCCTTGGTCTTCGCGGCTGCGGGAGGCCTGCTCGTGCGCCACCTTCTCGCGCCCGCAGACCTCGTGCGGCGGCGGTTGACCGAGGCCGCTCGTGGCGGGCGGCCGGTTCCGGTGGACGAGACGGTTGGAATCGGTCCGGAGCACGCGGCACTCCTGGCTGCCTGGAATCAGGCTGCGGCGGCGTCCGCCGAACGGGAAGCCATGGCGGCCCGCCTCGCCAAGGAGGAGCGTCATGCGCAGGTAGGTCGCCTCGCCGCCGCCATGGCTCATGAGGTCAACAATCCCCTTGGCGGCCTGATCACGGCCGTCGACACGCTAAGCGACCACGGCGACGACCCCGCGGTACGCGCGGAGGCCCTTGGCCTGCTCCGGCGCGGCCTGGGTGACATCCGCAACGTTGTGAGGGCTGGCCTTGTCACCTGGCGAGGGACGCCCGGCACCACGGCGCTAGCGGCGCAGGACTTCGAGGATCTCCGGCTGCTCGTGCGCCACGAGGTGGCGCGCCGAGGGCTCACCCTGGACTGGCAGAACGACCTGCCCGACCAAATCGCCGTGGACCGCACCTTGGCGCGTCAGGTGGCGCTCAACCTCTTACTCAACGCTGCCGCGGCCTCTCCGCCGCAGGGCACGCTTCGCTTCCGAGCGGGAAAACTGGACGGCGGGGGCGCGGTCGTCGAAGTGACAGATGCCGGTCCCGGCCTGCCGCCCGCGGTGGAGGTCCTGCTGGTTGCCTGCGACGGGCCGCCGCCCGAAGACGGTGGCCTCGGTCTCTGGACGGCGGTGCGTCTGGCCCGAAGCCTGGGCGGACGCATCGTTCGGCTTCCCTCCGACACCGGCACCCGCCTCGTCGCCGAGTTGCCTACGGTGTCTGCCCCAATGGAGGCCATCCATGCCCTCTGAACGCGGCCGCCTCCTGCTTGTCGAGGACGACGCGGTCATGGGCGGCACCCTGGCGCAGCGGCTCAGGCTGGAAGGCTACGCCGTCGAGTGGGCGCATGGTGCCGTCGAGGCCGCGGCGGCGCTCGCGCGCCGCCTCCCCGACCTCCTGCTGTCCGACCTGCGCCTTCCCGATGGCTCCGGCGAGGAGTTGTTCCTCTCCCACCGGGAGCGCCTGGCTGGGACGCCGATCTTGGTGATGACCGCATATGCCGGAATCGACCAGGCCATCCGACTGCTCAAGGGTGGCGTGGACGACTTCCTGGTCAAGCCGATTGAGACCATGGACCTGCTCGGCCGCATCGAGGTGCTCCTTGCCCGCAAGCTCGTCGCGCCCGAGGACGCCGTCCTTGGCCCCTCGGCCGCGATACGCCGCGTCGAGGCGGTCCTGCGCCGCGCTGCCTTGAGCGACAGTACGTCGTTGCTGCTCGGGGAAACCGGCACGGGCAAGGAGGTCGCCGCCCGGCTGCTGCACGCCCTGTCGCCCCGTGCTCGGCTGCCCTTCATCGCCGTCAACTGCGCCGCGATACCGGCCGACTTGCTGGAGAGTGAAGTCTTCGGGCACGAGCGCGGCGCCTTCACGGGCGCGGCTTCACGGCGTGAGGGTTACGCGGAGCGCTCAGGAGGGGGAACACTGTTTCTCGACGAGGTGGCCGAACTTCCGCCGCAGCTTCAGGCGAAGCTCCTACGCTTGCTGGAGGCACGCGAGTTCACCCGGGTCGGAGGCAACGCGAACCTGCCGTTCAAGGCGAGGACGATTGCCGCTACGAACGTGGACCTGGACGCCCGCGTGCGCGACGGCCGTTTTCGCGCGGACCTGCTGTACCGGCTCGACGTCATCCGTGTTGAGATCCCGCCGCTGCGGGCGCGGCCAGAGGACGTCGTCCATCTGGCCCGCCATTTTCTTGAAACCGCCTCCGGCCGCTCGTCCCGGCCCGTGCGCGGCTTCGACGAGCAGGCGGTGAAAGCGATGGAGACGCACGCCTGGCCGGGCAACGCCCGGGAACTACGGAACCGGGTGGACCGTGCTGTAGCGCTGGCGGACGGGCCGTGGATCGGCGCCGCCGACCTTTTCCCCGACCGCAGGGAGGCGGCAGCGACCGGGGACGCCGCAGCGACACTTGCCGAGATCCTCGTGGCCGCCGAACGCCGCGCCGTCGCAAGCGCCCTTGAAGCGACTGGCTGGGACGTTGGCGCAGCCGCGGCACGCCTTGGCGTCGGCCGCTCTACCCTGTTCGAGAAAGTCCGGCGCCTTGGGCTCGTGCGGCCGGCCGATTCCAAGGGGAGTCCAGCTTTCGGGACTGGCTGAGCCATCGCGGTCTGGACTGCGGGACTGAGGCATATGCCGCGGTACATTTAACATCCGCCCTTCCTCGGCCAGTTGCGTGCTATTTGGCCGTGTTGCGGCTTACGATTGCCGGTCGCGCCAGTCTGGCACGAACACTGCACTTGCCTTCCCAATCGAGGGAGGGCCAGTCATGTCAGGTTGCAACAAGGTTGCAGAAGCGGGACGCCGCTTTTTCCTGGGCCGAGGGGCGCTCGCAGCGGCCGGTGCGGCCGCCGTAGCCGCTGCACCGGCGGCACCAGCCAAGGCTGCCCCGGCGCTGGCTCAGGTTACCTATCCACGCACCAAGCTAGCCAACATCCGCGACCTCAAGCCCAACGAGCCACAGGAAATCGCCTATCCTGACGCAGACAGCCCCGGCGTTCTGCTCAAGCTGGGCACTCGCGTCGAGGGCGGTGTCGGACCAGACGGTGACGTCGTGGCCTACTCGATCCTCTGCCCGCACAAGGGCTACCCCATGTTCTATCGGACCGACGACCGGACGCTGAACTGTCCCGGACACTACAGCCGATTCGACTGTGAGAAAGGCGGGCTGCAGGTTTGGGGGCACGCGACCCAGAACCTCGCCCAGTACCGCCTGAAAGTCGATGCCAACGGGGACATCCAGGCCGAGGGCGTGGACGAACTTATCTACGGCCGCCATTCCAACGTGCTCGGCTGAGGGGGAGCGAACATGGCCTACAAGCGCAACATCGACCGCCTTCCAATCCCGCCGCGCGACGCGCGGGTAAACAATGTGACCTGCCACTTCTGCATCGTGGGCTGCGGCTACAAGGCATACACCTGGCCAATGAACCGGCAGGGCGGCCCGGCGCCCGGCGAGAACGCCTACGGCGAGGACCTGCGAGGCCAGCAAGGCGCCGACAGTGCCGGTTGGGTGGCGCCCTCGATGTACAACGTGGTTAAGCAGGACGGGCGTGACGTCCAAATCGTCATCAAGCCCGACCACGACTGCGTCGTGAACTCTGGGCTCGGCTCGATCCGCGGCGCCCGCATGGCGGAGGTGTCCTACTCTACCGTTACCGGCACACAGCAGGCGCGCCTGACCGACCCCCTCGTATGGCGCTACGGCACCATGTCACCGACGTCCTGGGAGGACAGCATCTCGCTCGTCGCCGAGGTTACCCGGCGCGTGGTCGAGGAGCAGGGCGAGGACGGGCTCATCGTCTCCGCCTACGACCATGGCGGTGCTGGGGGCGGCTACGAGAACACCTGGGCCACCGGCAAGCTCTACTTCGAGAGCATGAAGGTGAAGAACATCCGGATCCATAACCGGCCCGCCTACAACTCGGAAGTCCACGGGACCCGGGACATGGGCGTTGGCGAGCTGAACAACTGCTACGAAGACGCGGAGCTCGCAGACACGATCTTCGTCGCCGGGGCCAACAGTCTCGAGACGCAGACGAACTACTTCCTGAACCACTGGGTGCCAAACCTGCGCGGGACCAGCCTCGACAAGAAGAAACAGGTACTGCCAAACGAGCCGCACGCGGCGGCCCGCGTCATCGTCGTGGACCCGCGGCGCACGGTCACCATCGCCGCCTGCGAGGCAGAGGCGGGCAAGGAAAACGTCCTGCACCTTCAAATCAACAGCGGCACCGACCTCGCGCTATTCAACGCCCTGTTCACCGAAATCGCGTCACGCGGCTGGCTGGACCGTCCCTTCATCGACGCGAGCACCAGTGGCTTTGACGCGGCCGTGTCCGGCAACCGGACCTCGGTGGAGGATGCCGCCCGCATCACCGGCCTCTCCGTGGCGGACATCCGCAAGGCAGCGTCGTGGATTGCGGAGCCCAAGCAGGGCGGTGCCCGGCGCCGGACGATGTTCGCCTACGAGAAGGGCATCATCTGGGTAAGCGTCGCGGCAGCAGCAGGGGCAGAGTTGCATTG
>NZ_JAUFPN010000062.1 GCF_030409335.1 Paeniroseomonas aquatica
AATCTGGAATCATCCAGCGGGGGTTGGCGACGGGGGTAAAGGGAAATGCCTGACCGACCACGCCAATCTGAACGCCGCCACGTTCTATCACCTGCCACGAGGTGAACACCGGCTCCTTCCATTCATCGAGGACGTTGCCGGCCATGAACTTGTAAGGGCGGGCATCAGCCAGCTCTTTCATGCGTTCGGCACCCAGGGTGAATTCAAAGTGCCCGGTTGTGCCGTCGATTTTGAGAAGATCCATCAGGCCAACCATGTCGGCGCCCTTGGTCTGTAGTGCGGTCCAGCTGCCGTGCCAGGTGTCGCCGCCATCGAGGAACAGGACGCGTCCGTCGCCTCGCTGGGCTCGAATTGCACCGACCAACGTGGCAATTCGGTCCAGCCCGCCCATGCGCCCGTATTCCCGGGCTAGCGCCGTGAAATCCTCGGCAGTCAGCGTATACGCATCTGGTGACCCGGCAGCGATGTCAAACGCCTGACGGAAAGCTGCTTCCGTCAAATGCGGCGGCTGTCCTTTCGCGCTACCTACACCGACATTGAGCGAGGGCTCGCGGAAGTACATGGGTACAAGCTGCGCATGCAGATCGGTGAGGTGCAGCAGGGTGACCTGGCCCACAGGATCGAAAGCAAGCAGCTGGTCCTGCGTCAACGCCTGTGCAGCGGCAGCACGACCTACGGGAATGCCGAGGGACGCCGCTGCGGCAGCAGCCTGCAAAAAATGTCGGCGATGAATCACAACATCATCCTATGCGAATGCGTGCATATATTGTTGAAACGCCAACCGAGATTGGCGCCCCGACTTAAGCGACGTTGATCTTCGATGTAGACTTATAAACGCTACCGTCGTCATCAGTCCAAGCGCAGTCAAGCGTTCCGCTTTCCTGTGCACGGAAAAAGAATGACTGATATGGATTCGTCGAAACTGATGTATTCCAGTCAGCTTCAAAAACGTTCTTGCCGTTGTACCTTGCTTCAAACCGCTTGATGATTTTGCGCGGAATGGTAGCGCCGGCACTGTCCTTGCGCTGACCGCTTTCCATGTCGTGAGAAATCAAAGTCTTAACTTCGACGATCTCGCCCTTCTTAGCAGAAGCGGGAACACGGACGCGAGGTACGGGATTTGCCATGATCGTTCTCCTAGCCGCCGCAGCCGCCGATAGTCACTTTCACTTCGCTCTGAGCGCGGAACAGTCCGCCATTGCTAGTTTCGGCAATGGCTACGATATTCTGGGTCTGCGCTAGCCGTATGCGGGTGCTAGCAGCTGCTTTGCCGCTATCGGGTGTGAAGTGAAATGTCGCCACAGTAGGGACGGGATTGCCGTCGGCGAAGATATGAATAGCAGTGACATGGTCAGCCTCGGTCATCGGGCTATCCATCTCGACTGCCAAGGGAACGACCAAGCCGTTCTCAGCGATGCTGGGAATGTCGAGCTTCAACGGTCCGCCTTCCTTAGGCGTCCGTCCTGCAAGCACCTTCGCTATGTCACTGTCGGCCAAGGGCGTTGCGCGGGCCGACGCCATCGGCAGGACTGACAGAGCGGCACCCGCAGCTAGCAGGAAACGCCGGGTCAGCGGGACGCGGATCGGGCGTGAGGTGATGGTTTCCATTGGACGTCCTCCTGGCCCCTGCATTGGCAGCATGGTGGCTTCTAATAGATATTGATTTGCGAATGTCTGAATGTAAAGTCTTTTTGGAGCCGAGCC
>NZ_JAUFPN010000063.1 GCF_030409335.1 Paeniroseomonas aquatica
GAACGCACCACCCGTCTGGTCGTGCTGGTGCATATGCCCACGCGCCGCGCCGCGGTCGCAACCTCGGCCTTCGCCGGTGCGCTGAACGCCATCCCCGCGCCCCTTCGCCAGACGCTGACCTATGACCAGGGCAAGGAAATGGCCGGACATGCAGGCTTGGCTGCGCAGACCGGCATGCGCATCTTCTTCGCCGATCCGCACTCGCCCTGGCAGCGCGGCTCCAACGAGAACACCAATGGCCTGCTGCGCCAGTACCTGCCAAAGGGCAGCTCCTTGGCCGGGTGGGACCAAGACGACCTCGACCTTGTCGTCGCCAGCCTCAACGATCGGCCCAGAAAGACACTCGACTACGCCACGCCGAACGAGGCCTTCAACAGCCTACTTGCCAAACTGGCCAACGGGGGCAAGACACCGAACGGTGGTGGTGTTCGCTACGGATGTTGAATCCGCCCCCGCTTTGACGGCGGCCAGATCTCCTCCGACNTTGCATCGATGATCCTCGCCTGCCAGAGCGGGTCCGCACGGACGGTGTGACGGCGCAAGCCGTCACGCAATGCGGCCCAGTGCAACTATTGAGCAAACAAGTTGGCAATGTCCCCTTGATGACTTCGACCCCGGTCGGGTGATCGGCAGACACCAACTCTTCCGTCCCCAGCATGACCTATCCGTCTTACTGATTGGCAACGTTCATAGTTTCGTACTGCGAATAACGAAAACGTGTGTTAAGTTAGTGAGGTCAACCGAAGGTTAGAGATTCGTGGGCAAACTGGCTGCATTTCGCCCCACCCGTGAAAATCTTGCTTCCGACCTGGCGGGCCTTTCGTCGTCCTCGCGGCAAGTGGCCGGTTCTGAGGTCAGCATCCCATCGAATGACGTCGGTTCCGGTAACTCGGAGCAACCGGAGGCGGATCGCCTGACCGCATTAGCACGTCTGCTGTTCGCCACGCCCCATGTGCTGGCTTGGCTGAGCGAGGACACATCTGCCCTGCCTCCTGGGCCCGACGGCGATGCCACATCGACACGCTTATGGTCGTTCACTTCCCCGGGCATCACCATTGGCACCCTGCATCTGGCCTTTGCCACGACGCGGCCATCGATCACGAGCGACCAGGACCAACAACGGGTCAAGGCCCTGGCCGATGTCGCCACCAGCTTGGTGGAGGCACAACGCGACCGACGGCAAGCCAAGAAGATGATCGCGGAAAAGGAGCTGCTGGCGCGCGAAGCCGACCACCGGGTGGCCAACGGGCTGCAACTGCTTCACAGCGCCCTCATGCTGCAAGGCAAACTGGAAGACCACACGGCGACGCGGGCAGCATTGCAGACGGCCGCCCGTCGCGTCGGCGCCGTCGCCCGCGCGCACCGACACCTTCACCGGGCACCGTCCGAGGGACTGCGGGGTGGAACGTCGAATGCCGCTGCCTATCTCGGCACCCTGTTGAACGACATCAGCCAGCAGGATGAGGATAGCTACTCGGCGCCGAGCCGCTCCGTGGCTCTGCAGGTTGATCCGGGCGCGGCGGATGCTTTGCCGACCTCCCTGCTGCCACGCCTTGGGTTGATTGCCGCTGAACTGGTCGCCAATGCCCTCAAGCATGGCGCCGGTCCGATCACCGTCGCGGTGCGGCATGCGGCCAGCGCAGGGGCGGTCCTCGTATCCGTGTCAGATCTGGGACCGGGGTTCCCAGATGACTTTGTGCCTAAGGCGAAGAACGGCAAAGGGCTTGGGATGCGTTTGATCGCCGCGCTTTCTGGCCCCGACAGCGTCTGGATCGACCCGGCAAACCGTCGCCGCATCGTTGTTCAACTTGGAGGTTAGGTGGCGGTTGCGTCCAGGGTGGTGGTGTAAGAGCGATGGAGCCCGGGGCGCGAAGCGAAGCCTCTGGCGAGCGTAGCGGAGCGGCCACCGAGGTGATCCTTGGTAGGGTTTGGGTTGTCGAAGCCTTCAACCTGACACCAGGAGACCCCCTTAATGATCGACGACACGATGGTCCTGCGCGGCCTGCCTGAGAAGTCCTCCAATGCCGACCTGCTGTGCGAGATGAGCGGCTGATGGAGTTGGAGGCGGCTGGCCTGATCGGCGCCGCCCCTGGCAAGCGCAGCGAGAACTGGATCAACCAATGCAAGGGCTACCGGGATTGCGACTGACAGACCCGCGCCGGCACCGTTGAGCTGCGCATTTCGAAGCTCCGCCGCGGCAGCTATTTTCCGGCTTTTCTGGAGCCCGGCGCACCGCCGAGAAGGCGCTGACTACGAAGATCCAGGAAGCCGACATTCAAGGCATTTCGACGCGGTACGTGGCCGTGCCTCCGGACGTTGTGTAGGAGGTCGCCACCGTAATGGTGGCGGCCATCGCGCTAGTCCCCGCTAGGGTTGTGTTGCGACACGCGACTCTGGCCCAAGGCTTCGTGTGCACGGCGGAGAGAAAGTCGGCCATTGGAGCGGCGGCGTGATGCTGCTGCGGGCGGTGTAAAACGGCCAGTGGCAGGCGGTTCGCGGCATCGGCCTGCAACCGCCTGACAGTTCAGGGGTGGAGCGGAGTGGGCGATATTAGCAAACCCTCTCACGTTCGAGCACGCGCGTGTAGAAGACTTTGTGGAAATGACGACACCCCGCTCTACCCCCAGCCGTGGGATGCCTTGGCAGGCAGCGAACGCCTTCCTTCGGAACCCCGGCCCTTCAAGGCCGGCCAACTGTGAACATCAACGCGACGAAGCGAGCTAAAGGTACCAGGATCCGGTCGCTTCATAATTTGCCATCACAGCAGCGGAGGCAGCGGCCCAATCTACCGCCCCATCATGAGTGAAGGCGGCCCAAGGATCGCTTGAATTATCGGAAGGTTGGTCCGTTTCAATAGGGCCATCCTTTGGCGGCGTCACGCCGGGGTTGCCGACGACAAATTGCTGACCTCCCGCGCTGAACAGGGTCCCGCCTTGTTGGGTATCGACGCCGTTGAAGATGACGCCGTCAACATGGAGGTTGCGGTCCATATCCGGACCATCGCTCCCACCATTAGCCGGGACCCATAGATCGTTGAGGAAGCTAACTTCCACCGTATGCTGGCCGGAACTAAACGTGCCTCGGATGGTCAACGTATCGGACGTGCCTTCTACGTGCAGGGCCGACGCCGACTGCGTGCCACCGATCTGCTGGCCATCCACCGACACGGTGTACTGGGCATCGCCCTGGTAAGCGTCCTGGCTGATGTGCAGTACGATGCTGTCCTCGCCGCTGCCAATTGTGTCGCTGGTGCCACCGCCCCCATTTCCCGTCGGAGGCGCGACGACAGGGTCCGGTGTCGGCTGTACTGGATCCGGAGTAGGTGCCTGCAACCAATCGAAGCGAGCGGCGAAATCACCGGTCCAAGCCGCTCGGTCTTCATAAATGGTCATGGCGCCTTCGCTGCCTGCCCATCCAAAGCCCTGACCGTCCTAGTCTATCCAATACTTGTCTCCGGCCTGCTGAAACTCGCCGCCCCAGCTCCCGCTGGTCGGATCGTCATTGTTCGCCTCGCCGTCGATCAAATAAAATACAGTGTGCGAATCCCCCATCTTCAACCCGTCGCCAGGGTAGTTCGTGCCAAGGATATCGAGAGTATTTTCGTAGAAGAATTGCCCGAGCACGCCATGCCCTCGGGCATTGGTTTCAGCCCATATGTTGCCGGCTGGATCGGTTTGCTCACTGCCGGTGCTCTCCGGCGTCGCATAGACGCCGAAATGCGTGGAGTTTTCATTCACCCACCACAGATCGCCTTTGCCGGCAAAATTTTCCAGGACGTATTTGTAGGCATTTGGCTCCTGCTGCTCGCCGGCTACCGAGAGGAGCCTGACGGCGCCAGCAATCTCTGGTGCGTCGTGAAGCGCCCGGGCCATGTCACCGAGGCCGCCCCAAGTGGCGACATAGAGCTTCTCACCTGCAGCATCAGCCTCACGGGCCTGCTGAATGATGGCGTCCGACGCTTCGGTACGGTCCGGAATGCCTGAGGCTCCGGCGAGCGCCTGAGTGCCTTGGTAGGTGATGTCGTGCAGTGCGCTGGCAGATTTGAAACCGTCGCCATGCTGGGCGAGCACGCTTTGCTCCTGCCCGTATTTATCGATGACGTGGTGGATGAAGGATTCATTGTTGGCGCCTGGTTGCCACCAGGACGTGCTGGAGGCGATGCCCACGATATCGAACTTGTCCTGGTACATCAGGGCATGCACCAGGGACTGAACGTCGTCTTTATCACCTGCGGTGTGATTGACGCCCGTGATCATCTGCATGTCAGTCGAAATGAACAGCCTGGCTGTTGCCATGTGATCCCTGCCTTTCGTAGTCCGGTCGCATGTTTCTGCAACCGGACTGCCGAGCGAGCCTTCGCTCCAAGGATCATCTTCACCACAAATACGATAATTTCAATCTTGTAATTCTACTTCAAGTTGAATATCGGTATAGAATCAAATCCAATCTGTAGAATTGCCGGCACTCCGCCTATCAAACCCACCGGCCTAACTTCTGACCTGTCTTGCCCAATCAAGATCGGTGAGCGATGCAATGCGGCCGGTTTCGGCCAACAATCGGTTCCAGGCATCGATGATGGCGCCAGTGTCGGTGAAGAGCCGTACCGGTCGCGCAGGTACTGCCAGACCTTCTCGATGGCGTTCAGCTCGGGCGCATAGGGCGGCAAGTGGACCAACGAGATGTTGGAGGGCACCTGGAGCTCGTTGGCGGTGTGCCAGTCAGCATTGTCGATCAGCATTACGGCGTGGGTGCGCTCCGGCAGCAGGCCGCTGACCTCGGTGAGCAGCAGGTTCATGGCAGCGACCGAGACGTGCGGCAGCACGAGCGCGGCGCCGGTGTCGCGCGCCGGGCAGACCGCGCCGAAGATGTAGGCCGAGCGGTAGCGCTGATCCTTGACCATGCGTGGTCGCATGCCGCGCTGGAACCAGCGGCGGACCATGCGGCCCTTCTGGCCTACTCTGGCCTCGTCCTTACATGAGGGTTCGGTTGTCAACGATGGCTCTACAT
>NZ_JAUFPN010000064.1 GCF_030409335.1 Paeniroseomonas aquatica
CCGCCGCCGCTGGCGGCAGGCCGCCACGCAGAGCCCCGTGGCCAGATGGGATTTCCCGGTACCTGCGTCACCGATCAGCAGCACCGGCTCGGCCTTGGCCACGTAGTCGCCCTCGGCCAGCCCACGCAGTTGGGCGGCCGAGACGCCGGAGCGGGCGAACTCGAACGCCTCGAGCGTCTTCATCCGCGGCAGGCGGGCGTCGTGCAGCAGCCGGGCGATCGCCCGGCTCTCGCGCTCCTCCATCTCCGCCGCCAGCAGGGCTTCGAGATAGCCGGGATGGGACTGCTGCTCCCGGATGGCGGTCTCCGCCAGGCGGCTGAACTGGCTGCCGATCGTCGGCAGGCGCAGCGCCTTGCAATGCTGCCGGATGGCCTGGTCCTGCAGGTCACTCATCACGCCCGCCCCGCGCAGGGGCTGGAGACGAGCAGCGTGTCGTAATCGGCGACGCTGGGCATCGGCCGGTCGTAGCGGGCCAAGGCGCCGACATCGACCGGCAAGGGCCGGGCCTTGTGCAATGCCGCCTCGCCCAGGAGGTAG
>NZ_JAUFPN010000065.1:0-2202 GCF_030409335.1 Paeniroseomonas aquatica
GGCTCGGCCGGCCGCGCCGGGCGGCCCGGCTGCAGCGGGATGGCGATGGTCTGCTGGATCTGCGGGATGCGGTCGGTCTCCGGCACCATGCCGAGGATCGGCGCGATCCGCCGGATGACGCTGCCGGCGGCCGGCGCGGCGACCCAGCCGGCGGTCGCGTAGCCATGGCTCTGCGCATTCGGCTTGGGCTCGTCCACCATCACGTAGAGCGCGTAGCGCGGCGCGTTCAGCGGAAAGGCGCCGACGAAGGCGGCGATGCGCTTGTCTTCCAGGTAGCCGCCGCGCGGGCCGGTCTTCTGCGCCGTGCCGGTCTTGCCGCCGACGAAGTAGCCGGCGACCTCGGCGCCCTTGCCCGAGCCGTCGGTGACGACCAGCCGCATCAGGCGCCGCAGCGTGTCCGAGGTGCGTTCGGCGATGACGCGGGTGCCCTCGCGGGCCTCGCCGGCCGGCTGCGCCAGCAGGGTCGGCTGCCGCAGGATGCCGCCATTGGCCAGGGCGGCGACGCCGTTGACGACGTGCAGCGGTGTGACCGATATGCCGTGGCCGAAGGCGACGGTCATGGTGTTGATGTCGCGCCAGCCCTGCGCCGTCGGTGCCAGCGGCCGCGCGGTCTCGGGCACTTCGACGCCGAGCCGGGTCAGCATGCCCATGCGGCCCATGAACTCGCGGTGCCGGGCCGGGCCGACGCCCATCGCCATGTGCGCGGCGCCGAGGTTCGAGGAATAGGCCAGCACCTCCGGCAGCATCAGGGAACGGTTCTTGCCCTTGTAGTCGCTGATGGTGAAGCGGCCGTAGCGGATCGGATGGGCGGCGTCGAAGCTGCTCCAGATATTGGCGGTGCCGGCGTCGAGCGCCATGGCCGCGGTGAAGAGCTTGAAGGTCGAGCCGGGCTCATACAGGCCCACGGTCGCGCGGTTGAAATGCGGGTCCTGGTCGGACCGCAGCGGCGCGCGGGGCGGCGTCGGCCGCGCCACCACCTGCTGCGCGCCGGTGGCGGGGGCGTCGCCGGCGCGGCGCTGCAGCCCGCCGGGATCGGAGGCGTCGTAGTCGGGCAGGCTGACCATCGCCAGGATCTCGGCGGTGTTCACGTCCATCACCACGCCGGCGCCGCCGATGCCGTTGTAGTCGGCGATCGCCTTCTGCACCGCCTCGCGTAGCGCCACCTGGACCCGGACATCGAGCGAGAGCCGCACCGGGGCGCGCTCGGTCCGCAGCCGCTCGTCGAAGCTGCGCTCGACGCCGGCGATGCCGCGGCCGTCGACGTCGACCTGGCCGAGCACATGCGCGGCGGCGGAGCCCTGCGGGTAGAAGCGCCGCTCGGCCGGGCGGAAGTGGAAGCCGGGCACGCCGAGGTCGTTGATCGCCTGCTGCTGCCGCGGCGGCAGGTTGCGGGCGATATAGGCGAACTCCACCGGCCGCTCGGTGCCCGGCACGTTGCGCCGGGTGATGCGCGCGACCAGGCGGTCGCGGTCGAGGTTCGGCAGCACCCGCAGCAGGCGGTCGGCGGCCGCCTCGGCGTCGTTGATCTCCTGCGGATTGGCGTAGAGCTCGGTGACCTGCAGCGAGACGGCGAGGACCTCGCCGTTGCGGTCGGTGATGGGGGCGCGGCCGATGGCGGTCTCGCCGGGGGTCGGCATGTGCGCGGCCGGGCGCAGCTTCGGCGTCATCGGGTCGAGCAGGGTGGCGAAGGCCAGCTTCAGGCTCACGGCGCCGAACAGCAGGGCGAAGCCGCCGGCGGCGACGACCAGCCGGCCACGGGTCTTCTCAAGCTGCGCCCGGCGGGCCAGCTCCGGCGCCGCGATCCGCACCAGCGCGCGGGAGCCGGAAGGGCCCGGCCGCAGCGAAGCCGGACCACCGAGCGTGCCTGGCAGGCGACGGCCGGCCGGGGCCGAATCCGGCGACGGCGGCAGCCGCAGCGAATCCTCCGGCGGCAGGTTGTTCATCGGCCAAGTCCGCTGCCGAGGGTGGCGGCGCCGGCGCTGCCGAAGGGCACCGGCGGCGGCAGCAGGGGCCGGGCGCCGGCGCCCGGCGCCGAGCCGCCGCCGATGCCGCTGGGCGCCAAGGGCCGCGGCGGCTCGAGCGCGGCGGGACGACTGGCGGCCGCGACCTGGGTCACGGCCGGGCGGGAAGGGGCCGCGACCGGCGGCAGGGCGGCGACATCGCTCGGTGCCGGCCGGACGGCCGGGGCGGCGGCGGCGGCGG
>NZ_JAUFPN010000065.1:2280-2436 GCF_030409335.1 Paeniroseomonas aquatica
GGCGGCGGCCGCGGCGGCGACGGGCCGGGGCAGCGGGCGCGACTGGGTCGCCCGGGCCAGGTCGACCAGCGCCGGGCGGGGCGGCGTATCGAGGGTGCGCGGCTCGGCCACCGGGCGGGCCATGGCGACGGGCGCCTCCGCCGGCCGCGGCGGGGC
>NZ_JAUFPN010000066.1 GCF_030409335.1 Paeniroseomonas aquatica
GCGGCCGCGAGCGGCAGCACAGGTGGCAGTATGCGAATACCGGCAAGATCGATCCAGCCAAACACCACGAGCGCTTGCGTGCCTGCGATGGCAATAGCCAGCGCAAGCCCGTACACGCGTAATCGCAGTGCGTTACGGCTCAACCAAAATGATTCAGGCTCCTCGCTGTTTCAGGTGGGTAGGCTGAGTTCGAGCTTGCCGGCGATAAGGTAGATGATCGCCTTGAGGTTGCGGGTGGACCGGTAGCCTCGAGCCTTGGCCTTGGCGGCCTGGACGAGGCTGTTGATGCCCTCAAGGATGCCATTGGCGATGTGAGTGTCGTGCCAGCGCAGGATGCCTTCCCAGTGGCGCTTGATGGTCCTGGCGGCGTCGATCATGGGCAGTAGACGGCTGTGGGTGGCCCAGAAGTACCACCGCTTGAGGAGCGCCTCGGCGGCCTGGCGTGACGGCTGTTGATAAACCTCCTGGAAGGTCAGCCGGATCTGCCAGGCTCGGGCCTGTGCGTCTGGGCCTACACACACCAAACAGCGAGGAGCCATGATTCAATGGCGCCGAACGAGCATAAATTCGCCCGCCGCACACAGAAGCCAGCTGCGCCGCCGCTGAGAAGTCCAGCCGCGAGGGGTAACCAGTCGGGCGACTCCATCGCGCACTCCTGCCCTACCGCGATGTCCCAATGTCCGGCTGATCGCGGCAGAAAATATCGTAGATAACGTCGATCATGCGCAGAACATCATTGCTGGCCAGTCTGTAGTAAACCGTCTTGCCGTCACGACGGGCGTCGACGAGACCGTCTAGGCGAAGCCGGGCCAATTGCTGGGAAACGTTTGGTTGGCGCAGCGACATCAGTTCCTCAAGTTCGCTGACCGATCGCTCACGTTCGACCAACAAGCACAGCAACAAGAGGCGGCTCTCGTTTGAAAGCGCCTTGAGAAAGTCGGACGCCTTTCGAGCCTTACGCATCAGGC
>NZ_JAUFPN010000067.1:0-6614 GCF_030409335.1 Paeniroseomonas aquatica
TGCGTCGAGAGGTCGCCCAGCTGCAGGCCGACCTGCGAGCCGCACAGGCCGATGCCAACTCGCGGATCGCCTTCATCGAGGCGCGGGTCAACGTCGCGGCAACGCAGTCCGTAGCCGCTGGCGCCGCGCCCGCTGCACCACAGCGACAGGCCCTAGCCCCGGTATCCCGCTCCGCCAATGCCACAACGACGTACCGGATCACCGGGGCGGCCAGCAACCTTGCCTACTTGGTTGCCGTCAATCCCGCGCCGGGTCAGCCACCGGCCGTCGAGGCCAAGCCGGGCGGCGACGTGCCTGGCTACGGCAAAGTTTTGTCCATCACGCAGAAAGGGACCGCCTGGGAGATCGTGACCGAGCGCGGAAGCATCACCAACTGAGGATAGCGCACCGTGCAGTGGTTCATCACCCTCACTAACCGCACTGGCAGCCTGATATTTGCTTGGCTTGGGCCGCTCTGCTTCCTCGCCGGCATGGCCGCCATTGCCGGCGGAGCCTACGCGTTGTGGCAGTCCGCCAATCCACGCTCCAGCTGGTACGCCCGTAAATGGGCGCCAGCCTGCGTCATGATGTTTGGCTTCATGCTGGTCGGGTTCACCAACCTGTTGAACCTGACCGGCGTGACGCTCGGCACCACCGGCACCTACGGCGTCGGCATGTCGTCGTATGAGCAGGTCGACATCGGCGCCTGGTCCAACATGACCCCGGCCCAAGCGTTCGTCGCGGTGCTGGAGTCCTTCAAGCTGTTCTGGGCCGCCATCGGCGCCGCGGTGTGTTTCCGTGGCGTCCTTGCTGCCATCGGCGTGGCCAAGGGCACACGCCGTCATGGCTGGGGTGTTCCTGCCGTCCTGTTCATCAGCGGCAGCCTCGTGGCGCGGATCGATCAAGTCGCCGCTTCACTCGTCCAGCTTCTGCCCACCGGCTCCTGAAACGTAGCGGCGCCATTCGCGCCGGTCGGCCGGATATTCGCAATCAGAGGGCGACAGCAGTTTCGCCACAGGAGAAAGCATCATGCCAAGCCTGCGTACCGTCATCACCACCCGGATCGCGCTCGCCGCCTCCGGCGCCACCGCCGCGCTGCTCGCCGGCATCCCCGAAGCTCTGGCCCAGGGCGCCGACCTGTTCGCCCGCGGCGAGCAGATCGGCTCCGGCCTCGGCCGGGCCGGCAGCGCCATCATCGGGCCGCTGTTCCTGATCGTCGGCGGCATCGTGTTCCTGCTGTCGGCTTGGTACCTCTTCGGCGGCGCCAACCGCAACAACCAGGGCCGCGGCTACTACAGCATGGCCATGGTGGGGTTCATCGCCGGCTCGATCCTCGCTGGCATCGGCGGGTTTTCCACGCTTGGTTCGACGACGTTCACCGGTGGTGCCCCGACCGCCTCGCAGCAGCCGTTCACCTTCGGCCGCTGAGGCACCATGACCCGCCTCCTGCCGCTGAATTTCGCCGTGCATTCTTCTGCCTGGGTCGCGGCCTTCGACGGGGCTGGGCAGAGTACCACGGAGCCAGTGCAGGAGGCGGGTGCCTGCCGTTTCTGCGACGATCCACGCCCGGTGGCGCCGGCCCCCCTCCCTTTGGATGGCGACCATGGCAACCGCCAGGCCGCCAACCTCGCCACCGCCTGCCTGCACTGCCGGACCCTGCACCGGCTTGGCAGTGATCAGATCGACCAGGAAGCGACGCTGATCTGGTTGCCCGACATCAGCCAGCCCGCCCTCAACTGGCTGGTCCGGTCCATCCATCGCAGCTTCCTCGCCCACGGCGAGCCCCCCTGCCTCGCCAATCGCCCGACCTGCGATACGCCGCGCCTCCGTGCGGCGTATCGCACCTATGCCGCCCTTGACCGCCTCTCCCACGACGCGGAGTGGCGGATTGGCACGACCTCCCCCCGTGAGCTCGGGGCCGCCCTGCTCAGCCTGCCGGAGAGCCGGCGAGTTGTGCCGGCCGGTCTCCGTCTGCTGCACCAGGGCCGGCATTACGTTGCCGGCCGTGACCTTTATCCGGCCCTCCTTGAAGCTGCATCGGAGCTCCCCGCATGAGATGGCTCAGCCGCATGCTCGCCCAATTTCAAATCCAGATGCTCAAGCAGCCGGTGACGTCATTCTGCGACATCAACACCGCCGGCGGCGAATGCCTACTAACTCATACGGGCGATACGGCGACGATCATTCGCATCCTCGGCGTTCGGCGAACCCTGACCGAGGCGGATATCAACCGCACGGCCGATAGTCTGCGCCTGGAGTTGAGTGGTGCCTTCGAGCAGCCCGGCCACGCCATGCAATTCTGGTTCGGCGTTGATCCCGGGCTGTCTGGCACCGAGATCCGCCGGACCCTGCAAAGCCCTCGCGGGACTGCGGAGAATCTGGGCCTCGACCTGACCGACATCTTTGCCGAGCGCGAGCGCCGGCTACCGTCCATGATGCGCTGGGAAGCGGCATTCCTGGTGCTCTGGACCCGGCGGGGCGCCCTCTCCAAAATGGAGAAGGGCATCTCCGACCAGCAGATCAAGGCAGCCGAAAAGGCTTTGCCTTTGATGGGTGATGCGCAGCAGCCTTTCCTCGCCACCGATGTGGTCGAGGGACGCCATCTGGCTTTCACCGATCGTGTCCTGGGCGCCCTGCGCAACCAGCAGATCAGCTACGAGCAGATTTCCCCGCGGGACATGATCCGTATCGCCCGGGAAGCGATGTTGCCGGAAACGACCAGCACCGGCTGGACCCCGAACCTACCGGGTGATCCGTTGATGCCGCGCCTACCCGACGAGGGCCAGCCCGACACCGCAGAAGGTGCCCTCTGGCCGAGCCTTCCCGAGCAAATCTGCACCGAAGGGGCGACCGAGATCTCGGCATCGACTGTTCGCCTTGGTGCTCATGATTGGTCCAGCCTCGACATGTGGCTGGGCCCGGAGCGTCCCATGGCGTTCGCGCACCTCGTGCATGCAATGGCACTCGAGCACATCCCCTGGCGGGCTAGCTTCCTAATCGAGGGCGGGGCCGGCACGACCTACGCCATGAAAGCGGCGGCGGCGCAGCTACTGTCGTTCCTGCCTGCCAACCGCGCGACCTGGCAAGGTATCCAGGCCAATGCTGACCTGCGCAATGCCAGCCAGGACGTCCTGATCCGGCTGCGGGCGAGCTTTGCGACATGGGCGCCGGTAGGCGATCTGGGCACGCTGCAGCGGCGCAAGGTGGTCCTGGAGCACCGGGTACAGACCTGGGGCAATCTGCGAGTCAAGTTCGGCGCCGGGGATCCCCTCGCCGGACTGATGAGCAGCACGCTCGGAATAGCTGCGGCCTCGACCGCCAAGCCGGCCCAGGCGCCTCTTGGCGACATCCTACGGATGATGCCCTGGGCGCGGCCGGGATCGCCCTGGACGGATGGACCGGTGCTGTTCCGCTCACCGGACGGACGCATCTGGCCTTACGATCCGAGTAGCCCCACCCGTATCAAGGTGACCGACATCTACACTGGCCCGAGCCGCCGGGGTAAATCCGTCCTCGCTAATACCAATCTGCTGGGTTTCATCCTGTCCAATGCCGCGCAGGGGCGCCGCGGATCACGCTTGCCGCTCGTCGCCAAAATTGACGTCGGCCGCTCAGCCGAGGGCCTCATCGTGCTGCTGCGCGAGGCGCTGCCTGAGCACCGCCGGCACGAAGCGCTCTACGTCAAACTGCAGTCCATCCCCGCACATGCGGCGAACATCCTGGATACCCAGGTTGGCTGCCGTCGCCCTTTGCCGCTCGAAAAGGCGTTCCAACAGTCATTCCTCAGCCTGATCACCACACCGCCTGGTGGCGTGCAGCAAGAGGGTATGGGACAGCTCATCAGCCTGGTGCTCGATGAGGCCTACCGCATGTTCGGCACCGATGGCGCAAACACCAGCCCCAAGCCCTACCATGCAGGGATTGAGCCCCGCGTGGACCAGGCGCTGCACCGGCTCAAACCTGCCCTGCCGCAGGAGCCCTACTGGTGGGAGGTTGTGGACGCACTCTGCGCCGCGGGCGAGCATGTCACCGCCGAACTGGCCAACCGCCACGCCGTGCCACGCATCAGCGACCTGATCAGTGCCGGCCGTAGCCAGCATGTCCAGCAGCTGTTCGAACGGGTTATCCCGCATCGGGTGGAAACCCTGGTCGAGATGTTTGAGAGATACGTTAAATCATTTGTCCAACGATTCTCCACGCTGGATGCCGCAACCAGGATCGACTTCGGCCAGGCCCGGGTGATCGTGCTCGACCTGGATGCCGTCGCCCCGACTGGATCGCCGGACGCCGACTGGCAGACCAGTGTCATGTACTTGCTGGCCCGACACATGGTCGGTCGCAACTTCTTCCTCCGGCCTGAGTATGCCGAGCATGTCCCTGAGCTGGTCAGGAAGTACCACCTGGAACGCTTCACGGAGGCCTACGAGGCGGTGAAGCGGCTGGAGTACGACGAGTATCAACGCACCGTGGCGCAGCCGGACGTACGTGCCCAGGTCGAGCGCGATGACCGCGAGGGCGCCAAGCACGGCGTGCAGATGGGGATCTCGAGCCAGCGGTCGGATGACTTCGGCGAGCACCTGTTGTCACAGGCAACCGGCCGCTGGATCTGCGGCGTCGGTGACGCCGACGAGGCCGATCGCCTGTCGGACCGGCTCCGCTTGGCACCTGGCACTAGGGAGACGATCCGCAGCCGCCTCAACGGCCCGGACCAACGCCATGGCGGGGCGCCCTTCGTGTTGGTGATGAACGCCGCCGATCTGGTCTGGGAGCAGATGCTGGTCAACAGCCTTGGCCCTGTCGAGCTATGGGCACTCAGCACCACCCCGGAAGATGCCTCCCTCCGCGACAACCTCTATGACCGGCTCGGATTTGGCGAGGCGCTGCGCCGTCTTGCCCGGGTGTTTGCCGGTGGCACCGCCGTCCGCGAGATCAAGCGTCGCAAGGATCGGCGGGTATTGCGCGGGGAGGAGATCGAACGCGCGGAGCAGGGCGTCGTCATGGAGTTGGCCGACGAGATCGCCAATGGCGTCGGGCTCGGTATGATTCTGCGGGATACCGACAGCCTAGCAATGGCGGCGGAATAAGTGGCAATCAGGTAGCAGTGTCACCTATTGCGCTGCCGCCACTCGAGCCAAGCAACCACCAACCGACTAACCCAGCGGCGACCCTCTTCGATTTCCATCCAGCCAGATTTGGGCACTGGAATACGTTTTGCCCGACTATGGCGGTAGTGGTTCGCTGTCTGCTCAAATCGGTCCATTGCAGTTTGAGACGGCCAAGCCACATCAGTTTTGTGCCACGGCAGGCGATTAGACCGGATCTGGACGTCGTCCCGCATCATTTCAAACGCTTTCCATAGGTCGAACCACCCAGGAGCGTCTTGCAGGAAGATCAGAACATCAGAGAGAGTATTGTCGGCCATAGCTTGAGCTAACCAAGCCTGCTCGACAGGATGAGGGGATTTTGCCGCGTAGCTATCTCCTACAACGCCGGTACCATGAATCCTGATACGGCCTACCAGCACCGCTCCTTTCACAACGGCATGACGTGCATACGTCCCGTCAGTAAGCCGTTCCAAAATACCAGCGCTACGCAAAGGTGCTCGGTGAATGTCTCGAAGGAACAAGAGTCCATTGATTCGATGCAGAACGGTTGATGCTATGTTTTCGACTTCTATTGCGGAACTAAGGCCATTAAATTTATCAGCAAATAGAGCCATGTATTCTTCACCTAGCGGATTTTGAATCCTACTGATTCTAAACGGGCCATCGCCTGTCCATAGCAACTCGGCGTCGTCAAGGTCGGTACGGTCACCCTGTAAAGCGTATGCCCAAATCCGTTCCGCCATGCTGTTCTCCGGTTGGTCGCTCACTGTGATGCCTGAGCGAGTTTCTACCGAACGTCCAGTGTCGCAGGAGAGCTGGACGCCATTCGCGCCGATGCGTCGCACCTTGGTCTCACCACCAAGGAGTTTTGACAGTGCGCCACCTCTCAATCGCCGGCGCCGGCTTGCTGCTTACTCTGGCAGGCTGTGCCAATCACCTGAATGACCGCGTCGATGTCGACGCCGAAGCCACGGCTAATCCCGAAGTAGCGCTGCTCCGGTCGTTCGATCGTGTGGACCGGGCCATGGCGGCGATGCGGGCAACCAGTGCGCCGGCCCAGGCCACTCCGGCCGAACTGCATAAGCCGATTGTCTGGCGATGGTCTGGCCCCATGGATCAGGTCGCCAAGGCGCTCGCCGACAAGATCGGCTGGAGCTACGCGGCGCCGGGTCCGGACGCTCCCGCAATGCCCGTGGTGAGCGTGGACGCAAACGGCACCTCCATCCTTGAAGTATTCCGCTCCATCGGCACCCAGGCCGGTAGCCGCGCAACCCTGCTGGTCGATCCCGATCGGCGTATCATCCAGGTGCAGCGCCATGTGTGAACGCCTCACCCTCCGGGCAACGCTACTCTGCGCAACCGTTCTGGCCGGCCTCGCCGCGGCGGTGCCGCCCCAAGCCGCTTCACCAAGTGACGGGATCTCTGACGCGGCTGTACCGCCGATGCCGTCCGCTGAGCAGGTGGATCGCGGCAGCCGCATCGCTGCACGGGGCATCAACACCCCCGTCACCGGCGCCAGCGTCACCGGCC
>NZ_JAUFPN010000067.1:6658-8305 GCF_030409335.1 Paeniroseomonas aquatica
GCTCCCGGAAAAAGGGGCCGAGGGCATGCGGATGCAGGCGGTCTGTCAGGAGGGCAAGGCCTACGGCGCGCGGGGTGGCCTTTCGGCGCGCAGCTTCGGCATCAATGAAATGCTGCGGCGGCACGAGCCGGCGCTCGATGCCCGGTTCGATTTCAGCACCGTGGCAATCTCCACCGGCGGTCGCACCACGATGCTGCTGCCGCCTGTCGTCACCGAGGCGCAGATGGCCTTCGCTCTCGGCGACGGAGGCCAAGTGGCCCGCGAGACGGGCCGGATCTACCGCATCACCCGCCAGGGCCGCCTGACCAGCACAGTTCCCGACTGGCGCAGCTACCTGGTGCGGCAGTGGGGCTCGCCCACACCGCCGGCCGAGACTCTGCGGCCGCGCACGGACAAGGAGGCTGAGACCTGGTCGCGGTGCGTGGCCGATGGCTGGGCGGAGGGTGAGCGTCTGGCGGTCGATACCTTCCTCTCCGATCTCGGCACGCTTGAAACCGACCTCATCGGCATGGCCCGGTTCCATGTCCTGCTGCGTTCCGGTCTGGTCGAACGGCCGCAGATCGCGGTCAGACATCTTCGTGTCCAGGGCGGCGGCGGCCGGTTGAACCTGCAGGACACGACGATCGCCATCACGCGGCAACGGGGTCTCAATTCCAACACCGGCCGCTGGAGCCCGACAATCGGTGTCGAGGCAGACGGGCCAATCGGGAGTGTGGGACGATGAGACCGGCCGCCGATCTCACTCTCCTTTGGCTGCTGTGCGCCTCCCTCGGCATCACGGTCATCCTGCAGCACTCGCCGATCCGCTTTGCCGGCGGCCGGATGGTGCAAGCCATCAAGACCCTGGCGCTTGGGTTTGTGTGCGCTCTGCTGGTCTATCGCCTGCTCGCCTGGGTGCTTTGGTGAGCATGCAGGCGGACCTGCCCCTCGCCATCCCGGACTGGATTGGCGCGGGGCACGCCCTCACCCGCGACGCCCTCAATAGCTTGCTGGGCTGGGCGACGTGTATCGAGGCATCCGACATCCGCTTGCAGACCGGCAAGCGGATTGTCCTGCAGGTCCATGGCCGCGTCCGGAAGCTCGGAGAACGCAGGTTGACCGAGAACGAGATCGAGGAGGCGGCAAATACCCTGCGCGGAGCCGATGCCATGGCACAGATCAAGTCCGCCCAGGATTTCGACACAGCTTATGAGATCAAGCCGGACCGCAAGACCCGTCTCCGGTTCCGGGTGAACGGCAAAGGGGCCTACGCCCGCGGTGTGGACGGCGCCGCCCTGGTGATCCGTACGATGCCACTGGCAACCTGGCCCCTGGCCCAGCAACAGGTTGATCCCCGCCTGGCGGCGGCCTGCTTTCCTCGGGACGGCATCGTCGTCGTGGCCGGCGCGACTGGCACAGGAAAGACCCGCCTGCTCGGCGGCATCACCCGTGCCATCCTCGAGGACCCGGACAGCCACCGGATAATCACCGAACTCTCCGCACCCATCGAGAATATCTACGACGACATTGACAGCCCGGCGTCCGAGATCACCCAGGTCGAGGTCGGCCGCAATCTGCCGACCTTCGGCGCCGGCATTCGCAATCTCATGCGTTCGGCCTGCAACGTCGCCATCGTCGGTGAGTGCCGTGACGGCGAGACCATGGCGG
>NZ_JAUFPN010000068.1 GCF_030409335.1 Paeniroseomonas aquatica
GCAGGAGTCTCCTGATGTATTGTCGGCGGCATGGACCGACAGGTCATGCCCCAAGGCCTGCCGCCAGCCGGGTCGGCGAAGACCTCCTCCGCCTGCAGCCGCAAACTGTCATGCGGCGACACCCATGCCGTTCGGCTCATCGAGTTGCGGCTGACAAAGGGCTCCGAATGCGTTCACGCAAGATTCCTTACGCTCGGCTTTGGCCAGCAAGCCAAGAACCTTTGATTTTATTTTCAGGTATTCAAAACGAAAACTTCATGGTGATGCGCCGGTAGCCTGCTTGAGGTAGGCTATCAGGTCATTCAACTGCTGTTCGTTGCGAATTCCATTAAATGCCATATTCGTACCTGGTACCACCTCCCTCGGGTTCTGTAGGTAGGGCCGCAAGGTTTCCTCAGTCCAGGATAAACCCTGCTCGCCTTTTTGGCGCATTGGTGACGAATAGCGAAAACCTTCGACTGAACCGGCCTTTCGCCCAAACACCCCATGAAGATTTGGCCCGACGCCGTTTCTCCCGCCTAATTCAACCGTATGACAAGCGCGGCACTGATTAAACACCCGTTGCCCTGCTGCGGCTTCTTGAGCGAATGCTACTGATGAGGGGAATGGAATCGCCAAAAAGGCACTAATGGCAATGATGATGACAGATGTGGTCCGCATGATTATCCCATTTATCTGAGGGCAAAATTCGGAGAAGAATTAGCTGGAACAAACTGTTTCATGAGCATGTCCAGATATTTCTACCGAAGGATGTTTTAACGGAGTGGAGCAGGAGCAGGAGCAGGAGCAGCATTAGAATCTGACTGAAGCAATGCAGCCTGCATTTCCAGGTAAACCCGGTAGGCATTACCGCGGT
>NZ_JAUFPN010000069.1:0-40134 GCF_030409335.1 Paeniroseomonas aquatica
TTGTTCTTTTAAAACTTTATCGGTTTTGGAAGTGTATTGTATGCTTGCTTGATTGTCCTTTGTCATGGGGGATGGTTGGTTAGCATGCGGCATTGGTGTTCTGTTCTCGGGCTTTTGGTTACGTTTGATTTCTGCTTTCGGGTGGGGATTGGCGGCCGGGGGTTTTGGGGTGGGATGCGTGGGCGGCGCTGTTGGGATGCTGAGAGGTGTTCTGGTGGGTGTTGCTGTGTTGCGTGTTGATTGATGGTCTGCTGTCGGGATGGTTGGCGGGTATTGGTATATCGGGTTTTGGGTGAGGTTTCGGGTAGTATGCTGGCAGGGATGCTGGTGTATGAACCTGAGAGTTTGATCCTGGCTCAGAGCGAACGCTGGCGGAATGCTTAACACATGCAAGTCGCACGGTCAGCAATGGCAGTGGCGGACGGGTGAGTAACGCGTAGGAATATGTCCAGAGGTGGGGGACAACCCCGGGAAACTGGGGCTAATACCGCATATGAGCTGAGGCTCAAAGCAGTGATGCGCCTTTGGAGTAGCCTGCGTCCGATTAGCTTGTTGGTGGGGTAATGGCCTACCAAGGCGACGATCGGTAGCTGGTCTGAGAGGACGACCAGCCACACTGGGACTGAGACACGGCCCAGACTCCTACGGGAGGCAGCAGTGGGGAATATTGGACAATGGGCGCAAGCCTGATCCAGCAATTCCGCGTGGGTGAAGAAGGTCTTCGGATTGTAAAGCCCTTTCGACGGGGACGATGATGACGGTACCCGTAGAAGAAGCCCCGGCTAACTTCGTGCCAGCAGCCGCGGTAATACGAAGGGGGCTAGCGTTGCTCGGAATTACTGGGCGTAAAGGGCGCGTAGGCGGCTTAGTTAGTCAGGCGTGAAATTCCTGGGCTCAACCTGGGGACTGCGCTTGATACGGCTAGGCTAGAGGATGGAAGAGGGTCGCGGAATTCCCAGTGTAGAGGTGAAATTCGTAGATATTGGGAAGAACACCGGTGGCGAAGGCGGCGACCTGGTCCATTACTGACGCTGAGGCGCGACAGCGTGGGGAGCAAACAGGATTAGATACCCTGGTAGTCCACGCCGTAAACGATGTGCGCTGGATGTTGGGTGGCCTAGCCACTCAGTGTCGTAGCTAACGCGGTAAGCGCACCGCCTGGGGAGTACGGCCGCAAGGTTGAAACTCAAAGGAATTGACGGGGGCCCGCACAAGCGGTGGAGCATGTGGTTTAATTCGAAGCAACGCGCAGAACCTTACCAGCCCTTGACATGGTCACGACTGGTTCAGAGATGGACCTTCCCCGCAAGGGGCGTGATGCACAGGTGCTGCATGGCTGTCGTCAGCTCGTGTCGTGAGATGTTGGGTTAAGTCCCGCAACGAGCGCAACCCTCGCCTTTAGTTGCCAGCACGTTTGGGTGGGCACTCTAGAGGAACTGCCGGTGACAAGCCGGAGGAAGGTGGGGATGACGTCAAGTCCTCATGGCCCTTATGGGCTGGGCTACACACGTGCTACAATGGCGGTGACAATGGGAAGCCAGGTAGCGATACCGAGCCGATCCCAAAAAGCTGTCTCAGTTCAGATCGCATTCTGCAACTCGGATGCGTGAAGGTGGAATCGCTAGTAATCGCGGATCAGCACGCCGCGGTGAATACGTTCCCGGGCCTTGTACACACCGCCCGTCACACCATGGGAGTTGGTTCTACCTTAAGCAGGTGCGCTAACCGCAAGGGAGCAGCTTGCCACGGTAGGGTCAGTGACTGGGGTGAAGTCGTAACAAGGTAGCCGTAGGGGAACCTGCGGCTGGATCACCTCCTTTCAAGGATCGTTGGTGGGGTAGAGATTTCGGTCTCTTGCTGCTGACGGCCTGAACAATGACTACAATGGACCGAGATCGTCCTTTGACTGGCCTGGCCCGGATGGGTTGGGTTTGGTTGGGGCGCCTGTGACCCGATAGACAATACTTTCCAGCCATCACCTGCGGCCATTGATTGGCGCGTGGTGCATGGTGCGCCTGGCCCTTTCGGGGGTCGGCGCCGTCCGCGCATCCTTCTCCCGTCGTTGTGTCGGGTGTGTTGCGGCCTTGGCTGGGCGATGGCCTTCCCCTACCGTTTCGGGGGCCTCGGTTATGCCGGGGCTGGGGGCCAGTAGCTCAGTTGGTTAGAGCACACGCTTGATAAGCGTGGGGTCGGAGGTTCAAGTCCTCCCTGGCCCATCGATTTCGTGACGCTGTTTTGGTCTTGCGGTGGTGGCTCTGTCGCCGCTGGCGATGTCGTCCGGGCCGCGAGGCCTGCGGGGGCATAGCTCAGCTGGTAGAGCACCTGCTTTGCAAGCAGGGGGTCATCGGTTCGAATCCGTTTGCCTCCAGACCTGCGTTCCTCGGTGAGGGCGCCTGGGTGTCACGGGATGGGTTGGGGATGATGGTGCGAGAGCATCATGTGGGATTGCGCGATGGGTGGTGCGAGATGTCCTGCGGCTTGCCGCGGGATGGCTTGGCACGGCCTGGCTGCGTGATATGCACTTTCAAGACCGCCGCATGGCGTTGGATCCCGCGAGGGGTTCGTGCCGGCGAATGTTCTTTGACAAGTGAAGATGGATTGGAAGGTAGCGTAAGCGGCCGATGGGCATGTCCTGTTGGCTGTGTGTGAGCTGAGCGATTGGTATTGCGCGACCGTTCGGTCGCAGGGCGGTTTGGTCCTGCGTGCGGGCGGTGGTGATGCGATATTGAGCGTGATAAGGGCGTTCGGTGGATGCCTTGGCGCCAAGAGGCGATGAAGGACGTGGCACGCTGCGAAAAGCCGCGGGGAGATGCGAGCGATCGTTGATCCGCGGATGTCCGAATGGGGAAACCCACCCTTTCGAGGGTATCGGGGCCTGAATACATAGGGCTTCGAGGCAAACCCGGGGAACTGAAACATCTCAGTACCTGGAGGAACAGACATCAACCGAGATTCCGCGAGTAGTGGCGAGCGAAAGCGGATTAGGCCAGTGGTCTTGTTGAGTTAAGCCGAAGCGTCTGGAAAGGCGCGCCATAGTGGGTGATAGCCCCGTAGGCGTATGGCTCCTCAAGATCCTTGAGTAAGGCGAGGCACGTGAAACCTTGTCTGAACATGGGGGGACCACCCTCCAAGCCTAAATACTCCTTGGCGACCGATAGTGCACAAGTACCGTGAGGGAAAGGTGAAAAGCACCCCGACGAGGGGAGTGAAACAGACCTGAAACCGAGCGCCTACAAGCAGTCGGAGCCCTTACTCGCAAGAGTGGGTGACGGCGTACCTTTTGTATAATGGGTCCGCGAGTTTCTGTTAGCAGCAAGCTTAAGCCGTGAGGTGTAGGCGCAGCGAAAGCGAGTCCGAACAGGGCGCCTAGTTGCTGGCAGAAGACCCGAAACCGAGTGATCTAGCCATGGCCAGGCTGAAGGTGCGGTAACACGCACTGGAGGGCCGAACCCACGCCTGTTGAAAAAGTCGGGGATGAGCTGTGGCTAGGGGTGAAAGGCCAATCAAACTCGGAAATAGCTGGTTCTCCGCGAAATCTATTGAGGTAGATCGTCGTTCGATTACCGCCGGAGGTAGAGCACCGGAAGGGCTAGGGGGACCCAAAGTCCTACCAAACCCTACCGAACTCCGAATGCCGGCGAGTACAGGGCGGCAGACAGACAGTGGGTGCTAAGGTCCATTGTCGAGAGGGAAACAGCCCAGACCACCAGCTAAGGCCCCCAAATGATGGCTAAGTGGGAAAGCATGTAGGACGGCCATAACAACCAGGAGGTTGGCTTAGAAGCAGCCATCCTTTAAAGAAAGCGTAATAGCTCACTGGTCTAATAGCTGTCCCGCGGCGAAAATGTAACGGGGCTCAAGCCATCTGCCGAAGCTGTGGATGCACGAAAGTGCGTGGTAGCGGAGCGTTCCCTAAGCCTGTGAAGCGGTATGCGCGAGCGGCCGTGGAGGTATGGGAAGTGCGAATGCGGACATGAGTAGCGACAAAGAGGGTGAGAAACCCTCTCGCCGAAAGTCCAAGGGTTCCTGCGCAAGGCTAATCCGCGCAGGGTGAGCCGGCCCCTAAGGCGAGGGCGACAGCCGTAGCCGATGGAAACCAGGTCAATATTCCTGGGCCCGTCAGAAGTGACGACCGTGAAGCGTTGTCATCCCTTATCGGATTGGGATGGCTGCCGGATCGGTCCGGGAAATAGCTCTGACACTATGGACCGTACCCTAAACCGACACAGGTGGACTGGTAGAGCATACCAAGGCGCTTGAGAGAACCATGCTGAAGGAACTAGGCAAATTGCTCGCGTAACTTCGGGATAAGCGAGACCCACGATTGGGCAACCAGTTGTGGGTGACACAAACCAGGGGGTGGCGACTGTTTAGTAAAAACACAGGGCTCTGCGAAATCGAGAGATGACGTATAGGGTCTGACGCCTGCCCGGTGCTGGAAGGTCAAGGGGAGATGTGCAAGCATCGAACCGAAGCCCCAGTAAACGGCGGCCGTAACTATAACGGTCCTAAGGTAGCGAAATTCCTTGTCGGGTAAGTTCCGACCTGCACGAATGGCGTAACGACCTCCCCACTGTCTCCAGCATGGGCTCAGCGAAATTGAATTCCCCGTGAAGATGCGGGGTACCCGCGGTCAGACGGAAAGACCCTATGAACCTTTACTGCAACTTCGCAGTGGCGCCAGGAAGGGACTGTGTAGGATAGGTGGGAGGCTTTGAAGCCGGGGCGCTAGCTTTGGTGGAGCCAACCTTGAAATACCACCCTGTGCCTTTCTGGCGTCTAACTGAGCCCCGTTATCCGGGGCCAGGACCCTGCGTGGTGGGCAGTTTGACTGGGGCGGTCGCCTCCCAAATGGTAACGGAGGCGCGCGATGGTGGGCTCAAGCCGGTCGGACATCGGCTGTTGAGTGCAAAGGCACAAGCCCGCCTGACTGTGAGCGCGACAGCGCGAACAGAGACGAAAGTCGGCCTTAGTGATCCGGTGGTCCCGCGTGGAAGGGCCATCGCTCAACGGATAAAAGGTACTCTAGGGATAACAGGCTGATCTCCCCCAAGAGTCCACATCGACGGGGAGGTTTGGCACCTCGATGTCGGCTCATCGCATCCCGGGGCTGGAGCAGGTCCCAAGGGTTCGGCTGTTCGCCGATTAAAGCGGTACGTGAGCTGGGTTTAGAACGTCGTGAGACAGTTCGGTCCCTATCTGCCGTGGGTGTAGGAGACTTGCGAGGATCTGTCCCTAGTACGAGAGGACCGGGATGGACGTACCTCTGGTGTACCAGTTGTTCCGCCAGGAGCATCGCTGGGTAGCTAAGTGCGGACGGGATAACTGCTGAAGGCATCTAAGCAGGAAACCCCCCTCTAAACGAGGTCTCCCTCGAGGGCCGTGATAGACCATCACGTCGATAGGCCGCAGGTGGAAGTCGGGTAACCGACGTAGCCGAGCGGTCCTAATCGCCCGATAGAGCTCATATCCATCACCACCGCAACGCGGTCGAAAGACCGCACCGCACGCAGCACCAAACCGCCTCAAGCCTCACACACACAAAACCTTCCAATCCCATCCTCACCCCACCAACCCAAAATTGGGTCCGGCGCGGTGGTCCGGTGGTCATCGCGCGGATGATACACCCGATCCCATCCCGAACTCGGACGTGAAACACCGCTGCGCCCATGGTACTGCATCTCAAGATGCGGGAGAGTCGGTCGCCGCCGGACCACCACGCCGGACCCAATCCTCACACACACACCACCGCGGGGTGGAGCAGCCCGGTAGCTCGTCAGGCTCATAACCTGAAGGTCACAGGTTCAAATCCTGTCCCCGCATCCCACGATCCCAGTATTTTCGAAGCAGCATCCATTCGCCCGCTCTGCACACGCAGCATGGGCTTTTTTGTGTTCGGGTGCGGTAGTATTGTCAGCATAAGGGCAAGGCCATGCTAAATGGCCTTGCCCTGTTTTCACGAACAGTGTTGCGCGGCTGAAGCAGTCGCTTAGAAAGCCGCCACCTTCTGCTCTGGTGTGAAATAGCCCACGGCGACGACACCACGGTGCCGCCGCAGGCCAAGGGCCGGACCGTCACCGCCCGGCTCTGGACCTATGTGCGCGACGACCGACCATTCGCCGGCCCGGCGCCACCGGCGGCGATGTTCCGCTACTCGCGCGACCGAACCGGGGAACATCCACAGCGCCATCTGGCCGGCTATGGCGGGATCCTGCAGGCCGATGCCTATGCCGGGTTCAACGAGCTCTACATGCCAGGCCGCAAGCCGGGATCGATCGCCGAGGCGGCGTGCTNCCAAAACACAAATCCCGCAAACGCCCCGATGGCTCAAGCCTCGGGGCGATTTTCAATTCTCGCCTTAGGTGCCAACCGTAAGATCGCGCCTAACTCGCCGCGGACCTCGATCCGCAACCGACCCGCCTCAGGGATCAGCCGGATCGCCTCGACCTAGCTGCCTGCGAATTTCCTCCAACGCGGCAATGGCCACGCGGCGGCATAAGGAGGTCAGGCCGAAGCGGCCAAGGTGCTGCGAACAACCCGACTCTGCATCACGCTCCCACGGTGTGCTGAGTTGTTGAATGTCGCTGAGCAGGACACCCCAGACTTTTGGATTTCTCAGGCAAGCACCGAGCCGAGGCCTTCAACAGCGGTTCGTCGAAAGGCCGTCAGCACCTCTCTGTTTGGTGCCTTTCTCATTTGGCAATTCGACGAATGGATCCCCCGGCGGTCCCGCTGCGTGACACCGGAAACATCACCATCGTCACCGACAATCCCGCCGTCAGCTTGCCCGCCGTGGCTGGAGGACAGAGCCGCTAATTCATCAGGAGCCATCGCCCCTACACCACGTAGCGGAAGAGGATCGCCAACACGGCCCAGGTGCGGTTCATTGTGCCCATCGAACCGGACGCCACCGGAACTCCGAAAGGGATGTGATGACCGCGCCAGCTGCCTTCCCGATCAGCCGCTTTCCCGTACCCACCCTGGACGAGATGCCGGAAGACATCCGCGAGCGGCTGCTCGCGGTGCAGGAGAAGGCCGGGTTCATTCCCAATGTTTTTCTCGTCCTCTCGCATCGGCCCGAGGAATTCCGCGCCTTCATGGCCTACCACGACGCCCTCATGGACAAGCCGGGCGCGCTGACCAAGGCGGAGCGCGAAATGATCGTGGTGGCGACCAGCAACGCGAACCAATGCCAGTATTGCGTCGTCGCGCATGGCGCGATCCTGCGCATCCGGGCGAAGAACCCGCTGATCGCCGACCAGGTCGCCATCAACTACCGCAAGGCCGACATCACGCCGCGGCAGAAGGCGATGCTCGACTTCGCCATGAAGGTCGCCTTCGAGGCCCACGACGTCTGCGATGGCGACCTAGCCACCCTCGCGCAGCACGGCTTCGACAAGGAGGAGGCATGGGACATCGCGGCGATCGCGGCCTTCTTCGGCATGTCGAACCGGATGGCAAACGTCACCAGCATGCGGCCGAACGACGAATTCTACACCATGGGCCGTTAGCCTGCTGCCAACCCTCATCACCGCGGCGGTGAGAGATTAGGGCACGGGGGTGAGCGGGACCAACAAAGCGGCCGGGCGGCGGCTCCGCCGCCCGGCTTCCGGCAACAGCGGCACCGCCTTAGCGTGGCCGCATGGACCGGCTGACCGCTCTCCGACTCCTCCTGCGCACCCTCGACCGCGGCGGCATCGCGGCGGCGGGCCGCTCGCTCGGCCTGTCGGCGACGGCGGCATCGCGGGCGCTGCGCGAACTGGAGGATGACCTCGCCCTGCGGCTGTTCGACCGCACCACGCGCCACGTCGCGCCGACCGAGGCGGGGCGGCGCCTGGCCGACCGTATCGCGCCGCTGCTCGAGGGTCTCGACACCGCGATGGTCGAGGCGCGGGAGCTGCACGAGGAAGCGGCCGGCACGCTCCGCATCGTCGCGCGCCGATCCTTTGCCCTGCGCCATGTGGTGCCGCATCTCGCCGGCTTCCGCCGCGCGCATCCGCGGGTGGAGATCGATCTCGCCCTGACCGAACAGACCGGGCTGGTGCCGGCGCATGGAGTGGATCTGGTGATCCGGCTCGGCCTGCCGCCGGGCAAGTCCTACAGCGGCCACCGCCTGGCCTCGGACCGGCGCATCCTCTGCGCCAGCCCCGACTATGTCGCGCGGCACGGCGCCCCGGCCACGCCCGATGCGGTCCTGCGGCACCCCTGCCTGACCTACCGCGAGGCCGATGAGGCGCCGGTCTGGGTCTTCGCCACGCCGTCGGGCGGGCGGCAGGAGGTGGCGGTCGGCGGGCCGCTCCGCTCCAACAGCGGAGAGGCGCTGCGCCAGGCGGCGCTGGATGGCATGGGGCTGGTGCTGCTGCCGGAATGGATGGTGGGAGAGGATGTCGCCGCCGGCCGGCTGGCACCGGTGCTGCCGGGTCTGCCGGCTTGGCCGGAACGCTACCGGGCCGAGATATTCGCCGTGCATGCCCGCACCGAGCGGCTTCCCGCCAAGATCGCCGCCTTCGTCGCGCATCTGCTCGCCGCCGCCGATCCTGCCGCCTGACGCCGCCTCTGATCATGCCAGATGGCGGCAGGGTGTTTCGCAACAATGCCGGCTGGCGCCCCTCTGCCGTGGCACGCCATGGTGCGGGACGGAGGATCCATCCCATGCTCGAGACGACCCCGCTCACCACCGTCCTCGGCGCCCGCATCACCGGCCTCGACATCGCCCGCGGCGTCGATGCGACGACGATGGCCGCCGTGCGGGCGGCGCTGGACCGCTTCTCGGTGCTGGTCTTCCCGGACCAGCGCATCGACGACGCGGCGCAGATCGCCTTCAGCGAGGGCTTCGGGCCGCTGGAACGCACCCGGCCCGGGGCACCCGGGGCGGGCAGCCCGGTGATCATCCTCTCGAACATCGGCCCGGCCGGCGAGATCGCGCCGCCCACCGACAGGCAGGTGCTGAACAACAAGGCGAACCGCGTCTGGCACCATGATTCCTCGTTCAAGCCGGTGCCGGCCCGGGCCTCGCTGCTCTCGGCGCGGGAAATCCCCGCGGCCGGCGGGGATACCGAATTCGCTTCCCAGCGCGCGGCCTTCGCCGCGCTCGATCCGGCCGAGCAGGAGGGCCTGCGGGGTCGCGTCGCCATCCACGATTTCGGCTGGTCGCGCAGCCGGGTCGATGCCGCGCTGGTGACCGAGGCCGAGCTCCACCAGCACCCGCCGGTGCGCCAAGCGCTGGTCCTGCAGGAGAATCCGCATGGCCCGGCGCTCTACCTCGGCGCCCATGCGCGCCGCATCGAAGGCATGGACGAGGCGGCGTCCCGCGCTCTGATCGACCGGCTGATGGCGCTGGCGACGCAGCCGGCCTTCACCTACGCCCATCGCTGGCGGCCGCATGACCTGGTGGTCTGGGACAACCGCGCGGTGCTGCACCGCGCCACCCCCTTCGCCACGACGACGGAGCGCCGCCACATGGTGCGCACCTGCGTCGCCGGCACCATGCCGACCCTCGCCGACGCAGCGTGATGGGGCCTGGGAAGGGCAGGCAGCCCGGAGCATCGCTCGCCGCGCCGGACGCCGCCGCAACCCGCCGCGTCCCGGCCGCGTTGACCGAGGCGCGCCGTCAGGAGGTTATTCCGGCATGGCCGGCGCCCCTTCGGCAAGGCCCAGGTCATGAGCATCCGGCGTTTCGCCTCGACGGCCATGCTGCTGCTGGCCACCGCCTGCGAGGCGGAGGAGCCGGCAGCCCTGCGCGTCGCCGGCGGCGATCCTGCGCGCGGCCATGCGGTGATCCTGGCCAGCGGCTGCGGCGCCTGCCACGTCATCCCCGGCGTCCGCGGCGCGGACTCCTGGGTCGGGCCGCCGCTCACCGAATGGGCGCGGCGCGGCTATGTCGGCGGCCGGCTGCCCAACGCCCCCGACAATCTGATCGCCTGGCTGCGGGACCCGGAGGCGATCTCGCCCGGCTCGGCCATGCCGGCGGTCGGGTTGAGCGAGGCGGAGGCGCGCGACGCGGCCGCCTATCTCTTCACCCTGGGCGCCGCCAGGCTGCCGCCCGTCCCGGCCGGGATGCAGCTCGGCCCGAACGAGGGCGGGCCGCGCGAGTCGCCACGGATCCGCCCGCGTGCTTAGGTGGCGCATCCCGGCAGCAGCAGCGGCGGCATCGCCTGGAACACCACCGCCAGCGCGGCCAGCACGGCGGTGCTGGCGGCGAACCAGCGGGTGAAGCGTGGCTCGACCTCGCCGCCTTCGGTCAGGGACGGGCCGAGCCCCGCCAGCGCCGGCCGCAGCACCAGCCCGAGCAGCGCCAGCGCCACCACCGTGGCGAGCCCGACCAGCGCCGGCACCCAGGGCAGGCCGAGCAGCGACCGCTCCAGCAGCCCCCGTTCGCAGGCCACGGCGCTGACCGCATAGACCGCGGTGAAATGCCCGGCCCAGACCACCAGCCCGGCGACCGAGAGCAGCACCCCGAAGGCGGAGCGGACCCCGCTCATGCCAGCAGCCGCGGGAAGCCGTGCAGCAGCGCCAGCCCGGCCAGCCCTTGCCCCACGGTGTAGAGCCAGAACAGCATCATGTTGTCGAAGCTGAGCCGGCGGGTGCCGTCCAGCAGCCCGGCCCAGGACCGCGCCAGGACATAGCCGGCCATGATCGCGGCCACCGCCACGTGGAAGCCCTGCCAGACCAGCAGCGCGTAGGAGGCGGCGGCATGGGCATGCATCGTGGGACGCAGCCCCGCCTCCCACAGCGCCATCAGGTCGGCGGCGAAGCCCCCGGCCAGCAGCAGCAGCGCCACCGGCAGCAGCAGCCCCGGTAGGGCATCCCGCCGGCGCAGCGCGCGGGAGGCCAGCATCACCACGCCGCCGCTGGCGAGGTAGCCGGCGAGCGCCGCCGCGCCAAAGCCGCCCTGCGGCGCCGCCATGCCCGCCGGCGGCCACATCGCATCGCCGTTGACCAGCCAGAGGAACAGGTAGCTGCCCATCTGGCAGGCATAGGCGGTGCCGCTCACCAGCATCAGGCAGACCATCGCCCACCAGGAGGTCGAGAGCGGCCCGGTGACGTAGTTCGGCAGTTCCAGACCCGCGCCCACCCCGTCCCGCCGCGCCGGCAGCGGGCCGAGGTCGGTGCCGGTCCAGAGCCAGCGCAGGAAGCCGGCCAGCGCCACCAGGCCGAAGCCGGCGGCCGGCACCACGGCCGAGACCGCCAGCGAGAGGAAGAAGCCGGCGGTGCCGACCGCCGCCACCAGATGCGCGAAGCCCGGACCGGGGATGACCGCGACGTATTGCGGCAGCGCCTCGGCCGGGCTGGTCACCAGCGCCTCGCGCCGCCCGGTCAGCGTGCCCGGCAGGAAGTGGCGCCCCGCCGTCACCTCCTCGCCCAGGCGGGGATTGTCCCACAGCGGGTAGCGGCCGGTGATGCGGGGGATGCTGCGCAGGCCGAAATCCTCGCTCGGCAGCCATTCCGCCGTGCCGGAATCCCACGGGCTGCGGTCGCTGCCGCGGCCGGGGCGGAAGTTGCGGGCGATGTCGGCCAGCAGCACCACGCCGCCCGCCAGCACCATCGCCGCCCCGGCCGTGGAGAGCGCGTTCCACAGCTCGAGCCCCATGCCGGCGGGATAGGTGTAGATCCGCCGCGGCATGCCGGCGAAGCCGGCGAAATGCATCGGGAAGAAGGTCAGGTTGGTGCCGAGGAACAGCAGCCAGAAGGCCCAGCGGCCGAGCCGTTCCGACAGCGGCCGGCCGATCGCCGGCGCCCAGTAGTACAGCGCCGCCAGCAGCGGGAAGACCATGCCGCCGATCAGCACGTAATGCAGGTGGGCGACGATGAAATAGGTGTCGTGCGCCTGCCAGTCGAAGGGCGTCGCCGAGACCATCACCCCGGTCAGCCCGCCGAGCACGAAGATGAAGAGAAAGCCGAAGACGAACAGCGTCGGCGTGGCGATCCGCACCCGCTTGCCGGCGGCGAAGGTGCCGATCCAGGCGAAGACCTGCAGGCCGGAGGGCACCGAGACGGCGAAGCCCGCCGCCGAGAAATAGGCCAGGCTCAGCCCCGGGATGCCGGTGGTGTACATGTGGTGCACCCACAAGCCGAAGCTGAGGAAGGCGGTGCCCACCAGTGCCGTCACCACCAGCCCATGCGCCAGCAGCGCGGTGCCCGCCATGGCCGGGACGATCATCGAGACCATGCCGGCGGCCGGCAGGAAGATGACATAGACCTCCGGGTGGCCGAAGAACCAGAAGAGGTGCTGCCACAGCAGCGGGTCGCCGCCGCGTTCCGGCAGGAAGAAGGGCCAGTCGAAGGCGCGCTCCAGCTCGAGCAGCGTGCTCGCCACGATCACCGCCGGGAAGGCGAAGACCACCATGGCGGCGAAGACCAGCATGGCCCAGGCGAAGATCGGCATGCGCCCCAGCGTCATCCCCGGCGCCCGGCAGCGCAGGATGCCCACGATCAGCTCGATCGCCCCGGCGATGGCCGAGATCTCGATGAAGCCGATGCCCAGCAGGTACATGTCGGTGTTGATGCCGGGCGAGTGCTCCTTGCTGGTCAGCGGCGGGTACATGAACCAGCCGCCGTCGGGCGCCGCGCCGAAGAACAGCGAGGAGAAGAAGGCAAGCCCGCCGATCACGTAGATCCAATAGGCATAGGCGCCGAGCCGCGGCGTCGGCATCTCCCGCGCGCCGAGCATGGCCGGCAGCAGGGTGATGCCGACCGCCTCCACCGCCGGCACCGCAAAGAGGAACATCATCACCGTGCCATGCATGGTGAAGACCTGATTGTAGGTCGCGGGGTCGATGATGGTCAGGCCCGGCATCGCCAGCTGCACCCGGATCAGCACGCCGAGCAGCCCGGCCAGGGTCAGGAACAGCAGCGCCGTGGCGACGAAGAGCGGGCCGATGAGGTTGTTGTTGATCTCGCCGAGGGCGCGCCAGCCGCGCGGCCGCGCCCAGGCGGCGCGCAGCCGGCCGAGCTCGTCGGCCGGGCGCGGCAAGGGGTTCGGCAGCGCGTCGGTGCTCGGCGCGACGGCGGCACCCTGGTCCGGGCTCATCGCAGCGTCTCCAGCCAATCGGCGACCGCCAGCAGCTCGGCGCCCTCCAGCGACCGGCCATAGGCCGGCATGGCATTGCCCGGCTTGATGTCCTGCGCCCCGGCGATCCAGCCGGCGAGGTTGGCCCGATGGTTCTCCAGCGCGCCCGCCGCCAGCGACAGCCTGCCGCCGATGCGCGACAGGTCGGGCGCCAGCCGCCCCTGCCATGCGGTGCCGCGCACCGCGTGGCAGGCGCCGCAGCCGGCCTCGCCGAAGACCCGCATGCCCTCCGCCGCGGCTGCGGTCGCCGGCGGCGGCACCGGCGCCTGCTGGCGGGCGACCCAGGCCGCGAAGTCGGCGGGCTCGTGCGCCACCACCCAGAAGGCCATGAAGCTATGCTGGATTCCGCAGAACTCGGTGCACTGGCCGCGCAGCACGCCGGTGCGGTCCACCCGGAGGCGCTGGCGGTTCACCCGGCCGGGGATCATGTCCATCTTGCCGTGCAGGTTGGGGATCCAGACGCTGTGGATCACGTCGCCGGAGCTGAGCTGCAACTCCACGTCGCGCCCGACCGGCAGGTGCAGCTCGTTGGCGGTGACGGCGCCTTCGCCAAGCTCGGGGTAGCGCACCTCCCACCAGTATTGCCGGCCGATGATCTCGACCTTCAGCGGCGCCGCCTCGCCCGGCAGGGTCAGCGCGCGGGAGATGCCGAGGGAATAGACCAGCAGCGCCGCGAGCGTCACCACGGGGAAGACGATGCCGCCGCCGATGACGAAGCGGCGCGAACCCATCGCCTGTCGCCACCGCCCGGGCGCCAGCAGCGCCGCCGCCAGCAGCCCCATGGTCAGCAGGAAGATGGCGGTGCCGCCGATGAACAGCACATGGGTCAACGTGGCGATATGCCCGGCCTGCGCCCCCCAGGGGTCGAGCGGCGTCTGGATGCCGGAACAGCCCGCCAGCGCGGCGCAGGCGACAAGGCCCGGCCGCCTCACGCCGCGAAGCGTCCGCGCCGCATCGCCACCACCAGCGCGCCGAGCGCCACCCCGGCGAAGGCCAGCCCGCCCGGCACCCACATCAGCAGGCCGCCGAGCTGCTGGTCCTCCAGCGGGGTCAGGCCCCAGGCCAGCGTGGTGTATTCATGCGGCGGGAAGATCGACCGCGGCGCGAAGGTCAGGAAGGCGCCGAGCGCGCCCATCTGCGCCGCGGTGGCGAGGCCGGCCGGCAGCACCGCTTCCGGCCGCGTCGCCGCCGCCAGCAGCAGCCCGCGCCACAGCCAGATGGTGGCGCCGAGCAGGCTGAGATGCATGACCCAATAGGCGAGGTCGGAGCGGAAGGTGGCGCTGTAGGGCCCCGGCAGGTGCCAGATCCAGAGCAGCACGGCGAAGCAGGCCGCCGCCGCGGCGATGCCGCCCGGCCCGGCCTCCCGCCGCGGCGCGGGCAGGCCGAGCGCCAGCAGTGGCGCCGCCGCCAGCAGGATCACCAGATGCTGCCCGACCCGGGCCGAGAACAGCGCCACGGACAGGCTGCACAGCGGCGAGACCAGGGCGAGCGCCAGCACCGCCCAGCCGGCCAGCAGGGCGCGCCGGTCCGCCGCCCGGCCCCAGGCCAGCGCCAGCCCGGCGACCAGCGCCGCCCCGAGCCAGGGGTCCCGGTTCCAGCCGGCCCCGCCCGGCGCAGGCGGCGCGCCGCAATAGGCCAGCCAGGCGCTCTCCAGCGTCCACTCGCCCATCCCGTATCCTTTCTCTTGCCCGGCGTTGCGGCTAACGCGGAGTTAACCGCAATGGATGCCGGCGAGGCCGGCGGAATGATCGCGGGAGGGGCGCCTCCGCCGTCAGGCCGGCCGCGCGGAACGGCGCCAGGCCACGGCGACGGCCAGCGCCATCGCGGCGGGCACCAGCGCATCGGCGAGCGCCGGGGTCGGATTGCCGGTCAGCGCCGCATCCGGCCGCACCACCCAGGCCAGATGCGCGAGGTGCTGCACCAGCAGCAGGGCGCCGACCGCGGCCAGCCGCCAGCGCCGCCACTGCGGCACCAGAGCGAGCCCGATCGCCGCCAGCAGCGCCGGCAGCGCGATCCCGGCCTTCACCCAGCCCCAGGGCGCCTCCGACCGGCGCAGGTACCAGGCGGCCTCCCGCGGCAGGTTGCCGGCATAGACCACGACGTACTGCACGAACCAGAGCCAGAGCGTGGCCATGGCGAAGGTCAGCAGCGCCCGCTCCAGGCCGGTGCGGGCATCCTCGCCGGGCATGGCACGGCGCAGCGCCACCAGCGTCGCCAGCGCCATGGCGGCTCCGGCCTGCTCCACGACCAGCGCCAGCCCCTGGAGGCTGCCGGTCCAGGCATGATCGCGGGACAGCGCCCAGTCCTCCATGGCCAGCGCCCCCGTCAGCACCAGCAGCAGCAGCGCCGCGCCCGCGGTGCGGCCGCGCAGCCGCGGCCGCGCCAGCAGCCGGCCGAGCCCGGCCCAGAGCAGCAGCAGGGCCAGGCTGCGCAGCCGGAAGACCTCCGGCGCGTACCAGTCCGTGGTGCCCGGCAAGGGTGTCGCCGCCCAGGGATACAGCGCCGGGGCGGCCAGCAGCAGCGGCAGGGCCAGGGGCAGCAGCACCGGCGCGGCGCGGGCCATGGCGGCGAGCGGCGGCCGCAGCGGCGCCAGCCAGGCCTCGCCCAGCAGGTGGCCGAGCGCCAGCGTCACCAAGGCACCGAGCGTCAGCCCGGCGGCCAGCAGGAAGGCCGGCAGCCAGGCCTCCGCCCAGGGGGCGATCCATGGCACGATGAACTCGGTCACGGCCCGCCCCGCAGCGCCGCGACATGCCGCGCCACCGCCCAGCGCTGCCTGGCGTCCAGCCGGTCCGCCACCGGATGCGCCCCGGCGAGGTTTTCTGCGATCGCCGCCATGGTCCGTGCCGGATCGGCCGGCAGCGGCGGGATTGGCGGATGGCCGCGCGAGACCACCACGCCGTCGCCACGGCCGCCGGGGCCATGGCAGGGGGTGCAGTAGATGGCATAGCGCCCGGCGCCCTCGGCCAGCAGCGCGGCATCGACCGGCGGGCCGGGCGGCGCCAGGGCGGCGCGGCGGGCGGCCTCGCCGCGCGGGATGGCACCCTCGGGCGGCGCGGCGGGGGGCGGCGGCTTCGGGCTCTCCGGCCAGCCGTCGCAACCGGCCAGCAGCAGCACCAGGGGCAGCGCCCACCTCATGCGGCGCGCACCACGGAGACCCGCAGCGGCGCCAGGCCGCGCAGGAATTCCAGCGCCGCTTCCGGCTCGAACAGCGGATCCTCGGCCGACAGGTGCAGGAAGTAGCGGTCCTGGCTGGCGCGGTGGAAGCCGCGGGCCTGGAAGACCGGGTGGTGCAGCCGCGGCAGCCGGTTCAGCCGCAGCATCCCGAGCAGCGCCGCCGCCGCCGCCCAGAGCACGCCGACGATATAGGCCGCCGGCAGGAAGACCGGCCAGGCATCCATCGGCCGGCCACCGACGTTCAGCGGATAGTCGTGCACCGAGAGATACCATTCGGTGCCATAGGCCGTCGCCGCGCCGAAGATCCCGGCGGCGACGGCGATCCAGGCGACCGGCGCGGCCCGCGCGCCGAGCGCCTCGGCGGCCTCCGGCACCGGATGCGGCGCATGGGCATCGAGCCGCGACCAGCCGGCGGCGCGGGCGGCCCGCACCGCGGCAATCAGGCCGTCGACCTCGGTGAATTCGGCGATGGCGCCCTGCGGCGGCGGCTGGCTCATCGTTCCTCCTCCGCCGCTTCGGTGAGCGTTTCCTCGTGGCGGATCTCGAAGATCGCCACCACCGGGATGTAGCGGCCGAACAGCAGCAGCGCGGCGGCGAACAGCGCGGCGCTGCCGCCGAGCAGCGCCCATTCGGCCGGGCTCGGCGCATAGGCCACGGCATGGGCCGGCAGGCGTTCCCGCAGCAGCCCGCCCACCACCAGCGACCAGCGGTCCAGCCAGACCCCGGCGGCCGCCAGCAGCCCGACCGGGATCACCACCCAGGCCCGCGACCGCAGCCCCTGCCGCCACAGCAGCTGCGGCAGCAGCACCGCCAGCAGCACGGCACCCCAATAGGCCGGCGCCCCGGTGCCGAAGGCGCGGGCGGCCAGGGCGGCGCGGGTCTCGGGATCCTCGAGGTAGAGGCCGGTGACCAGCTCATGCGCATAGGCCGCGCCCGAGGCGAGGGCGGCGCAGGCCAGCAGCCGGGCCAGCAGGTCCATGTCCTCGGCATCGACGAAGCGCTCGAGCGAGAGCGCCTGCCGCAGCACCGCCGCCATGGCCAGCACCACGCCGATGCCCGAGGGCAGGCCGGTCACCACCACATGCACCGGCAGCCGCGCCTGGTGCCAGGCCGGGACAAGGGTGGTGGCGAATTCCAGCGCCACCACGGTCTGCGCCGAGAGCAGCAGCGGCAGCACCAGCGCGGCAACCAACCGATAGGCCGCCTGATGCCGGTGCCAGTGCACGACCGAGCCGCGCCAACCCAGCGCGAAGAGCCCATAGGCCCGCGCCATGGCCCAGCGCCCCTCCGTCGCCGCCCGGTCCCGCAGCGTGGCGAGGTCTGGGATCAGCCCGATGAACCAGAACAGCGAGGTGACGACGACATGCGCCATGATCCCCCAGAAATCCCAGACCAGCGGGCTGCCGAACTGCGGCCAGAGCCGGGTGGTCGCGGGATAGGGGATGGTCCAGCCGAACAGCCAGGGCCGGCCGAGATGCAATATGGGATAGAGCGCGGCGGCCAGCACGGCGGCCAGCGCCACCGCCTCGGCGAAGCGGTTCACCGCGGTCCGCAGCCCGTGCCGGCGCAGCACCAGCACCGCGGCGAAGAGGCTGGCGGCATTGGCGATGCCGATCCACCAGGCATAGGCGATGAGGTCGAAGCCCCAGACATAGGGGATGTTGTTGCCCCAGACGCCGATGCCGAGGACCAGCAGCGTGCTGACCGCCCCGGCCAGCACCGCGACGCCGGCCAGCGCCAGCAGCAGCGCGATGCGGAAGCCCCAGCCGCCGGGCCGCAGCGTGGCGGCGACGACGGGCGCGGTGGAGAGGCTCATGCCGTCTCGCCCGGGACGGTCTGGGCCAGGTAGGTGGTGCGCGGCCGGGTCTCGAGATGGCCGAGCAGGGCGTAGCTGCGGCCGTCCCGGCGCAGCGCGGCGACGGCGCTGCCCGGCGCGTTCAGGTCGCCGAAGGTGATGGCCTGGGTCGGGCAGGCGCGCTGGCAGGCGGTCTCGACCTCCCCGTCGCGGAGCGCGCGGCCCTCTAGCCCGGCCTGGGTCCGCGCCGCGGTGATCCGGTGGCTGCAATAGGTGCATTTCTCCATCACCCCGCGCGGCCGGAGCGCCACTTCCGGGTTGCGGCGCGGCGTGTCCAGCGCCCGGCGATGGTCGTCCCAGTTGAAGCGGCGAACCTTGTAGGGGCAGTTGTTGGAGCAGGTGCGGGTGCCGACGCAGCGGGCATGCACCATCACGTTCAGCCCCTCGCTGTCGTGGACCGTGGCGTTCACCGGGCAGACCGGCTCGCAGGGCGCCTTCTCGCAATGCATGCAGGGCACCGGCTGGAAGCTGGCGGCGGCAGGTGCCGCCGGCGGGGCATCGTAGCGGTCGATCCGCAGCCAGTGCATGCCGCGGCCGCGGGCCAGCTCCTCCGGGCCGACCACCGGGACGTTGTTCTCCGCCTGGCAGGCGATAGCGCAGGCGTTGCAGCCGATGCAGGCATCGACATCGATGCTCATCGCCCAGGCGCGGCCCTCATAGGCCCAGTCCGGATGCAGGGAGGCGCCGGGCTGGATCGGCGCCAGCGCCTCGCCCGGCGCCAGCCGCGGCACCGCCCCGGCCTCGTCCGGGCGGTGGTGCGCCTGGGTGGCGACCAGCGCAGCGCGCCGGCCGGTGGCCCGCACGGCGAGGCCCGGCGCCGCCCAGGCGCCATCGGCCGGGCGCAGCCGGTTGGCATCGAAGCCGCGCCCGGTGCCGACAGCCCCCGCCGCCCGCCGGCCACCGCCGAGCGGCAGGGTGACGCAGCCCGGCGCCTGGCCTGGCACCGGCCAGCAGGCGGCCAGCACCTGGCGGCCCTCCAGCGTCAGTTCCGCCTCGTCGCCCGGGGCGAGGCCCAGGGTCGCCGCGGTCAGCGGGTCGAAGAGCGCGGCATTGCCCCAGGCGAGGCCGGTCAGCGGGCGGGGCATCTCCTGCAGCCAGGCATTCTGCGCCTCGGGGCCGATGTCGGGGGCGAAGACCGCCGTCAGGGTCGCGGGCGCCGCCTCGCCCGGCCGGTCCCAATCGGGGCGCAGCGCGGGGGCGATGGCGGGGGCGGGCTCGCCGGCGATGCCGGCCTCCAGCGCGGCATCCCAGCGGGACTCGAAGTCCGCCTCGCCCCAGGCGGTGCGCCAGGTGTTGGCGACCGCCGCGCGCGCGGTCTGCGGCGGGCCGAGCAGCGCGGAGAGCAGCTCGGCCTCGCCGCGTGCGGCCTCGACCAGCGGCAGGGTCACCGGCTGGCGGATCGCGGGCGTCCCACAGGAGGCGCGGGCATCGCCCCAGGCCTCCAGCGGATGCGGCAGCGGCACGTGCCAGCGGCAGGCATGCGCCGTCTCGTCCACCCATTGCCCGGCATGCAGGGTGAAGCCGACCCGGCGCAGCGCCGCGGCGAAGCCGAGCGCCGCCGGCGCCTCGGCCAGCGGATTGGCGCCGAGCACCAGCAGATGCGTCACCTCGTTGGCCGCCATGGCGGAAGTCAGCCCGGCAAGCGAGGCGGCCATCGGCTCCGGCTGGGCCAGCGGCGGGACGGTCAGCCGCAGGGACGTGCCGGGGGCGCCGAGTGCCTGGTTCATCGCCAGCGCCAGGGCATGCACCGCCGGCGGCTGGCCGCGCCCGGCCAATACCAGCCCCGCCGGCCCGGCCTCCCGCAGCGCGGCGGCGATGCCGGCGGCCTCGGGATGCGCCCCCTGCCGCGCCAGGCCCGGCACGCCCAGCGCCGCGGCGACGGCGCGGGCGAAGCCCTCGGCCTCGGCCGGGTGCAGCGGGATGCGGCGGTCGGCCCGGGCCCCGGTCAGGCTGGGCGAGGCTTCCGCGACGAAGAGCCGGGGCATCCGGCCGGCGGCCCGGCCTTCCCGGCGCCCGCTGCTCCAGTCCCGGGCCTGGCGCAGCTGCGCCGGTCCCGGCCCCAGCGGATCGGCGCCGAGGCAGAGCACCGCCCGGGCCCGGCCGAGGTCCGGCAGCACCGCGACCGGCCGGCCGAAGGCGGCCATCGCCCCGGCCAGCGCCGCATCATCGGCCAGCGGGTCGTGCTGGTGCCAGCGGGCGCCGGGATAGGCTGCCAGCACCTCGCCGATCAGCCGCGCCAGGGTGGGCGAGGCGATGGGCCCGGTCAGCAGCCGCAGCCCGGCACCGCCGGCCGTCCGCAAGGCGGCGCGGGCCTCGGCCAGGGCGGCGTCGAGCTCGGCCGGCGGCAGCGGCGCACCATCGCGGCGGATACGGCGGGAGCGCTCGGGGTCGTGCAGCGACAGCACCGCGGCTTCGGCAAAAATATCGGTGGCGCCGAGGCTGGCCGGGTGCTGCGGATTGCCCTCCAGCTTCACCGCATGCCCGGCCCGGGTGCGGACCAGCACGCCGCGGCCCAGGCCTTCGAGGTCCAGCACGGTGGCGTAGCTGGCATCCTCGGCCGCCACGCCGCGCGGCCGGGCATGCAGCGGGTGGCCATGCTCGTCCGGCCCGTCGCAGCCGGCGGCGGCGAGCGCGACGGAGGCGCCCATCAGCAGGACGTCGCGGCGGCCGGCGGTCTCGCCCATGGGATGGGGCGGCATCAGCGGTGGCACGTCGAGCAGCGGGTCAGCGGCGAGACCTCGATCCCCTGGTGCATCACCGGACGGGCGGCGAGGCCGAAGGGACGGTCGGGCGGCGGCCCCCCGGCCGGATCGCGCGCCAAGGCCTGGTCGGCGGGGCCCTGGCGCGACGCCGGGTCGCGGTGGCAGTCGAGGCACCAGCCCATGGACAGGGTCTCCGTCTTGACCGTGCGCGGCATCTCCCAGACCGGACCGTGGCAGGTCTGGCAGGTGACGCCGGAGCGCACATGGGCGGCGTGGTGGAAGCGGACATGATCCGGCAGCCGATGCACCGAGGACCACTCGACCGGCGTGCCCCGGGCCAGGGCGGTGGCGAGCGGGGCGAATTGCGGGGTCACGGTCCAGACCCGGCTGTGGCAGCCGAGGCAGGTCTCGGCGGTTGGCATCCCGGCTGCGGCGGCCTGCTCGACGCCGGCATGGCAGAAGCGGCAATCGAGGCCGAGGCCGCCGGCATGGACCGCATGGCTGAAGGGGATCGGCTGCGCCGCCGGCTTGCCTACCGCCCAGGCGGCACCCGACCGGGCATAGGCGAAGCCCACCGCCAGGATCAGCAGCAGCATCGCCGCCCCGATGGACAGCGCCAGGCGCAGCCGGCGATCCGACCTGGGGGAAAAGACCTGCGGCATGCGGCTCCGGCAGCTGTAACGGCCGGGGTAACGCGAGCGACCTGCCCGAGTTTACCGAAATGTCATCAAGCCCGCGGTTTCGGCGGCCGTCCGAGACTGGCTGCGCCGGGGTGAGGCGATGCGGGAGCACCGTTCCGTGCCGGCTCAGGGCTGACCGGTCGGCTGGCGATGGCGATGGCGAAGCGGCACCCCCCCATATCGGCCACGCTTCGAGCCCCTGCGCCCATTCGGCGGGATACGCGCTGGCGGTGATATGGCCGAGGGCGGCGGTTCTACTCCGCCGCCGCGCGCGGCAGTTCCGGCATCTCCCCCCCGAGCCGCCGGGTCAGGGTCGTCGCGGCCTCGGCCAGGACCGGGCGCGCCGCCGCGACCACCTCGGGCGTCCACCGGCTGACCGGCGCCGAGAGGGCCAGCGCGCCGGCCAGGACATCGCCGGGACCGAAGACCGGCATGGCGATCGCCCCGGTATGCGGGTCGGTCGCCCCGAGGGACACGATCGGCAGGTCGAGCGCCGCGACATAGGCGGGCAGGGGCCGCGGCGAAAAGGCCCGCAGCACCTGCGCGATGGCCGAGTTGTCGAGCGGCAGCGCATCCCCGACCCGGACATGCATCCGCAGCAGATGCGGGCTGTCGGCGCGGAACAGGCACAGCCGCTGCTCGCCGCGGCGGACATAGAAGGCCGCCGTCTCGGCGGTGCGGGCAACGAGCTCCTCCAGCACCGGCACCACATGCGCCTCCATGCGGAAGGACTGGGTGTAGATCGTGCCGAGCCGCAGCACCTCCGCGTCCAGCCGGTAGCCGCCGTCCCCGGTCCGCGCCAAGTAGCCATGCGCCTCCAGCGAGACCGCGAGGCGCATGATGGTGCTCTTCACCAGGCCGGTGCGGGCGGCGAGTTCCGCCAGGGACAGCGCGCGGTCGCCCTTGCGGAAGGCCGAGAGCAGGGTCAGCGCCCGATCGGCCGAGGCGACGCCTTCCACTGCCGGGCGGGTTTTCGGTCCAGCGGCCATGCAGTGCCTCCTTCCAGGCTTACCTACCGTGCCGCTGCCTGCGGCTCCAGCCGGGCGCGCAGGATGCTGCCCGTCTCGCTCTCGGTGATGAAGACCTCGCGGCCGTCGAGGCAGAGATTGGTCGTGGAGGCGCCGGCGCCGGAGGTGATGCCGAGCATCGGCTCGGCGCGCGGCGAGAGCCGCCAGACGGTGCCGATGCCGGTATGCGCGACCAGCAGGTTGCCCTCCGGGTCCCAGGCCAGCCCGTCCGGCCCGCCGGGCCCGCCATGCAGATGGGCGAAGATCCCCGCCTTGGTGACGGCGCCGTCGCCGTGCAGCGGCAGGCGCCAGACCTGGTTGGCGCGGGTCACGGCGACGAGCAGGTGCGAGAGGTCCGGCGCCACGACGATGCCGTTCGGGCTGGGCACGGTGCCGATCAGCAGCTCGAGCCTCCCGTCCGGCCACAGCCGGTAGACCCGCCCGGTCGGGTCGTGCAGCCCGGTCTGGCCCTGGTCGGTGAAGAAGACGCTGCCATCGGCGCCGAGGCAGAGGTCGTTCAGCCCCTTGAAGCCCTCGCTGCGCGCCGTCTCGAGAACCGGCGTGATGCCGCCGGTCGCCGGGTCGATCCTGACCAGCCCGCGGCGGTAATCTGTGACCAGCAGCCGGCCGTCCGGCAGCACCTTCAGCCCGTTCGGCCAGCCGTCGTAGTCCGCCACCTGCTCCCATGCCCCGCCCGCCGAGATCCGGAAGATCCGGCCGAAGGGGATGTCGGTGACATAGAGCCGGCCCTCGGCATCGAAGCAGGGGCCCTCGAGGAAGCTGTCGATCTCCCGCCCGCCGCGGTTCCAGCGCGCCCATTCGGTCGGGCGCGGGCGCCGGTAGCGGTCGGGCAGGCGGGTGAAGACCTCGGTCCCGAGCCGTGGGGGCGGGGCGAAGAAGGCCATGCCCGGGCTACTGTCGCTCGATGCCCGCGCCGCCGGCGACATCGCGCCAGCGCACGGTCTCCTCGGCGAGCAGCGCGGCGAAGGCCTCCGGCGGCATGCCGCCGGGGGCGGAGGCGAGCGAGGCCAGGAACTCCTGCAGGACCGGTGCCTGCAGCGCGGTCACCACCTCGGCCTGCAGCCGCGCGACGACCGCATCCGGCGTGCGGGCGGGGGCGGCGAGGCCGGACCAGTTCACCACCCCCTCGCCATGCGGGCCGAAGCCGGGCAGGCCGGCCTCCGCGAAGGTCGGCACGTCGGGCAGGGCGGCGGTGCGGGCCGTCCCGCTCATCGCCAGCGGCCGCAGCAGCCCGCCGCGGACATGCCCGAGCGCCGAGCCGAGCGAGACCATGACCATGTCCACCTGCTGGGCGAGCACCGCCGTCACCGCCTCGCCGGCGCCGCGGAAGGGCACGTGGAACAGCGTCACCCCGGCGGCCTGGGCGAAGGCGGCGGTGGCGAAATGCGGGGCGCTGCCGATGCCGCCGGTGCCGTAGGTGATCTTCTCCGGGTCCTGCTTCGCCGCCGCGACCAGGGCGGCCAGGTCGCGCCACGGCGCATCGCGGTGCACCGCCAGCATGACCGGGGAGAAGGCGCTGACCGTCACCGGCCGGAAGGCGGCGGCATGGTCGAAGGGCAGCTTCTGGAACAGGTAGGGCAGCATGGCATAGGTATTGTCCATCGCCAGCAGCGTGTGGCCGTCGGGCGCCGCGCGCGCCACCTCGGCGGCGCCGATGGTGCCGGTGGCACCGGACTTGTTCTCGACCACCACCGGCTTGCCGAGCTGCTCCGAGAGCGTCTGCCCGAGGCGGCGGGCGATGGTGTCGACCGCGCCGCCGGGTGCCCAGGCGACGACGATCCGCACCGGCCGCGAGGGCCAGGCATCGCCCTGGGCGAAAGCATGGCGGCCGGCGCCCAGGCCGGCGCCCAGGCCGGCGCCGGCGAGGGCAACATGGAGGAGCTGGCGGCGCTGGTGCATGGGCGGCTTCCTTCCCGGTGACGTCGACAGGGCGATTGATGTTGTATTTCAGAACGGCGTTTCGCTATACGCCAGCCGCGACGCGGCCTGTCAAGCAAAGCTGCGCCCCGGAGGTCCGCCAACGCCATGCCCCTCGTCCGCCGCACCCTGCTCGCCGCCACCACGGCCGCGCTGGCCCGCCCAATCCTGGTCCGGCCGGTCCTGGCCCAGCCGGCCTGGCCCGCCGGCCGGCCGATCGAGATCGTGGTCCCCTTCGCGCCCGGCGGCGGGATGGACGCCATGGCGCGCACCATCGCGCCCTTCCTCGCGGCCCGGCTGCCGGGTGCCCGCGTCATCGTCTCCAACAAGGCCGGCGCCGGCGGCCAGGTCGGCACCGAGGCGGTGGCCAATGCCGCGCCGGACGGCTTCACCCTCGGCGCCTGCGCCACGCCCACGGTGCTGAGCCAGCCGATCGAGCGCCCCGTCCGCTGGCACCCGGCCGAGCTCACCTGGCTGGCCCAGGTGGTCGAGGACCCCTGCGGCCTGTTCGTCCGCGCCGACAGCCCGCTGCGCGACCTGCCCGGCCTGCTGGCGGCGGCCCGCAGGCAGCCCGGCGACCTCGCCTACGGCACCGCCGGCATCGGCGGGGACGACCACATCGCCGCCCTGCTGCTGGAGGAGAAGGCCGGCGTGCGGCTGAACCACATCCCCTTCAACGGCACCTCGCAGATCCTGGTGCCGCTGCTGGGCGGCCAGCTCGATGTCGGCGCCTTCAACCTCAGCGAGGCGCTGCCGCTGCTGCGGGACCGCGCCATCCGCGGCATCGCCCTGGCCGCACCGGAGCGGGGCGCGGCGGCGCCCGGGATCCCGACCTACCGCGAGGGCGGGGTGGACCTGGCCTTCTCCGCCGGCCGCGGCCTGTTCGGGCCGCCGAGGCTGCCGGAGCCGGTCCGCACGGCGCTCGAAGCGGCGCTGGCCGCCATCCTTGCCGACCCGGCCTGGGCCGAGGCGGCCGCGCGGGCCGGGCTGATCCTGCATCCGTTGGTCGGCGCCCCCTACCGCGAGGCGGCGCTGGGCGGCGAGGCGGCGCTGCGCGCCCTCTGGGAACGGCATCCCTGGAAGGAATAAAACAGAATGACGTTGCGTTTTTTGGTGGCCGCGCCTATCAGCCCCGGCATCACCCCGGGGAGGCGTCGTCCATGACCGTCGGTTTCAGGATCCTGCCGCGCAGCCGTGAGGTCGGCGCCGAGGCCGTTGCGCGGTTCCGGGCATTGCCCGTCGCCAATGTCAGCGACGTCATGGCCCGCATGACCGCCGCCGGCCCGCGGCTGCGGCCGATGCATGGCGGCGGCGGCATGGCCGGCCCGGCGCTGACCGTGAAGACCCGCCCCGGCGACAACCTGATGATCCACAAGGCGATCGCGCTCGCCAGGCCGGGCGACGTCATCGTGGTGGATGGCGGCGGCGACCTCACCAACGCCCTCATCGGCGAGCTGATGCTGGCGCAGATGGTCCGGCGCGGTCTCGGCGGCATCGCACTCAACGGCGCCATCCGCGACAGCGCCGCGATCCGCGCCCAGGGCTTCCCGGTCTTCGCCGCCGGCGTGACCCATCGCGGCCCCTACAAGGACGGCCCGGGCGAGATCAATGTCCCCATCGCCATCGACGGCATGGTGATCGAGCCGGGCGACCTGATGCTCGGCGACGAGGACGGCCTGCTCGCGGTCCCCTTCGACGCGGTCGCGGCGGTCCACGCCGCCGCCACCGAGAAGGCCGCGGCCGAGGCGCGCCAGATGGCGAGCATCGAGGCCGGCACCCACGACGCCGCCTGGGTGGACGCCGCGCTGCGCCGCCTGGGCTGCGCCGGCCTGGCCTGACTCCTGTCCCGAGAGAGCACCCCATGCCCGACGCCGCGAAGCCCGCCGTCCTCGTCACCGCCGCGAAGCTCGCGCCGGAGGCCGTCGCCATCCTGGAGGCGGCCGGCTACGCCGTGCCCTGCACCTCCGGCTATCCCTCTGAAGCCGAGCTGCTCGCCGCCGTCGCCACGCACCGCCCCATCGCCCTGCTGCACCGCCAGGGCATCATCAACGCCGCCGTCATGGAGGCCGCGGCGCCGGCCCTGCGCGTCATCGCCCGCCACGGCGCCGGGGTGGACGGCATCGACCTCGCCGCCGCCGAGGCCCGCGGCCTGACCGTGACGCGCGCCGCCGGGGCCAATTCCCGCTCGGTCGCCGAACATGCCATGGCGCTGATGCTCGCCATGCTGAAGGACCTGCCCGCGGTGCAGGCCGGCATGCGGGACGGGCTCTGGGAGAAGACCTCCCGCATGACCCGCGACGTGGACGGCGTCTCGCTCGGCATCCTCGGCTATGGCGCCATCGGCTCCAAGGTCGCACGCCTGGCCGAGGCCTTCGGCATGCGGGTCGCGGCCTACGACCCGCTGCTCCCCGCGGGGCCGCTGCCAGGGCCGGGGGAGCGGGTCGCCGACCTCGAGGCCCTGCTGGCGCGCGCCGAGGTGCTGTCGCTGCATTGCCCGCTGGACGCGACCACCCGCGGCCTGATCGGCGCGGCGGAGCTCGCCCTGCTGCCGCGCGGCGCCATCCTGGTCCATACCGCCCGCGGCGGCATCGTCGACGAGGCGGCGCTGCTGGCCGCGCTCGATGGCGGGCACCTCGCCTGGGCCGGCCTCGATGTCTTCGAGCGCGAGCCGCTGGACCTGGCCAGCCCGCTGCGCGGCCATCCGCGCGTGCTGCCGACGCCGCATCTCGCGGCCAATACCCCGCGCGGCGCGGTCGGCATGTCGACCGGCGCGGCGGAGAGCATCGTCGCGGTCCTCGCGGGCCGGCTGCCGGCGCTGCAGGGTGCGATCGTGGTGCCGGGCGGGCTCCGCCTCGCGGCAGCCTGAGCGGCGCGGACCGGGGCGCCCGGACAGGCTGCTCCGGGTCCCGCAGAGGCCAGGCACGACGGCCAGACACAGCAGAGGAATGGTGAGGATGCAGGACAAGACAATCGGACGCCGTGCCTTCTGCGTCGCGGGCGCCGCCGCCCTTGCGCTGCCTCGCCCCGCCCTGGCCCAGACCCAGTGGCCGGCGGGCCGTTCCATCGAGGTCATCGTCGGCTTCGCGCCGGGCGGCGGCACCGATGTCATGGTGCGGGCGCTGGGGCTCTTCCTCGCCGCCGAGCTCCCCGGGGCGAATGTCGTCGTGCTCAACCGGCCGGGCGCCGGCGGCGAGACCGCCTATGTCGCCCTGCAGGCGGCGAAGCCGGATGGCTATACGATCGGCGCCATCAATACCCCCGGCTACCTCTCCGTGCCGCTCGAGCGGCGGGTGCGCTACGACCGAGCGAAGATCCGCCCCATCGCCCGGCTGGTGGATGATCCGACGGCCTTCGTGGTCCGCCAGGACTCGCCCTATCGCAGCCTCGAGGATCTCGTCGCGGCGGCGCGCCGCAAGCCCGGGACGATCAGCGTCGGCTCCTCGGGCGTCGGCACCGACGACCATCTCGGCCTGACCCTGTTGCAGGCCGCCTCCGGCACCGAATTCATCCACGCCCCCTTCGCCGGCGCCGGGCTGGTGAAGAACGCGGTGCTGGCCGGGCATATCGACGTGGCGGGGCTCAACCTCGGCGAGATCGGCAGCCTCGGGCAGGAGAGCCCGCCGCTGCGCCCGCTCGCCGCCATGGGAGAGCGGCGCTGGGAGCTGATGCCGCAGATCCCGACCTTCCGCGAGGCGGGCTTCGACGTGGTGATGACCAGCGAGCGCGGCCTCGCCGCGCCGCGCGGCATCCCGGAGGAGGTCGCCACCCGGCTGGAGGCGGCGATCGGGCGGGTGATGGCCAAGCCCGAATGGCTCGAGCGGGCGAAGCAGCTGGAGCTGCCGCTCGCCTACCTGCCCGGGGCGGCATGGGAGGCGGAGATGCCGGCGCAGGAGGCCCGCTACCGCCGGATCTGGGAAACCACGCCGTGGAATTGAACGGCGGCGGGAGGCCGGCCGGGTGATGCTGCCGGCCGCGCCGCATGGCCCCACCTCCGGGACCGGCTCTGCCCGCGCTACCGGTTCGAGGAATCCCGCGCCGACCCGCGCATAGGCCACGACATCGCGGGTGTCGTGCAGGAGGACCCCTGCGCGCCCGCGCTGGTATCGTCGCCCTGGAGGCGGCCCTGGCGGTACTCGCGGGTATCGCCGACGCCCATGCCGGGCTCATCCCCGATGCCCTCGACCGGGCGCTGCAGGACCGGCGGCCTCCTGCGCTACAGCGACCGCGGGTCCGCAGCGTATCGATCCGCTGCACCGGACATCTGGCCGAAGCCGGGACCGGGCGATCGTTCGGCCGCATCGGCGACAGCAACGACACTGCGCCCGATCAGAGCGACGTCACCCTGTTCAAGATTGAGGTCATGCACCACGCTGGTCTCCGGGGAGGATCCGGCGGCATCGGCGCTGGACCTCGACTGCCGCACCCACGGGCTCGACAACCTCTATGTCACCGATGCCAGCTATTTCCCCTCCACCGGGGCGGTGAACCCGACGCTGACCATCATCGCCAATGCGCCGCGTGTCGCCGACCGCATCGCCGCAGCCTGACCGATGACCAGGAGTGCCCGATGGCGCAGCGGATCGAGGACTACGCCCTGATCGGGAATTGCGAGACCACGGCCCTGGTCGGCCGCAACGGGTCGATCGACTGGCTGGCCCTGCCGCGGTTCGACAGCGCCGCCTGCTTCGCGGCGCTGCTCGGCGGGCCCGAGAACGGCCGCTGGCGCCGGCGCCGCTGCTGCGCACTTCCTCGGCCTGGGAGACCCCGGCGGCCTATGCCGACCTGATGACACTGGTGCCCTACAAGCGCATCGGCGAGCCGGATGACATCGCCCAGGCCGCCGTCTGGCTGGCGTCCGACGCCGCCGACTACGTGACGGGGGCGACGCTCTTCGTCGGTGGTGGCATGACGCTCTATCCTGGCTTTGCCACGGGCGGATGAGCGATGCATCCGGGGGTATCATCGGGCGTGTCGCATTCGGTCGTCTGGAACGAAGCCCATCGCGAAAATCGACGCGACAGGGGCTATGTCTCGCCGGGACGTCCGGCACCTTCGGCGCGGCATAGCGCGTCCACGGCGGCCTCATAGGCCTTCGCGTCGATCTTCATCAGCGAGTTCTCGCTCTGGTAGCGGACCGTGCCGAAGATTGGCCGCCTGGCCCAGGGGCGGTCATGCAGCCCATAGATCCAGGCGACATTGGTGAAGGAATTCGGGTCCCTCCCATCGAGGAAGTAGCGGTTGTTCAGGCGCAGCGTGCGCTCGAAGCCCTGCTGCGGCGTCTCGGACCACTCGAGGATCTTCTTGCCCCAGTACATCCGCAGATGATTGTGCATGTAGCCGGTCTCGCGCATTTCGGCCATTGCGACATTCCAGTAATGGTCGTGCGTCCGGCCCTCGGCGAGCTCGTCGTCGCTGTAGCGGTGGGGACGCGGGTCCCGGCCGTGCTCCTCCAGGGTCGCGCGGGCCCAGGCCGGTATGGCGCAGTCGTAGCGGTCGTAGCCTTCGGTGTAGTGGACGTGGTTCATCGCCAGCTCCCGGCGGACCACGACCTCCTCGATGAAGGCGCTCCTGTCCTCCTCGCTGCCTTCGGCGGACCGGACGGCCAGCACGATCTCGACCGGCGAGATATGCCCGTAGTGGAGATAGGGACTCATGTGGGAGGCTGCGCCGGCCTCCGGCTTGCCGCGCTCCGCGCCGTAGTTGCGGAATGGCCCGGCCAGATAGGTCCTCAGGCGGTTCCGCGCCTCGGTCTCGCCGCCGCGGAAGCGCCGCACGGGTGCCACCGAGCGGTCCAGCGTCATGCCCGCCAGCACCGCCGCGGGATCCGACATGTCCAGGCCATCGAGGGTCAGGCCATCGGCGCGGTGGGCCACCTCGGCCGGGTCCAGGCCCGCGAGGAACCCCGGCATCCTGCGGCTGATCTTCGGCCTCAGGGTGCGGGCGGCGTACTCGTGCTTGTCGGAGGCCACCCCGACCGGTACCACCACGTCGCCCTCGACCTGCACGACGCGCACCGCGGCGGCCCTGGCGATCTCGGCATACCAGGTCTTCTGAATGGTGAGGTAGCCGCGGTCGATGACCAGTGTCGCGGCGCGGCGCGACAGGGCGACGGCCACCTCGGCCGGTGATCCCTTCCGCGCGACGAAGCCGATGCCCCGCTCCGCCAGGCCCCGCGCGACATCCGCCAGGCCATCCAGCAGGAAGGCATAATGCCGGGCATTGGCTTCGGGAAAGCCGTTCGAGCCATCCAGCAGGCCGAAGCAGGCAACCACCGGAAGCTTCAGGCGGTTCGCCTCGCCGACCGCGAATTCGAGCGCCGCATTGAAGCGGGACCGATGCGCCTGCTGCAGGAGGCAGAGGACGTAATCGCCCTTCTCCGCGACGGCCGCCTCGTTCAATACGCGGATCCGATCCCCTTCCGGTCCCATCGCCCCTTGGCCCCCTGCTTCCATGAAGCAGGGGAAATATGCCGGGGTGGGTGGTTGGCAAGCATGGCTGTTGCCCGCGGCGTGGCCTCACGGGTGGCCCGACGCCGCCCTGGCGCCACGGCAGCCTGGCCGCCGCGGCCTCACGCCGGCGGGCCGCAGGTGGTCACGCCACCCCCGTCAGGCCCGCCCCGTCGCCTCACGGCGGATCGAAGGTCGCGCCCCGCGGCAGGCCCAGCGCGAAGCGCGAGACCGCGGCCGTGAGGCCGGCCACCGCCTCCGGTCGCGTCGCATAGAAGCTGACGCTGGGGCCCACCGCCGAGATCACCCGGCCGCGGAGCCGCAGCGTCGCCACCCGCGTCCAGCTCGCCGGCGGGGTCGGTGCTGCATTGTCGTAGAGCATGGCCAGGTCGACGCCACGCTCCCGGGCCAGCGCCTCCAGGGTTTCGCCCGTGCCGCGGCCGAGCCGGGCCTGCTCGGACCCCAGGCCGGAAAGCTCCAGCATGTAGTGTGGGTTCTGCCAGTTCACCCAGCCCGGGTGGTTGACCGCATAGGGGCGCTGCCAATAGTCGACGACGAAGCGGTGCAGCTGCATCTGCTGGTCGTGGACATTGCCGGTCGCCGACACCGCGTCGACCGTGCGGAAGGCGTAGCCCATGAAGAGGAACAGGATGGCCGCGCAGGCCCCGAGGCAACGCCGCCAGGTGATGCCGCGCAGCCAGTCGTTGATCGCCGGCCTCCAGGCCACCAGCACGGTGCAGCCGCCGAGCGCCAGCACGTAGATCTCGTACCGCGAGAAGGAGCCCAGGCTGCCGCCGAGCAGCTGGGCGAGGGCGATAACCAGGAAGAAGCCGACCGCGGCCGGCTTGATCCAGCCGGAAGCGTCGGGGCGCGGCGGCAGCGGTCCCCGTGCCATGCCCCAGAGGGAGGCGACGATCAGCATGGAGATGAGCGTGCCGCCATAGGCGACGATATTGGTCCGGAAGGTGGAATAGACCGCCTTCACCAGGCCGAAGGCGCCATGATCGCCGAGCCCGATGCCCTGGCTGGCGACCTCGGAGCGCGACAGCACCGAGCTCGGCAGCCAGGGCAGGCCGAGCGAGTGCAGGAAGAGGCCGAAGCCGACGACGCCGGCCGCGCCGAGCACCCCGATGCCGAGCGCATGCTTCCACTTGCCGAAGGCCACCAGCACCAGCAGGTCGGCCGCCAGCGCCGCCGCCGCCTCGAAGCGCAGCAGGGGCATCATGGCGATGGCCAGCAGCCACCACCAATCCGCCTGCCGCCGCCGGATGAAGCGCAGCATGCCCAGCAGCGAGGCGATGGTCAGCGTCACGTGCAGCGAATGCTCGAGTCCGGCGAAGGCCAGGCCGACGATGTTGAAGGCGAGGGTGACGGTGACGGTGATGGCGGCGAGCTGCAGCGTGGTCAGCCGGCCCACCTCGATGCCGACCTCCTCGGCGACGGCATGCATCAGCAGCGCCGCGCCACCGGTCGCCAGGAGGCAGACGAGCAGGGGCGCGAACTGGCCGATCGGCAGCAGCGACAGGGCGGCCAGCAGGAAGGGGTAGAGGATCGAGGAGCTGGGCGAGGCGGGCTCCCCGGGGTTGAGCCCGTAGGTGCCGTGCAGGATCTGGTTGGCCAGCGCCATGTGGGTATAGGGCGCATCGAGGGTGTAGGCGAACTCCCCGCCGTTGCGCCAGAGGATGCTGAGGAACACGACCCCGGCGACCAGGGCCATGCTGGACAGGATGGTGGCCCTGGGAAAGGCGGCGTTCCGCCGCGCGCGATGGGTGGCGCCGCCCGCCACCTCCGACAGCGTGTCCATCGGTGTCTCCGGTGAGTGCTTAGCATCACCGGCCGCGTGCCATGCATCGCGCCGGTCATTGGGCAGTCAGGCTGGAGAAACAACGAAGCCGAGTAAAAACACGATACCGTAAACAAACGGTCCCGGATGCTCATGCGAAGTATTCTCAGCTCAAGTAATGGCGGGGCCTGGCAGGCATTTTTCAATGTCGACACGGGGTGCCGGATGGCGCCGCGCTACCGCCAGTGGCGGTTCACCCGTAAAGCCTGTCCACGCAGGCGAGCAGACCCGGGCGCGGACCTGACCGAAGCGGGCACTGGAACCATGGCATGATCGATCGTCGCAGCGTCCTGCTGGCGACCGCGGCGACCGCGGCGACCGTGCCCGCAGCGCCCGCGACGCCCGAGGCGCCTCTCCCGGCCGATCTCACCCCCACGCCGGAGGCCATCCGCAACTTCGGCCTCCGGGCCGTGGCGGCCGCGCTGCGGAGCGTCGCCGAGGCGACGCTGCAGGCGTTGGCGCGGGTCCCCGGCGCGGCCGATGCCAGGCAGGTCCGCCTGCCGCCCGGCTGCAGCATCGAATGGGGCGGGCAGTTCGAGACACTGCGGGAGGCGACGGCGCGGCCGACCCTGGTGGTGCCCGCTGCCCAGGCGCTGATCTTCGCCATTCTCTACGTCATGTTCGGCAGTGTCCGGCTGGCCGGGCTGATCTTCATCAACCTGCCCTTCGCCGCGACCGGCGGCATCATCGCGCTGTTCGGCATCGCGGTGCTGAACGGCGTGGTGCTGGTCAGCACCATCGTCGAGCAGCGGCGGCAGGGGAGGAACGCCCTGGCGGCGGCGCGCGACGCGGCGATGCTGCGGCTGCGGCCGGTGCTGACGACCGCGACCGCGGCCAGCCTCGGCTTCCTGCGATGGCGGTCTCGACCAGCGCCGGCGCCGAGGTGCAGCGGCCGCTGGCGACGGTGGTGACCGGCGGGCCGGCGACCGCGGCCATGCCGACCCTGCTGGTGCTGCCGAGCCTCCACGCCTGGGTCGCCGGCCGCGGCGGGCCGGCCGCGGCCGGGCGTGGCCGCGGCCGACCCGGGCGCTCAGGCCAGGGTCGCGCCCTGGGCCTTCCAGAAGGCCTCGGCCGCCGGATGCCAGGGCACGCCCGCGGCGGCGGTCTTCTGCCGGTCGAGGGTGAAGCCGCGGCCCTCGGCATGCACCTGGGCGAGCTCGGCCCGCCCGGCCCAGGTGCTCTCGAGGATTTTGGTCACCATGGCGTCCGGCATGGTGTCCAGCACGGCCAGGATATTGGCGACCGACATCTGCTTGTTGTCGGTGGTCTGGCCGGGATAGGTCCCCGCCGGGATCACCTCGGGGAAATAGACCGGGCCGTACTTCTCGGTGATCTTCGGCACGAATTCGGCATGGTCGACCAGCCGGGCGGTGATCCCCGGCGAGGCCGCGAGATCCGTCACCGCGCTGGTCGGCACGCCGGAGACGAAGAAGTAGGCGTCGAGCTTGCCGTCCTTCATGGCATTGGTGCTCTCGGCCGGGGAGAGCCGCTCCCGCGCCCGGAAGTCCTTGTCGCGGTCGAGCCCCGCCGCCTCGATCAGCCGGAAGGCCATCACCTCGGTCGCCGAGCCGGGCGCGCCGGTCGAGACGCGCTTGCCCTTCATGTCGCCCAGGCTGGTGATGCCGGTGGCGGCCGTGGTCACCACCTGCATGCGGTTGGAATAGAGCACCGCGATCGCCCGCACCTTCACCGGCCGCCCGCGGAAGCGGTCCTCGCCGCGCACCGCGTCGACGCTGGCATCCACCTGGCTGAAGATCAGCCCGACCCGGCCGGCGCCCAGCAGCTGGTTGTTCGCCACCGACCCGCCGGTGACCTCGACCGTCGCGCTCAGCCCCGGGATGGTGCGGGAGAGGATATTGGCGAGCCCGCCGCCGAGCGGATAATAGACGCCGCCCGTGGTGCCCGTGGCGATCGCCAGCTGGGTGCCCTGCGCCCGGGCCAGGCCCGGCAGCGCCAGGGCTGCGGCACCGGCCGTGAGCGCGCCGCGGCGCGTGAAACCATTCATCGATGTATCCTCCCGGTTCGTCATTCGGCACGACAGACATAGCCATGACGGTGGCGCGGCGAAAGCCCGGCCCTTGCGCCGGATCAAGGCGAGGCGGCCGGCCCCGGCGCATCCTCCGCGCATCGCAGAAGGAGGATCCCGCCGTGAGCAGCCTCAACGCCCGTGACCTGATGACGCCCGATGTCGTCACCGTCCCGCCCGAGACCCCGGTCCTCGCCGTGGCCCGGCTGCTGGCGGAGCGGGGCATCTCCGCCGTGCCGGTGCTGGACGGCGCGGGCAAGCTCTGCGGCATCGTGACCGAGGCCGACCTCATCCGCCGCCTCGCCGGGCAGGAGGACCGCCCCGCCAGCTGGCTGCGGGGGCTCTTCGCCGACCCGGCCGAGCAGGCCGAGCGCTATGCCCGCACCCATGGGGTGACCGCCGCGGACGTGATGACGGAGACCGTGGTGACGGTGACGGAGGCCACCCCGGTCACCCGGATCGCCCATCTGATGGAGGAAAAGGGGATCCGCCGCGTCCTGGTGGTGCAGGAGGGGCGGCTGCGCGGGCTGGTGAGCCGGGCCGACCTGCTGCGCGCCCTGGTGGCCCCGCCCCAGGCCGCCGATGGCCTGTCGGACGAGCGCATCCGCCTCGCCGTCATGGCGGCGATGCGCAAGCAGCCCTGGGCCGATACCTTCTACACCATGGTCGAGGTCGCCGGCGGGGTGGTCACCTTCCACGGCTTCATGCGGACCGAGGCGGTGAAGCGCGGGCTGCGGGTCCTGGCGGAGAACGTGCCGGGGGTGACCGGCGTGGTGGACGAGACCCGCCCGATGCCGAGCTACCTCTACATCGCGGCCTGACACGCCGCGGCCTGCGGCAGGCGCGTCCGGGCTGCTCCTGCGCCGCCCGGACGGAGCTGCTGCCAGCCGCCGGCCGGTGACGGCGCGGGCGGCCCGCGGGGTACCCCCATCCCGGGCCGGCGCCTGAGCCCGACGTCACCATCCCCAGCACCCCGCAGGGCCATCCGAGCCGGCGGCATCTCCGCCACGGCCTCGCCGGGCCCTGTCCTGCCCCTTTCTCCGGGTTCACCGGTTGCCTGGCGCCGCCGGCCCATGCCGGGCGCAGGCCTGGCGGCGGGACATAACACCGCGGTTGGATTGCCGGTCCAAAAGAACCATTTATTACGTAATTAATTATCTTGACATGTTTTGCCGCCAATGATCAGCATTTTGTGGCAGTCGAGTGCTATCGCTGCCGGCGCAAAACAAATGAAGCGACGCAAAGTACATGAATGTACAGCAGGCCGGCAATACGACGGCTCAAGAATGCAACGCATGCGCCGATTGCGCGTCGCCGATGCTGTCTATTTATAAATAGCCTGGTCTGTTTCATCAGTAACGGGAGGGCAAAGATGTCCAGTTCGATGGCGAACGAAGCCGTCGTCAATGGCGGCAGCGAAACCGTGCCGGAATACGGGGCCGAGAACGAGGCCACCGAGGCAAATGGCGAGGCGGCCAGCTCGCTCCGGGCCTCGCATGCCGTCGTCTCCTATTCGATTCCGAGCGAGACGACGCAGCAGGCCGGGGGCGACGAAGGCGGCGACGGCGGCGAGGCCGTGACCGACGAGGGCTTCGGCTTCAACCTCGGCCCCTTCAGCGTCTCGTTTGAAGCCGCCGAGGAGAGCGGCGCCGAGGCGCAATTCGAATCCGTCGAGGGCTGGGACGAGAGTGCACAGGAGGCCGCGGAGGAGGCGGATGCCGAGGCGGTCGTCGATGCTTGGTACGGCGAGGCCTCGGAAAGCCAGCAGCAGGAATTCTTCCAATTCCTGGCGCCGCTCATGCCGATCCTGCTGAAGACGGTCGTCCCCGCGGTGGCCAGTGCCGCGGCGAAGAACCTGCCGGGCGCCGTCAGCGGCATCCTGCAGCGCCTCGGCCGCCGGCGGGTCAGCGGCCCGCGGCGCGAGGCCGGCGGCCTCGAGGCCGGGCTGGACGAGGCGGCGCTCGAGGCGGCCTCGCAGCAGCTGGAGATGATCATCGACCGGGACGACCGGACGCAGGTGCTCAATACCACCGCGGTCCCCTGGAAGCGGATCTGCCACCTCGAGATCATCGCCGCCAATGGCCGGAAATTCCTCGGCTCGGGCGCCCTGGTCGCGCCGCGCACGGTCATCACCGCGGGCCATTGCGTCTTCATGCGCCAGCAGGGGGGCTGGGTCCGCTCCATCACGGTCTCGCCGGGCCGCAACGGCGCCAGCAAGCCGCTCGGCTCCTGCAAGGCGGTGGGGCTGCGCTCGGTGCGTGGCTGGGTCAACGACGGGCAGCGCGACTTCGACTATGCCGCGATCATCCTGCCCACGAGCTGCCGCATCCCCCATGTCAGCGCCTTCGGCTTCGCCAGCCTGCAGGACCAGGAACTGCTCAGCCGCAAGCTGAACACCGCCGGCTATCCCGGCGACAAGCCGGCCGGCACGCTGTGGTACGCCGGCCGCAAGGCCACCTCGCTGACCCCCCGCACCATCGTCTACAACACCGCCACCATGGGCGGGCAGTCCGGCAGCCCGGTCTGGCTGCGGCGGGCGGACGGCGCCCGGCTGATGGTGGGCATCCACACCAACGGCTCCATGTCCGGCAATTCGGCGACGCGGATCACCGCGCCGGTGCTCGCCAACCTCAAGCGCTGGCGCCAGGAGGGCATGACGAGTCTCCAGGGCAGCGCCACCGCCGGCACCGCCGGCCAGCGCACGCCCGGCTTCCGGACCACGCTGGCGAGCGGCTAGGCCGGCGCGCCGGCATCGGCGCGAAGCCCGGCGAGACGCCGGCGGCGGGGCCATCCCGCCGCCGGAGCGACGCATGCAGAAGGGACAACAGGACATGGCAGCCATAGCAGGCACGATTCTGACCATCAGCGACCAGCCGATCCCGGACGCCACCGTCATGATCGTGGCGGGGCCGGCGCATACCGACTTGGCCGCGATCACCGACGGGAGCGGCCAGTTCGAGTTCGGCGACCTCACGCCCGGGAGCTACATGTTGCAGGTGGTCTGCGACGGCTTCCAGACCGTGTCCGGCCAGGTGCCGGTGCGGGCGCGCCGCATCACCCGCTGCGACATCACGCTGCAATCCGCCGCGGAGGCGGAGATCGAGTCCGAGGCGCCGCGCGGCCGCGGGCCGGTCCGCCCGTCGACCCTGCGGTCCTCGGCCCCGCCGCGCAGCGCCGAGGAGGTGCCGCCCCCGCGCCTGCCGCGGCAGCCCGACCGCGAGCTGCGGACGCGGAACTGAGGCCCGGCGCGCGACTGCCTCCGGTCGGACGCTTCCGTCCGACCGGAGGCAGCCCTCAGGGGCGCGGCCGCACCCCGGCGAGGATGGCGGCGCCCAGCGCCAGGAAGACGACGACGGTCGCCATGCCGGCGCGCTGGCTGCCGGTCACCCCGGTGACCGTCGCCAGGGCCAGCGGGCCGAGGAAGCCGGTGACCCGGCCGCTGAGCGCGAACAGGCCGAAATGCGCCGCGGCCTCCTCGGCCGGGGCGAGCCGGGCCATCATCGTCCGGCTCGCGGCCTGGGCCGGGCCGATGAAGATGCCGAGGCCCAGCGCCAGGGCCCAGAAGGCGGTCTTGCCCTCGGCGACCAGCAACCCGGACCCGAGCAGGATCAGCGCCCCGAGCGCCACCATGACCACGCGCTGCGAGCCGACCCGGTCCTCGATCAGGCCGAAGCCGGCGGCGCCCAGGCCGGCGGTCAGGTTCAACGCGATGCCGAACAGCAGGATCTCCTCGACGCTCATGCCGAAGACCCCGGCGGCGTAGATGGCGCCGAAGGCGAAGAGGGTGTTCAGCCCGTCGGTGTAGAACAGCCGCGCCAGCAGGAAGCGCGCCAGCACCGGGTTCCGCGGCAGGCCGCGCAGCAGCCCGAGGATCTCGGCGAGGCCGGCCCGCGCCGCGGCGACCCAGCCCGGCCTGGCGCCGCCGGCATCGGGCAGCAGCAGCAGCACCGGCCAGGCGAAGAGCGCCACCCAGAGGGCGACCAGCAGCGCCGTGGCCCGGACATGCTCGGCGCTGGCCCGGTCCAGCCCCAGCGGCGAGGGATCGGGCCGCACCAGCAGCAGCAGCGCCACCACCAGGCAGACCAGCCCGCCGGCATAGCCGAGGCCCCAGGCGAGGCCGGAGACCCGGCCGATCTCGGCCGGCGTCGCCACCTGCGGCAGCAGCGAGTTATAGAACACGGTGCCGAGCTCGAAGGCGACGGTGGCGATGCCGACGCAGGCCAGCGCCCAGAGGGTGAAGCCCGGATCGGGCCGGGCGAACCAGAGGCCGGCGGTCGCCGCCACCATGATCCCGGTGCACCAGCCCAGCATGAGGCGCCGCCGCCCGCCGGCATCCGCCACCGCCCCGAGCACCGGCGAGAGCAGGGCGATGGTCAGCCCGGCCGCGGTCTGCATCCAGCCCCATTGCGCCTGGCCGGTGGCCGGGTCCGGGGCGATGCCCTGGGAGAAGTAGGTGGCGATGACGAAGGTCGAGACCACGGTGGGGAAGGCGCTGTTCGCCCAGTCGTACAGGGCCCAGGCCCAGGCCTTGCGGCTCATGCCGCCATTGCCGGTGCGGCGAAGCCGAGGCTGCGGGCGCAATCCGCCCAATGGTGGCGCAGCGCCGCCCAATGGCCGTTGGCGCCCGAGGGGCTCGGCAGGACGAAGAGCCGGGCGAAGGCCAGCCCCGGCGCCGCCGCGGCCACCAGGCCCTCCGGCTGCGCCCCGAAGGCCAGGGCCCGCTTCGCCAGGCCGAGCGCCGCGGCCGCGGCCTCCTGGCTGGTGAAGGCGATGGCCGCGGGCCGCCACCGGGCCATGCGGGCGACAAAGCCGGGCGTGTCGAAATCCGCCGGCCGCAGGTCGCGGTCCATGCCGCTCGCGGTCTTGCAGAGGTCGGTCAGGCCGATGCCGGCCCGGGCCAGGCGGCGATACTCGGCCGGCCGCACCAGGCAGCGGGTGAAGCCGGCCGCCTGCAGCACCGGCCAGAAGCGGTTGCCCCGGCCGGCGTAGTAGGCGCCGATGCGGCGGGACTCATGGCTGGCCGCCGTGCCGCAGAAGACCAGCCGCAGTCCGGGCCGCAGCAGGTCGGGCAGGGCCGGGGTCACGCCAGCCCCGCCAGCGCATGGCAGGCGACGCCGATGGCGGCGAGGTCGCCGGCTTGCGCCGCCTCCCGCACCAGCCCGGCCACCGCCGCATCCGCCGGCGCGCCGCCGGCCAGCCGGGCGGCGGCCAGCCGTGCCTGGATCGCCCCGAGGTCGGCCAGCAGCGCCGCCCGTGCCCGGGCGCCGAAGGGCCCCGGGGCGGGGGCGGCGGCGGTCGCCTGGCGCAGGGCGTCGATCTGGAAGTCGGCGCCGACCGCGCCCCAGCTTTGCGCCGCGGCCTCCGGCGTGGCGCCGGCCGAGGCGGCCAGCCGCA
>NZ_JAUFPN010000069.1:40260-102842 GCF_030409335.1 Paeniroseomonas aquatica
CCGCCGCCGCCAGGGCCACCGCCGCGGCGGGCAGGCCGGCCTCCCGCCATTCCGGCGCGGCCTGGTCCGCCTCGCCGGCGGCAACCAGCGCGGCGATCCCCGGCTGCAGCGCGGCGAGCGCTGCCGCCAGCGGCTGCGGCGCCGCCAGCAGGCCGAGTGCCGCCTCCTCCTGCAGCCGCCGCAGGACCAGCAGCAGGTCGAAGCGGGCCTCGGCCGGGGCAGGGGCCGCATCGACCGCATCGGCCAGCGCCGGCAGGCCGGACAGCGCGCCGGCGAGCCAGGCCGCCCGCGCCGCCGCCGCCGGCACGGCCGCCGCCGCCAGCCGGCCCAGCCCGGCGCAGCCCAGCCGGTTGGCGACCTCGTTGGCGATGGCGGTGGCCACCAGCTCGCGCCGCAGCCGGTGGCGGGCGATCAGCGCCGGGAAGCGCTCGCCCAGCTCGGCCGGGAAATAGGCGGTCAGCAGCGGCGCGAAGCCCGGGTCGTCCGGCAGGTCGCTGGCCTCGATCGCCTCGGTCAACCACAGCTTGGCGAGTGGCAGCAGGGCGCAGAGCCCGGGCCGGGTGAGCGCCTCGCCGGCGGCAATGCGGGCCGCCAGCGCCGCGGCATCGGGCAAGCCGGCGACCGAGCGGTCCAGCACGCCCGCCGCCTCGAGCCGCAGCATCAGCGCCGCCTGGGCCGGCAGCGCGGCCGCGCCGGCGCGTTCCTCGAGGCTGATGGCGAGCGCCTGCTGCGCGTTGTCGCGCAGCACCAGCCGGCCGACCTCCTCGGTCATCGCCGCCAGCAGGGCATCCCGCTGGGTCCGCGTCAGCGCCCCCGAGGCCTCGGCATCGGCCAGCAGGATCTTGATGTTCACCTCGTGGTCGCTGGTGGAGACGCCGGCGGAATTGTCGAGCGCATCGGTATTGAGCCGGCCGCCGGCGACCGCGATCTCCACCCGCCCGGCCTGGGTCACCGCCAGGTTGGCGCCTTCGCCCACCACCCTGGCCCGCACCTCCCGGCCATCGATCCGGACCGCGTCATTGGCCCGGTCGCCGGCCTCGGCCTGGCTCTCGCCGCTGGACTTCACATAGGTGCCGATGCCGCCGAAGTAGAGCAGGTCGACCGGCGCCCGCAGGATGGCCTGGATCAGCGCCGCCGGCTCCAGCCGCTCCGCCTCCAGCCCAAGCAGCGCCCGCACCTCGGGCGAGACCGGGATGGACTTCTGGCTGCGGGGGAAGATGCCGCCGCCGGGCGAGAGGCGCGCCGGGTCGTAGTCGGCCCAGGAGGAGCGCGGCAGGGCGAACAGCCGGGCCCGCTCGGCGAAGCTCGCCGCCGGATCGGGCGAGGGGTCGAGGAAGATGTGGCGGTGGTCGAAGGCGGCAACCAGCTTCGTGCGCCGGCTGACCAGCAGCCCGTTGCCGAAGACGTCGCCGGACATGTCGCCGACCCCGGCGCAGGTGAAATCCTCGGCGAGGATGTCGTGGCCCAGCTCGGCGAAGTGGCGCGCCACCATCACCCAGGCGCCGCGGGCGGTGATGCCCATGCCCTTGTGGTCGTAGCCGGCCGAGCCGCCGCTGGCGAAGGCATCATCGAGCCAGAAGCCGTAGTCGGCCGCCAGCCCGTTGGCGATGTCGGAGAAGGTGGCGGTGCCCTTGTCGGCGGCGACGACCATGTAGGGGTCGTCGCCGTCCCGCCGCACCACCCGGGAAGGCGGGATCACCCCGGCCTCGCTAAGGTTGTCGGTGATGTCGAGCAGCCCCTGCACCAGGATGCGGTAGCAGGCGACGCCCTCGGCCTGGAAGGCCTCGCGCTCGGCCGGGACGTGCTTCAGCACGAAGCCGCCCTTGGCGCCGGTCGGCACGATGACGACGTTCTTCACCCGCTGGGCCTTCATCAGCCCGAGGATCTCGGTGCGGAAGTCCTCCCGCCGGTCGGACCAGCGGATGCCGCCGCGGGCCACCGGCCCGGCCCGCAGGTGCACGCCCTCCATCCGCGGCGAATGCACGAAGATCTCCCGCCAGGGCCGGGGGCTGGGCATCTCGCCGGCGGCGGCGCTGTCGATCTTCAGCGCGAGGTAGGGCTTGCCCAGGTGGTAGTTGGTCCGCAGCAGGGCGCCGAGCAGCCGGTGCAGGCGCGACAGGATGCGGTCCTCGTCCGGGCTCTCGACCGCCGCCAGCACCTCGTCCCAGGCCTGCTGCATGGCACCCTCGGCGCCGCGCGGGCGGTCCGGGTCGAAGCGGGCATGGAAGAGGTCGACCAGCAGCCGCGCCGCCCGGGGCTGGGCGGCCAGCGCCGCCTCCACGCTGGCCTGGGCGAAGCCGAAGCCGACCTGCTTCAGCCAGCGGTACAGGGCGCGCAGCAGCCAGCATTCCCGCCAGTCGAGCCCGGCCTGCAGCACCAGCCGGTTGAAGCCATCCGCCTCGGCCCGGCCTTCCAGCAGCGCGGCCAGCGCCTCCAGCACGGCGGGGAAGCGGTCCTCGGCCACCGGCGCCGCCGGCATCAGGGCGAAGACGTGCAGCACCGCGGGCGGGGCGCCGGCCGGGGCCAGCCGGTGCGGCACCTCCTCGATCGCCCTGAGGCCCAGGCTCTCGAACAGCGGCAGGGCATCGGCCAGGGGCAGCGGCCCGCCGGGATTGACCAGCCGCAGCACCAGCCCCTCGGTGCCCGGCTGGTGCCGCAGCGAGGCCGCCGGCCGGGCCTCGGCCAGGGCGCCCTCCGCCAGGGCCAGGTCGGCGGCGCCCTCGGCGCCGGTCGCGGCCTCGCGGTAGGCGGCGGGGAAGGCGTCGCGCCAGCGGGCCAGGGCGGTGGCCGCCGCGGCCTCGCCGCGCTCGGCCACCAGCGCCTCGGCCAGCCGGTCCTGGAAGCCGCGGGCGGCCTGGGCGACGGCGGCCTCCAGCGCCGCGGCCTGCACCTGGTCGGGCCGCGCCGGGTCGGTGCCGATGATGTAGTGGACCCGCGCCAGCGGCGCATCGCCGAGCGCGACGTACCAGGCGCTCAGCCGCCCCTCGAAGGCCCGCGCCAGCATCGCCCCCACCTTCTCCCGCAGCCGGGTGTCGAAGGTGTCGCGCGGCAGCCAGGCGATGGCCGAGACGAAGCGGCCGAAGGGGTCGCGGCGCAGCACCAGCGCCGGGCGCGGGCGGATCTGCAGGTCGAGCGCCCGCCGCGCCGCCGCCAGGATCTCGGCCTCCTCCGCCTGGAACAGCTCGTCGCGCGGCCAGGTGTCGAGGATGTTGCGCAGCGCCCGGCCGTCGTGCGCCTCCGGGTCGTAGCCGGCGGCGGCAAGGATGCGGGCCACCTTCTCCGCCAGCAGCGGGATGCTGCGCGGGTTGCGGTTGTAGGCGCTGGCGGCGAAGAGGCCGAGGAAGAGGCGGACCCCGGTCACCCGCCCGTCCGGCCCATGGATATGGGTCACCACCACGTCGGCGTGCTGCGGCCGGTGCACCGTGCTGCGCATGTTCGCCTTGGCGACGCTGACCGCCGGCGCCGCCGCCAGGGCGTCGCGCAGCCGCGGCGGCAGGGTGGTGAGGTCGCGCAGCACGTCGAAGACCGGCAGGGCGGGGTCGCGCAGCAGGCCGAGATCCTCCGCCGGCACCGCGGCGATGCCGCCACCCGGGGCCAGCGCCAGGCGGCGATGGCCGAGCAGCACGAAATTATCCTCGGCGAGCCAGCGCAGGAACTCCACCGCGCCGGGCTCCGCCGCCGGCGGCGTCACCTCCGCCTCGGCCCGGCGCAGCACGGCGGCCATGGCGGGGAAGTCGGCGACCGCGATGCGGGTATCGGCCAGGGCCCTCGCCAGCGACTCCTGCAGCGCCGGCCAGTCCTCCGGCGCCGCCGCCGCGGTGCCCGGCAGCATCGCCGCCGGGGCGGCGTCCAGGGTGACGCGCATCATGCTCTCGAGCACGGCGCCGGGCGCATCCCCGAGCGCCAGCAGGCGTCCGGCCGGATCCCGCCGCACCGCGACCACGGGATGCAGCAGCTGCCGCACCACCCGGCCCTGGCGGGCCAGGGCGCCGAGCAGGCTGTCCACCAGGAAGGGCATGTCGTCGGTGACGACCTCGGCGACCGCATGGGCGCCCTGGCCGGGCCCGGGCGGCAGCAGCCGCAGCCGGGTGACGCCGGCGGGGCGGTCCTGGGCCAGGGCGAAGAGGCTGGCGGCGCCGGCGGCCATCGCCTCGGGCGAGGCGAGCTCGGCGGTCGGGACCGCGGCCTGCAGCCGGCGCAGCAGCGCGGCGGCGTCCGGCGGCAGGGTCGGGGCCAGTCGCCGCAGCGCTTCCTCGGCGAGGTGCAGCAGCTCCAGCCGCCCCGGCTCGTCCAGCCCCGGCTCGGTCATCGGTCGCATCCCCCTGCGCTGTCGTGGCGGCATCCTTCGCGGGAAGCCGGGGCAGGGGCAAGGGCGGACTGGCCCGCTGGGCCCGGCCCCGGCACCGCGGCCCCAGGCCACAGCGCCGCCACGGCGCCGGGACCCGCTATCATTGATTGCTTTTCCCTGGGGGATGTTTAATTTTCCCGGATGATGCCACCCCGGGCCCGGGGTCCCGGCCGAGCGCAGGATGTCCCGATGCCCAGCCCGAGTCCCCGCCCCGGCCGGCCGTGCCGCCCGTCCCCACGGGGGCGCCGGTCTGCTACAAGGGGCGGCCATGACCCTGACCCTCGCCGATCTGCTCGCCCCGGTCACGCCGGAGCAGTTCTTTGCCGAATACCATGACCGCAAGCCGATGCACGTCCGCGGCGGCCCGGCCAAGTTCGCCCAGGTCCTGTCCTGGCGCCAGCTCAACCGGCTGCTGGACATGACCCACATCTGGTCCGGCCATTCGCTGCAGCTGGTGATGGACGGCACCCCGGTCCCGCCGGAGCAGTACTGCGGCCGCGCCACCAGCCGGGACAATGCGCCGGTGCTGCAGCCCGAGGCCGCCAAGGTGCGGGACTGGGTGCGGCGCGGCGCCTCCGTCGTCATGAACGACGTCGACAGCCTCACCCCCGGCCTCGCCGCCGTCTCCGCCGCGCTCGAGGGCGCCGGGCTCGGCAAGGCCCAGGGCAACGTCTACGTCTCCTGGAAAAGCCACAAGGCCTTCCCCGCCCACTACGACACGCATGAGGTCTGGGCGGTGCAGGTGGAGGGCGAGAAGACCTGGAACCTCTGGGAGGGCCGCGCCGACTGGCCGCTGGCGCATCCGGTCTTCCGCAACCAGCCGCAGGCGCAGCACGAGCAGGCCAAGGGCCGGCTGCGCGAGCGGGTGCTGATGCAGCCCGGCGACCTGCTCTACCTGCCGCGCGGCTGGTACCACGACGCCCTGGCGGAGGCCCCGGCCTCTGTGCACATCGCCTATGGGGTGCATGCGCCGCTCGGGATGGACCTGTTGAACATGCTGCTGGAGCGGGCGCTGTATGATGCCGAATTCCGCAAGCCGCTGCCGCGCCAGGACGGCAGCGCCGCCGCCCGCTTCGCCCTCACCAGCCGGGCCGGGGCGCTCGGCCAGCGGCTGGCTGAGCTCTGCCGGGAGCCCCGGGTGATGGAGGTGCTGGAGCGCTTCGTCGCCGACTACCGCTTCAGCCGCGGCGGCAACGACCTGCTGGCGGCGCGGGGGATCGCGCCTGCCGGGACCGCGGTCGGGGCCGGGGACGCCGAGGCGCCGGCCTGGCGGGTGCTGGCGGTCGGCGCCAGGCCGGTCCGCCGCGGCGCCGACTGGATGCTGAAGACGGCGCAGGGAAGCCTGCCGCTGGCCGGCGCGGAGGTGGAGGCCGCCGGCTGGCTGCTGGCCCGGCCGGAGGTGACCGCGGCCGAGCTGGCGGAAGCCCATCCCGGCGTCGATGCCGCCGGCCTGCTCGGCCGGCTGCAGGACGCCGGGCTGCTGGTGGCGGCATGATCCCCTTCCTGCTGGCCGGGCCGCTGGCCGTCGCGCTGCTGCTGCCCGGCCGGGCCGGGGCGCAGCCGCGGCCCTTCACCTGCGTCGGCGCCGAGCAGCTGGAGGAGGATGCCTTCGCCATCCCCTTCGACCGCGGCGCGGCGACGCCGGGCGAGGGCGCCCGGGCCAACCTGGCGGCCGCGGCCGAGCGGGCGAAGCAGTCACCGGACCGCATGGTCTGCGTCCTCGGCCATGCCGGGGCGCAGGAGGGCGGGGCGCAGGCCGGCACCGCCCTGGCGGCGCGCCGGGCCGGGGCGGTCGCCACGCTGCTGGCCAAGCTCGGGGTGGAGCGCGACCGCATCCGCGCCGAGGCCCGCCGCGCCGCCTTCGCCCGCGGCGCGGTCCCGGTCGAGCGCAGCGTGACGGTGGTGCTGCTGCCGCCCTAGGCGGCCGCCGCCCGCCAGGCCTCCCAGCCGCGGCGCCTGAGGTCGCAGGCCGGGCAGCGGCCGCAGCCATAGCCCCAGGGATGCCGCTGGCTGCGGTCGCCGAGGTAGCAGCTGTGGGTATCCTCGAGCACGGCCTCGACCAGCGCCGTGCCGCCCAGCGCCTCGGCCAGCGCCCAGGTCGCCGCCTTGTCCCGCCACATCAGCGGCGTGTGGATAACGAAACGCTTTTCCATGCCGAGGTTCAGCGCGACCTGCAGCGCCTTCATCGTATCGTCGCGGCAATCGGGGTAGCCGGAGTAGTCCGTCTCGCAGACGCCGGTCACCAGGTGCTTGTGGCCGCGGCGGTAGGCCAGCGCCGCGGCGAAGGTCATGAAAATGAGGTTCCGCCCCGGCACGAAGGTATTGGGCAGGCCATGCGCGCCCATCTCGATCGCGGTATCGCGCGTCAGGGCGGTATCCGAGACCGCCCGCAGCGCCTCGAGCGGCAGGCTGTGATCCTCCCCCAACTTCGCCGCCCAGGCGGGGAAGGCGGCCGCGATCCGGTCGCGGAAGACCGCCCGGCATTCCAGCTCCACCCGGTGCCGCTGGCCGTAGTCGAAGCCGAGCGTCTCCACCCGCCCGAAGCGGTCCAGCGCCCAGGCGAGGCAGGTGGCGGAATCCTGGCCGCCGCTGAACAGGACCAATGCGCTCTCGCTCATGCCGTCTCCAATCGTCCTGCGGCCCAGCGGGCCGCCTCGGCCACCACCGGGTCGGGATCCTCGGCCAGCGCCTGGGCCGTCGCCCGCAGCGCCGGCGACGCCGAATTGCCGATCGCCACCAGCACGTTGCGCACGAAGCGGTCGCGGCCGATGCGCTTGACCGGGCTGGCGGTGAACAGCGCCCGGAAGCCCGCATCGTCCAGCATCGCCAGCTCCGCCAGCCGTGGCGCGTCGAGGCTGGCGCGCGGGGCGAAGGCCGGCTCGCTGTGCGCGGCGGCGAATTTGTTCCAGGGGCAGACCGCCAGGCAGTCGTCGCAGCCATAGATGCGGTTGCCCATGGCGACCCGATGCTCCTCGGGGATCGGTCCGCGGTGCTCGATGGTGAGGTAGCTGATGCAGCGCCGCGCATCCAGCCGGTAGGGCGCCGGGAAGGCGTCGGTCGGGCAGCTGTCGAGGCAGGCGCGGCAGCTGCCGCAATGGTCGGTCTCGGGCGCGGCGGGCGGCAGCGCGAGGGTGGTGTAGATCTCGCCGAGGAAGAGCCAGGAGCCGAATTCGCGGCTGACCAGGTTGGTGTGCTTGCCCTGCCAGCCGAGGCCCGCCTGCTGCGCCAGCGGCTTCTCCAGCACCGGGGCGGTATCGACGAAGACCTTGAGCTCCCCGCCCTGCTGCGCCAGCAGCCAGCGGGCGAGCGCCTTCAGCCGCGACTTCACCAGCTCATGGTAGTCCCGGTTGCGGGCATAGACGCTGATGCTGGCGCGCTCCCGCTGTGCCAGCACCGCCAGCGGGTCCTCCTCCGGCCCGTAGTTCAGCCCGAGCGAGATGACGCTCACCGCCTCCGGCCAGAGCGCCTTCGGCTGTGCCCGCTGCGCCGCGCGGTCCGCCAGCCAGCCCATCTCGCCCTGCATCCCGGCGGCGAGGAAGGCGTCGAGCCGCGCCCTGGCCTCGGGCGGCAGCCGGGCCTCGGTGAAGCCGATGCTGCTGAAGCCGAGGCGAAGCGCCTCGGCCCGGATGCTGGCGATGATGTCCACGGCGCGCTTCTAGCACCCCCGGGGCCGGATGCGGACCCGTCGGTTCCAAGCTAGACCGGTCCCATGCTCCTGCCCGTGACCGAGAACCATGGCGTCCTGCTCGATCTCCGCTATGCGACGGCGGACAACCTCACCGGCCAGCCGATCTACCACCGCCCGGTGGCGCTGCTGCACCCGGTGGCGCATGCCGCCCTGCTGGCGGCGGTGGCCCGCGCCCGGCCGCTCGGCCTGAAGCTCCGCGTCTTCGACGCCTTCCGCCCACTGGATGCGCAATGGGCGCTGTGGCGGGCGCTGCCGGACCCGGTCTTCGTCGCCGACCCGCGTGATGGCTCGGGGATGCATCCGCGCGGGGTAGCGGTGGACCTGACCCTGGCCGATGCGCTCACCGGTGCGGCGCTGGAGATGGGCACCGGCTTCGACGCCGGAGTGCCGCAATCCGCCCAAGCTTCGCTGGATCTGCCGGCGGAAGCCATCCGCCACCGCGCCCTGCTGCTCGGCATCATGGCGGCCAGCGGCTGGGCGCATATCGAGTCCGAGTGGTGGCATTACGAGCTGCCCGGCCAGGGCCATGTCCCGCAGCTCTGGGCCGCCGACGTGCCCGAAGGCCCGATGGATCCTCAGCCCAGTGGTCAGCCCCGGCCGCGGTAGGGCGGCACGCCCTGGTCCGGCACCCAGACCCCCTCGGGCGCCGCGCCGGACTGCCAGAAGACGTCGATCGGGATGCCGCCGCGCGGGTACCAGTAGCCGCCGATCCGCAGCCAGACCGGCGAGAGTTCCTCCACCAGCCGCCGGGCGATGGCGACCGTGCAGGCCTCATGGAAGGCGCCATGGTTGCGGAAGGCGCCGAGGTAGAGCTTCAGCGACTTGCTCTCGACCAGCCAATCCGAGGGCACGTAGTCGATCACCAGATGGGCGAAATCCGGCTGTCCCGTCATGGGGCAGAGGCTGGTGAATTCCGGCGCGGTGAAGCGCACGCAGTAGCGGTACCCCAGATGCGGGTTCGGCACCCGCTCGAGCGTCGCCGCCTCCGGGCTGGCCGGCAGCGCGGCGCCGTGCCCGAGCAGGGTCAGGCCGCTGGTATCGGTCGTCGCTTCGCCGCTCATTCCGTCGCCTCCGGTGCCCAGGCCGCAGCGAGCGCCGCCGCATGCGCCGCGAAGCCCCCGGCCAATATGGCCTGCCGAACCCCGCGCATCAGGTCCTGATAATACTGAATATTATGCCAGGTCAGCAGCATCGGGCCGAGCATCTCCTCCGCCTTCAGCAGATGGTGGACATAGGCCCGGGAATGTCGGGCGCAGGCCGGGCAGCCGCAGGCAGGGTCGATCGGCCCGCCGTCGTCGGCATGCCGGGCGTTCCGCATGTTGAGCACGCCGCGGCTGGTATAGGCGCGGCCGGTGCGGCCCGAGCGGGTCGGGATGACGCAGTCGAACATGTCGATCCCCCGCGCGACGGCGCCCACCAGGTCGGCCGGCGTGCCGACCCCCATCAGGTAGCGCGGCGCCTCCCGCGGCAGCAGCGGTGTGGTGACGTCAAGCGTCGCAAACATCGCCGCCTGACCCTCGCCGACGGCGAGCCCGCCCACCGCATAGCCCTCGAAGCCCACCGCGGTCAGCGCCGTGACGCTCTCGGCCCGGAGCGCGGGAAAGGTGCTGCCCTGGACGATCCCGAACAGCCCATGCCCCTCGCGCGGGACGAAGGCCTGGCGGGACCGCGCCGCCCAGCGCATCGACAGCCGCATCGAGGTCGCCGCCTGCTCCTCCGTCGCCGGGAAGGGCGTGCATTCGTCGAAGCACATGGTCACGTCGGCGCCGAGCAGGTGCTGGATCTCGATGCTGCGCTCCGGCGTCAGCCGGTGCTTGCTGCCGTCCAGGTGGCTGCGGAAGGTGACGCCGTCGGCATCCATGGTCCGCAGCTCGGACAGGCTCATCACCTGGTAGCCGCCGCTGTCGGTCAGGATCGGCCCCTGCCAGTCCATGAAGCGGTGCAGCCCGCCGAGCCGGGCGATGCGCTCGGCGCCGGGGCGCAGCATCAGGTGGTAGGTATTGCCCAGCACCATGCGCGCGCCGGTGGCGCGCACCGCATCGGCGGTCATCGCCTTCACCGTGCCGGCGGTGCCGACCGGCATGAAGACCGGCGTCTCCACCGGGCCATGCGCGGTCTGCAGCACCCCGGCGCGGGCGGCGCCATCCTCGGCCAGTCGGGTCCAATGCAGGGTCACGCCAGATCCTCGCGGTGCAGCAGGCTGCCGTCGCCGTAGCTGTAGAAGCGGTAGCCCTCGGCGATGGCATGTTCGTAGGCGGCCCGCATCCGCGCGGTGCCGGCGAAGGCCGAGACCAGCATGAACAGCGTGCTGCGCGGCAGGTGGAAATTGGTCAGCAGCAGGTCGGCGCTGCGGAAGCGGTGCCCCGGCAGCAGGAAGATGTCGGTCAGCCCGCGGAAGGGCGCCACCGCCCCATCCGCCGCGGCCGCCGCCTCCAGCAGCCGCAGCGCGGTGGTGCCGAGTGCCACCACCCGGCCGCCGGCGGCCCGCGCCGTGGCGATGGCCGAGGCCGCTGCCGCCGTCACCTCGCCCCACTCCGGGTGCAGCCTGTGGCTGCGCGGATCCTCCGCCCGCATCGGCAGGAAGGTCCCGGCGCCGACATGCAGCGTCACGGTCGCCCGGCCCACGCCGCGCGCCTCGAGCGCCGCGACCAGGCCCGGGGTGAAATGCAGGCTGGCGGTCGGTGCCGCCACCGCCCCGGGGCGGGCGGCGAAGAGCGCCTGGTAATCCGCCTTGTCCTCCGGCCGCGGCCCGTCCGGACGGGCGATATAGGGGGGCAGGGGGATCTCCCCTGCCTGCTCCAGCGCCTCGGCCAGCCGCGCCGGGTCGGGGCCGAAGTCCAGCCGCACCGTGCCGCCCTCCAGCCGCTCCAGCACCCGGGCGGAGAGATCCGTGCCCTCGATCGCCACCGCATCGCCCGGCCGCAGCCGGCGGGCGTTGCGCACCAGCGCCTCCCAGATCCCGCCGCCCTCGTTGCGGTTGAGCATGATCTCGACCGCCGCCTCGCCGCGGCGGCCACGCAGCCGCGCCGGGATCACCTTGGTATCGTTCACCACCAGGATGTCGCCGGGCCGCAGCAGCCCCGGCAGGTCGCGCATGACCCGGTCCTCGGGCGCCGCGCCGCCGACCACCAGCAGCCGCGCCGCGTCGCGCGGCCGGGCCGGGGCCTGGGCGATCAGCGCCTCGGGCAATTCGAAGTCGAAATCGTCGGTGCGGAGCGGGAGGGGAGGGGACACGCGGGGGCCGGTAGCGCGGCGGCGGCCATAAGGCAACAGCGGCGCCGGGGCGCTGCCAGACCGGCAGCGCCGGCCGCTGGCAGAACGGCCCCGCCGCCCCATCTTCCCGCCATGCCCGAGATCGCCCTGCCGGCCGAACCGCTGATCCGCCTCGGCGCCTTCCTCGGCGTCTTCGCCCTGATGGCGGCGTGGGAATGGCGCGCCCCGCGCCGGCCGCAGGCGATTGGCCGGGCCCGCCGCTGGCCGGGCAACCTCGGCATCGTCCTGCTCGATACCCTCCTGCTGCGGATCCTCTTCCCCACCGCCGCGGTCGGGCTGGCGCTGCTGGCCGAGGCGCGCGGCTGGGGCCTGCTGCCGCTGCTGGGGGCGCCGGCCTGGCTCGCCATCCCGCTTTCGGTGCTGCTGCTGGACCTGGCGATCTATGCCCAGCACGTCGCCTTCCATGCGGTGCCGATCCTCTGGCGGCTGCACCGGATGCACCACGCCGATCTCGAGCTGGACGTCACCAGCGGCCTCCGCTTCCACCCGCTCGAGATCATCCTGTCGATGCTCATCAAGCTGGCGGTGGTGCTGGCGCTCGGCGTCCCGGCGCTGGCGGTGCTGGCCTTCGAGGTGCTGCTGAATGCCTCCGCCATGTTCAGCCACGGCAACGTCCGGCTGCCCCTCGGCCTCGACCGGGCCCTGCGCCGGGTCATCGTCACGCCCGACATGCACCGCATCCACCATTCCATCCGGCGGGAGGAGACCGACAGCAACTACGGCTTCAACCTTGCCTGGTGGGACCGGCTGTTCGGCACCTACCGGGCGCAACCGCGGGCGGGGCAGCTCGGCCTGACCATCGGCATCGGGCAGTTCCGCGACCCGGCCGAGCTACAGCTCGACCGCATGCTGCTGCAGCCCTTCCGCCCCGCTGCCCCGGCATCGTCACTGGCCCGGCCGGAGGACGGCGCCTAGGCTCGGCCCATGCGCGCATTCCTCCTCCTGCTGCTCCTTGCCCTGCCGGCCACGGCCGACGCCGAGCCCTTCCGCTTCGTCGCCTTCGGCGACATGCCCTATTGCAACGGCCGGGACGAGGCCGCCTGCGCCGGCGAGCTGGCCCGGGTCGAGGCGCTGGTCGGGACCATCAACGCCGCCGCCCCCGCCTTCAGCATCTTCCTCGGCGACACCAAGGGCGGCGCCGAGGCCTGCACGGACGCGATCATCATCGGCCGCACCGCCGGCTGGATGGGCCGCCTCGCGGCGCCCCTGGTCTATACCCCCGGCGACAACGAATGGACCGATTGCTGGCAGCCCCGCGCCGGCGGCTGGGACCCGCTCGACCGGCTCCGCCTGCTGCGCGAGCATTTCTTCGCCGAGCCGCGCAGCCTGGGCCAGGCGAGCATGCCGCTGCTCCGCCAGGCCGATGCCGACCCGGCGCATGCGCTTTTCGTCGAGAATGCCCGCTGGGAGAGGGACGGCGTCACCTTCCTCACCCTGCACGTGCCGGGGTCCGACAACAACCGGCCGCTCGACCGCGACCCGGCGCTGCCGCCCGGCGCCGCGGCCGAGTACCCGGCGCGCGACGCCGCCAACCGCGCCTGGCTCGAGGCCGGCTTCGCCGCCGCGAGCGCCGCCGGCAGCCGGGCCGTGGTCGTCGCCCTGCAGGCGGACATGTACTACCGCGACCGCTGCGGCCGCGGCCTGTTCGCGGGCCATTTCGCCGCCCGCGCCGCCCTGGCCGGGGCCGCCCGCGCCTTCGGCCGGCCGGTGCTGCTGCTGCATGGCGACAGCCATTTCTGGCTGCAGGACCACCCGGCGCCGGAAGCGCCCAACCTGATGCGGGTGATGGTGCCCGGCGACGGCGATACCCGCGCGGTGGTGGTGACCGTCGACCCGGCCGCGGCCGCGCCCTTCGGCTTCGCCCTGATCGGGGCGGAGGACCGCGTCGCCCCGCCGGGCTGCGGTTAATTCCTTGCTCCTCCGGCGGATCGGCCTAGCATCCCCGGCACGCAAATCCGAGGAGCCTTGCCATGCCGTTGGAATCGCTTGCCCCGCAGGACCTGGCCCTGGCCGATGAGCGCTGGCAGGCCCGCGTCGACCTCGCCGCCGCGCATCGCCTGGCGGTCATGCACGGCTTCCACGAGGGCATCTTCAACCACCTGACGCTGCGCGTGCCCGGCGCCGAGGACCGCTACTACCAGATTCCCTTCGGCACCCATTGGTCCGAGGTCACCGCCAGCTGCTTCATGGAGGTCGGCTACGACGGCACCCGCCGGGCCGGCGAGGGCGAGATCGAGCGTTCCGCCTATTGCATCCATGCGCCGATGCACAAGGCGCTGCCCACCGCCGCCGCGGTCTTCCACACCCACATGCCCTTCACCAGCGCCCTCTCGCGCCTCGAGGACCCGCGCATCCTGCCGATCGGCCAGACCGAGCTCGGCACCATGATGAACACCGCCTACGACCTGACCTATACCGGCCTCGCCTTCGACCCCTCCGAGGGCGAGCGCCTGGCCGGCGTCATCGGCGACAAGACCATCCTCATCATGGCCAACCACGGCGTCGCCACCGTCGGCCGCACCGTCGCCGAGGCCTATGACCGGCTCTACTACATCGAGCGGGTCGCCCAGGTGCAGCTCTATGCCATGTGGACCGGCAAGCCGCTGCGCCACCTGCCGCAGGAGGTCGTCGACGGCACCATCGCCAGCTTCAAGGCCTCCGGCCAGAAGTACGGCGGCAAGTCGAACGCCGAATGGCACTTCGCCGCCCTGAAGCGGATCCTCGACCGCAAGGAGCCCGACTACAAGGAATAGGACCCCGCCGGCCGCCGCATGGCGGCGGCATTGCGGAGTCTCAACCCGCCTCACATCGATATGCGTCACGGTCCCGCCGCCGCGGTCTAATCTGTCCGGTGGCGGCATCGTGCCGCAGATGAGGCAGACGACCATGCCGACACCATCCGTCGGACATCCCTATCTCGACATCTTCAGCGCCAGCCTGGTGCCCTTCATGCCGCGGGGGCCCGGGCACGACCACGACCCGCCGAGCCCGCACCTGCTGCCCCTGCCGCCCGGCTCGGAGGAGGCGCGGCACCTGCTGGAGCTGCTGCTGGGCGCCGACCATGCGCTGCGCGACGACCACGGAAGGGTGGCGGCGCTCAACCTGGCCCTGGCCGAGACCCAGCTCAGGCTCCTGATCAGCCACGAAGGCCTGACCCCGGCGCGGGAGACGGTGCTCTCCGGCCTGCGGCTGGCGAAGGAGGAACTGGCCGCGGGGCAGCCGCGCCGGGCCATGGCCGCCCTGGGCGGCGCGGTCCGCGCGGCGCAGGCCCCGCCGCCGCGCCGGGCCTGAGGCCGGGGCTCAGCCGAGCTCGATGGCGTCCACCCGGTCCGGGTAGAAGGCGAGGTAGCCTTCGATCGCCGCCATGGCGGGGAAGGGGGCCTCGTAGCTCCAGGCGGCGTTCTCCGCCCGCGTCCCGCCGGCGGCGATGCTGTAGTAGCTGGCATCGCCCTTGTAGGGGCAATGGGTGCTGCGCGGCGTCTTATCCAGCAGCGCCATCGCCGCATCGGCGCGCGGGATGTACTGCACCGGCGGGTAGCTCGCCTCCTGCAGGGTCACCGCCCGCGTCGTCTCGGCGACGACCTGGCCGCCGAGCAGGACGCGGACCCGCTGCGGCGTCGGCGTGATGCTGATGGGGTGGTCGGGGCCTGGCAGCTTCATGCGGGCTCTCCTGGTTCGAGGATCTGGGTGGCGGTCGCCTCCCGGGCGATCAGCGCCCAGGAATACCGCATCGGCGCCATCCGGCAGGCGGACCAGGCCGGGTTCTGGTCGGCGTAGTGCGGGCTGCCGGGACGGCCGGAGACGCCGTGGAACACCGCCCAGAGGCTGTTGTCCCAGTCCCCGACGTCGAAGGCATAGCGCGCCAGCGCCCCGTAGGTGGCCGCCGTCCCGGCCGAGGGCAGCAGGCCGATGGCCTGCACCGTGTCGCCATCCCCCGGCAGCGGCAGCGCGGCGGGGTCGAGCCCGGCCTCCGGGAACAGCGCCGAAAGCGGGTGGCTGAAGCGCGGCTGATGCGCGCTCCCCCAGAGCCGCCGCGGCCCCGCCGCGCGCCGCAGCGCCTCGGCCAGCGCCTGGTCCCAGCTCCAGCCCGCCAGCAGCGCGGCATCGTCGTTCCGCAGCAGGGTCGGCAGGCACCACCAGAGCTGGTTCAGCGGCACGATCCCCGGCGCCACCGAGAGGTAGGGCTGCCCGGCCAGCGCCGCCAGCCCGCTCCGCTCGGCCAGCACCGCGGTCAGCGCCCGGCGCAGCGCGACATAGCCCTCGGCCGCCTCGCTGCCCGCCTCCATCTGCCCGTCCCAGCCGAGCAGCATATCCCGCAGCGCCGCCGCCGGCCCGGCCGGCCCGGGCAGCGCCGCCAGCCGCGCCCGCAGCAGCGCCGCATGCGGGGAAAGCACGTCGGCATGGATCACCGCCGCCCCCGCCGCGGTGCCGGAGGCCCCGGCCTCGATCAGCGCGGCGATGCGCCGGGCCCGGTAGGGCGGGTGGCAATCGGTGCAGAGGTAGTCGGGGTGGTCGTCGGCCACGACCCGGTTGTTAGCGGTGACGATGACGCCGCCCGGCGGGTCGATCACCCGCGGCATGGCCTCGAAGGGAATCCAGCCCTCCCATTCGTGCTCGCCGGTCCAGCCCGGCACCGGCAGCCAGCCATTGGCGCGCGGCCGCCGCGGCATGGTGGCGCGGACGAGCTGGCCGATATGCCCGGCGGTATCGGCCGCAACCAGATTGTGGTCGATCAGCCCCCAGCCGCGCGTCGCCTCGTACAACTCCTCGACCGAGCCGGCGCGCAGCAGCCGCGGCAGGCAGTCGAAGGAGAAGTCGGTCTCCGCCGTCTGCACGGTGCGCAGCGTCAGCGCGGTACCCCTGGCCGGATCGCCGGCGATGACCGCGCCATGATGCGTCTCGATCACCGCGATCCGCCGCGGCGCCTCGCCGCGCACCGCGATCTCCTCCTCCCGCCGCGTCGTCGGCCGCCATTCGCCGCGGAAGCGGTAGTGCGCCGCGCCGGCATCGAAACGCTCCACGAAGAGGTCAAACAGGTCCATGAAGGCATGGGTGACGCACCAGGCGACCTTGCCGTTGTGGGCGAAATGCGGGAAGGCCGGCACGCCGGGCACGGTCAGGCCGATGGCATCGAAGGCGTCGCAGGCGATGTGGTGCTGGGCGTACATGTTCGGGATCTCGAAGACCCGGTGCGGATCGCCCGCCAGCACCGGCCGGCCGGTGTCGCTGCGCCTCGGGCCCAGCACCCAGTTGTTGCTGCCGCCACCCGCCGCATCCGGCGCCGCCGCCTCCAGCAGCGCGGCGATGCTCGGCGCCAGCTCGGCCAGCGTCGCCTCCCAGCGCTTCGCCTCGACCCCGGGCGGGATGATCAGCGCATCGAGCCCGCCGTCGTCGTAGCGCAGCTTGCCCACCTGCTCGGCGCCAACCACCGGCAGCGCCGCCGCCCGCCACAGCTTGAACCAGACCGAGCCCATCAGCAGCCCGAGCCGCCGCATGACCGCGATGCTCTGCCAGCCCTCCCAGCGCTCCGGCACCGCATCCAGCAGCGCGTATTCCACCGGCCGCGGCGTCGCGCTGTCGATCAGCGCATTCACCCCCGCCGCGTAGCGGTCGAGCATCGCCCGGGTCTCCGGTGCCGCGGCGTCGTAGTCGCGGCGCGAGGCCCGCTCCACGCCCAGCCGACGCGACAGCGCATCCTGCTCGAAGGCCGTAGCGCCGAGGAATTCCGCCGCCCGCCCGGTCGCACGCCGCCGGGTCAGGTCCATCTGGAACAGCCGGTCCTGCGCATGCACGAAGCCCAGCGCGAACCAGGCGTCATGCGCGCTCGCCGCCCGGATATGCGGCACCCCCTGCGCATCCCGCTGCACCGTCACCGGCGCCGCCAGCCCCGGCACTTCCAGCCTGCCATCCAATTCCGGCAGATGCGCCGCGAGATCGATCATAACCCTCACTCCACCTTGATTCCCTGCGGCCGGATCAAGCCATCCGGCACCAGGGCCAGCCCCCGCAGCTTCGCCGCCGTGCCGAAGAACCACACGGGGTGCCACAAATAGATATACGGCCGCCCCGCCAGCAGCAGGCGCATGGCCTCGGCATAGGCCGCCTGACGGGCCTCCGGCGCCACCTGGGAGCGTCCCGCCCGCAGCGCCGCATCGACCGCCGGACTGCAGTACTTGCCGCCGTTCAGCGCCTCGCCGCAGGCATTGAAGCCCCAGAGGTTCTGGTCGATGTCTACCCGCCCCGACCAGGCGATGATCAGGCTTTCGAACTCGCCCGCCGTCCATTGCCGCAGCAGGGTCGCAACCTCGATCACCTGCAGCTGCAGCTCGATCCCGGCCTCCGCCGCCATGGCCTGGATGACCTCGGCCGCCTGGACGTATTCGGTGGTGTTCGGCACCGACATCCGCACCCGCGGCCGGCCGCCGATCGCCTGAACCAAGGCCTTGGCCCGCGCCAGATCCCGGGCCGGTGACGGCAGTGCCACGACATGCTGCGGATGCCCGGGCGGCACCGATTGGTTGCCCGGCAGGTACAGCCCCTCGAAGGCGACCCGGTTCAGCACCTCCCGGTCGATCGCCAGGTCGAGTGCCTCCCGCAGCCGCGCATCGCGGCCGATGGCGCTCTCGGCCGCCGGGCCATTGGCGATGTTCACCGCGATATAGACGCTGGCGAGGCTCGCCACCTGCCGCACCGCCACCCGCCGGTCCCGCCGCAGCTCGTCGATGTCGCTCGGCAGCACCCGCTCGATGATGTCGAGCTGCCCGGCGCGCAGATTGGCTGCCCGCACGGTGGTATCCGGGATCGGCCGGTAGACCACCCGGTCGACATGGATGCGGCCCGCGTCCCAATACTCGGCAAAGCGCTCCAGCTCGATCCGGTCCTGCGCCACCCGGCGGACGAAGCGGAACGGCCCGGCGCAGGCCGGCGCCCGGGCGAATTCCGCCCCCACCACCCCCGCCTGGCGCGGCGAGACGATCATCCCCGCCCGGTCCGACAGCGCTGCCAGCAGCGGCGCGAAGGGCTCGCTGAGCGCGATCCGCACCGTCAGCGGCCCGGTCGCCTCCACCGCCCGCACCGGCCCCAGCTCGCCCCGCCGGGTCGAGCCCGGGGTCTTCAGGTGCCGCTCCAGCGACGCGACCACCGCCGCCGCATCCATCGCCGCCCCATCATGGAAGCGCACGCCGGGGCGCAGCTCCAGCACCAGGGCCAGGCCGTCGGCCTCCCAGCGCCAGGCGGTTGCGAGCTGCGGCACGATGGCCAGCTTCTCGTCGATGTCGAGCAGCTTGTCGCAGAGCCCGGCGAAGACCTGCCGGCCGGCCACGCTGCGCGACAGGGTCGGGTCCAGCACGTCCGGGTCGCTGGCGATGCCGATGCGCAGCACCGTCTCCGCCCCGGCCGGCGCGGCGAGCAGCAGCAGGGCAAGCAGCAGGCGGCGCATGGCGGAGTCCCCCCCCCGGGCAGGGGGACAGCCTCGCGGCATAGACGGCGGGCGGCAAGGGGGGGCGGCTGCCCCGCCCGGCCGATCTGCGCCATCATGCGGCATCTTCCGGAGAGCACCGACCATGGACCAGCTGCCCAACTCGCGGGATGCCGCGCTCCGCCGCCGCGCCGGCGCCGTCATCCCCGGCGGCCTCTGGGGCCATCTCGATGCCGCCCGGCTCCCCGCCGGCTACCCGCAATACTACCAGCGCGCCGAGGGCTGCCGGCTGACCGATGTCGACGGCCACACGGTGATCGACTTCATGTGCAGCTGGGGCCCCATCGTCCTCGGCCACCGGAACCCCGCGGTGGAGGAAGCCGCCGCCCGCCAGGCAGCGCAAGGCGATGCCATGAACGGCCCGGCCGTGGTGCTGGTCGAGCTCGCCGAGGCCATGGTGGCGCAGATCCCCGCCGCCGACTGGTGCCTGTTCGAGAAGAACGGGACGGACGCCACCACCGCCTGCGTCACCATCGCCCGGGCCGGCACCGGCCGGCGCAAGATCCTCGCCGCCCGCGGCAGCTACCACGGCGCCGCCCCTTGGTGCTCGCCCTCCCTCGTCGGCGTCACCGCCGAGGACCGCGCCCATGTCCTGCACTACGAGTACAACGACATCGCCTCGCTGGAGAATGCCGTCGACCAGGCGGATGGCGACCTCGCCGGCATCCTGGTCGCCGCCTTCCGCCACGACCTCGGCCGCGACCAGGAGATGCCCGACCCCGCCTTCGCCCGGCGCCTGCGCGAACTGGCCGACCAGACCGGCGCGGCGCTGATCCTGGATGACGTCCGCGCCGGCTTCCGCCTCGACCTCGGCGGCTCCTGGGAGCCGCTGGGCATCCGCCCGGACCTCGCGGCCTGGAGCAAGGCCATCGCCAATGGCCATGCCCTCTCGGCGGTCACCGGCGCCGAGCGCTTCCGGGACGCCGCGGCCGGCATCTTCACCACCGGCTCCTTCTGGTGCGCCGCGGTGCCCATGGCCGCCGCTTTCGCGACGCTGACGGAGCTCCGCCGCCTCGATGGCCCCGCGCACATGCGGGCGATGGGGGAGCGGCTGCGCGCCGGCTTCGAAGCGGGGGCCGCCCGGCATGGCCTGGCCATCCGCCAGTCCGGCCCGGCGCAGATGCCGCTGATGCTGTTCGAGGGCGATGCCGACTTCGCCCGCGGCAATGCCTTCTGCGCCGCGGCGCTGCGGGCCGGCGCCTATTTCCACCCCAAGCACAACATGTTCCTGAGCTGCGCCCATACCGCCGCCGACATCGACCTGGCGCTGCAGGCGGCGGAGGCCGGCTTCGCCGCGGCGGCGGCCATCGGCTGACGCCGAGGCGGGCGCCATCGGGTGACGGCACGGCGGAGGCGTGCCTAAGCTCGCCCCGGTCCACCGGGGAGAGAAGCCATGCCGCCGACAACGAGGCGCACCATCCTGCTGGCCGGAGCCCTGGCGGCGCCGGCGCTGAGCCGCTCCGCCCGGGCGGCGACGGTGGTGAATGCGGTGCTGGAATCCGAGGCGGTGATCCTCGATCCCTATTTCACCACCGCCGCCATCACCCGCAGCTTCGGCACCCATGTCTTCGACACGCTCTTCGCCATGGACAGCGCCGGCGCCATCCGGCCGCAGATGGTCGAGACCTTCAGCAGCGCCGAGGACGGGCTGCTCTGGCGCTTCACCCTGCGGCCGGGGCTGCTGTTCCACGACGGCGCCGCCGTCACTGCCCGCGACTGCGCCCTCTCGCTCCAGCGCTGGGCGCCGCGCGATGCCATGGGCCGGCTGCTGCTCGCCGCCGGGGCGGCGTTCGAGGCCGCCGATGCGCGCACCCTGGTGCTGCGCCTGCGCGAGCCCTTCCCGCTGGTGCTCGAGGTCCTCGGCAAGCCGAATGCGCCGGTGCCCTTCATCCTGCCGGAACGCCTGGCCCGCACGCCGGGCGATACCCGCCTCACCGAGGTCATCGGCAGCGGCCCCTTCGCCTTCCGCGCCGATCTCTGGCGCCCCGGCAACAGCATGGTGCTGGAGAAATTCGCCGGCTACGCGCCGCGCCCCGAGCCGGCCGATTTCATGGCCGGCGGCAAGCGGGTGAAGATCGACCAGCTCAGCCTGCGGGTCATGCCGGACCAGGCGACCGCCTCCACCGCGCTGATGGCCGGCGAGATCGACTACCAGCAATACGTCCCCTTCGACCTGCTGCCGATGCTGGAACGCGCCCGGGGCATCACCCTGATGGGCCTCGGCGGGCTGCACATGTTCCAGGGCAATTTCCGCCTGAACCACCTGGCGCCGCCCTTCGACGACCCGAAGATCCGCCAGGTGCTCTGGCATCTCGTGGACCAGCCGGCGGTGACCCAGGCGATCGGCGTGCCGCCGCGCTACGCGGCGGGGCGCTGCGGCAGCTTCTGGATGTGCGACAGCCCCTACGAGAGCACCGCCGGCGCCGAGGCCCTCGACTTCTCCGTGGACAAAGCCAAGGCGGCGCTGGCCGCGACCTCCTATGCCGGCCAGCCGGTGGTGATGCTGGAGGTCCAGGGCAGCATCAGCCAGACCGCCTCGATGGTGCTGGCGCAGAACCTGAAGCAGGCCGGCTTCACCGTCGACCAGCAGGTGATGGACTGGGGCACCGTGCTCGCCCGCCGCGCCCGCAAGGAGGGCTGGAGCCTGTTCTCGGTCTATGCCAACGGCATCGACATGATCTCGCCGCTGACGCATTTCTACGTCGCCAATACCTGCGCCGACTATCCCGGCTGGAGCTGCGATCCGCGCATCCCGCCGCTGCTGGCCGCCTTCGCCCGGGCCCCGGACCTCGCCGGGCGGAAGCGGCTCGCCGACGAGATCCAGGCGATCGCCTATGGGCTGACGCCGGCGGTGAGCTGGGGCCAGTTCACCATCCCCGCCGCCTACCGCAGCACGCTGCGCGGGCTGCCGCAGTCGAGCTTCCCGATGTTCTGGAACGTGGAGAAGTAGCGGCTGCGCCGACCGGGGCAGGGAAGGGACCCCGAGGCATGGCCGCGTAACCATGCGGCCGGCCTCGGCGAACCATCCCGCGTACCCCCTGGATGGAGACAGCATCATGATCCGCCGCATCGCCCTCGCCGCCGCCCTTGCCCTGTCGACCTTCGCCGCGGCCCCGGCGGCCGAGGCCCAGACGGCCGCCGCGACGGCCATCCAGCCGGGCGCGCCGATGCAGCCCGGGCAGCGCATGCCGCTCGGTCCCATCGCCGGCGAACGCAGCGTCCGCATGGTGATGATCAACGACGATGCCTCGGTCACGCTGGTCTACGACATGGCGCCGGGCCTGCCGCAGTCGCAGCGCGTGGTGCGGCTCGAGAACGTCAACGGCATGCTCGAGGTCGTCTACGACACCGCGGCGCCGAGCATGCGCGTCGGCAACGACGGGGCCGTGCCGCGGCTGACGGTCGGCACCGGCGGCATGATCGAAGTCCAGTACGACCGTCGCTGACGCCGCCGCGACCGGCCCGGAAGGAGCAGCCGCCATGGCACGGGATCGTCTGTCGGGGCTGGCCGTCTGGGCCGCCGCGATCTGGATCGCCTATGAATTCCTCTGGTACGAGCAGTACAAGCTCACCGGCAACCAGGGCTCCATCGACGGGGTCTTCCAGCCCCTGGCGAATTGGTTCGGCATCCCGGCGCAGGAGAAGCCGATCCGGCTCGGCGTCGCCATCCTCGAGATCATCGCCGCGGTCCTGGTGCTGATCCCCCGCACCCGCATCCCCGGCGCCGCGCTGGCGTTCGGGCTCATGAGCGGGGCGATCTTCTTCCACACCATCGGCCCGATCGGCATCGATCCCTACGGCGACGGCGGCGGGCTGTTCAAGGAAGCCTGCTTCACCTGGGCCATGGCGGCGCTGATCCTGGTCCTGAGGCGGGAGGAGGCCCGGGCCCTGCTCGCCCGCGCCGGGGTGCTGCCCCGGCCGACCGCCGCCTGAGGAGAGCCCCGATGCCGCTGCAGCGCCCGCCCCGGGACACCAGGCTCGACCTGCTCCGGGGCTGGCTGCAGCTGCAGATCTTCGCCTCCCATGCGCATGGCTCCTTCATCGGCGCCTGGCTGATCTCGGCGGCCTGGGGCTTCTCCGACAGCTCGGAGCAGTTCCTGTTCCTCTCGGGCTTCGCCCTCGGCTCGCTCTTCGTGCTGAAGCAGGACCGCGGCGGCTTCGCCGCGGCGCTGCGGGACCTGCTGCCGCGCATCGCCCGGCTGCAGATGACGCATCTGATCGTCTTCTGCGGCTTCGGCGCCCTGGTGATCGCCACCGAGATGGCGCTGCGCACCCCGGGGCAGGCCGCCGCCATGGGCTGGTCCTGGCTGCTGACCGAGCCCTGGCTGGCGCTGCCGGCCGCCGCCACGCTGCTCTACCAGCCGGCCTACATGGGCATATTGCCGGTCTTCATCTGGTGCATGCTGGCCCTGCCGCTGCTGATCCGCGGCATGGACCGGCTCGGCGCCTGGGCCATGCTGCCGGCCGCCGCGCTCTATGCCGCGGTGCAGCTGCGCGGCTGGCACCTGCCCGGGCTCGGCGGCACGGAGGTGGAGTTCAATCCGCTGGCCTGGCAGATCCTGTTCGTGCTGGGGGTCTGGTTCGGCCGGCGGGCGCTGCTCCGGGGCCGCGCCATCGGCCGCCATCCGGCGCTGCTGGCCGCCGCCGCGGCGGTGCTGGGGCTGGGGCTTTGGGTCCGCCTGGTCGGGCACGGGCTGGTCGCCGGGCCGGCGCTCGACCTGCAGGCCATCATGGGCAAGCAGGATCTCGCCCTGCCGCGGGTGCTGCATGCCCTGGCCCTGGCCTATGTCGTGGTGGCGCTGGTGCCGCCGCGGGCGATGGCGCTGCCGGGGCGGCTGCTGCCGGCGCTGGCCGCCACCGGGCGCAACAGCCTCAACGTCTTCTGCGTCGGGCTGTTCTTCTCCTATGCCGTCGCCGCGCTGTTCCGCGCCTTCCCCGCGGCGGCGCCCTGGCTCGACCTGCCGCTGGTCGCCGCCGGGTCGCTGGGGCTGATGGCGCTGGCCGCGGTCGCCGAACGGCGGCGGGCGAAGCCTGCGGCCGTGCCGCGATAGCCCGGCAGCGGGCCGCTGGCCTTGCCGCCGAATCATGCGAGACTGGGCCATGACCGATACCTACATGCAGGACCAGGCTGCGGCGCTCGCCCAGCACCTCCGCCTCACCGACGGCAAGACCGGCCATGTCGAGGCCACCGCCGACGGCTTCATCGTCTATCTCCGACGGAAATGGCCCGGCAAGCAGCTGGCGAGCTGGGACGGCATGCCGATCGAGTGGCACGAGAACGTGGGCACCAACAAGGCGGCCAACCGGTAGGCGGTTGCCCCGCTCGGATCGCTTGTGTTATGATATGGGCATCAACCGGCCCCGTGCGGCCGGCGGCGGCGGGGCTTTCGCTTTAGTCCTCACTTCCTCAACTCTCGCCGGATGAAAAGCTGCGAGGTCAAGGGGTTGCGGGCCGACCTTCCTCGCCGGACTCACGAAATTTGAGCCGAATTGAGCGGAATTGAGCCGAATTGAGGGAAACCGAGCGGGCCTTCAGGCCGGCAGCAGCAGCATGACCGCGGCCTGCGCCGCGATGCCCTCGCCCCGGCCGGTGAAGCCCAGCCGCTCGGTCGTCGTCGCCTTCACCCCGACCCGGCCCGGCTCCACCCCCATCAGGGCGGCGAGCCGCGCCTGCATCGCTTCCCGGTGCGGGCCGACCTTCGGCCGCTCGCACATCAGGGTGACGTCGGCATTGGCGATGAGGCCGCCCCGCGCTGCCACCCGGCCCGCCGCATGGACCAGGAATTGCGCGCTGTCGGCGCCCTTCCACTGCATCTCGCTCGGCGGGAACCAACGGCCGATGTCGCCCTCCGCCAGCGCCCCGTAGATCGCGTCGCAGAGCGCATGGATGCCGACATCGGCATCCGAGTGCCCCTCCAGCCCGAAGTCGCAGGGCACCACCACGCCGCAAAGCACCATCGGCCGCCCGGCCTCGGTCCGGTGCACGTCGAAGCCGGTGCCGACCCGGGGCAGCAGCGGCCGCTGCCCCATCTGCGCCGCCACCCGGTCCAGGTCCTCGGGGAAGGTGATCTTCACGTTGGTCTCCGATCCCGCGACCAGCCGCACCGCCGCGCCCGCGAGTTCCATGAGTTGCGCGTCATCCGTCGCCTCGGCCGTGGCCGCCCGGTGCGCCGCCAGCAGGGCGGCGAAGCGGAAGGCCTGGGGGGTCTGGGCGCGGTGGAGCCCGGCGCGCGGCACCGTCTCCAGGACGGTGCCGGCCGCGGCCCGCTTCAGCGTATCGGCCACCGGCTGGGCCGGGATGGCGGCCTCCGCCTGCTCCAGCGCCGCCAGCAGCGCCGGGATGGTCCCCTCCGGCACCACCGGCCGCGCCGCGTCGTGCACCAGCACCGCGGCCGGCGCGGGATCCTGCCCCGCCAGCGCCTCGAGCCCGGCCCGGACGCTGGCCTGCCGGGTGGCGCCGCCCACCACCGGCGGCAGCACCCCGGGCAGGCCGGCCAGTAGCCCGGCGACCCGCGCCTCCTCGCCGGCGGCGCAGACCGGCAGCACCCGGGTCACCTGGCCGCCGGCCAACAGGGCCTCGGCGGCGTGGCGGATGACGGGACGCCCCAGCAGGGGCAGGTATTGCTTCGGCTGGGCCGCGCCGAAGCGCGAGCCGCTGCCGGCGGCCATCAGGAGTGCGGCGATGTTCATCGCCGGCAGGCTAGCCCAGATGCCGCCCGCGCGGAATCCCCGGCACCCCGGCGGCGCGGTGCATCAATTTGGGACGCCTCTCGTGATTCTGTCGGTGGCGCGTTGCCCAGGCGCCCGACTTCCCGTAGTTTGCCCAAATCATGAGCATCGACCTGCCCGCCCCCCAGGCCCCAGTGGCCAAGGCTGCCCTTGATCCGTGCGGATTGCCACCGATCTTGGTCGGCGGCGTCCACATCGCCGTCCCGGTCTACCTCGCGCCCATGTCCGGGGTGAGCGACCTGCCCTTCCGCCGCCTGGCGCGCCGCCTCGGCACCGGCATGGTGGTGAGCGAGATGATCGCCTCCCAGGCCATGGTCCGGGAGAACCGCCAGACCCTGAAGATGGCCGAGGTCGACGGCTTCGGCGCCCCCTCCGCGGTGCAGCTCGCGGGCTGCGACCCGGCGGTGATGGCCGAGGCCGCCCGCCTCGCCGCCGACCGCGGCGCCGCCATCATCGACATCAATTTCGGCTGCCCGGTGAAGAAGGTGGCGCTCGGCCAGCAGGCCGGCAGCGCCCTGATGCGCGACGAGACCCGCGCCGCCGCCATCCTCGAGGCGGTGGTGAAGGCGGTGTCCGTCCCGGTCACCCTGAAGATGCGCATGGGCTGGGACCATGCCTCGCTCAACGCGCCGAAGCTGGCCCGAATCGCCGAGGAGTGCGGGATCCGGCTGGTGACCGTCCACGGCCGCACCCGGCAGATGCTCTATACCGGCACCGCCGACTGGGGCTTCGTCCGGCTGGTCAAGCAGGCCGTCGGCATCCCGGTGCTGGTGAACGGCGACATCCTCACCCCGCAGCATGCCGCCGAGGCGCTGCGCCTCTCCGGCGCCGACGGGGTGATGATCGGCCGCGGCTGCTACGGCCGCCCCTGGTTCCCCCGCCAGGTCGCCGAGTACCTGGCCACCGGCCGGGAGCCGGCCGAGCCGAGCCTCGCGGAGCAGCTGGCGATCCTGCTGGAGCATTACGCCGACATGCTGTCGCACCACGGGACCCAGACCGGCGTCCGCCTCGCGCGGAAGCATATCGCCTGGTATTCCAAGGGCCTGCCGGGTTCGGCGGAGTTCCGCTCCGGCATCAACCAGGTCGATACCGCGGCCGAGGTGGCCGCCCGGATCGATGCCTTCTACCGGCCGCTGCTCGACCTCGGGCTGGAGGCCGCCCGCGCCCGCTTCCACGCCCTCGGGCAGGAAAGGATCGCGGCATGAGCGGCGTCCTCGCCGCCCGGCCGCGGCGGCCGGAGGCGGCGCGCCCGCTGCCGGCGCCGCTGCCGGATGCCGCCGCGATCCTCGGCGCCCTGCCGATGCCGGCGGTGGTGCTCGATGCCGAGGACCGCTTCCGCTACGCCAACCAGGCGGCGGAGCTGTTCTTCCAGCTCTCCTTCGGCACCCTGGCGGCCATGCGGCTCGGCGACCTGCTGCCGCCGGACAGCCGGCTGTTCGCCCTGCTCGCCCAGGTCCGCCAGCACGAGGCCCCGGTCTCCGACCACGACCTGCTGCTCGACAGCCCGCGGCTGAAGCGCCGCGGCGTCGCCGCCCACGGCGCGCCGCTGACCGAGATGCCGGGCGCGGTGGTGCTGACGCTGCAGGACGGCTCGACCGCGCAGATGATGAACCGCCAGCTCAACTTCCTCGGCGCGGCGCGCGGCGCCTCGGCCATGGCGGAGATGCTGGCGCATGAGGTGAAGAACCCGCTCTCGGGCATCCGCGGCGCCGCCCAGCTGCTGGAGCAGAACGCCAGCGAGCCCGACCGCGAGCTCTGCGTGCTGATCCAGGACGAGGCCGACCGCATCCGCAACCTGGTCGACCGGATGGACATGTTCTCGGACCGCCCGGTCGAGCTCGGGCCGGTGAACATCCACCAGGTGCTGGACCACGTCCGCCGCGTCGCCCAGACTGGCTTCGCCGCGCACCTGCGGATCGTCGAGGAATACGACCCCTCGCTGCCGCTGGTCTGGGGCAACCGCGACCTGCTGGTGCAGCTGCTGCTGAACCTGGTGAAGAATGCCGCCGAGGCGGTCGAGCCCATGGGCGGCGAGATCGTCCTCGCCACCGCCTACCACCACGGCGTCCGCATCGCCGTGCCCGGCAGCAACGAGCGGGTGCACGTGCCGCTGCAGGTCATCGTCCGGGACAACGGCCCCGGCATTCCGGAGCCGGTCCGGGCCACGCTGTTCGAGCCCTTCGTCACCACCAAGCGGGGCGGGCAGGGGCTGGGCCTGGCGCTGGTGGCCAAGCTCGTCGCCGACCAGGGCGGCCTGATCGAATGCGACAGCCGGCCCGGCCGGACCATCTTCCGCCTCTCGCTGGCGATGCCGCCGGCAGGCCAGCGCGAGAGCGCCGGGCCGCGCCTCAAGGACCCTTCATGAACGACAGCCGCACCATCCTGATCGCCGACGACGACCGGGCCATCCGCACCGTGCTCAGCCAGGCGCTGGGCCGTTCGGGCTATCAGGTGCGCGCCACCTCCTCGGCCTCCACCCTCTGGCGCTGGGTCGAGGACGGGGAGGGCGACCTCGTCATCACCGACGTGGTCATGCCGGACGAGAACGGCCTCGACCTGGTCCCCCGGATCAAGCGCATCCGCCCCGACCTGCGGGTGGTGGTGATGTCGGCGCAGTCGACCTTCATGACGGCGCTGAAGGCGGCCCAGCGCGGCGCCTTCGAGTACCTGCCCAAGCCCTTCGACCTGAAGGAGCTGCTGGCGGTGGTGGAGCGGGCGCTGGCCGCCCCCCAGGCGCCCGCCCCGGCCGAGGACGCGGAGCCCGAGGAGAAGCTGCCGCTGGTCGGCCGCAGCCAGGCGATGCAGGAGATCTACCGCACCGTCGCCCGGCTCACGACCACCGACCTGACGGTGATGATCACCGGCGAGAGCGGCACCGGCAAGGAGCTGGTGGCCCGCGCCCTGCACGACTACGGCCGCCGGCGGGGCGGCCCCTTCGTCGCCATCAACATGGCGGCCATCCCGCGCGAGCTGATCGAGAGCGAGCTCTTCGGCCATGAGCGCGGCGCCTTCACCGGCGCGCTCAACCGCGGCATCGGCCGCTTCGAGCAGGCCGCCGGCGGCACCCTGTTCCTCGACGAGATCGGCGACATGCCGCCGGAGGCGCAGACCCGGCTGCTGCGGGTGCTGCAGGAGGGCGAGTTCACCACCGTCGGCGGCCGCAACCCGATCAAGGCCAATGTCCGCATCGTCGCCGCGACCCACCGCGACCTGCGGCAGTCCATCCGGCAGGGGTTGTTCCGCGAGGACCTCTTCTACCGGCTGAACGTGGTGCCGATCCGGCTGCCCCCCCTGCGGGAGCGGCTGGAGGACATCCCGCTGCTGGCGCGTCACTTCCTCGACCGCGCCAAGGCCTCCGGCCTGCCCTCCAAGCAGCTCAGCCCGGAATCGCTGGACCGGCTCAAGCAGCATTCCTGGCCGGGCAATGCCCGCGAGCTGGAGAACCTGATGCGGCGGCTGGCCGCGCTCTATGCCCAGGAGACCATCGATGCCGAGGCGATCGGCGCCGAACTGTCGGAGGCCGAGCCGCCGTCCGAGGCCGGCACCCGCGGGCCGGAGACGCTGGAGCAGGCGGTCGAGCGGCACCTCAAGGCCTTCGTCGCCGCCCACAAGGACGGCATGCCGGTGCGCGACCTCTACGACCGGGTGCTCGCCGAGGTGGAGCGGCCGCTGCTGCGGCTGGTGCTGGGGGCGACCCGCGGCAACCAGATCAAGGCCGCGGCCATGCTCGGGCTGAACCGCAACACCCTGCGCAAGAAGATCCGGGAGCTGGACCTGCCGGTGGTGCGCGGGCTCGGCTGATGCCGGCCCGCCCCTTCAAGCCTGCGGCTCCCGGCCCGGCCGGGGGCGGGGCGGAACCGGAACGGCGCGGGCTGCCGCGCCGCATCGCCGACCGGCTGCTCGGGCGCGGGATGACCCTCGGCCTGGCGGTCGGCGCCCTGCTGCTGGGCATCGCCACCTTCTCGGTCCTCTCGGACGGCAGCCCCTTCGGCCCGACCCGGCCCGGCGTCATCGTCGGCATGGTGCTGGTGAACCTGGCGGTGCTGCTGCTGCTGCTGGCCTCGCTCGCCGGGCGGCTGGTGCGGGTCTGGGCGGAGCGCCGGCGCGGCTCGGCCGGCTCGCGGCTGCATGTCCGGCTGGTGCTGCTGTTCGGCGTGGTGGCGGTGGTGCCGGCCATGCTGGTCGCCGCCTTCGCCGCGCTGTTCTTCAACCTCGGCATCGAGACCTGGTTCAGCGACCGGGTCCGCGGCACCCTGGAGGCCAGCCTGCAGGCCAGCCGCGGCTACCTCGAGGAGCACCGCAACACCATCCGGGGCGATGCGCTCGCCATGGCCGCCGACCTCTCCCGCGCGCGCGTCCTGCTGCCGGACAACGGCCTCGCCTTCGCGCGCGTCCTCGCCACCCATACCGCGCTGCGCAACCTGACCGAGGCGGTGGTCTTCGACCCGGCGACCCAGCAGGTCATCGCCCATGCCGGCTACACCACCAGCTTCACCCTCGACCCGCCGCCGGAGGATGCCATCTCGACCGCCCGGCTCGGCGAGGTGGCGGTGCTGCCGGCGGACGACCGGGTCCGTGCGGTGGTCGCGCTCGACTTCGGCGAGGGCTGGATGCTGCTGATCGGCCGGCCGCTCGATACCACCGTGCTGATGCACCAGCGCTCGGTCGAGCAGGCGGTCGCGGAATACGTCGAGCTCGACCAGAACCGCTCGGGCCTGCAGGTCACCTTCGTGATGATCTTCGCCATCGCGGCGCTGCTGGTGCTGCTGGCGGCGGTGCTGATCGGGCTGGTGCTGGCCAACCAGCTGGCGCGGCCGATCGGCCGGCTGATCGTCGCCGCCGAGCGGGTGCGGGGCGGCGACCTCTCGACCCGGGTCGAGGAGGGCGCGGCCGACGAGGAGGTCGCCAGCCTGGCCCGGGCCTTCAACCGCATGACCAACCAGCTGGCGGCGCAGCGGGCGGAGCTGCTGCAGGCCTACCGGCAGATCGACGACCGCCGCCGCTTCACCGAGACCGTCCTGGCCGGGGTCTCGGCCGGGGTGGTCGGGCTCGAGACCGATGGCCGCATCAACCTGCCCAACCGGCGGGCGAGCGAGCTGCTCGGCCTCGACCTCGATGCCGCCATCGGCCAGCGCTTGGCCGAGGTGGTGCCGGAATTCGCCGTGCTGCTGGACCCCGGGGCCACCCCGGCGGCGGAGGGCGGCCGGGAGCTGCCCGGCGGCGACCACGGCCATGGCGACCGCACCCGCACCGCCGAAATCCGCATCGGCCCGCCGAGCAACCGGCGTATCCTGCTGGCGCAGATCGGCGAGGAGCGGCATGGCCAGGAACGGGGCGCCACCGGCAGCGGCGAGATCGCCGGCTTCGTGCTGACCTTCGACGACATCACCGAACTGCTGGGGGCGCAGCGCAAGGCGGCCTGGGCCGATGTGGCGCGGCGGATCGCGCATGAGATCAAGAATCCGCTGACCCCCATCCAGCTCTCGGCGGAACGGCTGAAGCGCCGCTACCTCAAGCAGATCACCAACGATCCCGAAACATTCGTGGCATGCACCGATACGATCGTCCGGCAGGTCGGCGACATCGGCCGGATGGTGGATGAATTCTCCGCCTTCGCCCGGATGCCCCAGCCGGTCATCCGCCCGGAGGACCTGTCCCAGGTCCTGCGGGAGGCGCTCGTGCTGCAGCGCGACGCCCATCCGGCCATCCGCTACACGGTCGAGCTGCCCGCCGTGGTGCCGGTGGTGCCCTGCGACCGGCGGTTGCTGGGACAGGCGCTGACCAACCTCCTGATGAATGCCGCGGATGCGATCTCGATGCGCGCCCAGGCCGAGGACGGCGGCGAGGGCGGCGGCGAGTCGGAGCCGGGGCAGGCCGGGAGCCTCGGACACATCATCGTGCGCATCGAACCCGGGGAGGATGCGGTGGCGCTCGCGATCGAGGATGATGGAATCGGCCTGCCACAGGGCGATGAGCGGGAGCGGCTGGCGGAGCCCTATGTGACCCACAAGCCGAAGGGCACCGGTCTCGGCCTTGCCATCGTCAAGAAGATCATGGAGGACCACGGAGGCAGGCTGGGGTTGGAGGACCGACCCCGGGAGGCAGCGTCGGGGCGTGGTGGTGCCCGGGCGGTCCTGACCCTGCCGTGGCGCCCTGGGACGGACCGCCTGGCGGACCGGTCCAATGGCACGGAGACTGGAGCGAATGACATTTCCCCCGACTTTGGGCCGGACGGCAGCATGAGGCGCGCGCATGGCGCATGAAATCCTGATCGTGGATGATGAGCCGGATATCCGCGCCCTGATCGAGGGGATCCTCTCGGACGAGGGCTACGAGACTCGGCAGGCCGCGAATTCCGATCAGGCGCTGGCGGCCTTCAAGCAGCGCCGGCCGTCCATGGTGGTGCTCGACATCTGGCTGCAGAATTCGAAGCTGGACGGGCTCGGCATCCTGGCGGCGCTGCACCGCGAGGAGCCGCAGCTGCCGGTGGTCATGATCTCGGGCCATGGCACCATCGAGACGGCGGTGCGCGCCATCCAGCAGGGCGCCTACGACTTCATCGAGAAGCCCTTCAACTCCGACCGGCTGCTGCTGGTGGTGGCCCGGGCGCTGGAGGCGGCGCGGCTGCGGCGGGAGAATTCCGAGCTCCGGCTGCGGGCCGGGCCGGAATCGGAGCTGGTCGGCACCTCCAGCGGGATCGCCCAGCTGCGGGCGGCGATCGACCGGGTGGCGCCGACCGGCAGCCGCGTGCTGGTCACCGGCCCGGCCGGTGCCGGCAAGGAAGTGGCGGCACGGATGATCCATGCCCGCTCCCGCCGGGCGGACGGGCCCTTCGTCGCGCTGAACTGCGCCACGCTGAATCCGTCCCGCTTCGAGGAGGAGCTGTTCGGGCTGGAAGCCGGCACCGATGCCCTGGCGGCGCCGCGCCGGGCCGGCGTGCTGGAGCGCGCCCATGGCGGCACGCTGCTGCTCGACGAGGTGGCGGACATGCCGCTCGAGACCCAGGGCAAGATCGTGCGCGCCCTGCAGGAACAGGGCTTCGAGCGGATCGGCGGGGCGGTGCGGGTGAAGGTGGACGTGCGGGTGATCGCCACCACCAACCGCGACCTGCAGGCCGAGATCGCCGCCGGGCGGTTCCGCGAGGACCTCTACTACCGGCTCGCGGTGGTGCCGCTGCGGATCCCCGCCCTGCGCGAACGGCGGGAGGACGTGCCGGCGCTGGCGCGGCACTTCATGGTGCGCTCCGGCGAGACCTCGGGCATGCCTTCCCGGGAGCTGGCCGAGGATGCGATGGCGGCGCTGCAGGCCTATGACTGGCCGGGCAACGTCCGGCAGCTGCGCAACCTGATCGACTGGCTGCTGATCATGGCCCCCGGTGAGGCGCGGGAGCCGATCCGGGCGGAGATGCTGCCGCCCGAGGTGGGCTCGGCGGCGCCGGCCATGCTGAAGCTGGACCGCAGCTCGGAGATCATGACCCTGCCGCTGCGCGAGGCGCGGGAGCTGTTCGAGAAGCAGTACCTCGAGGCCCAGCTGCTGCGCTTCGGCGGCAACATCAGCCGCACCGCCAATTTCGTCGGCATGGAGCGCAGCGCGCTGCACCGGAAGCTGAAATTCCTCGGCGTCCATGCCGAGGATCGGGTGCCCGTCAGCACCGGGCTGTGACATGCTCGGGCCTCGGCAGACCGGGGTCCTTCATGTCGCGCATCGCCTATGTCAACGGCCGCTACGTCGATCAGCGGCTGGCCGAAGTGAACATCGAGGACCGCGGCTACCAGTTCGGCGACGGCATCTACGAGGTGGTGCACCTCTATGCCGGCCGCTTCGTCGACGAGGACCTTCACCTGGCCCGGCTGGAACGCTCGCTCGCCGAGATGCGGCTGCCGATGCCGATGTCCCGCGCCGCCCTGCGCCACGTGCTGGCCGAGGTGGCGCGGCGGAACCGCGTCTCCGAGGGGCTGCTCTACATGCAGGTCACGCGCGGCGTGGCGCGGCGGGACCATGCCTTCCCCTCCGGCGCGGTGCCGCCGGCGCTGGTGGTGACGGTCAAGCGCATCCCGCCCTATCCCGCCAGCGTCGACCGCTGGGGCGCCAAGGCCATCACCCTGCCGGACCAGCGCTGGGCGCGGCGGGACATCAAGACCATCAACCTGCTGCCCAACTGCCTGGCGCGGCAGGCGGCGCGCGAGCAGGGCGCGGCCGAGGCCATCCTGTATGACGCGGCGACCGGCCTGGTGACCGAGGGGGCGGCGACCACCTTCTGGATCGTCGATGCCGCGGGGGTCATCCGCACCCGCCACCTCGACCATGTCATCCTGCCCGGCTGCACCCGGGCGGCGTTGCTGGCCGAGATGCAGGCGGCCGGCATGGAATTCGAGGACCGTCCCTTCACCCTGGAGGAAGCCCGGGCGGCGCGGGAGGCCTTCCTGACCTCGGCGACCTCCTTCGTGAAGCCGATCGTGGCGCTGGACGGCGTGCCGGTCGGGGATGGGACGGTCGGGCCGGTCGTGCGCCGGTTGTTCGAGATCTTTGCCCGCCACGTGAAGGGCAGCCTCGGGAACGCCGCATGACCCCGCCCAAGGCGATCCTTTGGGATTGGGACAACACGCTGGTCGATGGCTGGCTCGCCATCGCCGCCGGGCTCAACGCCGCCTTCGCCCGCTTCGGCCTGCCGGAATGGAGCGTGGCGGAGGTGAAGGGCAACGTCCGCCGGTCCCTGCGCGAGAGCTTTCCCGGGATCTTCGGCAGCGACTGGGAGGCCGCCCGGGACATCTTCTACGCCGAGGTCCGCGCCCGCCACCTGGCGGTGCTGACCCCGATGCCCGGCGCGGCCGGGGTGATCGCCGCGGTCGCCGGGGCCGGGCTGCCGCAGGGGGTGATCAGCAACAAGCAGGGGCCGCTGCTGCGGGCGGAGGCGGCGCATCTCGGCTGGGCCGGGCAGTTCCGCATCCTGCTCGGGGCCGGCGATGCCGCCATGGACAAGCCGGACCCGGCGCCCTTCCGCCTGGCCCTGCCGGCCCTCGGGCAGGTCGCCGGGCCGGAGGTCTGGTATGTCGGCGACACCGCGCTCGACATGCAGGCGGCCCGCAATGCCGGCTGCACCCCGGTGTTGCTGGGGGATGCGGCGCATGACGGCGGGGTCGCCGCGGCGGCGCCGGCATTTGCATTTCCGGATGCGATGGCGCTCACTGCCTACCTGCGCGGCGGAACGGCGGGGTAATGCCCGAGGCCGTGGCAAGGCGGCCCGGCATGCCCTCCACGAGGGTCTGGCATCGCTTGCCAATCCCGCATCAACATTGGATGGTGCAGTCTTCAGCGGGGCAAACCCGTTTCGGTATACTGCCTTAAGGTGGATGCCAACAAAAAGAAGGACCGTGCCGTGGCAGCCGAGAAGTCCCAGAACGTGCAGGATGTATTCCTGAACCACGTTCGCAAAAGCAAGACTCCGGTCACGATTTTCCTCGTGAATGGTGTCAAACTCCAAGGAATTATCACTTGGTTTGATAATTTCTCCGTCCTGCTGCGTCGGGACGGTCATACCCAGCTTGTCTACAAGCACGCCATCAGCACCGTGATGCCGGGCGCGCCGATACAGCTCTTCGATGCGACCGCCGCCGCCCGCGAAGGCGCCCCGGCCGCCACCGTCGCCCGCGAGGGCACCACCCTGACCATGAACCGTGAGGTCAACCCTGTCGGCGGAGACTGACCCCGGGCTGCCGGCGCCTGCGAACGACCGCGGCGACGGCTCCGACACCGGCCCCACCCGGGCCGCTGTCATCCTGCCCTATGAGAAGCAGCCCCGCGGCACCGGCAGCCATGCCTTCGATGCCGCGCCCAGGGCTGCCGAGGCGCGTCTTGCGGAAGCCGTAGGGCTGGCCGCGAGCATCGGCGTGACCATCGTCCATCAGGCGATCGTGCCGCTGCGGGAACGCCGGCCGAGCACCTTCCTCGGCGACGGCCAGGTGGCGATGGCCAAGCAGGCGATCGACGACCAGCGGGTCGCGGTGGTGGTGGTGGACGCCGCGCTCACGCCGGTGCAGCAGCGCAACCTCGAGCGCGAGTGGCGCTGCAAGGTCATCGACCGCACCGGGCTGATCCTCGAGATCTTCGGCGAGCGGGCCCGCACCAAGGAGGGCGCGCTACAGGTCGAGCTGGCCCACCTGGACTACCAGCGCACCCGGCTGGTGCGGTCCTGGACCCACCTCGAGCGGCAGCGCGGCGGCTTCGGCTTCCTCGGCGGCCCCGGCGAGTCGCAGATCGAGATCGACCGCCGCCTCATCACCGACCGCATGGTGAAGCTGAAGAAGGAGCTGGACCAGGTCCGGCGCACCCGCGGCCTGCACCGCCGGCAGCGGGAGAAGGTGCCCTACCCGGTCATCGCCCTGGTCGGCTACACCAATGCCGGCAAGTCCACCCTGTTCAACGCGCTGACCGGCGCCGGCGTCTATGCCCAGGACCAGCTCTTCGCCACGCTCGACCCGACCATGCGCGGCATCCGCCTGCCGTCGGGGCGGCGGGCGATCCTGTCGGATACCGTCGGCTTCATCTCGGAGCTGCCGACCCAGCTGGTCGAGGCCTTCCGGGCGACGCTCGAGGAGGTGGCCGCGGCCGACATCATCCTGCATGTCCGCGACGTGGCGCATCCGGATACCGCGGCCCAGCGCAGCGACGTGCTGAAGGTGCTTGAGGAGATGGCTGAAGGTGCCCATGCCCCGCTCGACGAGGGCTGGCAGCGCCGGGTGGTCGAGGTACTGAACAAGGCCGACCTGCTGGGCGGCGTCGGCGCCGTGCCGGGAGCCGCCGCCGAGGGCGACAGCGCCATCGCCGTCTCCGCCATGACCGGGGAGGGGCTGCCGGCCTTGCTGGACGCGCTGGATGCCCGGCTTTCGGCCAATCTGGAAACCGTGCGCTACGCCATCCCCTCGCAGGACGGCGCCCGCCTCGCCTGGCTGTACCGCCATGGCGAGGTGATCGAACGCGCCGATACCGAGGATGACGTGCAGGTGACGGTAAGGCTTTCCGCGACCGACCGGGCCCGGTTCGAGCAGCCGCCGGCATGAGCCGGCGCTTCGACCTGGCGGCCATGGCGGATGTTGCCGCCCTGCTGCGCGCGGCCACCCGGGCCGAGATCCTGCCCCGCTTCCGCCGACTGACGACCGAGGCGGTGCGGACCAAATCCGGCCCGCTCGACCTGGTGACCGACGCCGACGAGGCGGCCGAGCGGATGATCACGGCCGGGCTGCTCGCCCGCTTCCCCGGCTGCGTCGTGGTCGGGGAGGAGGCCTGCGCGGCCGAGCCCGCGCTGCTGACGCAGCTGGCCGGCGCCGAGCTCTCCTTCGTGGTCGACCCGGTGGACGGCACCGCCAATTTCGCCGCCGGCCTGCCGCTGTTCGGCTGCATGGCCGCCGCCATGGTGCGGGGCGAGATCGTGGCCAGCTGGATCCACGACCCGCTCGGCGACGACACCGCCATGGCGCTGCGCGGGGAGGGGGCCTGGATCGAGGCGCCCGACGGCCACCGCCGCGACCTCCGGGTGGCGGCACCGGTGCCGGTGAACCGCATGGTCGCCGCCGTCTCCTGGAGCTGGCTGGCCGAGCCGCTGCGCTCGCGCGTCACTTCCCGGCTGCCGCGGCTGGCGGCCAGCGTCGGCTTCCGCTGCGCCGCGCATGAATACCGCATGGTCGCCGGCGGGCACGCCCATGCGCTGCTCTACAACAAGCTGATGCCCTGGGACCATGCGCCGGGCTGGCTGCTGCACCGCGAGGCCGGGGGCCATGCCGCCCGCTTCGACGGCAGCGCCTACGGGCCGCACCTGACCAGCGGCGGGCTGATCATGGCGCCCGACCGGGACAGCTGGGAGGCCCTGCGGGAGGCGCTCCTCGGCGAATAGCCGTCATCGCGAGCGGTGATGGCCGGGACGCCGCGCAGTCGCCTATGGTCCGCCCGAACAGAGCGGAGCATCGACCATGTCTGACGACGTATCCCTGGTGATCCTGCCGCGCGCCCATGACGTGGGCGGCTTCGAGGTACGGCGCGCCCTGCCGGCCCAGCAGCGGCAGATGGTCGGGCCCTTCATCTTCTTCGACCAGATGGGGCCGGGCGAATTCCTGGCCGGTGCCGGGCTCGACGTGCGGCCGCATCCGCACATCGGGCTCTCGACCGTGACCTACCTGTTCGAGGGCTCGATCCAGCACCGCGACAGCCTCGGCTCGGACCAGCCGATCCTGCCGGGCGACGTCAACTGGATGACGGCGGGGCGGGGCATCACCCATTCCGAGCGCAGCAGCGCCGAGAGCCGGCAGGCGCGGCGCAGCCTGGCGGGCATCCAGTCCTGGGTGGCACTGCCCAAGTCGGCCGAGGAGACGGCGCCCGACTTCGCCCACCACGCCGCGGCGAGCCTGCCCTTCGCCGAGGAGGGCGGGCTGGCGCTGCGGCTGATCGCCGGGGAGGGCTGGGGCATGCAGGCGCCGGTCGCCGTCTCCTCCCCGCTGTTCTACGCCGATGCGGTGCTGGCGCCGGGCGCCTCGGTGCCGATGCCGGACCAGCACGAGGAACGCGCCGCCTATGTGCTGGAGGGCGAGGTGACCTCCGGCGGGGAGACGCATGGGGCGGGGCGGATGCTGGTCTTCCACCCGCGCTCCTCGCTCGCGCTCAAGGCCGGGCCGCAGGGGGCGCGTCTGCTGCTGCTGGGCGGCGCGGCCATGGACGGGCCGCGGCATGTCTTCTGGAACTTCGTCAGCTCCTCGCGCGAGCGGATCGAGCAGGCCAAGGCGGATTGGCAGGCGGGGCGGTTCGCCAAGGTGCCGAGCGATGCGGTGGAGTTCATTCCGTTGCCGGAGAAGGTGCGGATTGGGCCGAAATAAGGAAGGTTGGGGAGAAGGTATTCTCCCCAAGCCCCTCATCTATTTCTGGGAGTTAGCACTTGCCGCGCGGCGAAGCCTGGACTCACAGAAAGCAAAGGTGGGGCTTGGGGAGGAAATGCTTTTTCCTCCCTAACCTTCCTTCCTGCATGCCGGGATTGCGCCACCGGCCTTCGCGCCGGCCACCACTGCGTGATAGGGATGCCCCATGTCCGACGCACCCTTCCCCATTGCGATCGGCGGCGACCATGCCGGCCTGCCGCTGAAAACCATCCTCCAGCAGGCCCTGGCCGAGGCCGGCCATCCGCTGCTGGATTTCGGCACCAATGCGACCGCCAGCGTCGACTACCCCGATTTCGCGCATGAGGTCTGTGCCGCGGTGCAGGACGGCCGGGCGCGCTTCGGCGTGCTGGTCTGCGGCACCGGCATCGGCATGTCGATCGCCGCCAACCGCCATGGCGGGATTCGCGCCGCGGTGCTGCATTCGACCACCGAGGCGAGGCTTACCAGGGCGCACAATGATGCCAATGTAGCGGCCTTCGGCGCCCGGCTGATCGGGCCCGAGGTGGCGATCGATGCGCTGCGGGCCTTCCTGGAGACCGAGTTCGAAGGCGGCCGCCATGCCCGGCGCCTCGCCAAGCTGGCACCAGATGCCATTCCTGCAAACGGGTGACGCCATGAACGAGACAACCGCCTACCGCAGCCCCGCCCGCTTCTTCAGCGCCTCCGTCGCCGAGGCCGATCCCGAGCTCGCCGAGGCCATCGGCCTGGAGCTTGGCCGGCAGCAGGACGGGATCGAGCTGATCGCCTCGGAGAACATCGTCTCCCGCGCCGTGATGGAAGCCCAGGGGTCGGTGCTGACCAACAAGTATGCCGAAGGCTATTCGGGGCGCCGGTACTACGGCGGCTGCGAATACGTCGACATCGCCGAGAACCTGGCGATCGCCCGGGCCACCAAGCTGTTCGACTGCGGCTTCGCCAATGTGCAGCCGCATTCGGGGGCACAGGCCAACCAGGCGGTCTTCCTGGCGCTGCTGCAGCCGGGCGATGCCTTCATGGGCCTCGACCTCGCCGCGGGCGGGCATCTGACGCATGGCTCGCCGGCGAACCTGTCGGGCAAGTGGTTCAAGCCGGTGCCCTATACGGTGCGGCGCGAGGACCAGCGGATCGACATGGCGGAGGTCCGGCGGATCGCGCTGGAATCCAGGCCCAAGCTGATCATCGCCGGCGGCTCCGCCTATGCGCGGCATTGGGACTTCGCGGAGTTCCGGGCGATCGCCGATGAGATCGGCGCCTGGTTCATGGTGGACATGGCGCATTTCGCCGGGCTGGTGGCGGGCGGCGCGCATCCGTCGCCCTTCCCGCACGCGCATGTGGCGACGACCACCACGCACAAGACCCTGCGGGGCCCGCGCGGCGGCATGATCCTCACGAACGACGAGGCGCTGGCCAAGAAGTTCAACAGCGCCGTCTTCCCCGGGCTGCAGGGCGGGCCGCTGATGCATGTCATCGCCGCCAAGGCGGTCGCCTTCGGCGAGGCGCTGAAGCCGGAATTCCGCGCCTATTCCCGCGCCGTGGTCGGCAATGCCGTGGCATTGGCCGAGGAGCTGAAGGCCCAGGGCCTCGACCTCGTCACCGGCGGCACCGAGAACCACCTGGTGCTGGTCGACCTCAGGCCGAAGAAGCTGACCGGCAAGCTGGCTGAGGGCGGGCTGAACCGGGCGCATCTCACCTGCAACAAGAATGCGATTCCCTTCGATCCGGAGAAGCCGATGGTCACCTCCGGCGTGCGGCTCGGCACCCCGGCCGGCACCACGCGCGGCTTCGGCGAGGCGGAGTTCCGCGAGGTCGGCAAGCTGATCGGCGAGGTGCTGGATGGGCTTGCCAGCGCCAACGACGTGGCCGCCAATACCGCGGTCGAGGAATCCGTGAAGGCGCGCGTGCTCGCGCTCTGCCAGCGCTTCCCGATCTACCAGTAAGGCTGCTCCGGAAAGGGCACGCGGCATGAAGTGCCCCTATTGCGGCAGTGAGGACACCCAGGTGAAGGACAGCCGCCCGGCGGAGGATGCCGCGGCGATCCGCCGGCGGCGGTCCTGCCCCGCCTGCGGCAGCCGCTTCACCACCTTCGAGCGGGTGCAGCTCCGCGAGCTGACGGTGCTGAAGACCGATGGCCGGCGGGCACCCTTCGACCGGGAGAAGCTGGCGCGGTCCATCCGCGTGGCGCTGCGCAAGCGGCCGATCGACGAGGATCGGGTCGAGCGGATCGTCAACGGCATCCAGCGGCGCCTCGAGATGGAGGCGGAGGCCGAGGTCTCCTCCCGCCAGATCGGCGAGATCGTCATGGAGACGCTGAAGGAGGTGGACCAAGTGGCCTATGTCCGCTTCGCCAGCGTCTACCGCAATTTCCGCGAGGCGAAGGACTTCCGCGCCTTCCTCGGCGAGCTCGACGGCAAGTAGCCGCCGCCCGCCGCAGGGCCACGATAACAGGGCGCTTCGCTAAGGATGGCACCGCGGTGACGCGGGCGGGGCAGGGTGATGCCGGACACGGCGATCCGGCCCTGAAGCACTTGGCCGGGCCAAGCTCACCTGCGATTTTTCGGCACATGATGGGAAGGATGGTCGGACCGGCGGGATTCGAACCCACGACCCCTTGTCCCCCAGACAAGTGCGCTACCAGGCTGCGCTACGATCCGTCGCCGCGCGGGATAGCACCCTGGGGGCCCGCCGCCTAGCCCCTGCGGCCCATTGTTGCCTGGTCGCGTGCCGAGGCCGGCCGGGGCACCGCGGTGGATGGAGTCGGCGCCGCCGGGGCGGCGTTCCCGGGTCGCGCCGGCCTACCGGCTGGCCAGGGCGTGCATCTCCGCCGCGAGGTCCTCGAGATCCTCGAGGATGGCGCGCAGGCTGTCGGGGCCGCCCTCGGGCGGCTCCGGGGCGGGCATCTCGGCCTCGCCCAGCCCGCCGTCGCGCAGCAGCCTCTGCACCCCCTTGATGGTGTAGCCCTGGGTGTACAGCAGGTCGGAGATGCGGCGGAGCAGGCCGATGTCCTCGGGCCGGTAGTAGCGCCGGCCGCCGCCGCGCTTCAGCGGCTTGAGCTGGGGGAATTTCGTCTCCCAGAAGCGCAGCACGTGCTGCGGGATGTGCAGGTCGTCGGCCACCTCGCTGATGGTGCGGAAGGCGGTGGCAGCCTTGCGGAGGCGGGCGGGCGGAGACTCGCTCATGCAGCGTGATCCCCATCGGGCATGGATTGCCCGTTGATGCGGGCCTTGAGGACCTGGGACGGGCGGAAGGACAGGACCTTGCGGGGCAGGATCGGCACCTCCACCCCGGTCTTCGGGTTGCGCCCGACGCGCTGGCCCTTCTGCCGGACCATGAAGGTCCCGAAGGCGGAAATCTTCACCGCCTCGCCCGCCTGCAGGGCCGCGGCGACCCGTTCAAGCACCGATTCGAGCAGCGCGGCGGATTCATTCCGGGACAAGCCGACTTCCGTGTAGATCGCCTCAGCCAGGTTCGCGCGCGTGAGCGTGTTCATACGGCAGCTGGTTCCTGCAAGCCATTCTGCTTGTTAGGAAACCCATATTGACCACAGGCGTCAACCGCGGCGAGGCGAAACTGCCACAGCGTTGCTCTTAAGTCGCACTCCCCGCTCAGAAGCGGACCAGGGCGGCACCCCAGGTCAGGCCGCCGCCGATCGCCTCGAGCGCCACGAGGTCGCCCCGCTCGATCATGCCGCGACCGGCGGCATCCGCCAGGGCGAGCGGGATGGAGGCGGCCGAGGTATTGGCATGCTGGCCGACCGTCACCACCACGCGCTCGCGCGGCAGGTTCAGCTTCCGGCCCATGGCCTCGATGATGCGCAGGTTCGCCTGGTGCGGCACCAGCCAGCGGATGTCGCCATGGCCGAGGCCATTGGCCGCCAGCGCCTCGTCGACCACCGCCGCCAGCTTGGAGACGGCGTGGCGGAAGACCTCCTTGCCGGCCATCCGCAGCAGGCCGGTGCCGCCGGTGGAGCCGGCGCCGCCGTCGACCAGCAGGATGTCGCCGTGCCGGCCATCGGAATGGAGATGGGTGGAGAGGATGCCGCGGTCGGTGGATTTGCCCTCGCCCTCGCCGGCGGTCACCACCACGGCGCCGGCGCCGTCGCCGAACAGCACGCAGGTGCCGCGGTCGGTCCAGTCGAGGATGCGGGAGAAGACCTCGGTGCCGATCACCAGGGCGCAGCGGGCCTGGCCGGTGCGGATCATCGCGTCGGCGACGCTGAGGGCATAGACGAAGCCGGTGCAGGCGGCGGCGATGTCGAAGGCGAAGCCCCGGGTGATGCCGAGCTGCTGCTGGATGCGGACGGCGGTGGCCGGGAAGGCGCTGTCCGGCGTCGCGGTCGCGACGATGATGGCATCGACCGCCGAAACCTCGATTCCGGCGCGCTCCAGCGCCTGGCGGGCGGCGGCGCTGCCCATGGCGGAGGCGGTCTCGCCGGGTGCGGCGATATGGCGCTGGCGGATGCCGGTGCGCTCGACGATCCATTCGTCGGAGGTCTCGATGCCGAATTCGGCGGCCAGCGCCGCATTCGGCACGCAGCGTTCCGGCAGGTAGCCGCCGCATCCGGCGATCAGGCTTCGCATCATCGCCATCGGTCGTGCCTCAGGGGGGCGCCGGTGCGGTGACCGGCTTGGAGAGCAGGGCCAGGCCCTCGCGGATACGGTCGTTGAAGCGGTGCGTCACCATGTCCATGGCGACATCGACCGCATGGGCGAAGCCGGTGGCATCGGTGCCGCCGTGGCTCTTCACCACCACGCCGTTGAGGCCGAGCAGGATGGCGCCGTTGTAGCGGCGGGGGTCCATCCATTCGCGCAGCCGGTCGAGCGCCGGGCGGGCCAGCAGGTAGCCCATCCGGGCCGGCACGCTGCTGGTGAAGACCTGCCGCAGTAGGTCGCGCATCAGCTTCAGGGCACCTTCGCCGGTCTTGAGCGCGACATTGCCGGTGAAGCCGTCTGTCACCACGACGTCCACGGTGCCGGCGGCGATGTCATGGCCCTCGATGAAGCCGTGGAAATTGGCGCCGATATGGCTCTCGCGCAGGACCTCGGCGGCGGCGCGCACCCGGTCGTCGCCCTTCAGCTCCTCGGAGCCGACGTTCAGCAGGCCGAAGGTCGGGGCGCTGAGGCCGAGCACGGCGCGGGCGAAGCTGTCGCCCATGACGGCGAATTCGACGAGGTTGCGGGCATCGCACTGGATGTTGGCGCCGAGGTCGAGCATGACGACGTCGCCGCGCGCCGAGGGGGCGATGGCGGCGAGCGCCGGCCGGTCGATCTCGGGCAGGGTCTTCACCACGATCTTGGCCAGCGCCATGAGCGCCCCGGTGTTGCCGGCCGAGACCACGCCCGAAGCCTCCCCGTTGGCGACCGCGTCGATGGCGATCCGCATCGAGCTCTGCCGTCCCTGGCGCAGCGCCGCGGTCGGCTTCATCTCCGCCGAGATGACGTCCTTGGCATGGCGCAGCATGCAGGCCTTGGCGGCACGCGGGCGCCTGGCCAGCATGGAGCCGACCCGCGCCTCGTCGCCCACCAGCAGGAAACGCGCCTGCGGATGGCGTTCGGCCGCCAGTTCCATCCCGTCGAGGACGATGTGCGGGGCATTGTCCCCGCCCATGGCGTCGATCGCCAGGGCGAAGGCGGGCGCCGCCAGGTTCTGCGACACGATCTGCGGTGCTCCGCCTGGATGCCGACTTTGGCTCAGTTGCGGATGGCGGCCTTCAGCGCGTCGCCGGCCGGCACGACCTCACGGCCGTCGTAGTGCCCGCAGGCCGAGCAGACGTGGTGGGGGCGCTTCAGCTCGCCGCAATTGGAGCATTCCGCATGGGCCATCTTGGTCAGGGCCTGATGGCTGCGACGCATGCCTGCGCGGGAGGGCGAAACTTTTTTCTTCGGGACGGCCATGGCGCCGAGCCTTTCTTACAACACACGAGGCGGTTCAACGGGAGGGCGGGGCTGTAGCACCACCCCCCCCCAGGCGCAAGGCGGCCTTGCGGGCGCGCCGGGGAATTCCCTCAGCCCTTGCGGCGCAGCGCGGCGAGCGCCGCGAAGCCGCCGGTGACGGCGCCGCCCGCCTCGGCCGGCAGCTCCGCCGCCGGGGCGCGGGGGTAGGGGTCGAGCGCCAGGGCCAGCAGCTCCGCCAGCGCCTCGCCCAGGTCGGCGATGCCGTCCGGGCTCTCGATCTCGTCGATGTCGTCGGGCCCATCCTGCGGCTCGCGCCCGGGGGGCAGCAGGCGGAAGGCGATCTCCTCGTCCACGGCCTGCCCGACCGGATCGAGGCTGACCACGCAGGCCTGGGTCAGCCGGGCGACCAGGCGGCCCTCGACCCGGACGCTGCCGCCCTCCTCCGGCAGCAATTGCAGGGAGGCGGTCAGGCTGGCGAGGTCGAGGATGCCGAGTCGCCCGGCCAGGGCGGCGCATTCCTCAGGCGTCGCCTCCAGCGCGAGGCGCCGGCCGGCCTGGCCGACGGTGCCCAGCGGCACCGGGCGGTGGAATTCGGGAAGGGTCAGTTCAGGCGGCATGGCTGGCGTCCGGGGCGGCAGGGGTGGCGGGAAACGGCGCCTCGCCCCGCAGCAGCGCGGCGAAGCGCAGGGCGGCCAGGGCTTCCGCCGCGGCCACGACATGCCGGGCCAAGGCCTGTGCGGCGGCGGGGGAGGCGGCGGCGGCGGCTTCGGCCCGCCAGACGTTGCGGTCCAGCGCCGTGGCCAGCGCGGCCTGGTCCCCGGCGTCGAGCGCGGTCTCGTAGGCGAGGCAGCGGCCGTGGAAGGCCTCCCACATCCGCCGCACCCGCTTGCCGACGGCCAGGTCGCTGACCCCCATCTCCCGGAGGTTGATGTCCATGTCGGCGAACATGGCATCGAAGACCGCCTGGGCGACCGCCGCGCCCCGCGGGTCGGGGTCCTGGCGCAGCCGGCGGATGAGCAGGGCGACATGCAGCCCGACCAGGTCGAAGCGGCCATCCAGCGTGTCCGGCACCGCCAGGGGGCCGAAGAACCAGGGGTCGCGCGCCGCGGCGACGGCCTTGCCGTAGAGTTCGAAGCCGGTACGCTCATGCGGCTTGCGGCGGAACAGGGCGAGCAGGCCCATGGTCGGGGTGTCCTTAGAAGCTGTGTCGGCGGCGCCGACCGGCAGCCCGGTCAGGGCCGCCGGAAGGCAGGGCATCCCGCGGCGCGGTTGACCGTGCCGTGGCATGATGGCATTCGCGCCGGTGATGTGCGCCCGTTCCGCACCCAGGGGCCACGGGCCCCGGGCGCGGGAGGATCGCCGACGCTCCACCAGGCTCCGCCGGCGGCACCATGCCGGGGCGGTATTCACGATGGGACCAGAGACATGGATCGCCCTTGCCGTCCGGTCAACGAGTCCAGCGCATGGCGCCCGGCGGATCGCCGGCTTGGCCTGGCCCTGGCCGGCGGGCTGCTGCTGCTGGCCGGCTGCAGCGTCTTCGACGCCCCGGTCATCCAGCGCGGCAACCGCCTGACCGAGGACCAGCTGAAGGAAATCACCCCGGGGGTGCAGACCCGGACGGATGTCCAGGCCCTGTTGGGCTCGCCGACCCAGTCCAGCACCTTCGGCGACCCGGTCTGGTACTACATCAGCAGCCGCACCCGCACCCGCCCGGGCCGGGAATTGTCGGTGACCGACCAGCAGACGGTCGTGGTGGAATTCGACCCGCGCGGCGTGGTGACCCGGGTCCGCACGCTGGGCGATGAGGATGGCAGGCCGGTCGCCGTCGTGGCGCGGGAGACGCCGACCCCGGGCAACGACCGGACCCTGCTGCAGGCCCTGTTCGGCAACGTCGGCCGGATCGGGCCCGGCGCCTCGATCCCGACCAGCCCGGGGGCGCCCGGGGCCGGCACCGGCCGCTGACCGCAGGCGGGGGCCGCCTGGTAACGGAAACTTAGCGCTTATCCTCTTTTTTGCGGCCCGCCTGACCAAGGGACGGACCGATGAGCGCCGCTGCGATCACCTCCCCCGCCGCGGGCAGCGGCGCCGGGGCCGCCGCCATGACCCTGCGCCGCGCCGGCGAGGACCCGGGCCGCCCGGATGGCCGCCCGCGGGGCCGCCCGCCGGGCCGCCCGCGGGGACGGCAGAGCCCGGCGGCGCAGGCCCTCCCCGGGCCGAGGCGACCCGGCGCCCCGCCCCGGAGGGGCCGGCCCGGGCGGCTGCTGCTGATCTGCGGGATCGTGCTGGGCCTTGCCGCCGCGGCGGCCACCGGCCTGCTGCTCGCCCACCTCCGGGCCCGAACGCTGCAGGACAGCAGCCGCCACCTCAGCGCCACGGCCCTGATCCTGGCGGGTCATGCCGAGCGCTCCTTCGAGGCGGTCGAGCAGCTGCAGACCTCCCTGCACGAGAGCCTGCGGTCGCAGGGCCTCGGCACGCCGGACGACTTCCGCCGGCTGATGGCGGGCGAGGCGACCCACCACCGGCTGCGGAACCGGGCCCACGGCCTGCCGCAGCTCGATGCCGTCACCGCCATCGATGCCGACGGCCAGCTCGTGAACTTCTCCCGCTACTGGCCGATCCCGCCGGTCAACGTCGCCGACCGGGACTACTTCCAGGCGCTGAAGGCGGATCCCGGCCGGCTCAGCTACATCAGCGCGCCGGTCCCGAACCGCGGCACCGGGACCTGGACCATCTACCTCGCCCGCCGGGTCAGCGCGGCCGATGGCGAATTCCTCGGCCTCCTTCTCGGCGCCGTCGAGCTCGCCTACTTCGAGCGCCTCTACGCCTCGGTGCTGCCCGATCCGACGGCCTCCATCGCGCTGCTCCGGCAGGACGGCACCCTGCTGGCACGACAGCCGCACCTCGATGCCAGCATCGGGCGCTCCTTCGCCCAGGCCGGGGTCTTCCGCCAGCTCGAGGCGAGCGGGGCGCGGCATGCGCTGGTGCGGCAGGTCAGCCAGGCCGACGGGCAGGATCGGCTGATCGCGGCGCACCGGCTCTCCCGCTACCCCCTGGTGGTCACCGTCACCGCCGCCACCGAGGCGGTGCTGGCGGAATGGCGCAACCTGGCCCGCTACCTCGTCGGCGCCGCCCTGCTGTTCGAGCTGGTGGTGGCGGCGATCGGCCTGCTGATGCTGCGCCAGTTCCGCAGCCAGCGGCAGCTGGCCGAGGCCGAGGCGGCGATGCGCGAGGCGCGGGCGGCCCGCGGCCAGGCGGAGACCGCGCTCGCCCTGTCGGAGGAGCGGATGCGGGCCGCCGCCGAGGCGCGGCTGCAGCACCTGCGCTTCGGCGCGGCCCTGGCCAATATGTCGCAGGCGCTCTGCATGTTCGACGCGGCGGACCGGCTGGTGGTGGCCAATGCCCGCCTGGCCGGGATGTTTGCGCTGCCGGCCGCCGCGCTGGAGCCGGGCCGCAGCCTCGCCGGCCTGCTGGCCCTGGCACGGCGCGACGCCGGCCTGGCCCGCGGCGATGCGGCCGGGCTCGCCCGCCTCATCCGGCGGCTGAAAGCGCGGCGGCAGCCGGCGGCCGAGATCCGGGAGATGGCCGATGGCCGGTCCTTCGCCCTCAGCTTCCGGCCGCTCGACGACGACAACGGCTGGCTGGTGACGGCCGAGGACATCACCGAGCGGCAGCAGGCCGAGGCGAAGATCGCCCACATGGCGCATCACGACGCGCTGACCGGCCTGCCGAACCGCCTGCTGTTCCAGAAGCGCCTGGGCCAGGCCATCGCCCGCAGCCGGCGGGGCGAGGCCTGCGCCGTGCTGTGCCTCGACCTCGACCATTTCAAGGCGGTGAACGACACGCTGGGGCATCCGGTCGGCGATGCGCTGCTGCGGGCGGTGACCCGGCGCCTCCGGGCGCTGGTGCGGGAGACGGATACGGTGGCACGGCTCGGCGGTGATGAATTCGCCGTAGTGCAGACCTGCCTCGAGGCGCCGCAGGACCCGGCCGCCCTGGCCACCCGGCTGATCGCGGCGCTGGCCGAGCCCTTCGACCTCGAGGGGCATCAGGTGGTCATCGGCAGCAGCGTCGGCATCGCCCTGGTCCCGGGCGACGGCTGCGACCCCGCCCAGATCCTGAAGCGCGCCGACCTGGCGCTGTATCGCGCCAAGGCGGACGGGCGCGGCCGCCATCGCTGCTTCGAGCCCGGCATGGATGCGCTCATGCAGGCGCGGCGGGCGCTGGAGATGGACCTGCGCCAGGCGCTCCTTCGCGGCGAGTTCGACCTGCACTACCAGCCGATGGTGACCCTGCGATCCCGCCGGATCTGCGGCTTCGAGGCACTGCTGCGCTGGAACCACCCGACCCGCGGGGTGGTGCCGCCGGCGGAGTTCGTCGCCCTGGCCGAGACCACCGGGCTGATCGTGCCGATCGGCGCATGGGCGCTGCGGCGGGCCTGCGCCGATGCGATGGCCTGGGACGCCGGGATCAAGGTGGCGGTCAACCTCTCGCCGGTGCAGTTCGGCAACCGCAGGCTGGTGCAGGAGGTGGCGCATGCGCTGCAGCATTCCGGCCTGCCGCCGCACCGCCTGGAGCTGGAGATCACCGAGACGGTGATGATGGAGGATACCGAGGGCACGCTGGAGACGCTGCATGCGTTGCGCGGCCTCGGCGTCGGCATCGCCATGGACGACTTCGGCACGGGCTATTCCTCGCTCGGCTACCTCCGGCGCTTTCCCTTCGACAATGTCAAGATCGACCGCTCCTTCATCGAGGGCCTGGGCCAGGGGGGCGACTGCGATGTCATCATCCGCGCGGTGACGGAGCTCTGCCGCCAGCTCGGCATGGCGACGACGGCGGAAGGGGTGGAGACGGAAGGCCAGCTCGCCCTGCTGCGGGACGGCCTCTGCACCGAGGCGCAGGGCCACCTGTTCAGCCGGCCGGTGCCGGCCGGCGCGGTGCCGGCGATCTGCCATGCGCTGCAGGCGGCGGAACAGCCCGGCATGGTCCAGGCGGCGGGCTGAGGCCCGGGGCGCGCCCGCCGGGCGGCGATCCGGCCTGCCGCCTTCTCAAGCCCGGCGTGCTGTCGCAAGCTGCCGCCGGAATCGAGGGGTCCTTGCCATGACGAACCATCCACGCCGGCGCAGCATGCTCCTGGGCTCGGCAGGTCTTGCCCTGGCAGCCCCGGCCCTGGGCCAGCCGGCCCGGGCCAAGCCGGACCGCATCGTGGTGAATGCCTCGGGCGGGGCCATGGCCAATATCTTCCGCCGGACCTATTTCGCCGAATTCGAGAAGCTCCACGGCATCCGGGTGGTCGATACCTCCCCGGTCGACTTCGGCAAGCTCCGCGCCATGGTCGAGAGCGGCAATCCGGAATGGACGGTGACCGAGATCGGCGGCCAGGACGCGACCCGGGTGAAGCAGATGAACCTGGTGGAGCCGCTGGATGCCAGCATCATCGACCGCAGCGGCTACCCGGCGGCGGCGATCGACAGCCATGTCTATGTCTCCTCGGCCTATTCCACGGCGCTGGGGTTCCGGACGGATGTCTTCCCGAACGGCAGCCAGCCCAAGGGCTGGGCGCAGTTCTGGGACGTGAAGCGCTTCCCCGGGCCACGCTCGCTGCGCAACCACCCGGTCGACAACCTGGAATTCGCGCTGCTGGCGGATGGGGTGCCGAAGGACAGGCTCTATCCGCTCGACATGGACCGCGCCTTCCGCAAGCTGGACGAGATCCGCCCGCATATCGTGGTCTGGTGGACCACGGGTGCGCAGCCGGCGCAGCTGCTGGTGGACAAGGAGGTGGTGCTGGCCACCGGCTGGAACGGCCGCTTCTTCGAGCTGACAAAGTCGGGCGCCACCGTCGCCACCGAATTCGCCGAGGGCAGCCTGAAGAGCAGCGTCTTCGGCATCCCGCGCGGCACCCGCCAGGCCTATTGGGGCCAGCAGTTCATCCAGGTGATGACCAATCCGCGGCTGCAGGCGGTCTATGCGACCGAGCTCTCCTATGCCGGCTTCAACCCGGCGACGATGGATTTCGTGCCGGAGGAGGTGCGGCCGCTGCTGCCGGCGGCGCCGGGCAACCTCGAGAAGCAATTCTGGCTCGATGTCGCCTGGTGGACGGAGAACGGCGCGAAGGCGCAGGAGCGCTGGAATCGCTGGATGCTCCGGCGTTGAGGCTTTCGGTCCAGGGGATCGTCAAGCGCTTCGGCGCGACCACGGCGCTCGGCGGCGTCGACCTCGATCTGGCGGAGGGGGAGTTCCTTACCATCCTCGGCCCTTCCGGCTCGGGCAAGACCACGCTGCTGAAGGTCGTCGCCGGCTTCGAGGCGCCGGATGCGGGGCGGGTCCGGCTCGGCGAGGAGGATGTGACCGAGGTGTCGCCGCGACAGCGCGATGTCGGGATGGTCTTCCAGAATTACGCGCTGTTCCCGCATCTGACCGTCGCGCAGAACGTCGCCTTCCCGCTCGAGATGCGGCGGCGGCCGAAGCCGGAGATCGCCAAGCGCGTCACGGAGGCGCTGGCGCTGGTCGAACTCGGCGCGCTGTCCGGGCGGCTGCCGCGGCAGCTCTCGGGCGGGCAGCAGCAGCGGGTGGCACTCGCCCGCGCCGTGGTCTTCGGCCCGCGGCTGCTGCTGCTAGACGAGCCCTTCGGTGCGCTCGACCGCAAGCTGCGGGAGGGGCTGCAGCTCGAGGTCCGGCGGCTGCAGCGCCGGCTCGGCCTGACCACGCTCTTCATCACCCATGACCAGGAGGAGGCGCTGGTGATGTCCGACCGGATCGCGGTGATGAACCACGGCAGGCTGGACCAGGTCGGCGCCCCGGCCGAGGTCTATGCCCGGCCGGCGACCCGGTTCGTGGCCGACTTCCTCGGCGAGTCCAACCTGCTGGAGGGCGAGGCGCGCGGCGATGCGGTGGCGGTGCCGGGCTTCGGCCCGGTGCCGGTGGCCTGCCCGCCGGGGCCGGCGACCCTGCTGCTGCGGCCGGAGGCCCTGCGCCTCGATGCCAAGGCGGCAGGCCTCGATTGCCGGGCGACCGGGCGGGTGGTGGAGACGATCTTCCTCGGGCTCTCCGCCAAGCTGCGGATCCGGGTGGAGGGTGGGCCGGAGGTGCTGGCGCGGGTGCCCTTGCGGCCCTCGACGCCGCCGCCGGCCGGGGAGGGGGCGACCGTCGCCCTCGGCTTCGCGGCGGAGGATGTGCATGTCGTCCCGCGTGGCTGACGCGCGTGAGCGCCTGTTGCTGCTGCTGGCGCTGCCGGCGCTGGTGTTGCTGCTCGGGCTGTTTGCCTTCCCGGTGCTGCGGCTGCTGGCGATGTCGGTCGAGGGCGGCAGCCTTGAGTATTTCGAGAAGGCGGCGCTCGACGGGCTCTATGTCTCGGTGCTGGCGGACAGCCTGCGCATCGCCTCGGTGGTGACCGGCATCTGCCTGGTTCTCGCCTATCCGGTGGCGCTCTGGCTCTCGCGGGCCGGGCGGCTCGGGCTGGCGCTCGGGCTGTTCGCCCTGCTGCTGCCGTTCTGGACCAGCGTGCTGGTGCGCACCTATGCCTGGATGGTGCTGCTCGGGCGCAATGGCGTGATGAACCGGATGCTGCGGGACTGGGGGCTGATCGATGCGCCGGTCATGCTGCTGTACAATACCTCGGGGGTGCTGATCGGCATGGTGCATGTGCTGCTGCCCTATATGGTCTTCCCCATCTATGCGGCGCTGCTGCGGGTGGACCCGGACCTCGGCCGCGCGGCGGAGGGGCTGGGCGCGCCGGCCTGGCGGGCCTTCACCCGCATCACCCTGCCGCTGTCGCTGCCGGGGGTCTCGGCCGGCTGCGCGCTGGTCTTCGTGCTCTCGCTCGGCTTCTTCATCACCCCGGCGCTGCTGGGGGGCGGGCGGGTCATCATGATCTCGATGCTGATCGAGCAGCAGGTGCGCGAATTCCTCGACTGGCCCTTCGCCGCGGCGCTGTCCGCGGTGCTGCTGGCGGTGACCTTGGGGATCTATGCGCTGGTCGGGCGCTTCGGCGGGAAGTCGCATCTTGCGACGCCGTAGCGCGGGACAAGCGATGCTGACGGTCTTCGTCGGCATCGTCTTCGCCTTTCTCATGCTGCCGCTGCTGGTGGTCTTCCCGATCTCCATCTCCTCGGCCGCCTACCTGCAATTCCCGCCGCCGGGGTTCTCCTGGCAATGGTACCAGCGCTACCTGAACGACCCCGGCTGGATCGATGCGACCATCCGCAGCGTGCAGGCGGCCAGCCTCTGCACCGTGCTGGCGATGGGGCTCGGCGTGCCGCTGTCCTTCGCGCTGGTGCGCTCGCGCCGGCGCTGGGTGCGGGCGCTGGACCGGCTGGCGGCGGCGCCGATCATCGTGCCGACGATCATCCTCTCGATCGCGCTCTATGGCGTCTTCAGCCGGCTGCAGCTCATCGGCGCATGGTATGGCGTGGCGGTCGCGCATACCGTCCTCGCGCTGCCCTTCGTCGTCATCCTGACCAGCGCCGGGCTGCGGACCTTCGATGAGGCGCAGGAGCAGGCGGCCGCCGGTCTGGGCGCCAGCTGGTTCATCGCGGTCTGGCGCATCACCTTGCCGCAGCTGCGGCCGAGCCTGGTCTCGGCCGCCTTCCTCGCCTTCGTCAGCTCCTTCGATGAGCTGGTGCTGGCGATGTTCCTCTCCGGCGCCTCGATGACGCTGCCGAAGAAGATGTTCGACAACATCATGATGGAGGTGGACCCGACCATCGCCGCGGTCTCCGTGCTGCAGATCTTGCTGGTCGGGGTCTGCCTCGGGCTGACCGCGCTGTTCGGGCGTGGGGCGCTTGCGACGACAATCTCGCGGTGAGCAGGAAGGTTGGGGAGGGAAAGGTATTCCCTCCCCAAGCCCCACCTTTCCTTTTTGTGAGTCCGGCACCTGCCGCGCGGCAGGTGCCGGACTCAGAGAAATAGAGGAGGGGTCCGGGGAGGATACTTCCTCCCCGGCCTTTCCTGTTTCGTCGGTACCGACAATTTCCAGGACCAAGGGAAGCCCATGGACCCCACCGTCTTCCATCCCGACTTCAAGGCCGCGCCCTACTGGTGGGACGACATCACCATGGGCGACGACCTGCCGCAGGAGCTGCCGGCCCGCGCTGATGTGGTGATCGTCGGTGGCGGCCTCACGGGTCTCAACTGCGCCATCGAGCTCGGCCGCGGCGGTGCCCATGCGGTGGTGCTGGATGCGGAGCCGCTGGGCTTCGGCGCTTCCACCCGCAATGGCGGCGGCGTCTCCGGCGGCAACAACGTCGGCAAGGGGCTCTCGGGCGCCAAGGGGCGGCAGGGGGTGGAGGAGGCCAAGGCCGAGATGCGCGCCATCATGGCGGATGGCCTGGCCGGGCTGAACCACATCGAGGGGCTGATCGCCCGCGAAGCCATCGACTGCCACTACGAGCGCACCGGCCGCTTCGTCGGCGCCTGGACGCCGAAGCACTATGACGGGATGGCGGCCAAGGCGGAGGTGCTGAACGAGCTGGCCGATGCCGATGCCCACATGGTGCCACGCGACCGGCAGCGGGAGGAGATCGCCTCCGACTACTACCATGGCGGGATGGTGGTGAACCGCACCGGCAAGATTCATCCGGCGCTCTATCACCGCGGGCTGACGGCCGCGGCGCGGAAGCATGGCGCGACGCTGATCGGCACCTGCCGCGCGGGCAAGCTGACCCGCATCGCCGAGGGCTGGCGGGTCGAGACGACCAAGGGGCCGATCGAGGCCAAGGACGTGGTGATCGCCACCAACGGCTATACCGGCGGGTTGACGCCGGACCTGAAGCGCCGGCTGATCCCGGTCGCCTCGCATATCATCGCGACGGAGGTGCTGGACCCGGCGCTGGCCGCGAGCCTGATCCCGAAGCGGCGAACCTTGGCCGACAGCCGCCGCATCCTGTCCTACTACCGGATGTCGCCGGATGGGACGCGGGTGCTGTTCGGCGGCCGCGCCCGCTTCACCCAGGTCTCGCCCGAGGTCTCGGCGCCCATTTTGCGGGAGATGATGCTGGCGCGCTGGCCGCAGCTGAAGGGCGTGCGCGTCACCCATGCCTGGACCGGCAACGTCGCCTTCGCCTTCGACGCGCTGCCGCACATGGGCGTCACGCCGAAGGGGCTGCACTACGCCATGGGCTGCAACGGCTCCGGCGTGGCGATGCTCTCCTACCTCGGCGCGGAGGTCGGCAAGAAGCTGCTGGGCGGGACCAACCGCCTGCCGGTCTTCGACGGGCGGGACTTCCCGACCCGCGCCTTCTACACCGGCACGCCCTGGATGCTGCCGATCGTCGGCAATTGGTACCGCTTCCGCGACTGGCTGGACCGTCGCGCGGCATGACCGGGGAAAGCCCCATGGACATCACCAGGGCGGCGCTGGAGGCCGGCATCGCCAGCTTCGAAGCGACGCATGGCGGCGTGCCCGACAGCTTCCAGCCGCTGATCCGCCACGCCCCCGGCGCCTTCGCCGGCTATGGGTTGATGCGCGCCTCCCTCATGCGCGGGCAGGAGGATGGCGGCGCGCTCGATCTCAAGACCAAGGAGCTGATCTTCGCCCTGCTCGATGTGCTGGTCGGGCAGACCCGCGGCGCCAAGGCGCATGCGGCCAATGCCATCCGGCTCGGCCTGACCCTGCCGGAGCTGGCGGAGGGGCTGGTGCAATGCCTGATGGTCGGCGGCATCACGGTCTGGAACCTGACGGGCCGCGAGGTGATGGAGCATTGTGAGGCCATCGTCGCCGAAAGGGGCTGAACCATTCGCTCCCCGTCGCGCTCTGCAAGCCAGGGAGGCGAATGCGGATGCGTGGGCGGCGATGGGCTTTGGGGTTGGGGCTGCCGCTGCTGGCCATCGTGGTGCTGGTGCTGCTGTTCCGCTGGGACTGGCTGATTCCGATCGTCGAGGCGCAGGCGACCGCCCGGCTCGGCCGGCCGGTGACGATCGAGCATCTGCACGTGAAGTTGGGCAAGGTGACCAGCATCACCGCCGAAGGGTTGCGCATCGGCAACCCGGATGGCTTCGAGGATGCGCCGCCCTTTGCCGCCATCCCCCGGGCCAGCCTGGATTTCGATGTCGCCGGCTGGCTGCGCGACCGCTCCGTCGCCATTCCCGTGGTCACGCTGGACCAGCCGGTCTTCGAGGTGATCGGCCGCGCCGACGGCAAGGATAATTACACCTTCGATTTCGGCGGCCCGCGCGAGACGGTGGCCGAGGCGGCGACGCCGGGGCCGAAGATTGGCGCGCTGCGGATCACCGGTGGCCAGGCCCATGTCGCGATCGCCAAGCTGAGGGCCGACTTCCGCATCGAGGCGGCGACCGAGGATCCGGCAGGCGAACCCGCGCGGATCGTCGCCAAGGCGCGCGGCACCTACGCCGCCCAGCCCATCACCGCCGACCTGCGCGGCGGCGCCATCCTCAACCTGCGCGATGACGAGACGCCCTGGCCGGTGCAGCTGACCCTGGCGAACGGACCGACGCGGGTCTCGCTGCAGGGCACCTTGCAGGACCCGGTGGCGCTGAAAGGGGCCGATCTGCGGCTGGATTTCGCCGGGCCGGACATGGCGCTGCTGGCGCCGCTGGTCGGCGTGGCGATCCCGGCGACGCCGCCCTACCGGGTGACCGGCAAGCTCGACTATGGCGAGGGCGCCTTCCGCTTCACCGATGTCGACGGGCGGCTCGGCCGCAGCGATATCGCCGGGCGCTTCAGCATCACCCCCTCGCGGGAGCGGCCGGTGCTGGATGCGGATGTGAGTTCGAAGCGGGTGGATCTGGCCGATCTCGGCGGCTTCATCGGCGGGACGCCGGGCCGGGCGAATACGCCGGGGCAGACGGCGCAGCAGCGTCAGGCCCTGGCCCGGGCCGTGGCGAGCCCGCGCCTGCTGCCGACCTCGCCGATCAGCGTGCCGCGGTTGCGGGCGGCCGATATCCACCTGCGCTACAGCGCCGCTTCCATCATTGGCCAGGGCATGCCCTTTGACAGCATGCAGGTGACGCTGGACATCGAGGACGGCACCATCCGGCTGCACCCCGTCCAATTCGGCATCGGCCAGGGCCGGCTGGGCGGCGAATTCCTGCTGACGCCGCAGGAGAATGGCGCGCTGCGGGCCAAGGGGGAGCTGGAGCTGCGGCGGGTCGATATCTCCCGCCTGATGCAAGCGGCCGGTGCCGGCGGGGCGGGCTCGCTCGGCGGGGTCGGGCGGATCGACGCGGTGGGCAAGTCGCTGTCCGACATGCTGGGGCATGGCGACGGGGAGCTGACCCTGGTGACGGTGGGTGGGGAGCTATCCTCGCTGCTGGTCGACCTCTCCGGGCTGCAGTTCGGCAATGCGCTGCTTTCGGCGCTGGGGATTCCGGCACGGACGAAGATCGAGTGCCTGATCGGCGACTTCGCGCTGCGGCGCGGCCAGCTCACGACCCGCAGCCTGCTGCTGGATACCGAGAACTACGTGGTCAACGGCGGCGGCTCGGCCGACATGGCGCGGGAGGTGCTGGACTGGCGGCTGCGGACCTCCAGCAAGCGTTTCTCCGTCGGCTCCCTGCCGACGCCCATCGCCATCACCGGCAGCTTCAAGAATCCCTCCATCCTGCCCGAGGTGGGGGAGCTCGCGGCGCGCGGCGGCGCGGCGGTGGGGCTCGGGGTGCTGTTCCCGCCGCTGGCGCTGCTGCCGACCATCCAGCTCGGCGTCGGCGAGAACAGCGACTGCGAGCAGCTGACCCGCCGCCGCGGCTGATCCCTCAGGCCGGGGTCGTCGCCCGGCCGGAGAGGCAGGTTTTCATGAAATTCCGCCGCGGCGCGCCGCGCAGCTGCTGGCCGCGGGCCTGGGCGGCGCAGGTCCGCATCTTGGCCTGCTGAGCCAGCTGGGCCGGGCTCGGCTCCCGCCGCTCGGCGGCGGTGGCGGGCAGGGCCAGGAGCAGGGCGAGCAGGGGCAGGCGGGCGATCCAGCGCATGGCGGCGACTCCGGTTTGGTATCGCAATGAAACCACCGGATGGGTTTCCGATCAACCGGCTCGATGGATGTCGTCTCCCCCCCGCGCCCGGGTCAGACGTAGCCCGGGCCTTCGATGGCCGGATGCGCGACGAGGAAGCCCTCATCCACCTCCACCCCGATCCCTGGCGCATCCAACGGCAGCACCATGCCGTCGCCGCCGATCCGCCAGGGCTCGCTGCCAAGTGCGTCGCGGAAGAGGTTGGCCCTGGAGACATCGGCTTCGAAATAGCCGGCATTCTCGATGGCGGCGAGCAGGTGGATCGAGGCGGCCTGGTTGACGCCGGTCATCGAGGAATGCGGGTTCACCGGGATCTTGAAGGCGCTGGCCATGGCGGCGATGCGCAGCGTCTCGGTGATGCCGCCGCATTTGGACAGGTCGGGCTGCCAGATGGTAATGGCCCGGTCCTCCAGCACGCGGGTGAATTCGAAGCGGGTGAAGTGGTTCTCCCCGGCGGCCAGCGGCGTGCGGCCGTAGCCGGCGGCCTGGGCGTAGTGGTGGTGGTCGTGCGCGGGGAAGGGTTCTTCCAGCCAGCCGATGTCGAGCGCATCCATGGCCGGCATGACGCGACGCACGTCGGCGATGGTATAGCCGGTATTGGCATCGGTCAGGATCGCCAGCCCGTCGCCGAAGGAATTGCGCACGGCCTCCATCCGGGCGGTGTCGTCGCGCACGGTATCGCCGATGCGGAGCTTCACCGCGCGGTAGCCGGCCTCGATCAGCGGCTGCGCCTCGTCGATCAGCGCGGCGGGCGGCTGGTAGCCCAGCGCGACGCCGCCGGCATAGGCGGGGATGGGGCGGCGGCTGCCGCCGAGCAGCTTCCACAGCGGCCAGCCGACCGCCTTGCCCTTGATGTCCCAGAGCGCCATGTCGATGCCCGACATCGCCATGGCGCAGGCCGCGCCCATGCCGTGGCTGCCGAGCTGGTACTTGTAGATCCGCGCCCAGACGCCGGTGGTGTCGCTCGCATCCATGCCCAGGATGAGCTGGGTGAGCGTGGTCTCGATCAGCTTCGCGATGGCGGTATGGGCACGGCCGTGGTGGCTCTCGCCCCAGCCCACGATGCCGTCCTCGGTCGTCACCTTCACCATGACGCAGTCGCGTTTCACGGATTGCCCGATGCCAAGCCGGACGCCGCCGGGCGGGACGGGGAAGCTGGTCGGATAGGCCTTGATGGCGGTGATCTTCATGCGTGCCTCCCGTACTGGGCGAGGAAATCCTCGCGCACCGTGATGCCGAGGCCGGGGCGGTCCGGGATCTCGACGAAGCCGCCCACGACCGGGAAGCGCTCCTCGATGAGGTCGTGCAGCATCGGGTTGTGGCCGAGCGAATATTCCAGGATGAAGCCGGCGGACTGGCTGGCGGCCAGGTGCAGGCCCGCGGCGAAGGCCGGGGCGCCGGACCAGAGATGCGGCGCGAGGCGCAGGTTGAAGGCGCTGGCAATGGCGCCGATCCGCACCCCCTCGGTGATGCCGCCGGCGATGGCGAGGTCGGGCTGCAGCACGTCGGCGGCGCGCAGTTCAGCTAGCTCGCGGAAGTCGTGCCGGGTGAATTCGCTCTCGCCGCTGCTGATCGGCACGGCGCTGCCGCGGCGGACCTCGGCCTGGCCCTGCTTGTCGTCGGCGCTGACCGGCTCCTCGAACCAGAGCAGGTCGCAATCCTCGACCATGCGGCAGAAGGCCTTGGCCTCGGAGACGGTCCAGGTGCCGTGGGCGTCGGCGGCGAGGCCGACCTCGGGGCCGAGGGCGCGCCTAGCGGCGCGGACCCGGGCGGCGGAGCGGGCGACCGGGCCATCCATCGATCCCACCCGCATCTTCACCGCGCCGAAGCCGCCCTTCTCGATGTAGCCGAGCAACTGCTCCCCGATCTTGTCTTCGCTGGCCCAGCCGCCGGAGGCATAGGCGGGCATGCGCGCGGCCCGGCGGCCGCCGAGCAGGCGCCAGACCGGGGCGTTCAGCGACTTGCCGAGGATGTCCCAGAGCGCGAGGTCGACGCCGGCGATGGCGCTGATCGACAACCCGCGGCGGCCGAGCGCGGGGAAGACATGACCGCGGTCGATGGCGAATCCCTGGCGCGGCATGGAATAGAGCGTGTCCCAGAGCCGCGAGATGTCGCGCGGGTCCTGCCCCAGCAGCAGCGGCGCGAAGTCGAGGTTGATGATGGCGGCGAGGCCGCCGCAGGAGGCGGTGCTGGCGACGCCGGCCTTGGCCTCGCCCCAGCCGGTGATGCCGGCGTCGGTCTCGATCCGCACGATGACGGAATCGAAGCTCGGCTGGCGGCCGAAATCCGAGAGGTGCTGTCGCTCGGGCGGGATCGGCACCTGGACCCAGGTGGCCTGGACCTTGGTGATCTTCATGCGTGCATCCCCAGGCTGGCGCGGCGGGCGGCATGGGCCGCAGCCGCCTCCGGGTTGATGAGGTGGTGCGGCGGCTCGCCGCGCAGCACGCGGACCACCTCGGCGGCGGCGACGCTGCTCATGGTCACCGCGGATTCCCGCGACAGGCCGGCGACATGCGGGGAGAGGATCGTGTTCGGGAAGTCCCGCAGCGGGTGCCCGGCCGCCAGCGGCTGGTGCGCATAGACATCGAGCGCGGCGCCGCCGATGCGGCCCTCGCGCAGCGCCGCGACCAGCGCGGCCTCGTCCGCCACCGCGCCGCGGGCGACGTTGCAGAGCCAGGCGGTCGGCTTCATCCGGCCGATCAGCGCGGCGGAGGCGAGGCCGGTGGTCGCGGGGGTCAGCGGGCAGGCGAGGGCGAGGTAGTCGCTCTCGGCGAAGAGCGTCTCCAGTGCGGCGTAGTCGACGAAGGGCGGCAGCGCTTCCCGCCGCCGCTGGAAGCCGAGGACGCGCATGCGGAAGCCGTGATGCGCGATCTCGGCCAGACGCGTGCCGATGGCGCCGACGCCGACGATGCCCAGCGTCCGGCCACGCAGTTCGGTCGCGGTCGCGGCCAGGGCACGGCCGGGCTTCCAGCCCTCCATCAGATGGACCGCGGCCATGCGCTGCACCTGCCGGGCCGCGGCCAGCATCTGGGCCACGACGAATTCGGCGACGGCATCGGCGTTGGCGCCGGGCACGTTGGTGACCAGCACGCCATGGGCGGTGCAGTTCTCGACCGGGATGAGGTCGACGCCGACGCCGTGCCGTGCCGCGACCAGCAGCGAGGGGCAGGCGGCGGCGAGGTCCCCGGGCAGCTTCTGGCGGACGATGACGGCATGGGCCTCTTGGCAGAGGGCAAGGAGCTGGTCGGGGCTCTGCTCGCCGCCGGGCCCTTCGATGATCTCGCAGCCGGCGTCGCGCAGGATCGCCATGCCGGCCGGCTCGATGGCCTCGGTCAATGCCACCTTCATGGCCGCCCTCCCAAATCATTTCAGGGGAGGTTACGCGCCGGGCACGCCGCTTGCTACCCCGGGCGGGAGGGAGCCAGGATGTGGCGCCCAATGCCCGATCGGGGAGCAGAGACGATGGAACCGGAACTCGTGGTGCCAACCATGGAGGCGATTGGCCGCTGGAGCGGCGTATCCCTGCCCAATGCCGCCGCCCGACATGGCCTTGCCGACCATGCGGCGCTGATCGCCGAGCTCGAGGCCCTGCGGGGGACCATGGTTTTCGAGGACGAGCCCAGCACCTTCGAGGCGGCGCTGCGCGAGTTGCAGGAGCCCGCCCGATGAACGCGCCCGTCTCGACCAGCGACCTGGCGATGCTCTCGATGACCGAGGCGGCGGATGCCTTCGCCGCCGGCGAGGTCACCGCGACGGCCCTGACCCAGGCCTGCCTGGCACGGATCGATGCCTTCGATGCCGGGGTGAACAGCGTGATCCGGCTGGACCGCGATGCGGCGCTGGAAACCGCAGGCGCGGCCGATGCGGCGCGGGCCGCGGGCAAGCCGCTGGGTGCGCTCGCGGGCGTGCCGATGATGCACAAGGACATGTACTACCGCGCGGGCAAGGTCAGCACCTGCGGCTCGAAGATCCGCCGCGATTTCGTGGCGCCGAAGACGGCGACGGTGCTGCAGCGGCTGGATGCCGCCGGCGCCATCGACATGGGCGCGCTGAACATGGCGGAGTTCGCGCAGAACCCGACCGGGCACAATGCGCATTTCGGCGACTGCCACAATCCCTGGGACCTCGCCTATTGCACCGGCGGCTCCTCCTCCGGCTCCGGCGCGGGGGTCGCGGCGCGGTTCTTCTATGCCGCGCTGGGCTCCGATACCGGCGGGTCGATCCGGCTGCCGGCGACGATCTGCGGCGTGACCGGGCTGAAGGCCACCCAGACGCGGGTGCCGCGCACCGGGGTGATGCCGCTGTCCTTCTCGGCCGACAACGTCGGGCCGCTGGTCCGCACCGCACGCGACGCGGCACGGTTCCTCGCCCTGACCGCCGGGCATTGCCCGGGCGATGCGACCAGCGCGCGGGAGCCGGTGCCGGATTACGAGGCGGCGCTGAGCGGCGATATCCGCGGGCTGCGGGTGGCGGTCTGCGAAACCTACTTTCTCGAGGGCGCCGATGCGCCGGTGGCCGCCGCCTTCGAGACGGCGCTGCTGGCGCTCGCGGCCCGCGGCGCGGTGATCACGCGCGTCAAGGCCGCCTCGATGCGGGCCATCAACGCCTATACCGCGCTGGTCAGCCGGGTCGAGGGCGCGGCGATCCATGCCAACTGGATGCGCGAGCAGCCGCAGGACTACGCCATCCACCTCAGCAGCCGGCTGTACGGGGGCTATGCCATCCCCGCGCATCTCTACGTGGAGGCGCTGTCCCGGCGCGGCCCCCTGCTGCGGCAGTTCGTGGCGGAGACGCTGACCGGCTTCGACGTGGTGGCGACGCCAACCCTGAAGACCCGGGTGCCGACCCTGGCCGAGACCGACATCGACGCGGACCCGGAGAACTGGGGGCGCTTCATGGCGGTTTCGGCCAATACCCGCCCCTTCAACTTCCTCGGCCTGCCGACGATCAGCCTGCCCTGCGGCTTCGACGAGCGCGGCCTGCCGATCGGGCTGCAACTGGCCGCCCGGCCCTTCGCCGAGGCGACCGTGCTGCGGGCGGCGGACGCCTTCCAGCAGGAGACCGACTGGCACCGCCGGGCCCCGGCGCTGTAGCGCGCTCCCAGCGGCGCAGGCGGCGCCGCGGGGAGGGTCCTTCAGGCGAAGAGCATGTCGGCGGCGGCGATCTTGCTGACATGGGCGAGGAAGACGCTGTCGCCCTGGGCGTCGTAGGTGACGAGGAGGCCGGCGACGCCGCCCTCGGTGGCGGCGGTGGTGTGGATGTCGGCCTTGCCGATGCCGATGAACTTCAGGCGGTCGGTGCCCGAGGCGAAGTC
>NZ_JAUFPN010000007.1 GCF_030409335.1 Paeniroseomonas aquatica
GGAAGTGCGCGCTTATACGTCACTGCGTGACGTGCGCTCAGCCTGCCGCTACCCTGGCTGCCAATGGCGATCTATCATCTCTCAGCCAAGCTGATCTCGCGCGGTAGCGGCCGCAGCGCAGTCGCCGCGGCGGCCTATCGCGCGGCCGAGTGGCTGCACGACGACCGGCTTGGGCGCGACCAGGACTTCACCGCCAAGACCGGCGTCGTGCACCGCGAGGTGCTGCTGCCGGAGGGTGCGCCGGACGCCTGGCGGGACCGGGCCACGCTGTGGAATGCAGTCGAGGCGGCGGAGAAGCGCAAGGACGCGCAGCTGGCGCGCGAGGTGGAGGTGGCACTGCCGCGCGAGCTCAGTCCGGCGGAAGGGATCGCCCTGGCGCGAGACTTCGCCGCGCGGGAGTTCGTGGCGCGCGGCATGGTGGCGGATGTCTGCGTGCACTGGACGCAGGGTGCCGACGGCGAGGCTAAGCCGCATGCGCATATCCTGCTGACCACCCGGCGGGTCGAGCCAGGGCAGGACGGCATGGCCGGGCGCTTTGGTGCCAAGGCCCGGGAGTGGAACGCGACGGAGCTGCTGGTCGGCTGGCGGGAGCGTTGGGCGGGGCTTGCGAATGCCCGGCTGGCCGAGCAGGGGCATGACGCCCGGGTCGACCACCGGTCCCTGGCGGCACAGGGGATCCCGCTCGAGCCGCAGCACAAGGTGGGTCCAGCCGGGGAGCGGCGGGCGGAACGGGGCGAGGCGGCCGAGCGGCGGGTCGAGCACGATGCCATCGCCCGGCGCAACGGCGCGCGGATTGCGGCCGAGCCCATGGTGGCACTTGATGCCATCACCCGGCAGCAGAGCACCTTCACCCGGCAGGAGCTGGCGCGGTTCGTGGCGCGGCATACCGATGGGGCCGAGCAGTTCGGCCAGGTGCTGGCCAAGGTTGAGGCTACGCCGGAGCTGGTGTGGCTTGGCCAGGACGGGCGCGGGCGGGACCGCTTCACGACGCGAGAGATGCTGGCGGTCGAGCAGCGGCTGGAAGCGGCCGGGGCGGCACTGGCGCGGTCGCCGACGCACCGGGTCGAGCGGGTAGTGGCCGACCGCATCCTGCGAGCGGCCGAGGTGCGCGGGATGCGGCTCGGTGACGAGCAGGGCGATGCCCTGCGGCACGTCACCAGGGGCGGCGACCTGGCGCTGGTGGTCGGCTACGCTGGCACCGGCAAGTCGGCGATGCTCGGCGTCGCGCGCGAGGCCTGGGAGGCGGCCGGCTACCGGGTCCGCGGGGCAGCGCTGTCGGGCATTGCGGCCGAGGGGCTGGAGGCGGGCAGCGGCATCCGCTCGCGCACCCTGGCGAGCCTCGACTGGGGCTGGGCGCAGGGGCGGGCGGAGGACCGGCTGACCGGACGCGACGTGCTGGTGGTGGACGAGGCCGGGATGGTTGGCAGCCGGCAGCTGGAGCGGGTGCTGGGCCAGGCCCGCGCGGCCGGGGCGAAGGTGGTGCTGGTGGGCGATCCGGAGCAGCTGCAGGCGATCGAGGCTGGGGCGGCGTTCCGGGCGCTAGCCGAGCGGCATGGGGCGGCGGAGATCAGCGAGGTGCGGCGGCAGCGGGAGGGCTGGCAGCGGGACGCCACGCGCGAGCTGGCGACCGGACGGACGGCCGAGGCAATCGACCGCTACGAGGGCGCCGGTGCGGTGCAGGACCATGCGACGCAGGAGGAGGCACGGGCGGCGCTCGTCGCCGGCTGGGCGGCGGGGCGTCAGCAGAGTCCCAACTCCTCCCAGGTCATGCTGGCGCCAACCCGGGCCGACGTGGCGGCACTGAACCAGCTGGCGCGGGAGCGCCTGCGTGCCGGCGGCGAGTTGGGCGCCGAGCACCAAGTGGCGACGGAGAACGGGGCGCAGGCGATGGCCGCTGGTGACCGGGTCATGTTCCTCCGCAATGAGCGGGCGCTCGGCGCCGGGCCCGATGGGCGCGGCGGCGTCGCGGTGAAGAACGGCACGCTGGGCACGGTGCTGGCGGTGACGGCCGGGGGCGAGCGGCTGACGGTGGCGCTGGACGGGGCCGGCGGTGCGGCAGGGCAGGGGGCGACGGTGACCTTCTCCCCCGGCGACTATGGCCACCTCGACCACGGCTACGCGGCGACGGTGCACAAGGCGCAGGGCGTGACGGTGGACCAGGCGCATGTGCTGGCCGGGCCAGGGATGGACCGGCACATGGCTTATGTGGCGCTCACCCGGCACCGGGAGGGGGTGGCGCTGCACTGGTCGACGGAGGCAATGGGCGATCGTGCGGGGCTGGTGCGGGCGCTGTCCCGCGCGCGGGCGAAGGACACCAGTCTCGACTATGCCAAGCCGGAGGGCGTGGCGGCGTTTGCTGAGCGGCGCGGGCTGCATCCCCTGGCGCCGGCGGGCGACATCGTCATGCCGGGACGAGGGCCGCCGAAGTCGGAGCCGGAGCCGGAGCCCGAAAAGCCGGCGCCGATGTTGCCGGCGCACCGTGACCCCTGGGGCCGCGATAGCCAGGGGCGTAGCACGACGCCGGCTGACCTGACGGCGGTGGCCGAGGCGGATCCACGGGTGCGCCAGCACGTCGCGGACCGGGTGCGGGACCTGGGGGACGCCTACCGCGACCCGGGGGAGGCGGGCCGGCGGCTGGGCGAGCTCATCCGGCACGAGGGCGGCGGCTTGCGGCGGGCGGCGGCGGTGTTGGAGGCGGAGGGTCCGGAGATCCTCGGGGCGCTGCGTGGGCGGGACGGTTGGCTCGCCGGACAGCTGAGCAAGGCGGAGCGGGCACGGGCCCTGGGCGCGGTACGGGGCATCGCCTGGGGCCTGAAGGCCGAGGCGGCAGACCGGGAGCGCGCGACGCGCGAGCACGCCGGGCAGGTGGAGGTGCAGCGGCGGCGGGATGCGGTCGAGGTGCCTGGCCTGTCGGTGGCGGCTTGGTCGGCGGTGCGGGCGATCGAGGTGGCACGGGAGAAGGGTGGCCGGCCCAGGCCGGAGAAGACGGACGTGTGGCAGCGGTTGGTGCGGCAGAATGCGGCAGTGGCCGACGCCTGGTCACGCGAGGTGGCCACGAAGCCCGAGGTGGCGGCGGAGCTGCAGGCCTTTGCGGAGGCAGCGGGGAAGCGGCTGGGCTATGGCGGACTGGAGGGAGCGGCCGAGCCGGCGGAGGCCGCGCGCAGTGCCCCTGAAGGACAGCGTCCGCGTGAGGGCATGGCGGGCGTTGCACGGGCGCTATCGGCCGAGCGTGCGGGGCGCGGCGCGCATGAGGCGCGGGAGCAGGCGGTGGAGCGGCAGCGCCAAGCTGAGCAGCAGCGGCTCGGTATCCGACAGGGACGCGGGATGCGGATGTAGAGGGAACCGAAGCGGTGGTTAGTAGGAGGTTGCGCTGGCGGCCTGACGCAAACTCACCAGCCTCCGGCGAACCCGGGGCGGTTCAGTGCTGGATTGACGGGCTTTTGTCCTACGAACGCGGATTATTCTTGTTTATATTAAATCTTACGGTTGTGAATGGCTAGTCATGTCGAGGTTGATGGTCGCATTTTTCTGTTCTGGCTTCGGTGCGTTGCTCTGCCAGATCGTATGGCAGCGCATGCTCGGAATCTTCGCCGGCTCCGATACCGTTAGTGCCGCCTTGGTCGTGGGGGCCTTCCTCGCCGGGCTGGGCCTTGGCTCCATCATCGGCGCGAAGATCGCGGACCGGCTGTCGCCGTCGCGGGCGGTCATGGGCTTCGCCCTCTGCGAAGCCGGTGTCGCGCTCTGCGCGCTGCTGTCAAAGCCCTTCCTCTATGACTGGCTCGCCCTGTCCATGGCCGGGCAGGTGGAATCGCCGGTCGCCATCTTCGCCCTGTGCTTCGCCGGGCTGGTAGTGCCGACGACCCTGATGGGCGCCTCACTGCCGCTGCTGAGCCGCGCCGTCGCCGTCTCGCTCGATACCGTCGCCGAGCGCATCGGCCAGCTTTACGGGCTGAACACGCTGGGGGCCGGGCTTGGGGCCTTGCTAGGGGGGTGGCTGATCGTCGGCAATATAGGCTTCGTCGGGGCGCTAGGCGTCGCAGCGGGCTTCAACCTGGTCGCCGCCGGTCTGGCGCTGACCTTGCTGCCCGGGCTGCGCGATGCGCCGCAACCGGTGCCGCAGGCGAAGGCTGGCCGAATGGCGGAACCCTTCGGCGGCCTGCCGCTCTGGTCACTGCTGGTCTTCCTGTCCGGCTATGTGATCGTGGCGATGGAGATCCTCTGGGTCCGGCTGCTCGGCCAGGTCGGCCAGTATCACGCCTATCTCTTCCCCACCGTGCTCGGCGTCTTCCTGCTGGCTGATGGGCTCGGCATTGCGGTCGCGGCGAAGCTGGTGCGGCAGTTGCCGGATCCCCGGCGTGCCTTCTTCCTCACCCAGGGCGCTGGCTTCGTGGTGGCGGCGGTGCTGATCATCGGGTTATGGCTGGTGCTGAACCTGCCGCCGCTGTCCTGGTTCGTCACCGTGGACGACTGGCGCTTCGAGCCGAAGCCGATGCTGGTCTCGACCCTGCTGATTGTCGCCGTGGTGGCGCCGCCTTCCTTCCTCATCGGCATGACCTTCCCCTTCGTCCAGCAGGCCGTGCAGCAGGACTTGGCGAGCGTCGGCGCGCGGGTCGGCTGGGTGCAGCTGGCGAATATCTGCGGCAACGCGGCGGGTTCGATCGTCACCGGGCTGATCACCCTGCATTGGCTCGGCAGCATGGGGACCCTGCGGCTGCTGGCCGGGCTCTCGCTGCTGCTGCTGCTCGGCTGGCTTTGGCAGGGGCATCGCGACCGCCGGCTGGAGCTGGGGCTCGCCGCCGCCTGCGCTCTTGCCGTGGTGGCGTTGCCAAGCAATGAAGCCTTCTGGCGCCGCATTCACCGGCAGGCGCCCGGCACCTTCGCCGCCTGGTCGGAGGACCGCAGCGGCGTGACCTTTTACCGGGAGACGCCGAACCAGCCCTGGCTCGACGCGGACCGCTTCTTCGTCATGGGCTATAGCCAGGGGCGGGTGCCCTTCCTTGGTATCCATATGCTGCTCGGCGTGATTGGGCCGCTGGTCCATCCCTCGCCCGAACGTGTGCTGGCGATCGGCGTCGGCAGCGGCGGCACGCCCTGGGGTGCAGCCATCTCCCCGGCGACCCGCAGCATCCGCGGGGTCGAGCTGATCAAGCCGGTGCTCGACACGCTGGAGGATATCGCCGAGGCGAGGCCCGATGGCGTGGTCGCGGCCCTGCTGCATGACCCGCGGGTGCGGTTCGAATATGGCGACGGGCGGCAGGCACTGACCCGCGGGCATGAATTGTATGACGTGATCGAGGCTGATGCAGTGCATCCGCAGACCTCGCATAGCGGGTTGCTCTATAGCGCCGAATTCCTCGAACAGGTGAAGGCGCGGCTGGCGCCCGGTGGGATCTATGTGCAGTTCGCCCCGACCCCGCGGGTGGTGGATACCTTCGCCGCGGTCTTTCCCCATGCCGTGCTGCTGCGGCCCTTTCCCGTGCTGATCGGCAGCAAAGACCCCATTTACTTCGACCATGCGGCCCTGCTGCGACGCCTGGCCGAACCGGAGGTGCTGGCGCATGTCCACCGGGCCAATCCGACAGTGGTGAGCTTGGCCGAGCGGGTTTCGGGCGAGCCCTATCTCTGGACAACGGAGAGCCCTCGGATCGCCCCGCCACTGACCGACCTGTTTCCGCGCGACGAGTTCTTCATCAACCAGGCGACGGATACCGAACGGGAATGGCGGCCAGCCGTGATGCCTACCGCAGCGGCAATCCAACCGACAGCGAAGGCGGAGCGTTGATATGCTAAGGATCTGACGCGAAATGACTACGTCAAGGCGGCTGCTGGTTGGGTGAGATGGTGTAGTTCCATTCGCCGTGGAACGGATCACGCTCGATGGCGAGCGCGGTCATCTCGGCATCGGTGACCTTGACGCCCTTGGGATAGCTGCTGGCATCGAGTTCGCAGCGCACCGTCAGGCCAGTCTTCGTCGTCGTGGCGCCAATCAACTGGACGATGACCTGGTGGCTGACCAGCGGCTTGCCGCGCCAGTTTTGCGAGATGGCGGCGAACAAACGATGCTCGATGCGGTTCCACTTGCTGGTCCCGGGCGGCAGGTGCGCCACGGTGACCGCCAAGCCGGTGTCATTGGCGAAGCGCTGCAACTCGCGCTTCCACAGCCGTACCCGGGCGCCATTGCTGCCGCCGCAGTCGGCAGTGATGACCAGCCGCTTCGCCTCGGAATAGCGAGCCTGGCCCAGCTGCTGCCACCAGCGCCGGATGCTCTCGACCGCGAAGGCCGCCGTGTCGGCATCCACGCCGGCGCTGACCCAGCCGGCATTGGCGGCGAGGTCGTAGACGCCATAGGGTGCGACCTTGCCCAGCGCCGGCAGCTCGAAGTCATGCACCTGCACCGGCTCCGGCTGGCCCTTCGGACGCAGTTCGCGGCCGGGGCTCCTCTTTTCTACCGCTGTCGGTATTTTGGTCAGAGACGGATTGGGAGGCGGCAGGAATTATGACGTTCGGCGAGCCGCCGTCGGTCCTCTCGGGCGAGGGCCGTCACGTGCTGGTGGTGGAGGACGATGGCGAGCTACGGCCGCTGTTGCTCTCGCTGTTGCGCCGTAGCAGCTTTCGCGCCACCGGGGCCCGCAACGGCGTCGAAATGCGAGAGGTTCTGGGTGCCGCCGCCACCGTGGACCTTGTCCTGCTCGACGTCATGCTGCCCGGTCGGTCGGGCTTCGAGCTCTGCCGGGAGATCCGCGCTCAGGGCGACATACCGGTGATTCTGCTCACCGCGCTCGGCGAGGCATCCGACCGCGTGATCGGGCTCGAAATCGGCGCCGATGACTACGTGGTAAAGCCGCCCGACCCTCGGGAGCTCGTGGCGCGCATCCGCGCCGTGCTGCGCCGTCGGGAACGCGGCGGCCTGGTCGGCGCTGTTGCCCACGACCAGGCGATGTTCGGCGGCTGGACCCTCGACACGCGGCGGCGCGAGCTCACCGCTCCCGAGGGCAGGCGCATCGAGCTGACCAGCGGCGAGTACGACCTGCTACTCGCCTTCGTCGAACGGCCGCAGCGGGTGCTTTCGCGCGACCAATTGATCGACCTCGCCCGCGGGCGCGCCTTCGGCGGATTGGGGCGATCGGTTGACGCGCAGGTCAGTCGCCTGCGCGCCAAACTCGGCAGCGCCCAGGACGAGGCCGCCGGAGTGATTAAGACGCTGCGCGGTGTCGGCTATATGCTGGCATACAACGTGGAGTGGCGGTGACGGTCTGGTGGCGGCGCTGGCTGCCCGACACTCTCGCGGGCCGCATCCTCGCCCCTGGTGCCGCCACACTGGTCGCCCTGTTGGGGGCGAGCCTCCTTCTACACGCCGCCCTGCTGCGGCGGGCCGCCGAGCACGGCGCGGCAGAAATCGCGGCGCATCGCATCGCCGACGCGGTCGTGGCGGTCGCTGCCGCCGCGCCGGTCGAGCGCCCGGCTCTTGCGCGCCTTCTGTCCGGGCCAGACCTTGAGGTGGCCTGGGGCAGCGATCCAACGGTGCCGGAGGGGCGGGGCGCGCCCAAGCCTGACCTCGAGCATGCCGGACGCCTCGCCGAGGTGGCGCTCGAGCTCCGCACCGCTCCGGGTGGCTTGGATGCAGCGCATGGCATCCTGCAGTATGCGGTGGTCAGCGCGCGCCTCGCCGACGGCAGCTGGGTCAATGCCCGCGTGCTGGCGGTGTCGCTGCTGGCGGCAGACGACACCGCCTTCCGCGTCGCCGTCGGCGTAGTCGCCCTTGCCCTGCTGCTCGCCGCTGCTTTCGCCTCGCGGATCGCCGCGGCACCGCTGGCCAAGCTCGCTCACGCCGTGCGCGGCCTGCCGCCGGACGGTGAGGCCACGCTACCGGCGGTCGGCGGCCCCCGGGAGGTCCGCGAGGTGGCGGAGGCCCTCGAGGCCGCAACCCGACGGACGCGCGACCTGCTCCGTCAGCGTTCGCTCGCGCTCGGCGCGCTTTCGCACGATCTGATGTCGCCCATTGCGCGCCTCAAGCTGCGTGCCCACGAACTGCCAGACGTCGAGTTGCAGCGGCGCGCTCTGGCCGATCTCGCTGAGATGGAAGGGATGGTGAGCGACGTGCTTGCCTACCTGCGTGGTGGTGATGGCGGCGGCGAGCCTGCCATTCCAGTCTCGGTCGCGGCGCTGGTGCAGGTAGTGGTGGACGAGTTTGCCGAAGCTGGCGCGCTGATTGAGGAGCGACGCCTCGACGATGCCACCGTGCTGGCGCGGCCGGTGGCGCTGAAGCGGACGGTCCGCAACTTGGTCGAGAACGCTGTAAAGTACGGGCGGGAGCCATGGGTCGAGGTGCTGGCGAACCGGGCTGAGGTGATCGTGCGGGTGGGCGACCAGGGCCCCGGCCTGTCGCCGGAGGATCTCGCCCGCATCTTCGAACCGTTCTTCCGCGGCGACCGGGCTCGGGCGGCGGGCGGCGGCAGCGGTCTCGGCCTGCCGACCGCGCGGGCGATCGCCGAAACGCATGGCGGGGCGCTGGACATCTCCAGCGCCCCGGATCGGGGCACCGAGGCCGTACTGCGGCTGCCGCACGCCGCAGGCAGTCGCCGCCCGGTCTGAGGCTGCACACCGCAGCGGCCGCCGCTGCAACAAAATGATGGCGGTCCGTCACTGCCCCGCAATGCTCGACCGCTAGCCTCTGTAACGGGTACCGAAGCAGCGTCGGAAAGGGTCGCCACGATCGCCGCAACGGAGCCGCCAATATAAAAGGTGACCAGCAGGGAGTAGCAAATGGTCCGCCCAACAATTCTGGCCGCTGTTGTGCTCGCGGTGACAGCTGCGCCGGTGCAGGCACAAAACGCGCAGTTCCGCTGTCCGGCGTCGGGAACCGTGGTGGAGCAATCGGTCGGCACGCGAATCAGCTATCGCGGGCAGGACGCTGGCGATCCGCTGGTCTGCCGGACGGCGGATGGTCAGCGCAGATTCCTCGGCTACTGGTCCGCGAGCAGCCTGTTCTATCGTGCTGGCGGCGTCCAGCTGGCCAAGCTGTTAATGGGCGGCTCCCGCGAGGAGCGCATTAACTACTTCTCGCCCGGCCGCGACAGCAACAGCGTCCACATTTTCGAGACTTGGCGCGTGCTCGGCACCAACCCGGTCGAGACTACAGCCGGAACCTTCGATGCCTTGCGCGTGCAGCGTCAGTTCGAGGTTGCGGGCTCGGCCTACTCCTATCTGGAGACGATCTGGCTGGATCGGGCGAGTGGGGCACCGGTGAAGGTTGAGGTGAATCACCTGAACGGCTTCATGGCGCCGAACGTGATGGCATGGGAAGCCACGGACCTTCGGACCGGGACACCGCGGTCGCCGGGAAGCTGAGGCAGCGGCTCGTCCAGCGAAGGTCATGAGCAACTTCCGGCTAAATCTGTTCGCGCCGGATGGCAGGTGAAAGGCGGCGCCGGTCTCCCAATGAGAAGAGCGGCGCCGCCTTTCGGGTGTGCGGAACAACCAGACGGGTTAGTGGACTTGCCTAGGAAAAGTGGAGAGGTTCCGATGATGCAAGAGGACCCCCATGAAGCAGCAGCGACGGTTTACCAAAGAATTTGAGGACGAGGCTGTCCGGCTCGTTAGGACGAGTGGCCGAACCCAGCGGGAGATCGCGGAGGATCTCGGGGTTGGGCTTTCGATGCTGGTGGGCTGGCTCGGCCGCAGCCGGGATCGCGCGGCGGAAGCGCTTGGCGGATCGACAGCGCCGGACGTAACGGCGGAGCTGAAGCGGCTGCGGCGAGAGAACGAGATTTTTCGCCAGGAGCGGGACATCCTGAAGCGCACCACCGTTTTTTCGCCCGGGAGGGAAGCCGATAAGCTTCAGGCTCGTTGACGAGAGAAGAAGGAGTTTCCCGTGCACCGCCTGTGCCGCGTCCTTGGCATCAGTCAAAGCGGCTACTGGGCCTGTCCCGCTTTCACGGACACTTTTGATAGGCTGAGGAGCTTGGGAGGTGTCGATGGCGGAGAGCAACAGACAGCGGCGGTCCTTTCCGGACGCATTCAAGCTGGAGACGGTGGCGGCGATCCAGGGTGGCCGCTCGGTGACGGCGGTGGCGGCCGAGTTGGGCCTGCCGGACCGGCTGGTCCGGGCTTGGCTGCGCTGGGCTGAGGGCCGCACGGCGGCAGGGAGCGGCACGCCGGCGCCAAAGCCCCGCAAGGAGCAGGCGGTGCCGGCGCGTCGCATAGGGCCAAGCCCGGCCGACCAGGCGGCGGAGATCGCGCGGTTGCGGCGCGAACTCGACCGTGCCCGGATGGAGCGCGACATCCTAAAACAGGCGGCGCTCATCTTCGGCCAGGCGACGGGCCGGAGGTGAGCTATGCCTTCATGCAGGACCACGTCGCCGACTTCCCCATCCAGGTCATGTGCGAGGTGCTGGGGGTGAGCCGCAGCGGCTACTACGATTGGGTTAGGCGGCCGGAGAGCGCGCGGGCGGTTGAGGACCGCGTGGTGGCGGCCGAGATCCGCACTGCGCACGAGGCCAGCCGCGGCCGCTACGGCAGCCCGCGGGTGCATGCCGTGCTACTGCCTTGTGTCGCCGTCATCGACCAGCAGCGGCACGAAGCGCGGTGCCCGCGGCAGCGCCTGCCGCGCCGGACGACCCGCGGTCTCCCGGCGCCAGCGATACACCAAGCTCGGCGAAATTCCGTAGCGCTGCGCCACCAGCAGCACCCGCGCTCCCGGCTTCGCCGCCTCGGTCAGGACCCTGGCCCGCTCATCCGGCGTGTATTCGTGGCGGGCCTCGCCGCGAGTGACGATCTCCACCCGCGTCACACCATCTGTGGCAGCATCAGTGCTAGCACTGATGCGAGACTTCGAGCCGGCCATCGCTTCACCTCCGCGACGGCCTACCTCTCAGCCATACTGCTCCCGCGCAAGAAGGGCCCGGTAGCTGCGCTTACGCTTCACCCTCAATCCGCTCCACCAAATGCCGGGACTAAACAGACAAATGAGTCCCGCCTGCAGGTCGGCTGCCAATGGCTCTCCGTGAACTTCGATGGGTACCTTCTGTCTGGCGGCATCCACTAGTTCCAGTCACGGAAGGTCGCTGGGCCAGCACGCCGATGAGGCCTTGAGCCCCGAGCCGGTCATGCAGATCGGCGGCATGGACATGGGCGAGCGCGAGGAAAGGGCTTGTTGAGGCAGTCTACTGCTGGTTAACGCCACACATAGAAATCCGAGATGTTGCCCCAGCTGCCGGTGTCGTTGAAATGAGCCATGACTGCCGTGGAAGTCGCATCCCAATCAATGTCTTGACGAACCAAGACTGGTTCTGGGTTGATCGTCGGCGTCTCTGTCACCGATTCTGGATTGACTGTGGCAGCTTCAGTGAAACTGAACGCACCTGAGGTGTCGTCCCAAATGCCCTGGACAGCACCTGTGATGGCTACCCCGTTGAAACTTGCGCTCTCAACATAGAGGTTCCGGTCGGTGTCCGACGTCCCACCCCATGCGTCGTTGAGGAGCGTGACCTTGACGTCATGGGAGCCTGTGTTCCAATCACCGTACAAGGTCAGAATATCAAACGTGCCGGCCTTATGCAGAGCATTCGCGGTGAACGTTTCGCCGATCGCCTTGCCATCCACACGTACGGAATACTGTGCATCGCCTTGGTAGGCATCCTGGGCAATGTGAATCACCAGCGCATCGTTTCCTATGCCGGTCACCAGCTCAAGTGGGACCTGCGGCGCAACTTCCACCGGAAGTGCCACCTCCGGTGGTGC
>NZ_JAUFPN010000070.1 GCF_030409335.1 Paeniroseomonas aquatica
CCGCGAAGCCAAGGGCTAAGCTGTCATGGAGAACTTCACTCCCGTCTCCGCCGCGCTGGGCGGTGCGCTCATCGGCCTTTCAGTCCTGATCCTTTGGCTTGGCGACGGCCGCATCGCCGGGATCAGCGGTGCGGTCGGCGGCCTCATCAGGCCGCAGGCGGGTGAGGTCGCTTGGCGCCCCGCCTTCTTGGGAGGCCTCCTTGGCGCCCCGCTAGCCTATTCCCTCCTCCTCGGCACGCCCGAGATCATCATCCGCTCCGCCTACCCAACCCTGGTGGTGGCCGGATTGCTTGTCGGCTTTGGCAGTCGTCTAGGCAGCGGTTGCACCAGCGGGCACGGCGTTGCGGGTATTGCCCGGCTGTCGCGCCGTTCCATCACGGCCACCGGCCTGTTCATGCTTGCCGCCGCCGTCACCGTTTTCATTGCCCGTCACGTTGTCGGAGACTAACTACCATGGGCCGCATCCTCGTCTCGCTAGCCTCAGGCCTGATCTTCGGCCTGGGTCTGGTCATCTCGCAGATGATAAACCCGCAGAAGGTGCTCGCCTTCCTAGACGTTACCGGA
>NZ_JAUFPN010000071.1 GCF_030409335.1 Paeniroseomonas aquatica
CAGCGCGCGCAATGCCGCAGGATCATCGGGCAGTGGTGGTGTTGGAGTGCTGGTCTCACGCATCGCGTAGACGATTCTATGCGGGCACGCTCGGCCTGGGAATCCGTTTTGCACTCTGCACCCGCGTCCAATCGATTCCAGCGAACAGCGCCGCGAACTCGACCGGCGTCAGCCGCACCGCGCCATCCACCACCGGTGGCCAGCGGAACGCACCGGCCTCCAGTTGCTTCCAGACCAGGACCAGGCCGCTGCCATCCCACACCACCAGCTTGATCCGATCGGCGCGCTTCGCGCGGAACACCAGCACCATGCCCGAGAACGGATCCTCGCCCAGCATCTCGGCCGCCAGCGCGGCGAGGCTGTGCGCCCCCTTGCGGAAGTCGACGGGCCGCGTTGCCAACAGGATCCGCGCCCCCGCCGGCAGCGTGATCATGCCTCGAGGGCCGCCGCCAGCCGCGCCACCACAGTCGCATCCGTCCCAGCGCCGACCCGCAGCAGGCGGCCATTGCGCAGCACAACCTCGATCCGGTCGGTCCCCGCATTCGGCATCGGCGCGCTGGGAGGCACGACCGTACCCTGCCGCGGACCGCCATCATCGACCAGCAGCGGCACAAAGCGTGGTGCCCGCGGAAGCGCCTGCCGCGCAGGACGACCCGCGGCCTCCCGGCGCCAGCGATACACCAGGCTCGGCGAAATCCCGTAACGCTGCGCCACCTGCAGCATCCGTGCCCCCGGCATCGCCGCCTCGGTCAGGACCCTGGCCCGATCATCCGGCGTGTATTCCCGCCGGGACTCAGCGCGAGTGACGATCTCCACCCGCGTCACACCATCCGTGGCAGCATCAGTGCTAGCACTGGTACGAGACTTCGAGCCGGCCATCGCTTCACCTCCGCGACGACCTACTTTTCAGCCACACAGCATCCACGCAAGAAGGGCCCAGTGGCTGCGCTTACCGTTGAGCCAGCCCAGGCCGACGCTCTCCTCCTCCGACTGTCCGGCATAGGCGATCCACTGCGGACTGCCCCAGATCCGCTCCCCTGAGCTGCGCGAACGGAACACAAGCTGCGGGATCCCCTCGACCAGGGACCGCAGCCTGGCCTCGCTGTCGCGCATCGCCTGCTCGGCCACCTTGCGACCGGTGATGTCGAGCACGAGCTCAACCGCAGTGCCGTCGTCCAGCATCCTGCCCGCGAACAACCCCCACCAGCGCGAGCCGTCCTTGCGGAGGTACTCCTTCTCGAAGGGAGTGCCCTGACCGGTCGCTGCCAGTTCCTCCATGCCGTGCTGGGTCTGCGGCATCCACTCCTGTGGGGTAAGCTCATCCCAGCGTAGCAGGCCCGCGTCCAGATCCGCGCGGCTGAAGCCCGACATGCGGAGGAACGCGGCGTTGCCGTCGGTGATCCGGCCTTCGAAGTCGAAAAAGATCACTCCGACCGTCCCGATCTCAGCAACGCGCCGAAACCGCTCCTCGCTCCTGCGAAGCCGCGCTTCGCGGTCGCGCAGATCCTTGGTTATCCGCAGGCGATCCACCGCAGCCGAGATGAGGTTGGCATAGGTGCTTAAGAACGCGGTGTCGGCGTCCGTGAACCTGCGCGGCTCGCGGCTGTCGATCTGCAGGATGCCGAAGGGAGGCTTGTCCGCCGCGCCAATGATCGGGACGTTGGCCACCGCCTTGACCCCGTTCTCGACCAGGAAAGGCGGATAAGTGAACCGCCGCTCAGTCGCAATGTTTGCGGAAATCATTGGCTTGCCAGTCTTCAGGGCGTGGCCTTCCGAGGTCTTGTCCGAAGCCTTGGTGGTCACCTTGCCAACCACGCCCGGCTTCCAGCCCACGCCTGCGCGGACCAGCAGGGTCTCGCCGTCTTCCTGCAGTTCCAGAACCTTGGCGAGGTCAGTGCCGAGGGCCTCGCCCACCACACGACAGGCCTCGCCCAGGATCTGGTCGAGGTCGTCAGACCTAAGGGCGAGTTCGCCGAACCGGGCCAGGGCGGTCTGCTGGCGAAGCAATTCCGGATTGTTGCTGTTTTCTACTTCAGCCAACGGGCGCCCCCGGTACGATGTGGTTAGCGCCTTTCGGCGGTTCGCCCAGCCTTGTGACAGCTCGGGGTAACCGCCGGTCGGGCCGCTGGCCTTCTCGAGATCAGTGTTCGAAAACGTACATAAGGGCCCACCGTTTCGTCCAGCCACAACCAAATAGCTTGTAGGGAGGCGCCGGTTCGCCGCTCGCTTTCCAAACCATTCCAGATCGTCGCGCCTCTGGGTGCGATATGTCCGCCTTGGGGAATGCAATCCTGGATGGCTGATGACCGATATGGGCGCGTAGCGGACATCCCCGTACCACTCTTTTACAGCGTCTTCCCGCCCCGAGCCGACCTGCACATCGTCACTGGACTAGGATTCGTAGCTTACATGCGCAACGTGTTGGATGGACCACCACGTTTATGGCCACGTTGCGAGGGATGCAGCCTAGCGGTGCGCTCCCGCACCGCTCTGGCCAAATCTGACCCGAGGCGTGACAGCCGCTCGACCAACGCAGCACGCTGTCGAACACCATCGTCGAGCCGTTTCTCCATCGGCGCGACCACGCGGCCACGACGACCCCGCGCCAGCCGATCCTGGAGCACCGTAGGGGCCAGCCCCTCCGCCTCCCGCCGCTCCGCCGACCGCACCCCGCGCTGCAATGCCCGCGCGGCCCCACGCCGCACCTCGCCCACCCGCGCCAGGAACTCGAGCGCACCCTCCTGCCGCGGCTGCCGCCCCAGGTTGCGCGCCACGTTCGCCCAGGCATCCGCCTCGGTCACCGGCCGCACGTCGTTCAACGGCCGGCGCCGCACCACCTCCGCCTGCTCCGCCCCCGCCGAGAGCACCAGCCAGGCCGCCCGCCGGTGCCGCGTGCCGGAGGCATAGGCCGCGAAGCCCGTCACTGCCTTCGACCCGCCCGGCAGCGCGTGGATGTGCTCCGTCGCGGTCGAGCCCTGCGCCGTGTGCGTCGTCATCGCCTCGCCATAAGCCAGCCGCGCCCGCCCAGTAGCGTCGGCCAGGGTCGTCCAGGCCACCCGCCCCTCGCGCCCGCCGGCATTGCGTACCCGTAGGCCCTTCGCATCAGCCGAGAGCACCGTGAGGATCGAGCCGTTGCGGCCGATGCTGCCCCGCTCCCCCTCCGCTGGGGTGCTGGCGAACAGCCGCACCCGGTCGCCCGGCGCCAGCGCCATCTCGTAGGCGTTGCCGTCACGGTCCGCCGCCTGCACCCGCACCTGGTCGGGCCCGACTTGGCCGAGGCCGCGCCGCACCTCGCGGATCGCCAGCCCCAGCCGGTGCGCGTCGGCATTGGTCGGCGCCGAGACGGTCAACGTGTAGCCGGCATCGCCGGCATTGGCCCGCAGCCGCTCGCCAACCAGCTGCCCCACCCGCTCCACCGCTTCGCCGGGGCCGCCCGGCACCAACTCCGCCGTGCCGTCCGCGCGCTTCATCGCCAGCGCCTCGGTGGCGCGACCCTCGCGCCAGTGGCCGGCGATCTCCCGCTCCCGCTCAGCCCTCTGCCGCACCGTGGTGAGGATTTCCGGCACCTGCGCCTCGCCCAGCGCCCGGCGCACTAGGTCGACGATCGGCCCGGCCTCGATCGCCTGGCACTGCCGGTCGTCGCCCAGCATCGCCAGCCGGAAGCCCCGCGCCTGCTGCAGCCGCAGCAACTCCAGCCCCTGCCGGGTGCCGAGCAGGCCGAGTTCGTCCACCACCACCACGGCGCGGCGGTCGAGCGCGATGCCGCCGGCCTTGGCGGCGTCGAGGAAGACGCTGAAGGCCCGGACGTTGCCGCGGTCGATCCCGGCCTCGGCCAGGTCGTCGGCCTGCCGCCAGGCCAGCGAGACGCCGTGCACCGCCCTGCCCTGCGCCTGCCAGGCGGCGACCAGGGGCCGCAGCAGCGTGGTCTTGCCGCTGCCCGCGGCGCCGACCACCACCCCGAGCCGGCCGCCCTCGCCCAGCCGGTGCATCGCCCGGCGCTGCGCCTCGCCGTGCTCGCCCTCGAAGGTCAGGCCGGCGCGCTCGGCCGCGGTCCGGATCGCCGCGGCTCCGAGCGCCCCGCTCCGGTCCCCGGCCGCCGCCTTGGCGAGGCGGAGGAAGTCCTGCTCGTCGGCGGCGTGCAGCGCCGTGGTGATGCCGATCTCGCCGCGTTCGCCCTGCCGGCCCCAGACCAGGGCCGTCGCCTCACCGTACTGGCGCACCCCCTCGCCCCGGAAGGCGGCGGTAACCCGCTCGATATCGCCGGTCTCCGCGATGCCGGCGGCGATCAAGCCGCGCAGTGCCGCGGTGCGGGCATCGGCGCCGGAGATCACCGCCCGCCGGTCCAGCTCCTTCTCCAGCCAGGGCAGTGCCGCCGCATAGGCCTCGGCGATCCGCGCCTCCTGGGTCCGTTCCGGCGGCGCCAGGCGCGGCCCCTCGATGCCGCCATACCGCCAGCCGAGCTCGCGCGCCTGCCGCCGCCAATCGGCGAAGTCGGCCATGTCGTCCTTCCTGAGCTTCTCCCGCGTCTCCCCGTCGATCCCGGCCGGCGTGCCCTGCACGCCGGCCTTCAGCAGCCCGGCACGCCGCTCGGGGGCCAGGGTGTCCCAGTCGAGGCTGAGGGTCCTGGCGAAGGCGCGCGCCGCCTCCTCGCCGTTCAGGGTGCGTTTGGAGAAGTGGTCGCGGACCGCGTCGGGGATCGCCGCCAGCCGGGCCATGCCGGTCTTGGGGTCAAGGCCGACCTCGGCACCGAGCCCGCGCAGGTTGGTGGCAAGGTGCGCCTGGTAGAGGGCGCCGGCCTCCTTGATCAGCCCGTCGAGCCGGTCGAGATCGAGCGAGCCGACCCGGCTGGTCTCGCAGAACACCGCGTTCATGACGGTGAAGTGGGTATGCAGGTCGGGGTCGCCGGCGACCTTCACCGCGACGCTCTCGGTGACGGTGCGGTTGCCCTCCTGGCGCGTGGTCCAGAGGGTCGGGCGGGAGGTGTGGTGGTCGAAGGCGATCCAGCCGACATGGCCGGGGTCGGCACCCTCACGGCCGCCATCCCCCTTTCTGGCCTGGCCGATGCGCGTTTCGACATAGGCCATGGCCTCCGCCGCGGCGTCGTGGTGCGCGCCGTAGATCGCCGCCTGCTCGGCCGGCCGGGCAAAGGCCCAGGCAACAGAGACCGACTTGTCCGGAGTCAGGCAGAAATCGACCGAGCCGATCGGCACCAGGTCCTTCGCCTCGCCACTGCGCCGGTCCGTCACCGTGCGAGCAACGGCATAGTGCTTGCCCTCGATCTTCCCGCCATCGGCCCGCCGGCCGGCCAGCAGCGCGTTGATCTCGTCCCGGGTGACGCCGCGGTTCGGGTCCAGGCCGAGGCCGCGAACGACAAGCGGGTGCATGTCCCGCCGCGGTTCAGCAACCGGCGCCCCGTAGGCCTCGTCGAAATCACGCCGCTGGACTGCCTGGGCCAGCCGCTCGCCAAGGCCGGTTTCTTTGGCGACGTCGTGGTCCTCCGCCGACCCCGCCGCCATACCCCGCGTGTAGTAGCGGGCGAGGTCGGCCACTTCGCGCGGCAGGGTCTGGGTCAGCAGGTGGTTCGTCATCGCCTGGGCGTCCGCCGGCGTGCCAGCGGCGATGGTAGAGTAGGTCAGCATTGCCCGCGTCCTTTCAGGACCCAGGTACCAGGGCCTCGGCAATCTCCCCCGGCAGCGCCGCCAAGCGGCCGTCGAGCCGGTCCAGTACCACCTCCTGCGCCGCCAGGGCCTCGGCGATCCGCCGCAGGGCCTCGCCGAGGTCGCTCTCGTCCGGCTCCTCGGCTGCCGCGACCAGGATCCGCTCCAGCATCGCGGTGTGGGTGGCGAGCGTCTCGTTCATTTGCGCCACCCCGCGCAGCAGGGCGTCCTGGCGCTCCTCCAGTCGGGCCAAGCGATCGTCGTCGCGCGTCGTCACTGCCATGGGTCTCCTCTCCCCACTTTCGGTGCCATCGGTACCGGCCGCATGGTCCATGCCTTGGTCTGTAAGGCCTGTTTCGCTCAACGGACGGCAAACGCTCTCGCCACGCTCCGCGCAATTCACATCAACGGGAATCCAACGCCCCAGCCACCTCGTTTCGATCGCTCTGTCGCAAGATTGCCGGCGATGAGACCGACGCGGCACGACGCCGAACTGCAACGCATCGCCGAGTTGGCCAAGGCCGGCGCCGGACGCTCGCCGCTCTACCGCTGGCTCAGGACCCGGCACGATGCCTTTGCCGCCCTGCTGGAAGAAACCCGGCCGAACTGGCGCACCCTCGCCGAGGGCTTCGCCGAGCTCGGCATCACCACCGCCGACGGCAAGCCGATTGCCGCCGCGGCCGCCCGGCATGTCTGGTGGCGGGTCCGGCGCGACGTTGTCGCCGCCAGGGCCAGACGCGCGGTATCACCCCTGCCCGCCCCCGTTGTCGCAACAGTGGTGCCGATGCCGCCGCCCGCGCCATCTGCTCCGTTACCGGCACAGGAATCAGCGCCCAAAGCAGCAACCGGCGACGCCCTGTCGCGGCTGCGGGCCGAGATCAACCATCGCAGTGGAAGGAAGCACGATGGCTAAAGCCAACGGCCAGGACATCGCCGCCCAGGTGTTGGCGGTCGGGCTCGGACGCGGCTTCGGCGGCAAGTCCACCGGCCTCGCCGAGCTCGTCTGGCGCGCCCGCAACCAGGGCCGCGAGGTGATCGTCGCCGACGGCGACCCCCGCAGCCGGACGCTGGCCAGCATGTTCCCGGAGGCGATGTCGCCGCCGACCGAGGAACTGCCCGACGTCAAGACCTGGCTCAGTCAGGTGCTCAACCGCATGGTCAAGGAACGCCGCTCGGCCGTGCTCGACCTCGGCGGCGGCGACCGCGTGCTGCAGGAGTACGGCCGCGACCTGCGCCTGGTCGAGTTCTGCGCCCGGCGGGGGATCGAGCCGCTGGCGCTCTACTTCCTTGGCCCGGAGGACGAGGACCTGCGGCATGTCCTGTCGATCTGGGAGGCCGGCTACTTCCGCCCCCGCCGCACCCTGCTGGTGCTGAACGAGGGGGTGATCCGCGAAGGCCGCACCGTGGCCGGTGCCTTCGGTCGCACCCTCGACGATCCGGGGTTCGCGCGAATGGTCGAGGAGGGCGCGGTGCCGGTGCTGATGCAGCGCCTGGCCTGCATGGACCTGGTCCGACGTGGCGGGGTGGGCCTCTACCAGGCTGCCACGGGTGACGGCGGCGCGCCGCTGGACCCGGTCGAGCAGTTCATGGTTGAAGACTGGCTGGCCGACCTGGAGCGCAAGCGGGCGGATGCCGGCGCCACCACCTGGCTGCCCTGACCGGCCGATGGCCACCGTCGAGGACGTCAGGGGCTGGTGCGACCGCGCCGGCATGCGGCCGGACAGCCCGCTCCGCGCCGCGCTGCTGACCACGACAGAGGCGGCCGAGACCGCCCGTGTGGCGACTATGGGTGCCCGCGGACTGACGCCGGAGGGTGAGCAGGACCTGGTTCGCCGCGTCAGCGAGGCGGCGGCGATCGGGGCCGAGCGGGAAATGACGCGGCTGGCGCGGCGGCTGGAGCTGCGGACCGCGCTGATGCTGGCTGCTGCGGCTATGGTTCTGCTGGGTGGTGGCTATGCGCTCGGCCGCTGGGATGGTGCCGGATCCGGTGCGGCACGGGCGGAGGGCCTCCAGGGGGCCGCCTTCGTCGCGCAGGTCGCTGAGCTCAACGACATCACAGCACTTCGGCGGCACTGTGAGCGCCATGCCTACCGCGAGCAGGGCCGGCTTGCCTGCAACCTGCCCCCGGTCTGGATCAGAAGCACCCTGCCTTGAGCAGGCACCATTGGTGGTGACCGCAACCAGACGCTCATCTGGCGTCCGATGGCGCCCCGGCGACCCATGGCCACCGGGGCAACGCCAGTATCAGGCGACCTGCTCCACCGCGGTCGGCTGCAGCGACCAAAGGAAATCGCAGGCCCGCTGGGCATGCGCCGCGGCGACAAAGATGAACTTCTTGTCGCTGGCCAAGACCCTGAGCCATGAGCCGATATAGGCCGTACTGTCCTGCCGCAGGTCATGGTCGATCCCGAGTGAGGCGCAGGTAAAGGCGGCCGTCAGCTCTGCCAGGATCTCCTCGATGGCCCGTGCCTCCTCGCTATGCCGCTTGATGATCGTCTCGCGGTTCAATCGGCTGGGATGGCCGGTCCAGTGGCCAAGCTCATGCGCCAAGGTCGCGTAGAAAGCCTCCGGATAAACGAACCGCTCCAACTCCGGCATGCGGATATAGTCCAGGTTCGGCAGGTAGAACGTAAGCGTCGCGGCGTTGGCACATTGCGGCGCGGGCCG
>NZ_JAUFPN010000072.1 GCF_030409335.1 Paeniroseomonas aquatica
CCCGCCGCGGCCGGGCGGCGCCGGGCCGGCGAGGCCGGCGGGTGCCGGGCCGGCCTCCAGCAGCCGCTTCACCAGGTCGCCCGGCGTCGGCAGCTCGGCCACATGGGCCAGGCGGATCAGCACCATCTCGGCCGCCGCCCGGCGGTCGGGCGAGTCGTTCACCTCGCCGAGGCCCTTCAGCAGCATCTGCCAGGCGCGGCCGAGCACCGGGATCGAGAGCGTCTCGGCCAGGGCGACGCCGCGGGTGCGCTCGCCCTCGGTGAGCGAGGGGTCGTCCTTCAGCCCCGGCACGCTGCGGAGCCGCGTCAGGGTATGGGTCAGCTCCAGCAGGTCCTGCAGCACCACCGCCGGGTCGGCGCCGCGCTCATGCGCGCGCTCGAGCAGGCCGAGCGCCGTCGCGATGTCGCCGGCCATCAGCGCCGCCATCAGCTCGAGCACCATGGCGCGGTCGGCCAGGCCCAGCATGTCCCGCACCGCCTCGGTGGTGACGGTATTGTCGGGGCCGCCGAGGGCGATCGCCTGGTCGAGCAGCGAGAGCCCGTCGCGGACCGAGCCATCGGCGGCGCGCGCCAGCATGGCCAGCGCCTCGGGCTCGATCGTCACCGCCTCCAGCCCGGCGATGCGGGTGAAATGGGCGCGGAGCTCGGCCTGGGGGACGCGCTTGAGGTGGAAGGTCTGGCAGCGGCTGAGGATGGTGGCGGGTACCTTGCGCAGCTCGGTCGTCGCCAGCATGAATTTCACCTGGGCCGGCGGTTCCTCCAGCGTCTTCAGCAGCGCGTTGAACGCCGCGGTCGACAGCATGTGGACCTCGTCCAGGATGATGACCTTGAAGCGCCCTTGGGCCGGGCGGTAGCGCAGCCGCTCGCGCAGCTCCCGGACGTCGTCGATGCCGTTGTTCGACGCCGCGTCGAGCTCCTGCACGTCGGGGTGGCGGTCGGCCAGGATCGCCAGGCATTCCGGGCAGACGCCGCAGGGCTCGGGCGTCGGGCCGCCTGTGCCGTCCGGGCCGATGCAGTTCAGCGCGCGGGCGATGATGCGGGCGGTGGTGGTCTTGCCGACGCCGCGCACCCCGGTGAGCATGAAGGCATGCGCCACCCGGTTCTGCGCGAAGGCGTTGCGGAGGGTGCGGACCAGCGCGTCCTGGCCGATCAGCTCCTCGAAATTGGCGGGGCGGTACTTGCGGGCCAGCACCCGGTAGGGGGTCGCGGCGGGCGCGGGGGCAGCCACGGGCGGTGCCGGCGGCGGTGCCGCAACCGGGGCCAGCGGCGGCGCATCGCCGAACAGGCCCGGGCCTTCGGGCGCCGGCGGCTCCGGCAGGGCTGCCTCATCGGGTGCGTCGTCGGGGCCGAAGAGGGTGGAGGACATCCGCGTGGCGGGATCCCGATAAGAGGGCCCGCCGGGCCGAGAATAGGGTGGAAGGCCGGCAAGCGACCCGGGCGAGAACCCGTTACGGCTGCTTCCTTCCGGACCTGACCGGGTTGGCGGGGAGCCCGTCCACCACCGACCTTCCGAGGGCACCATATCATGGCTCGGGGGGCTTCGTACAACCCGCCCCAGCCGCGGTCCCGGCCCCTGCCCCGCCGCGGCGGCACCGGCCGGCGATTTGAATGGCCCGGAACGCTCCGGCACCGCATGCTGCCGCCGGAACGAGGGAGACGGATCATGCAGCACCGCGCGATGTCGGGCCTCGCCCTGGGCGCGGCCCTGCTGGGCCTTCCCGCCGGCGCCCTGGCGCAGGATCCGGCGCGGCCGGTCCAGGTGCTGCGCGAGGCCGTGCAGGGCATGCCGCGCGGCGAGACCCAGGAGATCCAGGTGCTGACCGCGACCATCGCGCCCGGCCAGCGGACCGTCTTCCACACCCACCGCTTCCCGGTGACCGTGCTGATCCTGGAAGGCGCCTTCACCCTGGAGCTGGAAGGCCGGCCGCCGGTGACGGTGCGCGCCGGGCAATCCCTGGTAGAGCCGCCGCAGGTCCGCATGACCGGCTTCAACCGCAGCCCGACCGAGGTGCTGCGGCTGGTGATCTTCTACGTGGGAGATCCGGGGACGCCCTTCCTCGACCCGGTCCACTGAGCCGCCGCGGGGTGCCGGCCGGCGCGGATGGTTGCCGCTGCCGGCCCCGCGTGGCACCGTCGCGGCAATGCTCTCAATCCCCGCCAGCCGCCCGAATGCCTATTCCGGCAGCCCCCTCGACCGCGCCGCCAACCGCCGCGAGGATTCCGCCTTCATCGAGGCCGCCCTGGCCGATCCGGAAACCCTCTTCGCCCCGGTCTGGCGCAGCCGCAGCCTGATGAAGGGGGTGGCGGACGGGGCGCCGGAGGCGGTGCTCCTGACCGCCGCCGCGGCGGAAGCCGTGCGCATGGCCGGCGGCCCCTGGGGCTTCCTCGGGCTGTGGGAGGGCCGGCCGGTCTTCGCGGTGGACTGCTCCGAGGCGGCGGACCCCTTGCCGCTGCTGCCGGAGGGGATGGGCGCCTTCACCGACCTCCGCGCCGTCGCCGGGCTGCTGCCGCCCGGCGAGGCCAGCGTCCTCGCCCATGCCCGCGGGCTGATGCACTGGCGGACCAAGCACCGCTTCTGCGGCGTCTGCGGCGCCCCGTGCGAGCCGCGCTCGGCCGGCCACGCCATGGCCTGCACCGCCTGCAAGGCGCAGCACTTCCCCCGCACCGACCCGGCCGTCATCATGCTGGTGGTGCGCGGCGACAGCGTGCTGCTCGGCCATTCCACCCGCTTCCCCAACACCGTCATGTACTCGACGCTCGCCGGCTTCGTGGAGCCGGGCGAATCGCTCGAGGAGGCGGTGCGGCGGGAGGTGAAGGAGGAGGCCGGGATCGACGTGGGCGAGGTGGTCTACCATTCCTCGCAGCCCTGGCCCTTCCCCTCCTCGATCATGCTCGGCTTCTACGGCGAGGCGCTGTCGGAGGCGATCACCATCGACCCGGAGGAGCTGCGCGACGCCCGCTGGTTCACCCGGGCCGAGATGCTGGACCCCGAGGCGCATGGCTTCGCCCTGCCGCGCGGCGACAGCATCGCCCGGCGGCTGATTGAAGACTGGCTGGCCCAGGCATGAGGCCGCTGCGGATCCTGGCGCTGCTGCTGCCGCTCGGCGCCTGCGGCGCCTTCAGCGGCGGCCCGCCGCGCGAGCCGGAGACCCCGGACCAGCAGGCCTGCCGCGAGGAGGCCCGCACCTCCCCGGCGATGAAGCAGCTCGACCGGCAGCGGATGCCGATGAACGACCTGAACGAGGACCGGATGCGGCGCGAGGAACCGGCGATCCTGGCCCGGGCCTACCGCGACTGCCTGCGCGCCCGCGGCGCCACCCTGCCGGGCGGGGTGCAGGCCCTGCAGCCGCCGCGCTGACCGAGGCGCCGGGGCCGGAATGCCACGGCGTGTCCCGGCCGCCACGGTTTGTCGCCCATGGCGCGCATTGCAAGTAATGCATCACTACAAATGGGCGTGGACCCAAGACCTCCGCTGATGCGGCGCAACGCCTTCTCGCGATTTCGGGGGAACAGGCGTGCGCGCCGCACACGCTACGGCTATAGTGCGGCGCAGCATTATGAATGGACGCCGGTGATGACAGCGTCTTCGGTCCTGGCCGTGGTCGGCATGCGCTCGGAAGCGGCCCTGCTGCCGCAGGGCATGCGGGTGATCGTCAGCGGTGGCGACCCGGCCCGGCTGCGCGCCCTGCTGCAGCAGGCGCCGGCGGGGGTGACCGGCGTGCTCAGCTTCGGCATCGCCGGCGGGCTCGACCCCTCGCTGATCACCGGCGACCTGGTGGTGGCGACGCGGGTGCGCGGCCCGGGCGGCGCCTATGCCGCCGACCCGGTCTGGTCGGCGATGCTGGCGCGGCGCTGCGGCGCCCGGCTCGGCATGGTGGCCGGCGCCAGCGCGGTGGTCGGCGAGCCCGCCGGCAAGCGGCTGCTGCGGGCGGCCACCGGGGCGCTGGTCGTGGACCTCGAGACCGAGGCGGCGGCGGCCTTCGCCACCGCGCTGCGGCTGCCCTTCGCGGCGCTGCGGGCGGTGGCCGACACCGCCGAGGAGGTGCTGCCGCGCTCCGCCGCGATCGGGCTGACGCCGGACGGCCGGCCGGCGCCCGGGCGGGTGGCCATGGCGCTGCTGCGCCAGCCGCGCGAGCTGCCGGCGCTGCTGGTGGTGGCGCGGCGGGCCAAGGCGGCGCTGGAGGCGCTCGGCGGCGCGGTGCAGCGGGCGGGCAGCGGCTTCCTGCCGGCGGTCTAGCTACCCCGACTTCCGCACGTTCCAGAAGCTGGCGAAGCCCGGCAGCACCCCGGTGACGGTGGTGCGGTAGGCGGTCGCCTGGAAATACTGGCCGAGCGGCACGAAGGGCACCGTCTCGAAGGCGCGGCGCTGCATCGCCGCCGCCGTCGCCTGCTGCGCCGCGAGGTCGGGCGCGGTGAACCAGGCGTCGCGCAGCGATTCCAGCTCCGGGTCGTCCGGCCAGCCGAACCAGCCGGCAGCGCCGTTGCCGCGCAGCATGGTATGGCCGGCCGGCGTCGCGTTGTCCGGCCCGGCGGAGAAGGTGAAGAAGCCGCTCCAGCCGCCCTGGGACGGCGCCGCCCGGCTGCCGCGGCGGGAGACCACCGTGCCCCAGTCGAGCGCCTGGTAATCGACGGTCATCCCGAGGCGTTGCAGCAGGTCGGCGCCGATGTCGCTCATCGCCTTCAGGTGGGGGAAATCGGTCGGCACCAGCAGCGCCACCGGCTCGCCCTTGTAGCCGGCGGCAGCCAACTCGCGGCGTGAGCGCTCGAGGTCGCGCGGCCCGGCCAGCACCTCGAGCCCGGCGTCATTGGCCAGCGGCGCGCCGGGAGTGAAGATGCCCGCCGGCACCTTCCACATGGCGCGGTCCTCGCCGGCCGCGGCCAGCATGAAGTCGGACTGCACGATGGCGCCCAGCACCGCCCGGCGCACCGCCGGGTTGTCGAAGGGCGGCTGCAGGTGGTTCATCCGGAAGGAGGCGCAGAAGCCCGCCGGGTCCTGCACGCCCACCGTCAGCCGCCGGTTGCGCCTGAGCAGCGGCACCAGGTCGGGGATGACGAAATCCCACCAGTCGACCTCCCCGGCCTGCAGGGCGCCGGCGGCGGTGGCCGGGTCGGGCGTGGTCAGCCATTCGACGCGGTCGAGGTGCACATGCTTCGGCCCGGCGGTGCCGCTCGGCGCGCCCTCCGGGCGGGGGATGTAGTCGGCGTTGCGCGCGTAGGCCGCGCGGGCGCCGGCGACGCGCTCGGCGGCGAGGAAGCGGAAGGGGCCGCTGCCCACCATCTCGGTCACCTGCGTCGCGGCATCGGTCCGCGCCAGGCGTTCGGGCATCATCGCCGGCATGTAGACGCCGGACTTGCCGAGCGCCGCGGGCAGCAGCGGGAATGGCCGCTTGAGGCGGAACAGGAGGGTGCGGTCGTCGGGCGCCGAGAGCTCGTCCGTCGCCGCCAGCAGCGCCTGGCCGAAGGCGTCCTTGCTGGCCCAGCGGCGGATGCTGGCGACGCAGTCCCGCGCCAGCACCGGCGTGCCGTCGTGCCAGCGCAGCCCGTCGCGCAGGGTCAGCGTCCAGCGCTTCCCGTCGGCCTCCACCACATGCCCCGCCACCATCTGCGGCTGCGGCGCGAAGCCCTCGTCGAGGCCGTAGAGCGTGTCGAAGACCAGGAAGCCGTGGTTGCGGGTGACGTAGGCGGTGTTCCAGTGCGGATCGAGCGTGGCGAGATCGGCCTGGGGGATGAAGCGCAGGGTGCGGGCCGCCTGGGCCCGGCCGGTCCGGGGCGCGGCCAGGGCGGCACCGGTCGCGGCAAGCAGGTGGCGTCGCTGCATCAGGGTCCCCCGGTCCGGTCGTTCGCCACCCGAGCAGACTCCGGCGCCAGCGGCAAGCCTTACGCGGGGCGGAACGCCCCGTCCGGCCCGAGCACCACCAGCCGCCCCGTCGCCACGCCGAAATGCCCGCCGTGCAGGCTGAGCCGGCCTTCGGCCACGGCCTCGGCCACCCAGGGGAAGGTCATCAGGTTGCGCAGCGTGATGCGCACCGCCTCATGCTCCCCGGCCTCCTGCTGGTCCACCGGGTCGCAGCGCAGCGCGGTCTCCCGCGCCGCCTTGGCGATGCTCATCCAGCCCACGACGAAATCCTGCGCCTCCGGCGGGGCGCCTTCCAGCAGGGCGCGGACGCCGCCGCACAGCGCATGGCCGAGCACCACCACCTTCTCCACCCGCAGCACCCGCACCGCGAATTCGAGGCAGGCGCTGGTGCCGTGGAAGGCCGCGTCTGGCATGTAGGGCGGCACCAGGTTGGCCACGTTCCGCACCACGAACAGCTCCCCCGGCGCGGCGGAGAAGATCATCTGCGGGTCGACCCGGCTGTCGGAGCAGGCGATGACCATGGTCTTCGGGCTCTGCCCGAGCGCGGCCAGCGCCTCGAACCGCGCCTTCTCGCGCGGCCAGGTGTCTTCGCGGAAGCGGCGGTAGCCGGCGATCAGGTCTTCCATGGCCATGTCGTCAGTGCCTGAAATGCCGCATACCGGTGAAGACCATGGCGAGTCCAGCGGCATCCGCGGCGGCGATCACCTCGGCGTCGCGCATGGAGCCGCCGGGCTGGATCACCGCCGTGGCGCCCGCCGCCGCCGCCGTCTCCAGCCCATCGGCGAAGGGGAAGAAGGCGTCGGAGGCGACGACGCTGCCCTTCGCCAGGGGCTCCGGCAGGCCCGCCGCCTTGGCCGCGGCTTCCGCCTTCCAGGCGGCGATGCGGCTGCTCTCGACCCGGTTCATCTGCCCGGCGCCGATGCCGACGGTCGCGAGGTCCTTGGCATAGACGATGGCATTGGACTTCACGTGCTTGCAGACCCGGAAGGCGAAGATCAGGTCGGCCATCTCGGCCGCGGTCGGCGCCCGCTTGGTGGCGACCTTGAGGGTCGCGGGGTCGATCCGCCCGGCATCGCGCGACTGCGCGAGGAACCCGCCCGAGACGCTGCGGAAGGTCAGCCCCGGCGCCGCCGGATCCGGCATGCCGCCGGTCAGCAGCAGCCGCAGGTTCTTCTTGCGGGCGAAGATCGCGCGGGCTTCCTCATCCGCATCGGGGGCCACCACCACCTCGGTGAAGATGGCGGTGATCCGCCGCGCCGCTTCCGCATCCAGCACCCGGTTCGCCGCGACGATGCCGCCGAAGGCCGAGACCGGGTCGCAGAGCAGGGCCCGGTCCCAGGCGCCGGCGAGATCATCGCCGATGGCGATGCCGCAGGGATTGGCGTGCTTGACGATGACGATGGCGGGCTCCGCGAATTCGGCGCAGGCCTCCACCGCCGCGTCGGTGTCGTTCAGGTTGTTGTAGGACAGTTCCTTGCCCTGCACCTGGGTCGCGGTGGCGATGCCGCGCCGCGCCGTGCCGTCGAGGTAGAATCCGGCCTGCTGGTGCGGGTTCTCCCCGTAGCGCAGGGTCTGCTTCAGGATGCCGGCGAAGGCGAGCCGCGGCGGGAAGGCCTCGCCCTGCTGCGCGGCGAACCAGCCGGAGATGGCCGCGTCATAGGCGGCCGTCCGGGCATAGGCGGCGGCGGCGCAGCGGCGGCGGAGCGCCAGCGTCGTGCCGCCTTGGGCCTCGACCTCGGCCACCACCTCGGCGAGTTGCGAAGGCTCGGTCAGCACCACCACATGGGCGTGGTTCTTGGCGGCGCTGCGGATCATCGCCGGGCCGCCGATGTCGATGTTCTCGATGCAGTCGTCGAAGGACGCACCCTTGGCGACCGTCGCCTCGAAGGGATAGAGGTTGACCACCACCAGATCGATCGGCGCGATGCCGTGCGCCTCCATCTGCGCCAGATGCTCCTCCAGGTCGCGCCGGCAGAGCAGCCCGCCATGGACCTGCGGCACCAGCGTCTTCACCCGGCCGTCGAGGATCTCGGGGAAGCCGGTGTGCTCGCTCACGTCCTTCACCGGCACCCCGGCCTCGCGCAGGGCCTTCGCGGTGCCGCCGGTCGAGAGGATCTCGGCCCCCTGCCCGGCCAGGAAGCCGCCGAATTCGACCAGCCCGGTCTTGTCGGAGACCGAGATCAGGGCGCGGCGGATGGGGATGATGTCGGTCATGGGCGCGGCTCCGCGAGGTGGCGCGGGGCCAGCGCCCCGGGGCATGGGGCGCGGCATAGACCCCGGGGCGCCCCGCGTCCATTAGCCGGAAGGTAACCCCGGGCGGCGCAGTCTGCGGCGCCACGCCACGGGGTCCGAGTATGCGCATCCGCACCACAGTCCTGCTCGCCTTCGTCGCCATCGCCCTGCCGGGGCTGGCCGTCGCCGCCTGGCAACTGGGGCAGGCCGGGCTGGCGATGCGGACGGCGGATCGCGCCATCCTGAAGACCCGGGCCATCGCCGACCAGCAGCGGGCGCAATCGGCGCTCGCCAGCCAGAATGCCATGCTGCTGGCCAACTACGATGCGGCGGCGCCGGATCTGGCCGCCTTGCAGCGCAACCTGGACGGCGTGGCGGCGCGGATGCGGCAGGCGGCCGCCAGCGCCGCCGCGGTCGGGCTGCAGGAGGCCGTCTTCGACGAGGTCGCGCCGGCCCTGGCCGGGCTGGTCCAGCGGGTGGCCGCGGTCGCGACCCTGCCGCCGGCGCGGCGCGACCCCGCCCTCTACGATGATTTCGCCCGCGTCCGCAGCACCATGGCGGACCGGATCGGCGAAGCCGGTGCCCGGATGGGCGGCGGCCTGGCGGAGGATGCCCCGGCGGTGGCCGCCGCCGTCGCCGTGGCGAGCCAGCTGATGAGCATGCGGGACGCGATGGGCCGGCGCAGCCTGCTGATGACCGGCTGGCTGTCCGGCAACCCGGTGACGGCGCAGCAACACAGCGCCGCCCTGGTGCAGACCGGGCAGCTCGACCAGAGCTGGCAGGAGGCCGAAAGGCTGATCGGCGGGCTGGGGGAGCCGTCGCTGCGCCAGGGCCTGGAGGCGGAGCGGGCAGTCCTGCGCGGCGAGGCGGAACGGCGCTGGCGCGCCATCATCGATGCCGCCGGCGCCCGCGCCGCCTGGCCGGAGGCGCTGGCCGAGTATCGCGGCTTCAGCCTCCCCGCCCTGGCCCGGGTGCTGGTCCTGCGGGATGCGGCGCTGGAGGTGGCCGGGGCGGCGCTGGGGCTGCTGCTGCGCCGGGTGGTGCGGCCCTTGCGGGCGCTGACGGAGTGCGTCGGCCGCGTCGCCGGCGGCGACCTCGGCCTCGCGGTCCCGGGCCGCGACCGGGCGGATGAGCTGGGCGACATGGCGGCGGCGGTGGAGGCGTTGCGCGCCGGTGCCGCCGACCGGCTGGCCCTGGAAGCCGCCCGGGCGGCGGAGCAGGAGGCGCAGCGGACCCGCTCCCTCGCCGTCGATGCCCTGCTGCGCGGCTTCGAGGCGGATTCGGCCGGCGTCCTCGGCGCGGTCGCCAGGGCGACCAGCCAGCTCGATGCCACGGCGGCGGGCATGGCGGCCACCGCGCGGGATGGCAGCGCCCGTGCCGATGCGGTGGCCCATGCCGCGGCCGAGGCGAGCAGCAACGTCGAAAGCGTCGCCTCCGCGACCGAGCAACTCTCGGCCAGCATCGCCGAGGTGGTCCGCCAGGTGGAAGCCGCCGCCGGCGCCGCGCGGGAGGCGACCGGCGCCGCCGAGGTGACCGGCAGCACCGTGCGCGGCCTGTCCGAGGCGGCGAGCCGGATCGGCGACGTGGTGCAGCTCATCAGCGACATCGCCGGCCAGACCAACCTGCTGGCGCTGAACGCGACGATCGAGGCGGCCCGGGCCGGGGAAGCCGGCAAGGGCTTCGCCGTGGTGGCGAGCGAGGTGAAGGCCCTGGCGGCGCAGACCGCCCGCGCCACCGACGAGATCGGCACCCAGATCAGCGCCATGCAGGCCGAGACCAGCCGGACCGTGGAGGTGGTGGGGACGATCGGCCGGATCATCGGCACGGTGAATGCGACCACCGCCTTGCTGGCGGAAACCGCGGCGCAGCAGGCGGCGGCCACCCAGGAAATCGGCCGCGCCATCACCGAGGCCGCGGCCAGCACCACCGAATCCGCCCAGCACGCGAGCGGCATGAGCGAGGATGCCGGCCGCACCGACGCGGCGGCCGGAGATGTCCGCGCCGCCTCCGCCGCGCTGTTCCAGCAGTCGGAGGCGCTGCGGGCGCGGGTCGACGGCTTCCTGACCTCGATCCGCGCGGCCTGAGGCGCCGCGTCAGCGCGGGCGGGCGACCGGCGGCAAGGGGCCGGGCTGAACGCCGGCGGCCGGCGGCGGCGCATGGGCGGCTGCGGCCTGGGCGGGCGCGGCCTGCACCACGGGCGGCGGGGCCGGTACGGCGGCGCCATGGCGCATCAGCGCCCCGCGCAGCGGGTCGGCGCCCGGGTTGTTCGCCTGCATCGCCAGCACGATCTGCCGCGGCCCGAGATCCTGCCCGTAATAGGCCTGGTTCCAGCCGCTGCGGGCGCTCAGCAGCGATCCCTCCAGCGCGATGCCGGCGAAGAGCCCGCGGGCCCGGGCGACGGCGACGATATCCGCCCCGGCGGCCGAGGTCGTCGCCCCGGCGATCCCCGCCCCGATGGTGGCGACCGAGAGCGAGGCATCGGCGCCGAACTGGAACTGGCTGTCCATCAGCGCCACCAGCGCCGGCTCGTTCATCACCAGCATCATGACCTGCATGTCCTGCACGCCGATCTGGAAGCCGAGGCTGGCCGAGGACAGGCCGTAGAAGGCCGGCGCCGACCAGGACCCCGCGGCATCGCGGCCCAGCAGGACGCAGCCGCCGCCCTGGCCGCCCAGGATGAAGCCGGCGCGGAAGACCTGCGGGCAGACCACCACGGCGCGGGCCCGGCGCAGCAGCCGCCGGGCATCCTCGACCGCCGGCGGGTCGCCCACGGTCAGCATCTCCTGCACCGCGAGGGTAGCGCGGTCGACCAGCGCCTGCGGCTCCCCCCGCTCCTGCGCCGCGGCCATGACGGGCATGGCCAGCAGCAGCCCGAGCAGGGCGCGGCGGCAGGTCACCGCAGCGGCGGCAGGGTGGAGCGCTGCACGCCACTCCCGGTGGCGGGACCCATCGCCGGGCCCGGACCCGGGGCGGGCCCGCTGCCGAGCGCCATGCCGGGCGCCTGGCCGGCCATCGGCGGCGGCGCGGCGGCCGCGGCGGTTCCGGCGCTGAAGCGCATCAGCGCCGCCCGCAGCGGGTCGGCGCCCGGGTTGTGCACCTGCATGGCCACCACGATCTGCCGCGGCCCGACCTCCTGCCGGTAGTAGCCGCGGTTCCATTCGCTGCGCGAGGAGATCAGCGATCCCTCCAGCGTCAGCCCGGCATAGAGCCCGCGGGCCCGGGCGAAGGCGACGATATCGGCGCCGACCGCGGCGGTGGTCGAGGCCTCGATCGAGCCGCCGAAGGTGGCGAAGGCGAGCGAGGCATCGGCGCCGAGCTTGAGCTGGCTGTCGAGCAGGGCGGTCAGCGCCTTGTCGTTCATCACCAGCATCAGGATCTGCAGGTCCTGGATGCCGGCCTGCAGGCCGAAGCTGCCGGTGCCGAGCGAGTAGAAGGCCGGCGAGGACCAGGAGCCGGCGGCATCCCGCCCGACCAGGACGCAGCCGCCGCCCTCGCCGCCGAAGAAGAAGCCGGCGCGGAAGATGCGCGGGCAGACCACCACCGCGCGGGCCCGGCGCAGCAGGTCGGCGGCCCGCATGCGGTCATGCCCGTCGCCCAGGATCTCCTGGACGGAGAGGGTGGCGCGGTCCACCAGCGTCTGCTCCTCGCCGCTGCCCGGCGTCCCCGCGCAGCCCGCCAGCGACCCCAGCATCAGGCCCAACATCATCAGACGGCGCATCAAGCCCCCTCGCCAACCCTGTGAATTGGGCCGGACATTAGCCGCCCTGCGTCACGCTGTCCAAACCTTCCCCGATCATTCCCAATCGGGGGCGGTCCAGGGTTCCTCGTTCACCGCGGCCACGCGCCAGTCGGCCGCCACCCGCTCGAGCCGGGTCACGCCGAGGTTGCGGACGGAGAAGGCCAGCGCCTGGTGCCCGCTCAGCCCCAGCGCATGCGCCAGCGCCGCCCGGATCGAGCCGCCATGGGCGACGATCACCACCTCCCCGCCCGCGTGGTCCTCGGCCAGCCGGTCGAGCACGGCGCCGACCCGGGCCTGCACGGTGGCGAAGCTCTCGCCGCCCGGCGGCTCCTCCTCGGCGGCATGCGGCCAGAAGGGATGCGCGGGGTGGCGCAGCATGCCGGCCAGGGCGTCGTGCGCGATCCCCTGCCAGTCGCCCAGGTGCTGCTCGGCGAGATCCGGCTCGGTCGCCAGCGGCTGCTCCGGGTAGCCGGCGGCGAAGATGGCCATCGCCGTCGCCCGGGTGCGGGCGAGGTTGGAGGTGACCCAGGTGGCCGGCCGCGGCAGCCGGGCGGCCAGCCAGCGGAACAGCGAGGCATCCTGCCTGAGGGCGAGGTCGCAGAGCGGCACGTCCATGGCGCCGTAGAAGACGGTGCGGGCCTTCGGCTCGACGAGCGCGTGGCGGATGAGGTGGAAGCGGGTCTCGGGCATGCCGGCGGTGTAGCGCAAAGCCCGGCTACTCCCCAATGCTCAACAGCGCCCCCCGGATGCGCGCCCGCTCGAACTGCGCCATGAAGACCCAGGCCATCAGCGCCAGCCAGGCGGCATCGAGCGCGAAGGCGGCGCCCAGGTGGCCCCAGGCGATGGTCCCGTCCAGCAGCGCCGCCCGCATCCCCTCGAAGACATGCGCGGAGGGCAGCGCCAGCGCCACCGGCTGCAGCCAGCCGGGCAGCACGGCGACGGGGTAGAACACCGCCGAGAAGGGCGTGAGCCCGAACAGGATCGACCAGGCCAGCGCCTCCGCCCCGGCGCCATGGCGGAGGATCAGGCTGGTGACGCCGAGCGCGACCGCCCAGCCCATCAGCAGCAGCGCGGCGAAGAAGGCGACCACCACCGGCCCCATGGCGAAGAGGCCGAAGGCATAGAGCAGCCAGGCCAGCAGCACCGCCGGCAGCACGCCGACCAGGACGCGGATGATGCTCATCCCCATCAGCGCCGCGACCAGCTCCCGCGGCCGCAGCGGGCTGACGAAGACATGGCCGAGGTTGCGCGACCAGATCTCCTCGAGGAAGGAGATCGAGAAGCCCATCTGGCTGCGCAGCGCCACCTCCCACAGCAGCACGCCGCCCAGCAGCGTCCCCGCCGCCAGGGCCGCGGAATTGCCCTGCAGCCCGATCAGGTAGGTGGTGGTGAAGCCCCAGACGACCATCTGCAGCACCGGCCAGTACATCAGCTCGAGCACCCGCGGCCAGGACCGGCGGTACAGCGCGAGGTGGCGGTAGATCATGCCCCAGATGCGGCGCAGCGCGGCGCGGTTCATGGCACCGCCTCCGCCGCGCGGCCGCGGGCGATGTCGAGGAAGACCTGCTCGAGATCGCCGCGGCCGTATTTCCCGAGCAGCGCGGCCGGGCTGCCCGCATCCACCAGCCGCCCCTGCTTCAGCATCAGCACATGGCCGCAGAGCCGCTCGACCTCGGCCATGTTGTGGCTGGCCAGCAGGATGGAGCAGCCGGTCTCGGCCCGGTAGCGCTCCAGCCAGGACCGCACCCAGTCCCCGGTGTCCGGGTCGAGGCTCGCGGTCGGCTCGTCGAGCAGCAGCAGCTCGGGCCGGTTGACCAGCGCCTTGGCCAGGGCGACGCGGGTCTTCTGCCCGGCCGAGAGCTGCCCGGCCGGGCGGTCCAGCAGCTCGGTCAATTGCAGCTGCGCCGCCAGCTCGGCGATGCGCCGCCCGGCCTGCGGCACGTCGTAGAGATGCGCGTAGACCCTGAGGTTCTCGGCGACCGACAGCCGCGCCGGCAGGGCGATGTAGGGGGAGGAGAAGTTCATCCGCGCCAGGGCGGCGAAGCGGTCCCGCGCCATGTCGTGGCCCAGCACGGTGATGCGCCCGCCGCTTGGCACCAGCAGGCCGAGCAGCATGGCGATGGTGGTGGTCTTGCCTGCCCCGTTGCCGCCGAGCAGCCCCCAGGTGGCCCCCCGCGGCATGCGGAAGCTGAGGCCATCGACGGCGGGCGCCGCCTCCGGGGTGTAGCGCTTGCTCAGCGCCTCGGCGTGGATGGCGGGGTTTTCCATGGCCCCGGCATATCGTCACCCGCGCGGCCGCAGCAACCGTCCCTCGAACAGGGTGATGCCGGCCTCCCAGCCCCAGCCGATCGCCGCCGCCCGGTCCGCCCCGCCCAGCACCAGCCGGGAGCGGTCCTCCGGCAGCGCCGCCGCCAGGCCGGGCAGCGCCGGCGACCAGCGCAGCCGGATCAGGTCCACCGCCAGCGCCGCCGCCGGCAGCGCCGCCAGCAGCTCGGCCGCGTCGAGGTCGATCGCCACCCGCCAGCCGCGCCCCCGGCAGAAGTCGCGGGCGAAGCCGAAGCCCGCCGGGTCCGCCAGCGCATCCTCCGCGCTCAGGCCGAGGGTCATCCGCCCCCGCCCCTCCGGCCCCAGCGCCGTGTCGAGGCGGAGGAATTCGGCCTCGGCGATGCTCTCGAGCGCCAGCCGCAGCCCGGCCCGGCCCAGCCGCCGCGCCTCCGCCGGCCGGCCCAGCTCGGTCAGCAGCCGGCGGTCCACCAGCCGCCGCAGCCGGCGGAACAGCGCCGGCGCCAGCGACGGGTCGGCGCCCGGCAGCAGCGCGCCGCAGAGCTCCGGCCAGCCGAGCTCCCATTCCTCCCAGGCCACCTCCGGCCCGGCATCGCCCGGCGCCAGCCGGCAGACCGGGCGGCGCACCAGGAAGCGCGCGAGGCTGGCATGGCCCAGGCCGCGCTCCATGGCCGCCAGCTCGGCCGCGGTCAGGGCCTGGGCCTCCGGTGGCGGCGCGATGCCGAGATGCGCCATCCCCGGCGACTCGGCCGGGGCGGGTCCGGGAACCAGGCTGTCCTCGACCGCGGCCCGCCGCGCCGCCACCGCCTCCGGCGGCCGCCGCCGGAAGAAGGGCAGCCGTTCCTCGGCGGCGAAGAGGATGGCGAGTTGCTCCTCGGCGGAGCGGAGGTGGCGGCCCTCGGTCGGGGCCACGGCGACGATGTCGCCATTAGGCAATTCGAAGACCCGCGCCCGGGTCGGCCGCAGCAGCGGCTCCAGCGCCTCCCGCACCAGCCGCTGGTGGTGGCCCTGGCGGAGCCCGCCCGCCATCCCGGCCAGCCGCAGGTGCAGCACGTCCCGCACCAGCCCGGCCGCCACCGCGTCCCGGACGAAATGCGCCAGCGCCAGCGCATCCCCGCCGGCCGCCGGGCCGCGCCCGGAGGGCTGCAGCACCGCCGGCCTCGCCCCCGGCGGCGCCGGCTGGGGCGGCTTCATGCCCCGGCCTCCACCGCCGGGCCGGTGGCGGCGATGCCGAGGCGCGCCGCCAGCGCCAGGGCCTCCGGGCCGTCGCAGCCGGTCAGCAGCAGGCGGTCGGCCGGCACCTCCCGCAGCAGGGCGAGCGGGGCGCGGTCGGCCAGCGCCGGGGACCAGCGCAGCAGCAGCAGGTCGGCGGCCAGGCCGGCCGGGCGGACCAGCGCCAGCGCCGCCGCATCGAGCCCGTCCAGCGCCAGGGCCCAGCCGCGCCCGGCCAGCGCCCGGCGGTAGGCGGCCAGCGCCGGGTCCGCCGCGGCGGCCAGCGGCAGCACGCCGAAGAGGCCGGGCACCACGCTCGGCGGCGGCAGCCCGCGCGGCGCCGGGTTCAGGCCGCTCCGCGGCGGCAGGGCCAGGCCGCTCCGCGATAACAGGGCCAGGCCGCTCCGCGATAACAGAGCCAGGCCGCTCCGCGGCAGGGGCAGCAGCCGCCAGCCCGGCAGGTCCCGCGCCCAGGCGGCCAGCGCCGGCAGCAGCCGCGCCGCCAGCCGGTCCGCGGCATGGGCCATGAGCTCGGCATCCGCGGCCAGGGGGCCCAGCACCGCCGCGAGGGCGGGGCGGGAGAGCCGCAGCCGCCGGCCGCGCCCCGGCACCCCGGACCCGGGCCGCGCCACCGCCCGGTGCAGCAGCACCTGGTCCACCGGCAGCGCCTCCAGCCGCGCGTCCAGCGCCTCCAGCCCCAGGGAGGGCGGCGGCGGCGCGGCCTCGGGCGGGGCGACGCGGGCGGTCGCGGCCCAGCCCAGCAGCGCCGCGGCATCCCGCGGCCGCAGGAAGGGCTCGGGCGGGGCGGCATCGGCCGAGAGCGCGGTGAGCGCCGCCGCC
>NZ_JAUFPN010000073.1 GCF_030409335.1 Paeniroseomonas aquatica
ATAGACATGACGCATCTTGGTCACTTCGGCCGTCCAAAAGGCGCCTGGGTCGCGCAGGTTGCGGGGCTGGGTAGATATGTAGTCAGCCGAGTGGCAGGCGACGCAATTCGCCTGCGCAACGTCAAGACCCGGCCCAGGCGCGAGTTCCGCCGTCTCCTCCGGCAGTTCGTACTGGATTGGTTTCGCGGCGGCCGCTGCCGCCAGCCCGGCAGCCAGCGCCGCGGCGACTGTGAGGACGCGCATATGCATTCCCCTCACGCCGCCGTCACGGAGACGGTCTCGATCACGTTGCGCATATAGCCGGGTGGGTTCCACCGCGCTTCCATCGGCTGGGTGCCGCCATCCTTCCCGGTGGCGCGTGACATCAGGCGATGCACGCCGGCTGGCAGGCGCAGGCTCAGCTCGAAGCCACGAAAGGAATATTTGCCGAGCTCCTCGCCGAGCCGAGCGTCCGTCCAACTCTTGCCGCCATCGATCGAAACCTCGACACGGGCGATGCCCGAGCCGCCGTCGAAGGCGATGCCCTTAACGGTTATATCGCGGTCGGCCGAGACCCGCCCTGCTTCCACCGGCGCGGTGATGAAGCTGCGTACATTGTAGCGCCCGATCGGCCGCGTCTTTGGCGCCGCCGTGCCGGCCGGCACGCAGGCACAGTCATTGTCTGGGATGCGGTAGGCGGAGGTCATCCAGAAGTTGTCGGAAGGTTTGTCCAGCACAATGATCTCATGCAGGTGCTTGACCCAGTAGGTGCCGTAGGTGCCCGGAACCACCAAGCGCAGTGGGTAGCCATTCAGCATGGGCAGGTCGGCGCCGTTCATCGCCCAGGCCAACATCACCTCGCCGTCGCGCGCATGGTCGACGTTGAGCGCCTTGGTGAAATCTGGCGTGTCGGGCGCGGGCGGCTCATCCAGACCGTTGAAGCTGACCTGCATTGCTCCCGCGGCGA
>NZ_JAUFPN010000074.1:0-885 GCF_030409335.1 Paeniroseomonas aquatica
GGCCGCCGCCGCCCGGGCCGCGGCCGCCTCGGCGGTGAGGGCGGCCATGGCCTGGGCCGCGCCGGGGTCGCCGAGCAGGCTGCGGCCATCCGCCCGGCGCTGGCGCAGGTGCAGCGAGGCCAGCCGCGCCAGCCGGTCCAGCGCCCCCACCATGGCGGCGACCCGGAACAGCGCGCCCAGCCGGACCAGCCCCTCGACCGAGACCCCCTGCCCCGGCGGCCCGGCCGCGAGCACCGGCGTCTCCGCCAGCCGCACCCGGTCGCGCGGCTCGCCGGCCAGGTTCAGCCCCGCCTCGGCGATGGCCGGCCGGCCGGTCAGGATGGTCCGCGGCCCCGCCGGGGTCCCGACCACGATCACCGCCGCGGTCGCATGCCGGGCCCAGGGCAGCCGCGCCGGCTCGCCCGAGAGCCGGCCGCCGGCGAAGTCCGGCGCCGGCCCGTCGCCCGCGGCGCCGAACGCCACCGGCCCGAGGCTCAGCGGCCCGGGCGGCGGCGCCATCCCCGCCTGCGCCAGGAGGTATCGCCCGAGCAGGGTCTCCGCCACCGGCAGCGGGGCGGCGTGTCGGGCGCAGAGCCGGACCAGCGCCAGCAGCGCCGCCAGCCCAGGCTCGCCCGCGGGCCGCACCAGCCCGGCCCGGTCCAGCGCCTCCCAGAGCGGGCGGGGGAAGCCGCCCCCGGCCATGGCCGCCAGCAGGGCCGGCGTCACCTCGGCGGCGAGGATGCGGCCGCCGCGGCGGAGCAGCTTGTCCTCGGGCGGCAGGGTCATGGCCGCGGCCGCCGGAGGCCGAGCCGCGCGGCATCCCAGGGATTCCAGGCGGCGGCGGCCTGCGCGGCGGCGAGCGCCCCGGCCAGCGCCGGCGTCGCCGGCACCGGCAGCAGCCGCAGC
>NZ_JAUFPN010000074.1:936-10741 GCF_030409335.1 Paeniroseomonas aquatica
TCGGCCAGGGCCGCAGCCTGGACGGCGCCGAGCAGCGCCAGCGCCGCCCGCCACCGCTTCGGCTCCTCGCCTGCCCGGTCGAGCCCGAGCTGGTGCAGGGCGAAGGCCTCGGCGACCAGCCGGCCCAGGGCGGCCTCGGCGGCGGGGTCCGCCACCACGCCGGCGAGGCCGGCCAGCAGCGGCCAGTCGCGCATCCAGCATTCCGGCCCGCCGAGCGCCGCCTCGACCACCGCCTTCCAGGCCGGCAGGCCATCCTCCGCCCCGCCGACCAGCCGGTCGGCGGCCAGGAAGACGCCGTCCAGCACCACCGCGCCCGGCAGCGCCGCGGCCTCTTCCGCCGCCGCCATCGGCAGCCGCGTGATGCCCGGCAGCGCCAGATCCACCAGGAAGAGGCCGAAGCCGGCCAGCCGGTCCGCCGCCACGGCCTCCGGGGCGCGGGTGCGGGCGAGCAGCAGCATGCGCTGCGCCTCGGCCGCATCGGCCACCGGGGACTTGCGGCCGGTGATGCGCCAGCCGCCGGGCACCGGCAGCGCCCGGGTCTCCGTCGCGGCCGGCTCGGCCGTGCGCTCCGCCTCCTCGATGCCGAGGCAGAAGCCGAGCCGGCCGGCGGCGATCCGCGGCAGCAGCTCCTGCTGCTGCGCCGGGGTCCCGAAGCCGAGCAGCAGCGGCCCGACCAGCCGTTCCGCCACCCAATGCGCCCGCAGCGGCGCCCCGTGCGCCAGCAGTTCCTCGGCGATGACCTGGCGGTCGAGCCGGCTGCCGCCGAGGCCGCCGCAGGCGCGCGGCCAATCGGTGCCGATGTAGCCGCGGGCGCCCAGCCGGGTGGCGAAGCCGGCATCGCCGGGGCCGAAGCTGCCGGCGCCGGGATCCCAGAGGCCGCGGCCGATCTCGGCCGCCAGGAAGCGTCGCAGGTCGCGGCGCAGCGGCCCGTCCGTCGCATCCGCCTCGGCCATGCCCATGCTCCCGCCCATGGGCGGCAGATTACACGCGGATGGCGGGTTGGTGAGCCGGCATCATCACCTTGCCGGCGATTGCGCCCGGCCGGTCCGGGTCAGGGGGTCGCCTGCGCCGCCCGCATCGCCCGGCGCAGCTTGGCGATGCCGGTGCGGACATGGCCGTTGTCGCAGAGCCGCACGCCCTCCGCCATCAGCGACCGGGAGGGCTCCCGCGTCGCCGCCGGCATGCCGGCCAGCCGGGTGACCAGGCTGCCGCAGTACTCCGCGGTGTCGGTGGTGACCCGCGGCTCCGCCGTGGCCGAGACTGCCAGCACGAGCAGCAGCGCCGGCGGGGTGAGGAGGCTTTGCATGGTGCGCCAGGATGCCGCCCCGCGGCTCAAGCCGCGGTGGGCTGCGCATGACGCTTCGGTCATGGCGCCGCCGGGGTGGCGCGCCCGGGGCCGGGCCGGCCCGCTCAAGGGCTCGGCAGCAGCAGCACGACCCGCAGGCCGGGCGGGGTCCGGCCCGCCACCGCATCCTCCAGCCGCAGCTCGCCGGCATGCAGATGCGCCACCGCCTGCACCAGCGACAGCCCGAGGCCGGAGCCCGGCGTGGCGCGGGCCTTGTCGGCGCGGAAGAAGCGCTCGCCGGCATGGCTGCGGTCGTCGGGCGCGAGGCCGGGGCCGTCGTCGGCGACCAGGATCTCGATCCCCTTGGCCACCCGCCGGGCGCTCAGCTGCACCGTGCCGCCGGGCGGGGTGAACTTGATCGCGTTGTCCAGCAGGTTGACGACGGCCTGCAGCAGCAGGTCGCGGTCGCCGACCAGCTCCAGCTGCGGCGGCAGGTCGGTGGCGAAGTGCTGGCCGCGCGCCTCGGCCGCCACCTCGTAGATCTCGGCCGCGTCGGCCAGCACCAGGCTGAGGTCGAGCGGGGCGAAGGCGGCCCGCCGCGCCCCCGCCTCGGCCTCGGCGATCCGCAGCAGGGCCTGGAAGATGCGGCTGATGGCATCGAGGTCGGCGATGCCCTGCTCCACCGTCGCCCGCAGCGCCGGCTCGTCCGGCGCCTCGGAGAGCGCGTCCTCCAGCTTGGCCCGGGCCCGGGCGATCGGGGTGCGGAGGTCGTGGGCGATGGCGTCGGAGACGCCGCGGACCCCCTCCATCAGCGTGCCGATGCGCTCCAGCATGGTATTGAGCGTCTGCGCCAGCCGGTCGAACTCGTCGCCCCGGCCCGACAGCGCGACGCGCGAGCCGAGGTTGCCGCCGGCGATGGCGGCGGTGGTGGCGAAGACCGGGCGCATCCGCGCCTGCAGCGCATGCCGCAGCAGCCAGGCGCCCATGAGCGCGAACAGGACCACGGCGCCCGAGGCCCAGAACACGCCCTCGGTCAGCAGCCGGCGCAGCTGCTCGCGCTCCGACTCGTCGCGGCCGACCAGCAGCCGCAGGCCCGGCAGCTCCAGCCGGTGCAGCCGCGCCTCGGCGGCGAAGCCGTCGTGCAGCACCCGGGTGCGGAACCAGGCGCCCTCCTCGGCCGGCACCGCCGGCCAGCGGTCGAGGTTGCCGGCCAGCCGGCGGCCGCCCTCGGCTTCGGTCAGCAGGTAGATCGCCTCGTTCTCGACGTCGACGGCGAGGCGCTCCTCGATCGCCTCGGCCAGGCCGGTGGCCCCGGCCTCCCGCCAGCGCTCGGCGAGCGCGATGGCATCAGCCCGCACCGCCGCGTCGGTCTGCCGGTCGAGCGCCCCCGCGGTCGCCCACCACAGCACCGCGACCAGGGCGATGGCGGCCGAGGCGAACATGGCGGCGAAGAGCAGCGCGAAGCGGAAGCCGGCGCTCTTCAGCAGCCGGGGCGGGCCGAGCGACAGGCTCGGCGCCATGGCGGCATGCCGCGGGCCCGCCGCCTGCGCCTGCCGCCGCGCCGAGGCCAGCTTCAGGGCTCGGCCCGGATCATGTAGCCGGCGTTGCGGACGGTATGGATGAGCGGCTTGTCGAAGCCCTTGTCCAGCTTCTGCCGGAGGCGCGAGACATGGACGTCGATGACGTTGGTCTGCGGGTCGAAGTGGTAGTCCCAGACCTTCTCCAGCAGCATGGTGCGGGTCACCACCTGCCCGGCATGGCGCATCAGGTGCTCGAGCAGGCGGAACTCGCGCGGCTGCACGTCGATCCGCTTGGCGTTGCGGGTGACGGTGCGCGACAGCAGGTCGAGCTCGAGGTCGGCGACCCGCAGCTTGGTCGCGGGGGCATCGACCGAGGGGCGGCGTCCCAGCGCCTCGACGCGGGCGAGCAGCTCGGCGAAGGCGAAGGGCTTGGTCAGGTAGTCGTCGCCGCCGGCCTTCAGCCCCTTCACCCGCTCATCCACCGCCGACAGCGCCGAGAGGAACAGCACCGGGGTGCGGTTGCCCTGGCTGCGCAGGGTCTCGACCAGCCGCACGCCGTCGACGCCGCCCGGCAGCATGCGGTCGAGCACCAGCATGTCGAATTGCTCGGAGGCCGCGAGGAAGAGCCCGTCCCTGCCATTCGTCGCGTGCTCCACCGTATGCCCGGCCTCCTGCAGGCCCTTCTTCACGAACCGGGCGACTTCGGCATCGTCCTCGACCAGCAGCATGCGCATGGCGTGTGATCCCCAGAATTCGTCCTGTTTAGCCCTGCCCCGGCCGGCGGCCAACCTGCACCGGCATCTCCCGCTCGCGGCCCTCGCGCAGCACGGTCAGGCGCAGGGTCTGGCCGGGCGGGATGGCGGCCACGGTGCGGACCAGGGCGCGGGAGGTCTCGACCCGGTCGCCGTTGATGGCGACCACCACGTCGCCCTGGCGCAGCCCCGCCCGGCCGGCCGGGCTGGTGCGCTCCACCGCCGCCACCAGCACGCCGCGGCGGGCGCTGCGGCCGTCCTCCGGCACCAGGTCCTGCACCGAGACCCCGAGCCAGCCGCGCTCCACTCGGCCCTCCCGCTTCAGCTGCTCGATCACCGGCCGGGCCAGGTCGGAGGGGGTGGCGAAGCCGATGCCGGCGCTGGCGCCGGACGGCGAGTAGATCGCGGTATTGATCCCGATCACCTCGCCGGCGGCGTTGAACAGCGGCCCGCCGGAATTGCCGGGGTTGATGGCGGCATCGGTCTGGATGAAATCGTCGAAAGGTCCCGCGCCGATCTCCCGGCCCCGGGCCGAGACGATGCCCGAGGTGACGGTGCCGCCGAGGCCGAAGGGATTGCCTGCGGCCAGCACCCAGGAGCCGACCCGGGCGGCGCCGGACACGCCGAATGGCACCGCGGCCAGCGGCGCGCGCGGCTCGACCTTCAGCAGGGCGAGGTCGGTCAGCTCGTCCATGCCGATGACCCGGGCGACCAGCTCGGTCCCGTCCTGCAGCGAGACCACCACCCGGGTGGCGCTGCCGATGACGTGGTTGTTGGTGACGATGAAGCCGGACGGGTCGACCACGAAGCCGGAGCCGGCGCCGGTGGTCTCCTGCCGGCGGTTGCGCAGCCGGTCGCGGAAGTAGCGCTCCAGCGGGGTGCCGCGCACCTCGGGCGGCAGCTGCGCCGCCTGCTCGCCGGTGACGGCGATGTTCACGACGGCGGGCAGCACCCGCTCGGCCAGGTCGGCGAAGTCCGGCAGCAGGCCGCGCTGGGCGGCGGCCGGGCCGGGGCTGCCGGTGCAGCCTGCCAGGAGAGCGGCGCCGAGAAGGCCAAGGTGGCGACGCGAAAGCAGGGCGGACATGGGACGCGATCCTTGGCCGGGGGCAAGCCTGGAGGCTGCGGGGGGGGGCGGCAATACCCTCAAACTCTGGGAAGATGGATGCGATCCTTCAACCTCCCGCCGGGGGATCGTCAGCCCCCGCGCGGCGGCTTCGGCGGGTCCGGCACGGCGGTGGCCGGGTCCTCGGGCCAGTTGTGCCGCGGATAGCGGCCGCGCATGTCCTTGCGCACATCCGCCCAGCCGCCCTTCCAGAAGCCGGCGAGGTCGCCGGTGACCGCGACGGGGCGCCCCGCCGGCGAGAGCAGCGCCACCTGCAGCGGCACCCGCCCCTCCGCCAGCGGCGGCAGCCGGGTCAGGCCGAACAGGTATTGCGGCCGGGCCTCCAGCGTCGGCGGATCGGCGGCGTAGTCGATGGCGGCGCTGCGACCGGCCGGCAGCGGCAGGCGCGGCGGCAGCGCCGCCTCCAGCCGCTGCCGCTGCGCCCAGGGCAGCCCGGCCAGCAGCAGGTCGACCAGGTTCAGCCCGGCCAGCTCCGTCAGCCGGGAGCGGCCGAACAGCGCCGGGGCCAGCCAGTCCTGCACCGTGGCGGCCAGGGCGGCATCGCCGGCATCCGGCCAGGCCGCGCCCTCCACCCGGCGCATCCAGCCGAGCCGCGCCTGCACCTGTCGCGCCGCCGTGCTCCAGGGCAGGTCGCGCAGCCCGCGGTCGGCCACCGCCGCGGCCAGGGCGGCGGCGATCACCGCCGGGTCGGGGTTGGCCAGCGGCTGCTCCTCCAGCACCAGCGGCCCGAAGCGCAGCCGCCGGCGGGCCAGCACGGCGCCGCTGCGGGCATCGAAGGCGGCGCCCTCCTCGCGCCGGAAGCGCCCGGGGAAGCGGGCCTCGAGCACCGCGCGGTCGAGCGGCGCTGCCATGCGGATGCGCGCCTCGGTGCCCTGCAGCTCGAGGTCGGCGACCGCCAGCAGCGGCGCCTTGGCCAGCGGGTCGGTGGCCCCGAGCCGGGCGCCCTGGCCGGAGGCCAGCCGGAAGGCGCCGGCCATGACGCCGCGCATGGCGGCGATGCGGTCGGGGAAGCCGGCGGCCAGCAGCGCGCCCGGGTCGCCCTCCGGCATGGTCGCGCCATGCACCCCGAGCCGGCGGCGGTGCAGCGCGGCGGCGCGGCGGATGCGCTGGACCGTGGCGCGGTCGGCGTTCGGGTGGTCGCCGCCGTGCAGCAGGTCGAGCCGCAGGGTGATGTCGCAGGGCGCCTCGCGGCCGCGGATCGGGTCGCGTTCCTCGAGCAGCGCGGCGAGGTCGGCGGCCAGCGCCTTCTCGCCCTCGTCCCCGGCGGCGGCCAGCATCCGGGCGAGGCGCGGATGGGTGCCGAGCCGGGCCATGCGGCGGCCGGTGGGCGTGATGCCGCCGTCCGGCTCCAGCGCATCGAGGTCGGTGAGCAGGGCGCGGGCGGCGGCAAGCGCCCCGGCCGGCGGCGGGTCGAGCCAGGCGAGGTCGCCGGGCGCGGTGCCCCAGGCGGCGAGGTCGAGCGCCAGGCCCGAGAGCTCCTCCTCCAGGATCGCCGGCCGGTCCTGCGGCGCCAGGCCGCGGTGCAGCGCCTCCGACCAGAGCCGGATGGCGACGCCCGGCGCGGTCCGTCCGGCGCGGCCGGCCCGCTGCTCGGCGGCGGCCTTGCTGATGCGGACGGTGACGAGGCGCGCAAGGCCGGTGGCGGGGTCGAGCCGCGGCGTGCGGCGGAAGCCGCCGTCCACCACGATGCGGACGCCGGGGACGGTCAGCGAGGTCTCGGCGATGGAGGTCGCCAGCACCACCTTGCGGCCGGCGCCCGGGTTCAGCGCCCGGTCCTGCTCGGCCGGCGGCATCTCGCCGTGCAGCGGCAGCACCTCGGCCTCGATGCCGGCCAGGCGCTCGGCGGTGCGGCGGATCTCGCCCCAGCCCGGCAGGAAGGCGAGGATGTCGCCGGGGTGCGCCCGCAGCGCGAGGCGGATCGCCGCCGCCATCGCCTCCGGCAGGTCGCGGGCATCGGCGAGGTCGCGCGGGCGGTACTCCTGCGCCACCGGCCAGGCGCGGCCGAGGCTGCTGACCACCGGCGTCTCCGGCCCCAGCAGCCCGGCGAAGGCGGCGCCGTCCAGCGTCGCCGACATCGCCAGCAGCCGCAGCTCCGGGCGGAGGGCGCGCTGCAGGTCGAGGCAGAGCGCCAGGGCGAGGTCGGTGTCGAGGTTGCGCTCATGCGCCTCGTCGAACAGCACGGCGCAGACGCCCTCGAGCCCCGGGTCGGACTGCAGCCGGCGGACCAGCAGCCCCTCGGTCACCACCTCGATCCGGGTCGCCGCCGAGCCGGCGCGGTCGAGCCGCGTGGCGAGGCCGATGGTCTGGCCCGGCGCGCCCTCCCCTAATAGGTCGGCCATGCGGCGGGCGGCGGCGCGGGCGGCGACGCGGCGGGGCTCCAGCACCAGGATCTTCTGGCCCGCGGCCCAGGGCTCGTCGCGCAGGACCAGCGGCACCAGCGTGGTCTTGCCGGCCCCCGGCGGGGCGATCAGCACCGCGTTCGGCCCGGCGCGCAGCGCGGCGGTCAGGGCGGGCAGGGCCTCGGTGACGGGAAGCTCCGGCATGTCGGCGGGGATGGGGGGCATGCGGGCGGCATAGTCCGGCCCGGGCTCGGCGCAAAGCGGCAAGGGGCGGAGGCGCGGCGGTCAAATCAACCATTGCGGCGATACATCTTCCGCGTGAGCGCCATTGCTGGTTTACTCAACCAGAAGGGGGCAGTTTTGTCTTGATCGCGCCAATGTGAACGTATACTTTATTTTCATAGCGCAGACGTGAGGCTTGGCCATGACCCCCAAACTCAGCCGCCTTCCCACCGCCACCGCCGAAGCCGCCCAGGTCCGGCGCCGCTCGCTCGGGGCGATGATCGCCCACAAGCGGCGCTGCCGCGAGGCCGGGCAGCCCGATGCGGAGGCCGTCAACCGCATGATCCACGCCTTCCATGCCCGCGGCGGCGCCATCACCCAGTGCCCCCCGGCCTATGTGATGCCGGTGCAGAACGGCACCGGCGCCGGGCCCTGACGCACCTGCGGCCGCGCCGGCGCCGGTCCTGCCGGCGCACCCCGTCGACCTCCTGACCTGCAACGGAATCCCCGATGTCCTGCGTCATCCCCTTTCCCACCCGCAGCCAGGCCGCCGAGCCCAGCCCGGTGCGGCGCCCCTCCTCCACCCGCACCGACGTCGCCGGCCTCGCCGCCCGGCTGCAGCGCATCGAGCGCTGCAGCGGCGCCGACGAGGCCAAGGTCGACCAGCTGGTCGATGCCGAGCTGGCGGTGCTGGACGCCCTCGCCCAGGCCCCGGCCCGCGACCAGGCCGAGGTCGCGCTGAAGCTCGCCGCCCTGCTGCGCCGGTCCGAGGCCGAGGACGACGGCTTCCTGCCGGAGGGCGAGATGGCGCTGCTGCGGAGCGCCCTCCGCGACCTCCGCCGGCTCGGCCGGCAGAAGGTCCTGGCCCAGGCCTGAGCCGCGCGCCGCGGCGCGGCCGATAGGCCCTTGCGGAGAGGCTGGCGCGTCCCGTTCTATCCGCCGCATGCGACCTCTCCTCCTCCTGCTGGCCATCCTGCTCGGCCCCGTGCCGGCCCGGGCGGCGGAAAGCCCGGCCGTGCGGTCGCCGCGCGCCACCGCGACCCTGGTCGCCGACCATCAGGCGGTGGCCCCGGGCGAGGCCTTCCAGCTCGGCCTCCGGCTGCGGCTGGCGCCGGGCTGGCACACCTACTGGCGCAACCCCGGCGATGCCGGGGCGCCGCCCGAGCTGCTTCTCACCCTGCCGGAGGGCGTCACCGCCGGGCCGATCCAGTGGCCGGCGCCGCAGCGCATCCCGACCGGCCCGCTGGTCAGCTACGGCTACGAGCAGGAGGTGCTGCTGCCGCTGCGGGTCGCCCTGCCGGCCGGCGGCCCCGCCCCGGCCGGGCCGCTGACGATCGAGGCCGAGGCGAGCTGGCTGGTCTGCGCCGAGATCTGCATCCCCGAGGAAGGCCGCTTTCGGCTCGACCTGCCCGTGGCCGCGGCCGGGCGGCTCGATGCCGGCCTCGCGCCGCTCTTCACCCGGGCGGAGGCCGCGCTCCCCCGGCCCTCGCCCTGGGAGGCCAGGGCCGCCTTCGCCGGCTCCCGCGCCAGCCTCACCCTCTCGGGGGCGGCGCTCTCGGCCGCCACCCTGCGCGAGGCGGCCTTCTTCCCGGCCCAGGACGGGCTGCTCGACAATGCCGCGCCGCAGCCGCTGCGGCTGCGCGACGGCAGCGCCACCCTCGGCCTCAGCCCGCGCGAGGGCGCCGCCGCCCCGGCCAGCCTCGAGGGGGTGGTCGTGCTGACCGATGCCGCCGGGGTGCGCAGCGCCTATGCCGTGGCCGCGCCGGTCGGCGGCCTGCCGGAGGCGGCGGCGCCCGGCCTGCCGCTGTGGCAGGCGCTCGCCTCCGCCTTCCTCGGCGGCCTGCTGCTGAACCTGATGCCCTGCGTCTTCCCCATCCTGGCGATGAAGGCCATGGCGCTGGCGCGGCTGTCCGGCGCGGCGCGGGCCGTGGTCCGGGCCCATGCCGCGAGCTACACCGCCGGCGTGCTGGTCAGCTTCCTGGCCCTGGCCGGGCTGCTGATCGGGCTGCGCCAGGCCGGCGTCACCGCCGGCTGGGGCTTCCAGTTCACCGCCCCCGCCTTCGTCGCCGCGCTGGCCTGGCTGATGCTGGCGGTGGGGCTGAACCTCTCGGGCGTGTTCGCCCTGGGCGGGCGGCTGGCCGGGGCCGGCGGCGCCCTGGCGGCGCAAGGCGGCCATGCCGGCAGCTTCTTCACCGGGGCGCTGGCGGTGCTGGTCGCCACCCCCTGCACCGCCCCCTTCATGGCCGCCGCGGTCGGCGCCGCCCTGGCCATGCCGGCGGCGGCGACCCTGGCGGTCTTCGCCGCGCTCGGCCTCGGGCTGGCGGCGCCCTATGCGCTGCTGGGGGTCTTCCCCGGGCTGGCCTCGCGGCTACCGCGGCCGGGCCCCTGGATGGAGGCGCTGCGCCAGGGCCTCGCCTTCCCGATGTACGCCGCCGCCGCCTGGCTCGCCTGGGTGCTGGCGCAGCAGGCGGGGCCGGACGGGCTGCTGCTGGTGCTCGGCGGCGCGGTGCTGGTCGGCTTCGCCGCCTGGGCCTATGGCCTCGCCCAGCGCCGCGGCGACGGCG
>NZ_JAUFPN010000075.1 GCF_030409335.1 Paeniroseomonas aquatica
GAACAGCGGCAGGAAATTGTCGTGATGCAGCAGGCGCTCGAGACGCTACCGGCGCAGCCGTCGGCAACAGATGCCCATCCCCACACTCATCCCAAGGGTACCGTACGATGACCGGACGCTTTGCCGCCTTGCTTCTGCTGACCACGGCGCTGCCTGCGTTCGCTGGTCAGGCACCAGGGCCCGCGGATGCGCCGGACATTCCCATCAGCAAGCAGGATCGCTTCTACAGCTCCGATCAGTTCTCCAACACCGTCTCGGTAATCGATCCGTCCAGCAACACGCTGCTTGGCGTGATCCGTCTCGGCGATACCACGCCGGCAAATCTCAGTCCGTTGTATCGGGGCCAACTGCTGGTGCATGGGATGGGCTTCTCTCCGGATCATCGGACGCTCGCGGTCATCTCGATCGGCTCGAACTCGGTCAGCTTCATCGACACTGCGACGAACCTCGTGAAGCATGTCGCCTATGTCGGCCGTTCGCCGCATGAAGCGTTCTTCACGCCTGACGGGCGAGAGGTCTGGGTGAGCGTGCGCGGTGAAGACTACATCGCCGTTCTCGATGCCGGGACGTACCAGGAGACCGGCCGCATCAAGGTGCCGAATGGTCCGGGCATGACCATCTTCTCGCCTGATGGCGCCTTTGGCTACGTCTGCTCCAGCTTCAGTCCTGAGACCGTCGTGATCGACACGAAGTCTCGCGCGATCATCGGCCGGGTGAAGCAGGAAAGCCCATTTTGTCCTGACATCGCGGCGACACCAGATGGGCGGCAGGTCTGGCTGACACTCAAGGATGTGGGCCGCACCATGGTGTTCGACGCACGCCCTCCCTTCGCGGTCCTGCGGGTGCTCGATACTGGCCCCATCACCAACCACGTCAACTTTATCCGGACGCCGCGTGGCCAGTTCGCCTATGTCACCGTTGGCGGGCTGAATGAGGTCAAGGTCTTCCGCACCGACACTTTCGAACAGGTTACTGCCATCCGGGTCGGCGCACTGCCGCATGGCCTATGGCCATCCGGTGACGGAACCCGGATTTATGTCGGGCTGGAGAATGCCGACGCCGTTGCGGCGATCGATACCGCGGCCAATGCGGTCGTAGCGACAATCCCGATCGGTCAGGGCCCCCAGGGTGTGGCCTACGTGCCTGGCGCCGTGCCACAAGGCGAGGGCAGGGACAATCTGCAACCCCCGGGTCTCGCGGCCAACTCCGTGCAACTCCTGCTCGCCGGTGCGGATGGCCGCACTGCGACGCAAGTGACGCTCTTCGATCAGGGCCCGCTTCAGATTCTGCAGGCGGCAGCGACCGGCCTGCAGCCTGGGAAACCGCATGTCCTGGCTCTCTCGACCCAGGCGGACGGGACAGGGCCGCTGCAGGTTCTGGCATCCTTCATGACAAACCCCGCTGGGGCCGCCATCGTCAACACGGTCGGGCCAATCCGGCAGGTGGTCCAAGAAAATGCTGGCCCGGTACGGCGCTATCTGGTCATTGCCCCCGGCTCCGCCGCCCAACCCGGTGCTGCGCTGCAGATCCAGAAGTAGCACCTGCTCGGATCGACGAGCCTGCTCTGAGAGCAAAGGGATAACGGTGGATGGGAACGGGTAGCCGGGAGGGAGAGATGGCGGCGCTGATCGAGCCGCATATCCCCGCCCTGCGACGCTTCGCCTGGGCGTTACTGCGTGACGGCACCGTCGCCGATGATCTGGTGCAGGATTGCCTGGAACGGGCGATAGCCGGCTGGCACCTGCGTCACCACGATGGCAACCTCAAGGCCTGGCTCTTCGCTATCCTGCACAATCTGTTCCTCAGCAACCGGCGTCGCTCTGCCCGCGGCGGCATGGACCGTTCGTTGGACGATGATGGCGCGGCGGCGCTTATGCGGGCCGACCCGACGGCGACTCTCGCCGCCGAAGGCCGACTGGTCTGGCAGGATGCCCTCACCGCGCTCGATGCACTGCCGGAGGACCAGCGGGCAGTGATCCTCCTCGTGGGCATCGAGGATCTTTCCTATGAGGAGACGGCTCGTCTGACTGGTGTGCCGATTGGTACGGTGATGTCGCGTCTTTCCCGCGGGCGGGAGCGCTTGCGCCGTCTGCTGGACGGCGAGGTGGTCAAGGCCGGCGGACAGCAGGCGCTCAGGAGGGTGAAGTGACGGCCGCCAGCAGCCCTGAGGTTCCAATCGGCGAGGATGACCTCCAGGCCTGGATTGATGGTCGTCTGCCGTCGTCCCGGCGCGACGCGGTCGAGGCTTGGTTCGCCACGAACCCCGAAGTGGCCGCTCGGCTCCGCAGCATGGCTTCTCAGCAGGAGAAGCTGCGTGCCGTCTTGCAGTTGAAGCACGATGAGCCGGTGCCGGCGCGGTTGCGGGTTGCCAATTTGGTCGCGGCACGGCGGGTCGCGCGTTGGCAGGGAATGCGTCGAGTTGCGTCCGTCTGCATCTGGCTAGTGACAGGGGGAGCAATGGGATGGGCGGGTCATGCTACCCTGTCCGACGCCACGCGGGACCGTGCGCCGGCTGCCACCGCGATGGCGACACGGCCGATGGTGGCGGAGGCCATCGCAGCCCACCGGGTCTTCGCGGCTGATCTCGGCCGCCCGGTGGAGGTGGCCGCGGCACAGGAAGCGCAACTTGTAACCTGGCTGTCGAACCGCCTGGGGCGGCCGCTGGCTGCGCCCGACCTGCTACCGCTGGGATACCGGCTGATTGGTGGCAGGTTGCTTGCGGGCGCCGGCGGCGACCCGGCTGCGCAACTCATGTACGAGGATGCCCGTCGCTTGCGGCTTACCGTCTATCTGCGCGCCGACCACGCCGGCCCGACCGGAACGGAGTTTCGCTTCTCCGATGATCCGGCGCAGGGGGTCACCGCGTTCTGGTGGGTCGACCGTGGGTTCGGTTACGCGGTCTCGGCGGAGGGCCTCGATCGCCCTGTTTTGCTGAGTGTGGCCGAAGCGNGCGGTACACCGAGCCCAAGCCTGTGACCCGACTACGGTTCCGTGCGGAACACTGGCACCCATCGGGCGCTGAACAGGAAACCGCGCCAACGGTCGGGCCTCGCCTCGACCAGTGCGCTTAAAGAGAGGACTGCATGATCGGGACGGATAGGTTTCTGATGAGCCGGCGCGGTGCGTTGCGCGCCGGTGCCGTGCTTGGGTTGGGCATTGCCACGGCGAGCCGGGCGGAAACGGTCATGTTGCCTTTCGGCAATGGTGAGCGGCCCTTAGTGACCTATCCGCAGAAGCGCCCGCTGATTCGCCTGACCACTCGGCCACCGCAGTTGGAGACGCCCTTCGCGGTTTATGCTGAAGGTCTCATCACCCCCAACGACGCCTTCTTCGTGCGCTACCACCTCTCGGGCAATGCGCCGCCGCAGGATCTCGACCCTGAGACCTTCCGACTCTCGGTGCAGGGCCGAGTGCAGAAGCCGCTCTCGTTATCGTTGGCTGAGCTGAAAGCGATGCCCGCGACCGAGATCGTCGCGGTGAACCAGTGTTCCGGCAACAGCCGCGGTTTTTCCGAGCCACGGGTTGCCGGCGGGCAGGCGGCGCATGGGTTGATGGGCAATGCGCGCTGGCGCGGTGTCACCTTGAAGTCGGTGCTCGACCGTGCCGGCATCGCCGCCGGCGCGGTGCAGGTCAGCTTCAATGGCCTGGACGAGCCGCCGGCACCTGACACGCCAGACTTTACCAAGGCGCTCGACCTCGACCATGCGCTCGACGGTGAGGTGATGCTCGCCTGGGCAATGAACGGCGCGGATCTGCCGATGCTGAACGGCTACCCGCTGCGTCTGGTGGTTCCGGGCACCTACGGGACCTATTGGGTCAAGCACCTTCATGAGATCACGGTGCTCGACAAGCCCTCTGACAGCTTCTGGATGACCTCAGCCTACCGCATCCCGGACAATGACTGCGCTTGTGTGCCGGCCGGCACAGCCGCGCCGAAGACTCGGCCGATCGGGCGCTATAACGTCCGCAGCTTCATCACCGCTCCGGTGGAAGCGGGGCATCTCGCGGCCGGTCAAGACTTGACTGTCAAGGGCATCGCTTTTGACGGCGGGTCGGGTATTGCCCGGGTCGAGATCTCGGCTGATGGCGGCAAGAACTGGATGGATGCGCGCCTCAGCGAGGATCTCGGCAAGTATTCTTTCCGCGGCTTCGAAGTCAGTCTGCGCCTGCCGACCGGTGCGCATCGCCTGATGTCGCGCGCCACCGGCAAGGATGGCAGCACCCAGCCGATGGAGGCGCAGTGGAATCCACCAGGCTACATGCGCAACGTGATCGAGACTGTTTCGGTGACCGTGGCGTGAGAGGGATGCACATGCGCGTAATCATACTCGCTGGGACGCTGACAGCCGGACTGGCAGTGGCGGCGACCGCAAAGCCGATCCAGTACGAGTTGCCAGAA
>NZ_JAUFPN010000076.1 GCF_030409335.1 Paeniroseomonas aquatica
GAAAGTCGGACGCCTTTCGAGCCTTACGCATCAGGCGATCCAGTTCCGCCGGTGCAGCCTCAAAGCTGCGCAACTCGCGCTCTACTGCATCAGGCAGAATGGCAGTCAATGCGTGCTCCGATCGTCAAGTTGGCGGATTAGGCGATCGAGCAGGCCCCAAAACGCATCTTCGTTTTGATAACCAACAATGCGTCCAATCTCGCGGCCCTGGTCGATCAGTACGAAGGTAGGCGTGTACACCAAGCGATCAAGCAGTACCAACGGCTCGGCGAAGCCCCGCAACTCGGCCCGGCGAAGCGGCGCACGCCGCCCCTCCGGCGTGCGCGGGTAAATGTGCCCAAGTTCCTGTTCCCATTTGGCGCACCATGGGCAACCCACCGTCGTTACCATCAGCAGCTCGGCGGCGCGCCCTGGCACAGGGTACAGCGTTGCAATGAAAATCCCGAGGGCGAAAAGGATGCCGCGTTGACGCATCTACTTGTTCACGGGTGAAGCCGGGTCGAACAGATAGGACACGGTATCCCTGATCTGTTGTTCTGTCAGAACGCCGTTATGGCCGAAGCGCGGCATCATCGAACATGGCATCACCGACTGCGCATTCCATATCTTGGCGTAAGTGGAGCGCGCTTCAGCAGCGTCAAACTGACGCTCTCGACCATACCCGACGAGGCTTGGGCCAAGTGTGCCATAGCTCAACTCTGCCGGTGCCATTTGATGACAGGCGTAGCAGTTACCGCCCGCGACCGTATTAGGCGCGTCGGAGAATTGGTTGCCGCGACCATTCTGCGCAATGTCCTCGCCCCGTTTCCAATCACCGAGCACTTGGCCGTCAGCAGGAAATCGGATCGTAGCCAATTCGCGGGAACGGATAGCCTCAAACATGGCATCCGGAGGCTCATTGCGGGTGATACTGCACTGTCGCTGCGTCTCGTCCTGTGTGACCCGGCGTTGCCACGCCGGTTCCCGAGTTGGGAAGGTCGCTGCGATGATCGCGTCCACACGGGCAATGTCAGCCTCGCTCGTGGGCTGCGCCGCTGCGACGAGTGGGACGAGCAAGCTAATCATGGTGAGGATCCGCATGGCCCACTCCTATCGCTTGATCGACGGGGCGACGATCTCGCCGCCATCCGCCTGCTGTGCCATGTAGACCTGCAGTGCCGTGATCCCTTCCGAACCGTATTCAGGCATCGGCATACGCATCTGACGGTAGCAGTCCCAAAGCCGGTGCTGCATCGTGCGCGTCTGACTTTGACTGACCCGGTAGGCAGGCCAGGAAGCGACACTATCCTGCGCGGACTTCCCGGGGTGGGCCAGGTCCGGCAACTCTTGCAAACGGATGCGCTTGCCGGCCTCGCCATGGCAGGTAGCGCAGGAGAAGTCGTTGACGGCGGACCGGCGGTTGAACATGGCCTCACCGACCGCAAACATCTGCTTTTCCTGTGGCGCGGTCATCGGCGCATGCAGGGGCATGCCGTTACTCTTGTTGGCGATGAAAGCGGTGAGGTCTTCCATGTCAGAAGTTTTTCCAGGCTCGCCGAAGCGGCGCCGGATGACGTCGCTGGTGTCGAGATCCTGTTGTGTGCGCATGCACCAGAGCAAGCGTTGTTCAATGTCCATGACGCGATCGGCGTCGGCGAAGTAGCGTGGCAGCGCAGCATACGCACCCTCCAGCACGCCTGGGCCGCGGCCAAGGTCGCAGGCCTCGAGCGACGCACCCTTGGCACCCCGCTTCTCCGCCCAGAGGATCTCACCACGGTCGACTGCGAGGTAGCCTGGGTTGGCCATAGGATCGCTAATCATCGCACGGTAGCGCTCGACCTCGCGCTCACTGGTACCAGGGTCTGGTGACTGGGCAACTGCAGCGGCTGCCGCGACCAAGCCGGCCAACATCGATGCAATAAGGGGTAGGCGACCCATGCTGTTTCCTCCCGGAGCGGCTCTT
>NZ_JAUFPN010000077.1 GCF_030409335.1 Paeniroseomonas aquatica
CTGACCTTTTGAACCTTGATCGTCTGGTATGGCATGACGTTTCCCTTTCTTCTGTGGTCTCGCGTATCCGGTCTATCTGGTCTGCGCGAGTGGTTGTGGGACCGGCTGGTCCCACTTGGTCACGGCATCACTCGACCGTGGCGCCTGAGGCACCGATAAGCGGCGCCAGCCCCTGCTGCTGCGCGGCGCGGTGCGCGGTGGTCTCAGCTATCGTCGTCCACCAGGGGCTGGCGCCGAGGTCGTTGTAGGCACGAACGAGCTGCGGGCTTTCCAGCGCCTGCTTGCTCAGCAGCGACAGCCGGGAGACCACGGCGGCCGGCAACCCGGCGGGGCCGCAAACGCAGGTCCAGGATACCACCTCGAAATCGGGCAGGAATTCGCCCATTGGCGGGATCTCGGGTGCCGCTTGGTTGCGCTGCGCCGAGGTGACCGCCAGCGGCCGCACCTTGCCCTGGCGCGCCAGCGCTAGCGTACCAGGCATGTTGTCAAACATCATGGAGATGCGGCCCGCCACTAGGTCGAGATGCGCCGGGGCGCCGCCGCGGTAGGGCACGTGCAGGATGTCGACGCCGGCCCTCGCCTTGAACAACTCGCCGGAAAGGTGCACCGCGGTGCCAGCCCCGGGAGAGCCGAAGGTATATTTGCCGGGG
>NZ_JAUFPN010000078.1 GCF_030409335.1 Paeniroseomonas aquatica
TTGCAGAGACCCGCATCGACTTGGCGAATACCGGGGAGCGCGAGCGCCAAGCCCTTTCCCAAGCCGATGATGCGGACGCGCAGGTCCGCGATTTGAGGAGCGATCTGGAGGCGTCCAACCGAACCGCGCAGGCCTCTGCTGAGGCACGGGCTGCGGCTGAGGCGCAAGCTGCGGCCATGCGGGACGAAGTAGCGCACCTTCGCGCGGCGCTGGAGCGGTCCGAGACGGCAAGGAACGCGGAGGTCGGCCGCCTGGCGGCCGATCTCACGAAAGCGCAGCAGCAGATCGATGAAGCACGAGCAACGCATCAAGCCGATGCTGCTATTGCCCGGCAGCAGGCTGCAGAGGCTCAGGCAACGTATCGAGAAGAGGTCAACCGTCTCATTCAGGAACTAGCGAAACACCAAGGCGAGCTCACGCGTGTCCTCGCCGACCAGGAAGCCGCAAAGCGGCGGCAAGTGGAAGCGGAAACGGTAACGCGCGAGGCGCGCAGCAGGGCAGGGGAGGCGGCAGGCCGTGCCGCTGCGCTCGATGAGCAACTGCGGGCGCTGCAGCAGGTCACAGCCGTTGCGCCACATGGCTAAAGGCCCTCTCCGGCCCTCACTGATCACACTCGCCAGCGCGACCGGCGTCTCGCGGACCGGCGCCATGCGGCGCCAGTGAATCCTCGTTGGTCCTTACACGGGGACCTCTATCGCCAACTTGGAATCGCCGGCAACGAACTCACTCTCCACGCTGAGCGTTGTCAGGGCCGGTCGATTTTCGGCCCGTTCGCCTAGCGTAGATCGGGGGCGGCGAGTGATGGAGCACACGGCGTCGCCGCGCTGATCAACGCCACTGACCCGCCAGCCACTGCCTAGCGCGTCTATTTCCCGGAGGGCTTGGCGCAGCAAATAAAACCGTTTCGCGCGGTCCATACCCGTGGAGACGTCTCCCCACACATGGCGCTCCAGGGTGGACAATTTGGCCGGCTGGGTTTCACCCACATCAAGCCACGCGCTCAACCACCGATGTAGAATTTTGGCGGTGTCGCCGGACAGGCGCCATCTTTCACTCAGGTCAACCCGAGCCCATAGGGTTTCCGACAGGAATGATCTCGCCAAGAGGTAATGAACCGAGATTCGGAGATCCCCGTTTGATGACGCGCGAGCAACCATCAGGTTTGAATTGCCCTCGTTACCTATACGGTCCTTGACCCATAAAGTTATCGCGCTGAATCGCTGGAGACTTTCCCGCAGCAATCGACGTGACCGGCCCACGGGGTTCAGCGCCATGTGCCGGAGAATTTCAGAATAGGACGTGTCACGCAACAATAGAGTCTTTTGGGCCAGCGCGTCCCCGCCCTCGTTCAGGTCGTCGCGCACCTGGCGCGAATTCGGGCCGGCCGGATTGGGGTCCAAAATCACTCCTCGCTGACCGATCAGTTTCAGCACGACCAGGAGAACGGATTCGTCCCAGACCCCCAGCTGTTGGTAGATCCTGAATGTAAAATTCAGGCCGTCGCTGTTGAACTGATCTGGACCAGGATAGTGCAGCTCATACCCGGCGCGGCGGTTTCCTCGTTCCAGTGGTACAATCAACCCGTCCACCTTAGCGAAATTCCGCTCCACGTTAGCAAAGCTCTCGGGCTCGCGTTCGATGACCTCGGCAGTAGCCGGGAGGGCCTCAGTCATCGGCCGCCTCCCTCCGCATGCGTTCCAAGCGCACCGAGGAAGCGCGTGGACCCGCCGTTGAACCAGTCGACGTATATCCGACCGAGTTGCTGGCTTTCGGTGCCTCGGGCGGGCTGAACCCCCCAACCAGGATCCCATGTTCGCCGCGCCGCCACCAACGGGAGCCCTCATTCTCCGCGTAATTCATTTTGGCGCCGACAATTTTCACCCATTTCCGGCGATCGCCATCGTCAATCTCACGGACCTTGGCAGTATTGGCATCCATGGTTCCCATGTTTGCTTGCCAACGCGCATGATCACTCAGTTTCCGACTGCCGGAAACTGCCTGTTGTTCTTCCGCCTGCCCGTTAGTAACAGATGCTTTTGTGACATGATGCGCAAACAATACGTTGGCCCGCCCGGTATCGACTGTAAGGGACTCTGCCAGTTCAATAACCTGCCCCATATCTTTCCCCTCGCGCTCCTCCAGACTGGTCGAAACGCGGGCAAGGGTATCGATCCCGGTGATAAGCGCACCGAACCCGCTTTGAACCACATTCTCGTAAAGTGGCCCCCTTTGGATTGCCGTCTCAGTCCGGCTCGGAGCAATCGCAAAGGCGTTTTCTGGACCAGCCCCGTAGAGGCTGTAGGCCATCAGGTTCGCGTCGATCAGGTCCAGGAATTTGTTTACGTCCAGATTGGCGTCCCGCAGCCGCTCCAAAGCGTTGTTGGCGAGATGGTGTATACGCCAGTCGACAATCTCTTGGGGGTCCTCTGCTGCCAGATACAGGCATCTGCCTGGAGGGGCGGGCAGGCTTAGAATCTTGTCCGAAATGTCGGACCAGAGCGACCAGATGTCGATCCCAGCGGCCATGGAGATGAGCGTCTGGAGCATCGCCCAGCTTTTTCCTGACGCGCCAGCACCGACCAGCAACCCCACAGTTCCTCGCAGCATGCCGGGCAAGGCAAAGTTCAGTTGTGGGGCCGGGGCTTTCATGACGTTGAGGAACGAACGCCGCCGCACCCCGAATTGCCTTAGGCTTACCTTCTCGGCTTCGCTCAGAATCTTGTCTCGAGGTGGCGGGCAGGGGGGCATGCCGGGGGGCAGACGTCCTCCTTCGCTATCTGGGGCCATGCTCAATGACGCTGGCTCAGCTGTCGATGCTGGACGCCACGGCAGCGCGGCATCAACGAACGCGGCCAACCGCTCTGCCGACCAGTCGTCTTTGTCGACGGCATCCGCCAGATCCCATTTATTCGGCGCTCCAGCCGGGGGCTCGATCCACCGGAGAGTGCTGCACCCAAGGGCGGCTAAATGCTGGGCCAGATCCAACATGGTTTTGCTGCCCACACCGCTGGTGTCAGCGTCCGGCCAAAGAGCCACGTCCACGCCCTCGGCGATTAGACTCCAATCAGTTTTGTGCCAAGCGTGGCTGCCACCAATCCATCCTACGACCGTCCACCCGGGTAGTGCAGCGCCACGATCTGCACATTTCTCGCCCTCGACAATGAGGTAGCGGGTGGGCCGACCGTCCTCCCGCGCGTCCGACACGAGGTGGGCGTTGTAGACGGCCCGGGGCTCTGGAAATGAGACGTATGTCCAACCCTCACGGATAGACCCGTCCGACAAATGGACGTTCCGGCACCACGCCACCTGCCGAACGAGTTTGTTCCCCGAGTGATTTTTCGGGCCACGCACTACATGGCCCAGCCGCTCGCCCCGATAACCAAAATAGGTGTGTACCGTATCCACCGCAGCCATTTTGGCCACCGGCTCACCTGGTTCCCCATTCGGACGCAGGATCGGCACCGTTGGCGATTGCTCCCCCGGCCAAAGCGGGGGGGCATTAGCAGGCGTGGGTAGGACGATTTCGTAAGGATCGGGAGCGCTGGCTAGGGCCTCGGCCTCCGCGCGGTGAGCTGTAAGGCGGGCCTGGGCTTCCGGGGTAGGGCCATTGGCCAACCCGCTGCGGCTACGCAGGTCTGCAATGACCTCGCCTAGCGGGCGCTTCTCCATTGCGGCGAGGAAATTAAATACGTCACCGTGCGAGCCGCAACCGTAGCAGTGGTAGTGGTCCGCATAGACGTAGAAGCTGGGCGTTTTCTCTTGGTGGAATGGGCACAGGCCCAGATGTATGCGGCCCCGGCGCTGTAGCCGAGCATAGCGCCCGACATAATCAACCAATGGACCGGAGGCAGCTTTGACGTCCGCGAGAGACGCGTCGTAACCCGTTGGCATGGACACCCTTGACCTTGCGTTATGGGTGCATTCGCATACACTGATGCTCGGCACCCAGGCTGCTGACACAGCCTTGTTGACATTGCGGAAAGGGCTTGGTTCGGTCGCACGAACCAGGCCCTTTTTGTTTTGGGCTACGTCGGCGGAGCTTCTGCGATCCTCGCCGCACGAACGGAGCCTTCCTCCAGATATCGAGCCGGAAGGTTTTCGCGGAGGACCTTCTCCACAATCTCGCTGATCTCCTGGCGGCGATCATACGCGATAGCACGCAGCGCCTCGACTAGGTC
>NZ_JAUFPN010000079.1 GCF_030409335.1 Paeniroseomonas aquatica
TCGGATAGGGCGAACGCAGATAGAGATCGCCGCCAGAGCGCCAGGCGCGGACTTCATCGGGCGATGCGCCGGAGATCGCCAGGGCTCGGGCACCGGCCGGAGTGATGCCCTGCAGCATGGCCTCCATCGCCGGATCGCCACTATCGACAGGGATGGCGCTATCGACCTCGGTCGGCTCGGCGCCTGGGCGGTAGGAGGATACGTGGACGGCCGCACGGGCATCGTAGGCACCGGTCCCAGTGACGATCTGGAACGTGAGTGGCGCAGGTGCGCCCTCCAGGTAGATCGCCAGTCCGCCGCGGGGAAACGTGCCACGGACAGTCACCTGGACCGTGTTGCCATTGGCAATCGGCCGCCGCACCGTGAACCCGCTGGGGTCGGTGTCGGTGGCTGGATTACCATTGCTGTCGCCAGCAACCGGCCAGGGTCGACCTGAGCGGTCGAAAAATGACAGGGTCGCCGGGTAGCCCACGGCGGCCTGAATAATGGGTGTGACGCCGCCCGGCGCGAAACCCAGATTGACGCGTCGGTTCAGCGCACTGACCAGGGTTGCGGGGTTGCCGACACCGGACCGCACTCGCTGATCCGCATTGAATCGGTTCATCAGGTCGGTGACCTGATCCGGGGTGAACGGGATCGCACTGCGCAGCGCCGCAGCATAGGCGGGGTCGGTCTGCGACGGATCGGGCGTCTGGGCTTGCCCGGCCACGGGCAAACCCAGCAGGAGAATCATGGTGGCGATAGCCGGGGATCGCATTATCGGACTCCCGGCAGACGCATCAGCGGCTTTGCAACAAAGACCGCAAACGCGATGCCGCGGGTATGCTCGGGCTCATCGGTGCGGGAGATCGTCATGTCGATCAGCAGGTCATCGGGGACGCCGCCGTTGTAGTTCTCGAACACCACACGGATCGGCATCTGGACGCGCCAGGTGTAGCGGTCACCAATCACCGCCTCCCGGACGATCTCCGGCGGGCCAAGCGGTACAGGCCGTGACGTGAGCGTTTTTTCCTTGATGGTCTCGAGGTTGCGTTTGAATGCCACGCCAAAGCCGCGCCACGCCGTTTCCCCGAAGCATGCCTGAGCTCGCCGCGCCTGCTCGGGCCAGTGCACATAGTCGATATCGTAAGCCGCGGTGGCGCAGTCGCGCGCCCAGGCCAGGAGGCCGTCGCGGGTGACAACGGGCTCCGATAACGGGCGCAGCGGCACCGGCTGCTGCATGCCGTTCGTGGCAAAATACTCCCGCACTGGCGGCCTGACCTCGCGGTAAAGCACGGCTCCACCGAGCAGCAGGGCGCCTGCACCGAGCACCACGAGGCCAGTCAGGGCCTTGTTGAGCAGCCGCGCATTGAATTCGGGGTTTGCGATCTGCCGGCGAACGGCAGCCTGTCGGTTTTCCATGCTGCAACTCTCCAGCGGCCTGGCGCGAATGACGCTGACCGATCAGTGCACCGCGGCCAGGGCGTGATTGGAAATCCCGGCGCAGATCGTGCGGTAGGTCGACTGCGCCTTTGCCTCGTCGGAGGTGAAGGTCGCGCCGGTGCTCCAGAACAGACGGTTCCGCACCTTGCAGCGCCGCTCCACCATGCGGGGCAGCAGCCGTGCATGCCGGGCGCGGTGGTCAGCCCTGTAGTCCTGCAGCAGGAACTNCGATGCGCCTTGCTGGCGATGGTGGTGGGCGACACCTCGAAGCCGAGTTTCTCGCTCAGGTCGCGGGCGATGGCCTTATGGTGCTGGAACGAGAACCACCGGTCGGCGAGCCAGCGCTCGAGATCGTCTGTCCAGACGAGGCAACGGTGCCTTTGCTCGCCATCAAGATGCGGGAACAAGGGCAGCGAGGTTAGCAGGCTGTTCCGCTGACGCTTGTAGAGGCCAAGCCAGTTGGCTTTGTTCCGTACGCCAGAGGGCGAGCGGTCGAGCAGAGTGGCAATGCGGGAGATAGTGAGGTTGCAAGTCCAGAGGTCGATTAGCCGGCGAACCGAGGCGATGTCCCAAGCGTGCGAACCGCGACCTACGCGCATTGGACGGTCAGCTGGAGCAGGCAGATCCAAGTGGACGATCAAGTCCATCAGCTGCGCGTGAGTCTGGTCGAGATAACCAGCGCAGGCTTCGCGCCCATGACCTTGCCTAATCAGGCCGGCGAGGACACGGTCACGCGGTGATTGACTGGCAAGAGAAGCAACAGAACTGGATTGATGGACGGTGCGATCGGAAAGGGTGCTCATCGCTCGGCTCCGGCAGCGGAGCACTCAGCTCCGCAATATACCTAGCCGATATATTTCTACTGGGTATGTCGCGCAACATACCTGTTGGGTATAATTAGGGCCTCAAGAGCTTGTGAACATCGGAGCCGAGTGCCTTAGCAACTCGGGTCATGACCTCAAATGTCATGTCTGCTTTTCCCCCTTCAATTCGGGAAAGATACCCCTGCTTGATTCCAACCCTTTCCGATAACTGTTCCTGGGTGAGACATTGCGCTTTGCGAGCCGCTTTAACATTCGCACCGAACGTTACGCGTTCGTCGTCATCCATCCGGTCCTCGACCCTCAACTGATCAGCTGGCTCCGGTGCCAGGATTGGGTCGAGATAAATCATAATGAAATTAGTCTCTCAAGGCGCGCCGCGAACGATGAGCATGCTCCACTGCTCAATTCGTACGAATGCGAGAACATGACGAGAACTGGCGCCGTATTGGGTATCCCTGTTTGGCTCTTGCCTCTGACTTTTCCGATCTGATCCATCAGCGGCATTCGCGCCACGCCGGCGGAACTTCCCGCGTGATGTGGGAGATCACGCAATGAAGTTGCACCTTTGCCTCGCCGTCCTCGGCATCGTTGCCGCAGTTCCGGCCCATGCCGAGTTCCTGCTGGCCCCCACTGGGTCATCATGGGTTCCCGTAGTCGGCGCATCCTCCGGACCAGTCAGCATCACTGTCCCGCCTCGTCGCCGGCCGCAAAGCCTCCCTTCGGTCCAAGGCTTCGGCGATGCTGTGCCGCTGCATGTCGCCGCCCGGCAGATTGTCCCCGAGGGAACCTCCCTGGTGTTTGGCGATGGCGTCGACCGGGAGCTGCCGATCGACTGGCAGGGCGGCCGGCCGTGGAACTTGGTGCTGGCAGATGCCATCAAGCCGCTCGGCTTCAAGCTCGCTCGCACCGCAAGTCAGGTCAGCATCACCCGTTGATCTGCAACTGAGGCATTCGCGCCGTGCACCTCCACCCTGAGACGGTTGCAGGAGGTGCACATGCCCGATCTATCCCCGAATGCCGTCAGTGATTGGCTGCGGGAGCGTGACCCCGAGGTCGCATTGCTCCCGTTGCTGGGCCCCGTCGACGCCGATCCCGATGTCCTACGAACGATGCTCCGGCTGGGCGAACTGCTAGAACGTGCCTTGGTGAGCGATGCGGAGCGCCTGTCGGCCCGCCTCTGCCATCCCGCCACACGGATCAACCTCACCGCCGCCCTGGCGCAGTCCGGCATGGCGAGGCGGCTGCGGCTTCTTGCCTGGTTCGGCGACGACGGCCTCCCTGAGCGTGATGCCGTGCTGGCAGCGGCCATGGGTGACGGACCGGACGGCGAATTTATCCGTCACGAACTGACAGCGCT
>NZ_JAUFPN010000008.1 GCF_030409335.1 Paeniroseomonas aquatica
GTCGGCCGCTTTTTCGAACCGCTTTTCAGCAGCCTGCTATACCGACGAGTACGACATCTACGCCCGCCTGCCGGCTTGGGGCTACGGCACAAGACTGTCTGCCACGCCCGTGGCGAGTATGCGCGCGACGAGGATGGCGATGGCTTCTGCGAGATCCACGTCAATACCATGGAGGGGACGTGGTCCCTGCTGCGCTCCTGGCTCCGTCCGCACCGGGGCATCTCACAAGAGAAGCTACCGCTCTCTACCTTGGCTTCTTCGAGTTCGTCCACAATGCCCGGCGCCGTGGCAAAGCCCTTCTTGGCGCCCTTGTTGCCGCTCTGGTCGTGTGATGGGCCCCATCACCCCAGATCTCAGTAAAAACCACGCCGGTTTGCCCGAACTCGCCGTCCATGGCCCGGTCTGGCCCAGGTCTGGCCATGCGCGTGCACCGGCCCCGATGCTGACCCCAGCGGACAGACCGAGATATTATTTGTTGGACAAAAGCTTTTACGCAGCAGCAAAATTACGGCAGACCCGGGCTGAAAAGTAAGAAAAAATTATGATACAAGAAACGGAAACGTCTTCAGAGTTACAGATCCCGGGGGAGATGGCCTCAGAAAATAATAACCTTCCCGCCCTGCGCTGCCTGACCGTTTCCAGCTTCGATGACATGCAAATCCATCTGGCGGCGTGGGATCAGCTCGCTTTGACCGCCAAGCAGGACATTCCCATACTGTTTCCGGGCTGGGTCGATGCCTTCTTTCGCTATCGTCTGACGCCGTGCCAGCGTTGGTTCTGCAGCTTTGCTTACAACGGCCATGATCTTCTCGGTGTGCTGCCCATTATAGTTACGCCCCATCGTTTCCTCGGGGAACACGGCGCGATCCTTCGTACCCCCTTCGATGGCCCGACCACGCCGTCAGGGGATATCCTTTTGTCGCCGGATCATGCAGGGCCAGTGCTCCGGGCCCTCCTCTCCGAGATACGCGTGCAAGTACCGGCCCATCTCGGGATCGACTTCTACCGTGTGCGACAGAATTCACCGCTGTGGGGCGCTCTGAAGAACGCCGCACCAGCCTATATTGCGATTCACGGAGTGGCACACGTCCACCACCTTGTCGACCTGACCAAGGGCTATGACGCCTACTTCGCCGGGCTTGGAAACCTACGAAGAAACCTGAAGAGATACCGCAAACGACTCGACGACAAGGGCAAGGTTTCGCTCCTCCTTGGTGAAGCATCGATCTTCAGCGAAGATATGCCGGAACAGTTCTTTCGCCTCGAGGCTTCGGGCTGGAAGGGGCGCGAAAAATCCGCCATTGCGACCGACGCAAGCCAGGTCGCCTTCTACAAGGCCCTGTTCAACAATTTCGCCGAGAAGGGCCGCCTGGAATGGCACACGTTGACGATCGAAGGTCGCCTCATCGCTGCGGGAATGGGACTGCGGGGCAGAGAAGCGCTCATGCTTCCGAAGATCGCCTTCGATGAGGAGTTCGCAGATTGCGCACCGGGCACCCTTTTGACGGAAGCCGTTAACAAGGATGCCTACTCTCGCGTTCAACTGCGCGAAATCAATTATATGAGCGATGCGGCTTGGCACCGGAACTGGCATATGGAGGAGGATACCTACCAGGACTTGCACCTGGTCCGCGTTGGTCTGCTCCCGGCCCTGCTCAAGTTGACATCTGTTCTTTTCCACCGTGCTGAGACGTCAGCACGCCGTCGCTTCCCTTTGTCTGTGAAAACGAAATACCGCACGCTTCGGTCCATGCTCCAGGACCGTTTATCCAGAAGGTTCCGGTAGCAACGAGGCAACGACGCCATCACCGCCGGCAGATGCCTCCTCACCGGTTGAGTTGGGGGTGACGCCCTCAATCCGGGAACTCACGGCACACGGCCGTTTTACGCCCGAAAGCTGACCTCGGCAGGCGCGAAGGTTCATCACAGACGCTGGCGGATTTGACAGCGGTGGCGCCGGCCTTGGCCACCGACGGCCAGCGCCTTCGCGCCGTGCGGGGACGGTGGCGCCACTGGGATGAAGCCGCCGCTGGCGTGGAGCAGCTGGTCTAGTTGCGGACCATGGTTTTCAGGGTCCAGCGCGGGCCGCGCGGCAGCGAAGGGTCAAGCCCGGGGGCGCTGGCTACTCGAACTTCAACGTCTGGATCGCGGAGGCCGGGAGCCGAGACAACGCTGAGCCGAATGTCCGGGCCAACCACCTTACAGGATGCGGCAACCATCCGGTCGGCAGCAGGGCGGTCATTGTTTTCCAGCGCACGACGGACCGCACTGATTTGCTCCTGACGCGGGCAGAGCACGGCACCGTCCATGGTGAGGACCGGCCTGTCGAACCGGGTCGCTTCCTGCCCGACCGCTACGAAGATTACCGCGCTCGATACCGTCATCATCGCAATGAATGGCTTCCGCATGTTGCCCTCTCCAGCCAACCCCCGCGGGGGCATAGCCTGAGGATCCTGCCGGGCAGTGGATGGGCTGCACGGGTCCGCTCTATGCCTATTCCGTCCTTAAATGCGGTTTAGCGGACGGAATGGGGGCGGAAAATGGCAAAATGCCGTCTGATCTGGAAAGGGCACCCAATATCAATGGGTTACAGGCATGTGGGCACTGAAAGAACTGTTATCGTGCCTTTGCGGTAGCCGCAGTCCGATTGCCGCAGCCGAGCCCGCCATGGCAGGCTCGCGCGGCCACCGGCAGGACCGACCGGGGCAGGGGACCCAGCACCATCACCACCCACCACGCCACCACCGGGCAGCCACATTCGGCGCATACCCGCCGCGCCTATGCCGCCGACTGGCAGGCTTTTTCCGGGTGGTGCGCGGCCGCCGGGCAGCCGGCGCTGCCGGCCACGCCGGAGGCCGTCGCCGGGCATCTGGCCAGCCTCGCCGGCCGGCTCGGCCCGAGCGGCCTGCGCCGCCGGCTGGCGGCGATCACCGACCGGCACCGCCGGGCGGGCCAGGCCTGGGACCCGGCCCAGCCGCTGATCCGCGCCACCCTGCGCGACCTCGTCGCCCGTCAGGCCACCCCGGTGCGGCCCGCCGCGGCGCTGGGCGAGGCCGCGCTCCGGCCGCTGCTCGCCAGCTGCGGCGACGACCTGGCCGGGCGGCGCGACCGGGCGCTGTTTTTACTGGTTCAGGCCACGGCATTGCGCCGCGCCGCCCTGGTGGCGCTCGACCGCGAGCAGCTGCGCTTCACCGCGGCGGGGATGGTGGTGGAGACGGCCCAGGGTGCGCTGAAACTCGCCCGCGCCCCTGACTCGGACCGCTGCCCCGTCCGCGCCTTGGAGGCCTGGCTGCGGCAGGCGCGGATCGACTACGGTGCGGTGTTCCGCCGGGTCACCGCCGCCGGGACGCTGGAGGACCGGCTCAGCCCGCAGGGCGTCTGGCGCATCCTCCGCCGCCGCGCGGCCCTGGCGCGGCTCCGCCTGCCCGCCGGCCGCCGCCTTTCGCCCGAGGGGCTGCGCGCCGGGGCACGCCTCCCGCCGGCCTCCTCCACCAGCCCGCCGCGGCCCCGGTGAGCGCCATGCCGTCCGAGTCAGGATCCGGGCCCGTGCCCCTCGCACCGGCCCATACCGACTGGCTGCGCAACACCCTCCACGTCACCGGCGCCAGCGGGGCCGTGCGGCGTTTCCAGGCCGCCGCCAGGGGAAGTGGGATCATCCCCTGGCAACGTGACCTCGACCGGCTGGAGGAGGACTGGTTCCTGCCCATGGCCGCCCCCGCCGACGGGGTGCGGGCCATCAGCCTGGCCGGGGCGCGGATCCTGGCCCGCCGCCTGCGCGACTCAGTGGCCCTGCAGCAGCAACGCGCCCTGCTGCGCGCCACCACGGATCAGAGTTGCCCCTTCGACCTGCACCGCCTGCTGCCGGTGCCACCCGCCATCCTCCGGCTGGGGCCCGAGGACCCCCAGAGTCGGGGATGGCTCTGGCGGCACTGGGGTACCACCCGCGCCCTCCGCCATGTCCGGCTGCTGCCCAGTCCGGCCGATCGCCGCAACCGCCGGACCGATCACTGGCTGGTGGAGTTCTGGGCGGCCGACTGGTCGCCCTGGCCGGCGCTCCGGACCCTCCGCCGCGCCTGGCCGGACCTGACCGTCAGCCTGCGGCCGCACTACGACGAGGTTGGTGATGGCTGACCCCTTGGCTGAGGCGGATTGGCCGGAAGCGGCCGGGCAGGGGGGGATGACCGCATCGGTCCGCGACGCGATGCCGGTGCTGAGCGTGGCGGGCTTCGCGGGGCCGCTCGACTTCCTGCTGGAGATGGTCCGCCGCCACCGGGTCGACCTCGGCCCGCTGTCGATCGTCGCCCTGACCGACCAGCTCGTCGCCGCCCTCGAAGCCGGCGCCCATCGCGTCCCGCTCGAGCGCCGCAGCGCCTGGCTGGTCGCCGCCAGCGACCTCGTCCTGCTCAAGGCCCGTCTGCTCTGCCCGGAAAGCCCCGCCGTGGCCGAGGCCGCCGCGGCGGAAGCGACCCGGCGGCTCGGCCAGCTGGCCGAGCTGGCCCGAATGCGCGCCGCCGCCGACTGGCTCGCTGCGCGGCCGCAGCTCGGCCTGCGGGTCTTTGCCCGCGGCCAGGCCGAGCGGCGGGCCAGGCCCCAGGCGGAGCTCTACGTGGCCTTCCTGGAGGCGACGCTCGCCATGCTCGAGGGCCGGGAGGGACAGCCGGCCCAGGCCCCCGCCTACCAACCGGCGCCGCTCGACCTCTGGCGCGTGCCGGAGGCCATCGAGCACATCACCCGACTGCTCAATCAGCAGCCCAAAGGACTGCCACTCGAGGACTGCTTGCCGCCCATCCCATCTGGTATGGCCCGGCAACAGCTGCGGCAGCGGGCGGCGCTGGCCAGCACCTTGGTCGCCAGCCTCGAACTGGCCCGCGACGCCACCCTCGACATGGACCAGGAGGCGGCCTTCGGGACCATCACCCTCCGGGCGCGGACAGCCCACAGGATCGGCCAGGAGAACGCCGCATGACCGCCGTCACAGCAACCGGCCGCAGGCTCGAGACCTCGCTTTACGCCGCGGTCAAGCGCCACCTGGAGACCCTCGGCTACGAGGTGAAGGGCGAGATCTGCGGCTGCGACATCGTCGGCATCCGGCCGGGCGAGCCACCCGTCGTTGTCATCACCGAACTGAAGCTCACGCTCTCGCTGGAACTCATCCTGCAGGGGGTCGACCGGCTGGCCGCCGCGGACGAGGTCTGGCTGGCCGTCCTCGCCACCCGGCGCGGCCGCGATCGGGACCGCCGGGCCCACAAGCTCTGCCGCCTGCTTGGCTTTGGGCTGCTGGCGGTCGACCCGGCGCGCCAAGCCGTCGAGGTCCTGGCCGAACCAGCACCCTACCGCCCGCGGCCGAATGCCAAACGCCGTAGCCGGCTGGTGCTGGAACACCAGCGCCGCCAGGGCGACCCTGCCGAAGGTGGCTCAACGCGTCTGCCCATTCTCACGGCTTACAGGCAGAGGGCACTGGCCTGCGCCATGGCGATGGCCGCAGGGCCCGTCAGTACCAAGACCCTGCGCAAGATTGCACCCGACGCCGGTACCCTCATGCTGCGCAACGTCTACGGTTGGTTCGAACGGGAAAGCCGCGGCGTCTATCGCCTGACCGAATCTGGCTCAGCAGCATTGCGCGGCAGCCAAGTGGGCCCCGCAACGTCGGGTATCGCAGTCTGAGCTTCGCTGGCTTTGCAAGAGCCAGCCCTTGTACTTTGGCGAAGACGATCCTCGACCTTGCATGACGGCCGAAGGTCTGACAGCCCGATCATCAAGGAGTAGCGGTCACCGTTGGCGGAAGGCTATCGCGTTGCGTAACGCGTGGGCTATTTGCTCCATTCGGCGCTCGAAGCCCGAGGCCGCTGCGGGCTGACCCAACTCCTCTGCACCAACAACGCCACGGAGGACAGAGCCTTCAAGTTGCGCCGCCATGCCTTCCATGGCAGCGAGCGCACTGTCCAGTCCGCCGCCTTCGATTGATGCGCGCAACACAGCAATCTCACCGAACGCGGCTGCGAGAGCAGTTTCGAGCGCTACAATCTCACCGCGCAGTTCCTCAAACCTGTCCTCAGCCATCCGCTGCTCCAAACCCGCTCAAGGTTTTCCAAAGTAAGAGCATGCTGGACATAGCACTAGGTGTGCAGTCCCGGAGGTTCCGGGCAGTCGGATTCGTCCTGCCGCGCCCACCGTTGCCATGCCACAATCGAGGCCGCGGCCTACGGCCCGTTCACTTTGCTGGAATTCCTGCATGCCTGACGGTCACGGAACCTCGCCACCGCCCATCCCGCAGCCCGGTGTCACCTCGCCGGCTCGCGGCGCGCTTGCCCTCGGGCCGCTGCGCGTCCACGACCACGACCGAACCGGGATCCGTCAAGCGCGCAGGATCTTAGGGTGATCGGCCGCCGTGCACTGCTCGTCGCATCTGGCTTCGCTTCGGGCCTCGCCCAAGCGGACCAGCCGCGTCGCCTAGACCCGGCCGCGATGGGCCCACTCACGCGGGCCGCGGACAGCGGCACCAATGCGATTTGGCTGGCGCGGCCCGACGGCCGCGTCCCCGTCCTCGTCGGTTCGCACAACTGGACCGCTCCATTTCAGGACTACCGCAGCGGCGACCCGCCGCCGCAACTAGACTTCGCCCAATTTCTTGAATGGTATCGTGCCAACGCCTGGACTTTCGTCCGCGGCTGGCGCTGGGAAAACACGCGCGACGGCACATGGAACTCGGCACCGCACCCGTGGCGGCGGACCGGGCCCGGCACCGCCAACGACGGTCACCCAAAGTTTGACCTCACGACCTTCGACGTGACCTGGGATCGGCGCTACCAGCAGCGGCTGCAGGCGCTGGCGGATGCCGATATCTACGTCAGCGTCATGCTGTACAACCAATGGAGCATCAACGCGTCCGAGACGGCCACCAAGAACAATTGGCTGAGCCACCCCTGCCACCCCGACAACAACATAAACGGGATCAACGCACTCGGCGGCGACAAGCTCGATTGGGCATACAACCTTGGCAATGCGTCACTGATGGCAGTACACGAAGCCTATCTCAGGCACATGATCGATCTCTGCAATCCCTACGACAACGTCATCTACGAGACGTGCAACGAGCCACTGAACACCACAATGCATGTCAGTTTTTTCCGCTGGGTCGTGGAGTTCATTCACTCGTATCAGGAGAACCATAAAACTCGCCGGCATCCGGTCTGGTTCTCCACACCGGCGCCGTGGACGATCGGCCCGAACGACGGCACTGAGCAGGACAACGCGGCCGCTGTGGACAGCAATGCCGACATTGCGGGGGTCTACCTCGACGAGCGGAGCCCGCGGCTGAATGGCAACAGGCCCTGGATCGCTGACATAGACCACAGCTTCGGCATGGGTGGCTCACCCGATTGGTGCTGGCGGATGCTCACCCGCGGGTGCCAGGGCGTTCTCAATATGGACAGCCTGGCGGGCACAGGCATCTCGAACCCGCTCGACTTCGACGCGGCGTTGCACAACCCGCCGCGGGGCATGCTTGATAACCGCTTCGCCATGACAGCCATTCGCTTATCGATAGACCGCGTTGGTGGCAGCCTGCGTGACTTCGGACCCAATATCTCTTTCGCCAGCACGAGCTTCGCTCTCGTCAAGCCCGGTGTGAGTTGCGTGGTGTACAATCCGGATGGTGGCCATTTCACAATAGACCTCCTCGGATGGAGCGGCGGCTTCCAAGCTACTTGGTTAAAGGCGCGAGATTCATTAGTCTCGTGGGTCAGCGGCGTTGTCGTGCAAGGCGGCGCCAGCCGTACCATGAACCCGCCGCCCGAATTTTTGGGAAACGCATCGGTTCTGCTGCTGACACCGGTACCTTATTGACTGTTTGGAAAGACGGATCAGGTAGCGATGCGCCGGAGCATGATGCGCAACATCACCGTGTAGATCACGGTCTTCCCTGTTTCGGGTAGGCGTAGCGTTGGTGCACGGATCTGGCCAGTAGCACTGCAGGCCGGGCCGCCGTAGGAGGTTTACCTCTCCTTTGACCACGGATGCCCATCTTGCCGTTCGCGCTGAATCAGGGCCGCCGCCGCCATATCCCTAAGCAGAAGCGGAAGGTGATGAACTGGCGCGAGTACGACGCCAGCCTGCGCCAGCGCGGAAGTCTGACGGTGTGGTTCTCCGACGCGGCGATCGAGGGTTGGAGCGCCGCGCCGCGCACCACCCCAGGCGGGCAGCCCTGGTACTCTCCCCTGGCGATCCTGACGGCGCTGACTTTGCGGGCGGTATTCCGCCTAGCCTTGCGCCAAACGGAGGGGTTGATTGGTTCCATCTTCCACCTGCTTGGGCTGGCACTAGCGGTGCCCGACCATACCACCCTGTGCCGCCGGGCTGAGACGCTGGAGGTGCCCCGGCCCCGGCTGCGCACGCAGGGTGAAGCCGCCCACCTGCTGGTCGACAGCACCGGCCTGAAGCTCTGCGGCGCGGGCGAGTGGCTGCTGGAGAAATACGGCACCAAAACGCGCCGGTCCCGGCGGAAGCTGCACATCGGCATGGACGCCGAGACTGGCCAGATTGTCGCAGCACTGCTGACCACCAACGACGTTGATGACGGCTCCCAGGTTGGTCCCTTGCTCGACTAGGTGACGACATGGGTGGCCTCGTTCACCGCGGACGGCGCCTACGACCAGGAAGGCGTTGCCGCTGCGGTGACCGAGCGTCATCCGGAAGCGCTGATCATCGTGCCGCCGCGATCCACGGCCGTGCCGAGCGATACGGCTGAAACCGAACCAACGCAGCGGGACTGCAACTTGCAGCGCATCACCGAGCACGGACGAGCGGCCTGGCAGAAGGCATCTGGCTACACCATCCGAGCCCGCGTCGAGGCCACCATCGGCAGGTTCAAGCAGGTGATGGGTGATGGGCTGCGCTGCCGCACCGACCAGCATCGGGTGACCGAGGTGGATGTTGCCGTCCATGCTCCGAACCGCATGTTGGAGCTGGGACGCCCGACCTCCGTCCGCTCCGCCTGAACCCAGCCTGGGCTGGGCTTACTGCGTTCGTCCTGTCGATCCCTGCAACACGGCCCACTGGCGGCTTGGCGGTATCAGCCCTGGCCTGCCCCCGATCGGGTCAAGTTTTAGTGGATGCCACGCCGAGTCAACGCGGGAGCAAGCCAATGGGGAAGTATCAAGGCGTATCCGTTAGGCTAGCGGCGGTGGCGGCGAGAATGCGGTCGGACAGCGCGGGGTCGTCGACGCTGCGGGCCAGGATCAGTGCGCCGACTAGGCTGGCAACGGTGGCAAGCGCCGCATCCTCAGCCGAATCCCGGCGCTCGCGCGGCATGATGGCAGCAACGCGGGCGGCGAAGCCGCGAATGCCATGAGTGAAGGCGGCGCGGATGCCGGCGCCTTGGCGAGCGGCCTCGGGGCCGATGGCGGCGATCGCGCAGCCGTTGCCGGGGGCATCGCGGTGGGTAGGGGAGAGGTAGCGGGCGACGAGGGTGGTGAGGCTGCCGCCCTCGGCCAGTTCCTTCCGGGTCTTCTCGCCGCTGACCTCCATGGCAAGCATGAGGGCCTCGGCCACCAGCCGGTCCTTCGAGCCAAACTGGCTGTAGAGGCTGCCATGGGTCAGGCCAGCAGCCTTGGTCAGCGCGTCGACGCCAACCCCGTTGATGCCAGATTCGCGGATCATCCGGGCGGTGGCCGTTAGGATCCGTGCCCGGTTGCCGGCGGCCTGTTCCTTTGAGACGCGCATCGAAACCCCCTTCCGTCACCGTGTCGCTTGACTTGTTTTAATAGCGAGTGCAATCAATGTCCAGTTAGATGGCGACCGCTATTAAAGTGGAGGCTGGCGATGCGGATCCTTGTCCTGGGTGCCGGAGCGATCGGTGGCTACTTCGGGCTGCGATTAGCCGAGGCCGGCGCGGATGTTAGCTTCCTGGTCCGGCCGGGCCGGGCGGCGCAACTTGAACGCGACGGGCTGGTGGTGTCCAGCCACGGCGAGGAGCGGCGGATGAGGGTGCCAGCCTTGCTCGCTGGTGAAGTGAACCAGCCCTTCGATGCGTTGCTGCTGACCTGCAAGGCCTATGACTTACCAACAGCGATAGAGGCGATCGCCCCGGCGGTGGGCGAGATCAGCGTGGTGCTGCCGCTGCTGAACGGGCTGGCGCATTTCGATGTGCTGGATGCGCGCTTCGGCGCCGGGCGGGTGCTGGGCGGCGTCGCCTATATTGCCACCACGCTGGAGCCAGATGGGACGATCCGGCACACCAGCCCGATGGATACGCTGCTGTTCGGGGATCGCAGCGGCCGGCTGACGCCGCCGGTAGAGGCGCTGGGCGAAGTTTTCGCGGCGACGCAGGTGACGGCCCGGGCCTCGATGGAGATCACCCAGGACCTTTGGGAGAAATGGGCGATGCTGGCGGCGGGTGCGGCGATCACCTGCCTGCTGCGCGGCACGATCGGCGAGGTGCTGGCAACCGCGGATGGCGCGGCGGTCGCGGCGCGGACCATCGCGGAGGTACGGGCGATTGCCGCGGCACATGGCCACGCGCCGCGGCCGGCGGCGGTGGCCCAGGCGGACCGGACGCTGGGCGATCCACAGTCCCGTTGGGCGGCGTCGATGATGCGGGACATCCAGCAGGGTGCGCCGCGGCTGGAGGCGGAACACGTCATCGGCGACCTGATTCGCCGCGGGCGGGAGCATGGGCTCGCGGCGCCGACGCTGGAAGCCGCCTATGCCCAGTTGCAGGTCTACAACGCTCGTGGTGCCGCATGAACGCGATGACGGCGCCGCCGCTTGCCTCGACAATGAGCCCGCGAACCCAGCTTCTGCTGCATGGGCCTGTGGTGCCGACGCTACTAAAGCTGGCTTGGCCAAACACGTTGGTGATGCTTGCCCAGGCCTCGGTCGGGCTGATCGAAACCTGGTGGGTGGCGCATCTTGGCACCGATGCGCTGGCCGGGATGGCGCTGGTCTTCCCTGGCTTCATGATGATGCAGATGCTCTCGGCAGGCGCCATCGGCGGGGGAATCTCCTCGGCGATCGCCCGGGCGCTGGGCGGCGGCCGGCGCGGTGATGCAGATGCCCTGGTGCTTCATGCGCTGGTCATCAACGGCGCTTTCGGGCTGGGCTTCACCGCGCTGGTGCTGTGGTTCGGCCCGGCTCTGTACGCGGCGCTGGGCGGGGAGGGCGGCTCGCTGCGGGCGGCGCTCGCCTATTCCGACATCGTCTTCGGCGGCGCGATAATGATCTGGCTTAGTAATGCTTTTGCCAGCGTGTTGCGCGGCACGGGCAACATGATGCTGCCCTCGATCTCCATCATCATCGGCGTGGTGGTGCTGGTGCCGCTCTCGCCACTGCTGATCTATGGCTTGGGGCCGGTGCCGGCGATGGGCATTGCCGGGGCCGGTTGGGCGGTGGTGGCGGGCATGGCGCTGTCCACCGTCATCCTGGCTTGGGCAGTGATCTCGGGGCGGAGCATCGCCCGGCTGCGCTGGGCGCGGCTACGCTGGGCGCTGTTCCGCGACATCCTGGCGGTGGGCGCGGTTGCTTCGGTCAGCACCCTGCAGACCACGCTGACCATCGCCCTGACCACGGCGGTGGTGGCGCGGGCCGGTGGGCCGGATGCGGTGGCCGGCTATGGCACGGGCACTCGGCTGGAATACCTGCTGGTGCCGCTGGTTTTTGGGCTGGGGGCACCGCTGGTGGCGCTGGTCGGCACCAATATCGGTGCGGGACAGGGCGCACGAGCGCTGCGGATTGCCTTGACCGGAGGGGCGCTGGCCTTTGTGGTCACTGAGACGATTGGGCTGGTGGCAGCGATCTGGCCGGAGGCCTGGCTGGGGCTGTTCGGCGCCGATCCGCGGATGCTGGAGACGGGGGCGGCCTATCTGCGGGTGGTGGGGCCGACCTATGGCTTCTTCGGGCTGGGCCTGTCGCTCTACTTCGCCTCGCAGGGGGCGGGGCGGCTGGGCTGGCCGCTGTTCGGCGGGTTGCTGCGGCTGGTAATCGCGGTGGGCGGCGGCTGGGTCGCCCTGCACATGACGGGATCTCTGGCCTGGGTCTTCGCTGCGCTGGCGGCGGGGCTGGTGGTCTATGGAGTGGTGTTGGCGGTGGTGACCAGCTCGGGTGCTTGGTTTCGCCAGGCACCCGAGCCGGAGGGTCTCGCTATAGCCAAATGAAGTTGGCGCTGTCGAGGTCGCTGATGGCCACACCGATCGCTTGACGATCTCAATGTTGATCTGGCGGCAGGTCGTGCACAGCCCGGCCTGGAAGGTGGCGCCCTGGTACCCGCCGTCGGCGTAGAGCTTCAGCAGGAAGGGGTAAAGACCGAACAGCGACCCCATCAGCAGCACGCCACCATCGCGGTCCTGGATGTCGGCGGTGTGGATGATGGCCTGCATCAGTAGGCCTTGGATGTCGACCAGGACATGGCTCTTCTTGCGCGCGTCGTAGCCCGAGGGGTCGATGCAGTACCCCCGGTCATCGGTTGACTATTCAGCTGCCGCAACCAAGGGGCGGTTGATCCGGACCATGGCCAGAAAGGCGTCGAGGGCACTGGAGACATAAGCGGTGCGGCGGCGGACCAGCACCGTGGCGACCTTCGCCTCCGCCATAGGCAGGACATGCAGGTTCACTTGGCCCGCACGTGCTGCCGCTTCGACCACGATCCGGGGCAGCAAGGTCACGCCAACCCCGGCCGCGACGCAACCCAAGATGCCATCAAGTGTACCGAATTCCAACCAGCGCGCGCCGGCGATGCCGCGGGCCGCCAGGATCGCCTCCAGTCGCTGCCGGTAGGAACAGCCGGCCCGGAACACCAGCACCTTCAGCCCACCCGCCCCGGCCAGTGCATCAGGGCCGCGCAGGTTCGGCGCGGTCACCAGCACCAGCTCCTCCTCAAAGGCTGCCTCTTCTTCCAACTCGGCATGCACTACGGGGCCAGCCACCAGGGCGACATCCAGTCGGTGCTCCAGGACCTCCTGCAGCAGCATCGCGGTGGAGCCGGTGCTGACAACCAGTTCCACTTCCGGGCAGGCCCGCGCATAGGTGACGAGCAACGGCGGCAAACGTAGCGCCGCCGTCGTCTCCATGGCGCCCAGGCGGAAAGGGCCACGCGGAATGCCGTCATCGGCCGTAACGCGTTGCGCCTCCGCGACCAGGGCCCGGACCCGGCCGGCGTAAGGCAGCAGGCGCTGCCCGGCCGCGGTGAGGACGACACCGCGGCTGTGCCGCTCGAACAGCCGAGCACCAAGTTCGAGCTCCAGCGCCTTCAGGCGTGCCGTAACATTGGATTGCACGGTGTTCAGCGCCGCCGCAGCCCGGGTGACGCCGCCATGCCGGGCGATCGCGGCAAAGGTCTCCAAGTCCACGAGCTCCATGCTCTTCTCCCATCGCCTGAACAGATGGCTCCGATCATGACAAATCGTTTTTGATCATGTCCAGTCCCAGGCAAGGTGACTGGGATTCCGTACCCAAGGAGCCGTCATGCCGATCTCAACGCGCCTGACCAAACTGCTCGGCATGAAGCACCTGATCCTGTTCGCGCCGATGGATCCGATCGCCATGGTCTCAAACCGTTATCGGATGGCACATCCCTGATGTCGCGCCTGCAAGGCAAGGCGGAGTCCGGTCCCGTCGCCCTTGCCCTGGGCGGCCTGCTGGCGCTGGCCTCGGCCATCGGCATCGGCCGCTTTGTCTACACGCCCATCCTGCCCGCCATGGTCGAGGGGCTGAGGATGGCGAACAGCGAGGCGGGCCTGATCGCCTCGGCCAACCTCGTCGGCTACCTGACCGGCGCGCTACTGGCCGCGGCGCCGCGCTTGCCGGGATCTCGGCGGACTTGGCTGCTCGGAGCGCTTGCTCTCGGCGCCGCGACCACGGGCGCCATGGGCCTCGTCTCCTCCCTGCCGGCCTTCCTCGCCCTGCGTGGCATTGGCGGTGCCGCCAGTGCCTTCGTGCTGGTTTTCGCCTCAGCGCTGGTGCTCGACCGCCTCGCGGCAGCAGGCCGGGGCAGCTTGTCGTCCTTGCACTTCGCCGGCGTCGGGGTTGGCATTGGGCTCTCGGCCGTTCTCGTCTCTTCGCTCCTGACGGCCGGGGCCGATTGGCGCCTCCTCTGGCTTGGCTCCGGTGCAGCCGCCCTGGCGACCGTGCCGCTTGTGGCCTGGCTGGTCCCTGGTCGAGAAGCGCCGCGTGCCGCGGTCACCCCGGTATCACGGCCAGCCGGGCTCGCCGCAGCCTCGTCGATGACGCGTTGGACGCTGGCCTACGGTCTGTTCGGATTTGGCTACATCGTCACCGCGACCTTCCTGGTCGCCATCGTGCGGGCCAGCCCTGAGATCCGTCCGATCGAGCCTTTCGTCTGGGTTATCGTCGGCATTACGGCAGCGCCCTCGGTCGCAGCCTGGGCGTGGCTTGGAACCCGGATAGGAATCTCGCGCGCCTTCGCAGTCGCTTGCCTGGTCGAAGCGGCGGGCGTGGCGGCAAGCGTGTTGTGGCCAACGGCGACGGGCGCGCTCATGGCGGCGGCGCTCCTGGGTGGGACATTCATGGGCATCACGGCCCTCGGTCTTGCAGGTGGGCGCCGGCTTGCCGGAGGAGACCCTCGCCGTGCTTTCGCTTTGCTGACCGCCAGTTTCAGCGTCGGGCAAATTGCGGGGCCCGTGCTCGCGGGCTTCCTGCTCGACCGGACAGGGGGGTTCGTATTGCCCACTCTCCTTGCCGCCGGCGCACTCCTAGCCGCGGCGGTCCTGGGGATCGGGGTAAACATGCCGAAGGCGATCGGAGATCATGGTCCCGCTGCAGTGGACCGCTCCGGAGGCTGAGGACATGCGCCGCTGCCGCAGCAGGCGAAGCGACCCGATGCATCCGGGACCCTGCGGGGCACCCTTCAAGCGTTCAGTCGGAGGTGTCTCAGCAAAAGTTAGAGCTGTGGCGAGCCTTCCCGTGCTGGTGCGGGCAAGACCTATGGTGCTGTTAATACTGGAATAACCCAACGCCAGACCGGAGGAACCATGTCCACGCACATCATCCGCGCCGAGAGCTTCGTCTGCCGTGCGCCCATTGCCGTGCCTGTCGTCAATGCTTTCGGCTCCATGGCGGAGCGGGTCGCGGTTTTCGTCCGCCTCACCGACGCGGATGGCGTGACCGGCTGGGGCGAGATCTGGTCCAACTTCCCGACCATCGGCGCGGAGCACCGGGCGCGGTTGTTCGACGCCTTCATCGCGCCCCGCCTGCTCGGCCGCAGCATCAGCGATCCCGCGGCCTTCTGGGCGGAGGCGGATCGGGCGCTGCACCTTTGGGGCCTGCAGGCTGGCGAGCCGGGGGCGTTCTCGGCCGCCCTCGCCGGCGCTGACCTGGCGCTGCACGACCTGCTGGCGCGTCGGGCCGGCCTCCCGCTTTGGCGCTGGTGGGGCGGGACCAACAGCGGCCCGGTGCCGGTCTATGCCAGTGGCCTCAATCCGGGAGCGCAGGCACTGGCACAGGTGGAAGAAGCGCGTGCCGTCGGCCACCGCGCCTTCAAGATCAAGATCGGCTTCGGCGAGGCGCGTGACATCGCTACGTTGCGCCCGGTCTTTGACGGCCGGCAGGCCGATGAGCGGGTGATGGTGGACATCAACCAGGGCTGGGAGCTGCCGGCCGCGATGCGGATGGTTCGTGTCCTCGGTGAGTTTCCGCTGACCTGGATCGAGGAGCCGCTTGCCGCGGATCGGCCAGCCTGGGAATGGGCGCAGGTGGCCGGCAGCTGCTCGGCGCCGTTGGCGGCGGGGGAGAACCTGCGCGGCGCGTTGGACTTTTATCAGGCGCTCGCGGGCCATCATCTTGGCGTTGTACAACCTGATTGCTGCAAATGGGGCGGAGCCTCGGCCACGCTGCCGGTGGCGCGTGCTGTCGTGGCATCGGGCCGGGCCTATTGCCCGCACTTTCTAGGTGGCGGCATCGGGCAGCTCGCCTCGCTGCACTTGCTTGCCGTTGTCCGCGGCAACGGCATGCTGGAGATGGACGCGAACCCCAACCCGCTGCGCAGCCTGCTGATCGAACCAATCCTGCGGGTAACGGATGGGATGGTGGCCGTGCCGGCAGGGTCTGGCCTCGGTATCGAACCGAATGTTGAGGCTTTCGACCAGTACGTTACCTCGAGGACCTCCCGAGATGCCTGATGCGCATCACGCAGCAGGTTGGCACGCTCGCCCGCGCGGCCAAGGTTCTGCTCCTCTACACCTCTCCAAAGGCCGCTCCGGGTCGAACCGTCGGCGCGACTAATCAGGAGAAGGTTTACTTGCGGCCAAAAGCGGACTGGCTTCCAGGCAGCGAAGGTATGAGTTGGATCGAAAGCGGCTATGGCGCGATGGGTACCAAGCGTCAGGTTTTGGAATCGGTACGCGAAAACCCAGGCTGATCGGGTCGGCTCCGGGACATGGATCGTGCTGGTGAGCTGGGCGGACTATCTTGGGGCGATTCTCGCACCAGCCATTCGGATTCCGCTTATCCTTCCCGTTTCCGCCAGCCTGTTCCCGCCCCAGCCGTGGTGACGGCTAAAACGCTCTGGCCGACATCGAGGTGTCCGTCTTCGCCGTCGAGGCCGAACTGGAAGCCATGGATCGTGAGAGGATTGGCGTGCACCGCCGCGGCCGCAAGCGGACCTCGCGCTGCGGCGGCGGCTGATCTGGATGCTGACCTTCGGTGCCACGCAGTAGCGCGTTGCCCATTCCCATAGATAACATTCCAGACCGGCGTGGGGTTTGTGCCGGAGCAGGGGCACAAGGGCGCCTCCCCACTTCCGGGCCTGACGAGTCCTCACGGTAGCGCTTTACCGATTTGACAGCCCTGCCGAGCCTACCTACTTCTTCGACCATAGCAGGGGTGCTTCGACAGGAGGCTGAGAGTCCGCCGATCCCATAGGGAGCGGGGTAACCCTTTGAACCTGATCCAGGTCGTGCTGGCGGAGGGATGCGGATACCGGGCGTCCGATCGGCAGCCCTCCCTTCTTCCGTTGTATGCTCTGTGTCTCTGCGCGGCCATGCGGAAGGGGAGGTAGGATGATCGTTGTTGAGGAAACTGCGCTCGGAGGAACCGAGGCGGCTCTGCGCGCCCGCGTGGAGGCCATGATGGCCACACCGGCGCCGGACGAGGCCACCTTCGATTCGCTCGCCCTCGATATCTTCGCCTTCCAGTTCGAGCACGACCCTGCCTATCGCCGCTTCGCCCGGCAGCGCGGCCGTAACCCTCGTGCCGTGCGTTCCTGGCGCGAGATCCCAACCGTGCCGATCAGCGCCTTCAAGGACCTCGACATCGGCTGCACGCCGCCCGACCGGGCCGCGCGGGTCTTCATGACGAGTGGCACCACGCGGGCCGGCCGACGCGGGCAAGTGCATCACCGCTCGCTTGACCTCTACGACCGCTCGATGCGGCTAGGCTTTGAGCACTTCTTCATGCGCGGCGCCGCGCCCATGGCCATGGCGGTGCTCTTCCCGGACGAGGCGTCACTGCCGAACTCCTCGCTGGCGCATTACCTCGCGCTCGCGCTCCGGCATTTCGGGACGCCTGGCAGCCGCACGATGATGGGGCCGGCCGGGATCGACAGGCCCGCGCTTGTCGCGGCACTGCGCGGGGCAGAAGCATCGGGCGAGCCCTTCGCGCTGCTCGGCGCCAGCTATGCCTTCGTGGGGCTCCTCGATGCGCTGGACGCGGAGGGGCAGCGCTTCGCCCTGCCGCTAGGCAGCCGCATCCTCGACACGGGCGGCTTCAAGGGCCAGTCGCGCGAGGTGCCTCCCGAGGTCTTTTACGCCCGGCTGAGCAAGACCTTCGGCGTGCCGGCGGCGCTCTGTGTCAACATGTACGGCATGACAGAGTTGTCCTCGCAGTTCTATGACGACGGCAACGCCGGGCTGCCCCCGGTCAAGCGCGGGATGCCCTGGTTGCGCTCGCGCGTCGTGGACCCGCTTACCGGCCGGGACGTCCCACCCGGCACGCCGGGCGTTCTGGCGCATCATGACCTCGCCCATCTCGGCGTCGTCTCGGCGATCCTGACGGAGGATGTGGGAGTGATGCGGGAGGACGGCTTCCTGCTGCTCGGCCGGGTGGGTGGCACCGAGGCCAAGGGGTGCTCACTGGCGGTAGAGGAGTTCCTCGCTGCTGCCCGCACGCCGGCCGGCGCCTGAGGGCGCCGCCCGCGTGAGAGAGATGGGAGGATATCTGCCCTCTTCACCGCCCGACCACGGCTGGCGGACGGAGCGCTTCGCGGGCGGCGGGGATCCGCTGGAGGTGGCGCTGCCCGCCTTCGACGCGGCGGGCATGGCGGCCCTGGCCGGGCAGATCCGGGACGAGGCGCGCGCCGTGCTGGGAGCGATGCCGGTAGACGCCATCGCCGCCGCAATCGACGCTGCCGCGGAGCGCATGCTCGATCGTGCCCATCCTCTGCGCCGCAAGGCGGAAGCACTGCTGCCAATCGTCACCGGCTACGACGCTGAAAGCGTCCGGCTGGGGTTGACGGCCACCTTTCGCAACTTTCGCCTGCCACAACTGCGTCGCTTCCTCGCCGCCGACTTCCCCGACCCCGGCATGCTCGACGGCTTCCGCCCGATGCCGCGCGGCGGGCTTGCACGCGCCTGGGGGCCGGCGCTGCTACTCCACGTCTGGGCCGGCAACGTGCCTGGCCTGCCGGTTTGGGGGCTGGCGCGCGGCCTGCTGGTGAAGGCAGGCACGATTGGCAAGGTCTCCGCCGCAGAACCACTGTTGGCCGGCTGGTTCGCCGGGTTGCTTGCCGAGGTGGAACCGCGCCTGGCCGGCTGCCTCGGTATCCTTTGCTGGCAGGGCGGTGCGGACCCGGCCGAAGACGCGGCCTTTGAGGCCGCGGACACGGTGGTGGCTTATGGCGGCAACGCGACGCTGGCTGCAATCCGCAACCGTCTGCCGGCCACGACGCGCTTCGTCGGGCACGGCCACAAAGTGAGCTTCGCCCTGGTCTCGCGCGAGGCGCTGACGGCTGGCCGCGCGGCGGCCGCGGCGGGACTGGCGGCGCGCGATATCGCGCGCTTCGAGCAGCAGGGATGCTTCGCGCCGCAGATGATCTTCGCCGAGCGCGGCGGCGCGGTGGACCCCGCCGCCTTTGCCCGGCATCTGGCGGCAGCGCTGGCGGCGGCCGAGGCACGCCACCCGCGACGGGCCCTGTCGCTCGCTGAGGCCGCGGCCCTCGCCGGTTGGCGAGACGGGGAGGAGGCGCGGGCGATGGTAGAGCCGGGCCGGTCGGTGATGTTTGGCCCGGACCTCGGCTGGTGCGTCTCCTACGCCGACGCCGCCGAACCCCTGCGCCCCGCGGCGCTGAACCGCAGCGTCACGGTGGTGGCGCTCGATGCCCTGGAGGAGGCGGCGGCGCTGGTTGCGCCCTTCCGCGACCTGCTGCAAGGCGCCGGCGTCGCCGCTCCGCCGCGCCGGCTGCACGCGCTCGCCGAGGCGCTGGGCGCAGTCGGGGTAACGCGGATCGCGGCGCTGGGCGCGATGACGGTCCCCGAGGCCGGCTGGCACAATGACGGCCGCTTCAATCTGCTCGACCTCGTGACGATGACTGAGATCGAACCGGCGGCCGAGGCGCAGGCGGAGCTCTACGCGCCCCATGCCGACTGAGCCCATCGCCCCCGCGCCGCCCGGCGCAGCCGCCATCACGCTGGCGGGGGTGGGCTATGCGCCGCCGGGCCACCCGCCGATCCTGGCGGGCATCGACTGGACCGTTCCGGCGGGGGCCTTCCACGCGCTATTGGGCCGCAGCGGCTGCGGCAAGACCACGCTGCTGAAGCTCACCGCCGGTCTGCTGCCGCCTGGAACCGGGACCGTGTGCCTGGAGGGCCGCGCGCCGCAAGGCCCGGCAGAGGGAGTAGGCTTCGTCTTCCAGACGCCGACGCTGCTGGACTGGAGCACGGCGCTGGAGAACGTGCTGCTGCCCCTCTCGCTGCGGCGCGGGCCCAGGCGCGGCGGGCGGGATCGCGCGCTGGCGCTGCTCGACGGGTTGGGGCTGGGCAGCCTCGCGGGGCGCTATCCGCGACAGCTCTCGGGTGGGCAGCAGGCGCGCGTAGCGATCGCGCGCGCCCTTGTGGATTCACCGCGCGTGCTACTGCTGGACGAGCCCTTCTCGTCGCTCGACGCCCTGACGCGCGAGGCGCTGCAGGAGGATCTGGCCGCCCTCTGCGCGCGCGATGGCGTCACCGCTCTGCTCGTGACGCACGACATCGCCGAGGCCGTGTTCCTGGCCGACCGGGTGGTGCTGATGGCGGCGGGGCGGATCACCGGGGAAGTCACGGTGGACCTGCCGCACCCGCGCCCGCCGGGCATCCGCTACGATCCCGGCTTCAACGCGCGGTGCAGGGTGCTGCGCGAGGCGCTGGACCGGGCATGATCCACCGCCTCACCCATCTGCTGCTGCTCGTGGCGCTGCTCGGCGGCTGGGAGCTGGCCTGCCGCTTGGTCCCGCTGCCGGAGCTGGTGCTGCCGCGTCCCGGCCGCGTCGCGGCCGTGCTGGCGGAGGAGCTGGCGGGCGGCCGGCTGCTGCGGCACATGGCGGTGACGGCGGGGGAGATGGTGATGGGCCTCGCCGCCGGGGCAGCCTTCGCCCTGCCAGTGGGGGCGCTGCTGGCCGAGAGCCCGGCGCTGCGCCGCCTCGCGCATCCCTACCTCGTCGCCAGCCAGGTAGTGCCCAAGCTCGCCCTCGCACCGCTTTTCCTGCTCTGGTTCGGCTTCGGGATGCGCTCCATCATCGTCATCACCGCGCTCGTCTGCTTCTTCCCGCTGTTGGAGAACACAGTGACGGGCCTCGGCCGCGTAGATGCGTCGCGGCTGGAGTTGTTCCGCATGCTGCGCGCTAACCGCTGGCAGACCCTGCTGCGGCTGCGCCTCCCGACGGGGCTGCCGGTGATCCTCGCGGGCTTCCGCGTCGCGGTGGTGCTGGCGCTGGTCGGCGCCGTCGTGGGCGAGTTCATCATGGGCCGCGAGGGCCTGGGCGCCGCCGTCATGGCGGCGCAGGGCATGATGGACACGGCACTGATGTTCGCCCTCCTCCTCGCCATCGCCGCGCTCGGCAGCGCGGCCTACCAGGGTGCGCTGCTCGCCGAACGCCTGATCCTCTCCGAAAGGTTCGATTCATGACGATCCCGCGACGCGCCGCCCTGCTCGCCTCCATGGCCGCGCCCCTCGGCATACGTCACGGTGCCGCGCAGGAGCTGCGCAAGGTGACGGTCGCGGGCTGGAGCCCGCCGATCAGCGAGGTCACCAACATGCTCGCCGAGCCAGACAAAGGCATCTTCCGGGCGCGCGGCATCGCGCTCGATTACCTGCCCGGACAGGGCAGCGCATCAGCGATCCAGAACATGTTAACGGGGCGCGCGGACATTGCCTTCACCGACCCCGCCTTGCTGTTCCTAGCGATCGACGCGGGCGAGCGGCTCGTGGCAGTGTACAACATCTACCCGCAGAACGTGTTCAACCTTGTTGCGCGTGCCTGCAGCGGCATCGCTACGCCGGCGGACCTGCGGGGGAAGCGCGTCAGCGTCTACGCGCGTGGAAGCGGCACCTGGATCCACCTGATGCTGCTGCTCCACGCTGCCGGGCTGAAGGACTCGGACGTCACGGTGGAGGTGGCCGGGCCGCTCAACTTCGGCCCCCTCATCCAAGGCCAGGTGGACGCCGCCGCTGCCACCGACACCGGCCTGCACGTCGCACGCGCCCGCGGCCTGAAGGGCTTCACCGTGATCGAGGTGCGCGATACCATCAATCTTCCGACCGACGTCTTCGTGGTGACGGAGCGCGCCTTCCGCGAGCGCGGTGCATTGATCGCGGACTTCCTGGCAGCCTACCGCGACAGCGCCCGGTGGATGATCGACCGGCCGGACGAGGCGGCCCGGCTCGCCGTCACCCGCGTGATCAACGGGCGCGACGAAGCGATGAACCGCGAAATCATCGATCTCCGCAACGCCTCCTCCATCTCCGAGACGACGCGCCGCGACGGGCTGGGGCACTTCGACCCAGGGGTGATGCAGCGGGGCGCAGACATGCTGCACGAGCTCGGTTTGATCCGAAATCGGATCGATGTCTCCGCGGTGATCCGGCCGGAATTGCTGCCGCGATGATGGCGGATCTTGCGGGGCGGGTTGCCCTGATCACCGGCGGCGGCCGCGGCATCGGCCGAGCGATCGCGGAACGCTTCGCTGCGGCCGGGGCGGCGGTAGTGGTCAACTATCTGCGGGACGAGGCGGCCGCTGAAGCCACCGCGAAGGCCTGCCGCGCAGCGGGCGGCGACGCGCTGCCTTGGCGGGCTGACGTGACCGACGCCGAGGCCGTGGCTGCCATGGCGCGTGGGGTCGACGCGGAGTTCGGCCGCCTCGACGTGCTCGTCCTCAACGCCTTCGCGCCCTACCTTTTTGACGCCGAACGCCGGACGCCGTTTCGGGGATTGCACTGGGATGACTACCAGCGCCAGATCGACGGTTCCGTTCGGGCCGCTTTCATCGGGTGCCAAGCCTTCGTCCCGATTATGGAGCGGCGGCCCGGCGGCAGCGTCGTGACCATCGCAAGCAACCTCGTGGCACGGCCTGCCGTGCCCTACCACGACTACATCACGGCCAAGGCGGGCCTCATCGGCTTTACCCGCTCGCTGGCCGCAGAGCTTGGGCCGCAGGGACTGCGCGCGAACTGTATCGCGCCCGGCTTGGTCTGGCCCACTGACGCCAGCCGCAACACGCGCGAGGACCTACGCGATTCCATCATTGGCGCTACGCCGCTGCGCCGCCTTGCCATGCCAGGGGACATAGCAGGACCAGCCTTATTTTTCGCCTCCGACCTCAGTGCCTTCGTGACTGGGCAGACGCTGTTTGTAGACGGAGGGTTGGTGATGGCAGCCAGCCCGGTCTGAGCGTTGGTGCCGATCCAAGGATTGCTAGGGCCTCCCACACCCTGGCTCCGTGCCGTTCAGGTATGGAACGCGGCCGTTGAGCTTCAGTGAGACGGTGGGGGCAGGGGGCCAATCGCCGTAGCGATGCCCTGCTACCCCGACTGCCTGCCGGCTCGCTGCCGTTAGTATCCGGTGCCGCCGTCACCGCCTTGTGCTGCAGGGTCGGGAGTGGACGACCCAGATTGCCTGCCTCAATGGCGTGGAACGCGACGCCGTTGATGCTGCGGGTGGTTTCTCGCTCACTTCGCCACCTCAACCCAGAAACTGGCCAAGTCGAGCTAAGATGGCCGCTGCCAGGGGAAGTGGGATCATCCCCTGGCAGCGCGACTTGGACTGGATGGAGGAGGACTGGTTCCTGCCCATGGCCGCCCCCGCCGACGGGGTACGGGCCATCAGCCTGGCCAGGGCGCGGATCCTGGCGCGGCGGCTGCGTGACTCAGTGGCCCTGCAGCAGCAGCGGGCATTGCTGAGCGCCGCCACGGATCAGCGCTGTCCCTTCGACCTGCATCGCCTGCTGCCGGTGCCCCCCGCCATCCTCCGGCTCGGACCCGAGGACCCACAGAGTCAGGGCTGGCTTTGGCGCCACTCGGGCACCACCCGCGCCCTCCGCCACGTCCGGCTGCTGCCCAGTCCGGCCGATCGCCGCAACCGCCAGACCGACCACTGGCTGGTGGAGTTCTGGTCAGCCGACTGGTCGCCCTGGCCGGCACTCAAAACCCTCCGCCGCACCTGGCCGGACCTGACCCTCAGCCTGCGGCCGCACTATGATGAAGCCACCAATGGCTGAGCCGGACCCGGATTGGCTCGAGGCAGCCGGGCAGGGAAAGCCAGCGGCACCGGCCGGCNCCACTGGCTGGTGGAGTTCTGGTCGGCCGACTGGTCGCCCTGGCCGGCGCTCCGGACCCTCCGCCGCGCCTGGCCGGACCTGACCNCCTCAGCCTGCGGCCGCACTATGATGAAGCCACCAATGGCTGAGCCGGACCCGGATTGGCTCGAGGCAGCCGGGCAGGGAAAGCCAGCGGCACCGGCCGGCGAAGCGATGCCGCGGCTCAGCGTGGCGGGCTTCGAGGGGCCGCTCGACTTCCTGCTGGAGATGGTCCGTCGCCACCGGGTCGATCTCGGCCCGCTGTCGATCGTCGCCCTCACCGACCAGCTCGTCGCCGCGCTCGAGGACAGCGCCCCGCGCGTCCCGCTCGCGCGCCGCAGCACCTGGCTGGTCGCGGCCAGCGACCTCGTCCTGCTCAAGGCCCGCCTGCTCTGCCCGGAAAGCCCCGCCGTGGCCGAGGCCGCCGCGGCGGAGGCGACCCGGCGGCTGGGCCAGTTGGCCGAGCTGGCCCGCATGCGCGCCGCCGCCGACTGGCTCGCCGCCGGGCCGCAGCTTGGCCTGCGGGTCTTTGCCCGGGGGCAGATGGAGCGGCAGGCAAGGCCCCAGGCCGAGCTCTACGTGGCTTTCCTCGAGGCAACGCTCGCCATGCTCGAGGGCAAGGCGGGACAGCCGGCCCAGGCGCCCGCCTACCAGCCGGCGCCGCTCGAACTCTGGCGCGTGCCGGAGGCGATCGAGCACATCACCCGACTGCTCAGTCACCAGCCCGACGGGCTGCCGCTAGCGGACTGCCTGCCGCCCATCCCATCTGGCATGGCCCAGCGCCAGCTGCGGCACCGGGCGGCGCTGGCCAGCACTTTGGTCGCCAGCCTCGAGCTCGCCCGCGACGCCACGCTGGAAATGGACCAAGACAAGGACTTTGGGACCATTACTCTCCGGGCGCGGACGGACCACAGGATCGGCCAGGAGAGCGCCGCATGACCGTGTCAAGGCAACTGGCCGCAGGCTCGAGACCTCCCTCTACGCCGCGGTCAAGCGCCATCTGGAAAGCCTCGGCTACGAAGCAAAGGTGAGATCTGCGGCTGCGACATCGTCGGCATCCGGCCGGGCGAGCCACCCATCGTAGTCATCACCGAGTTGAAGTTCGCACTCTCGTTGGAACTCATCCTCCAGGGCGTCGACCGCCTGGNTGTCAAGGCAACTGGCCGCAGGCTCGAGACCTCCCTCTACGCCGCGGTCAAGCGCCATCTGGAAAGCCTCGGCTACGAAGCAAAGGGCGAGATCTGCGGCTGCGACATCGTCGGCATCCGGCCGGGCGAGCCACCCATCGTAGTCATCACCGAGTTGAAGTTCGCACTCTCGTTGGAACTCATCCTCCAGGGCGTCGACCGCCTGGCCGCCCCGGATGAAGTCTGGCTGGCTGTCCTTGCCACCCGACGCGGCCGTGACCGGGATCGGCGGGCGCCCAAGCTCTGCCGTCTGCTGGGCTTTGGGCTACTGGCGGTCGACCCGGCACGCCAAGCCGTCGAGGTCCTGGCCGAGCCGGCACCCTACCGGCCACGGCCGAATGCAAAGCGTCGCAGCCGGTTGGTGCAGGAACACCGGCGCCGTCAGGGCGACCCGACCGAGGGTGGCGCGTCACGCCAGCCGATCATCACCGCCTACTGGCAAAGAGCCTTAGCCTGCGCCACGGCCATGGCCGCAGGGCCTGTTAGCACCCAAACCCTGCGCACGATCGCGCCCGACGCCGGCACCCTCATGCTGCGCAACGTCTACGGCTGGTTCGAACGGGAGAGCCGCGGCGTCTCGTCTGACCGAATCAGGTTCAGCGGCGTTGCGCGGCAGCCTGGTGGGCCTCGCAACGTCAGGTATCGCAGTCTGAGCTTAGCCGGCGGCGCAATAGCCAGCCCTGTATCCCTGCCTTCACATCAGCATGACCCAGATTGCACCGCTAGATTCCGGCATAGCAGGCTCCGCGCCGTCGCCGGCGCGGGCAAAACCGGGGCAGGGGAGCCAGCGCCATCCACGCCGTCACGCTGATGCCATCCTTTTGCTTGGGTAGGACCGGCGCTGCCAAACGCCGGCCCAAACCGCGGCTTAGATGGATACTCGACTACCGTCGAAGCGCGTAAAGCTGAAGCCGTCGAAGGTCTCGCGGTAGGTGACGCGCTCGTCGCGCAGCAGGCCGATCGCCACCTCCTCGCCTATGGTCATCGATGCCGCAGCGTCAGACCAGAAGTGGATGCCCATCCAGTTCCGCCCCATGGCGAGGTTCGCCGCCAACTTATTTAGCTCCCCACCTACGGTTAGCGGCGGCCCGCTGTAGGGCACCAACCGCGTCGGGTCGCGCGGGTCAGGCTGCACCGGGTCGGCGACGGTCCGACTTTCGTCGAAAAAGGCCTTTAGCAGGGTCGCGGTGATAGCACCGACGCTGGCGCCGCCGCCAGGGTATGCCGAGAAGATCGGTGAACCGTCCGGGGTATTTTGCGAAAGCAGGTAAGTGCCCTGCTTCGCCCGAGTGCGGCCAAGCGCCTCCGATCGCAGGAAGTCATCGTGCAACGGATAGTCGCTCACACCGTTGGCCAGACGGTTATGCGCGAGCCCGCCATAGGCCTCCGGCCGCAACGTGCGGTGCACAAACCATTTCTGCCAGTAGGCGGCGCGGGGGGCATAATTGCAGCCCGTGGCGATCAGGGCCTGCAAGTGGTTTGGCCCAAAGGTCGCTGCCCCCGCACTCTGGTTCCGGATGCGACGATACGGGTTGGAGGGGTGCAGCGCCGGCTGCGCCAGCGGGAACATGCCGCCGTAGCGCGGATCCGGTCCGCCCGTGGGGGTGGCGAGCAGCAGCGCTACCGCCCAGGGCTGCGCCAGTCCGGTGCGGACGGCCTCCGCCAGGTCCCGCCCAGTGGCGATGTAGCGCGGCGTGGCGTCGAACTGGAGCTGGCCGCTTACCGCCTGGCCGTTCTGCGCCTTCAGCCATTCGTCGTAGCCGGTCAGAAATTCGCTGGCCGGCGTCGCGGTGCGGATGCGTGCCCCGATCCACTGCGCGCCGAAAGGAATGTCACGAAGCAGGAGTTGCGAGATCACCGGCCCGTCCAGCACGCCCGGCGGCGTGACGGCACGACCCCGCGGGTCGTTCGCGTCGAAGTAAAGGGCGCTGCCTCGGAACAGCGTGCTCGGCGTGACGCGCCCGTCGCGTTTCGCACCGCGGTAGCCCGGGAGCCGGTTGACTTCCTCCGTGGCCGCGAGCAGGTCACGGTTACCAGTGCCGTCCTGGTACTCGGCGAAGGGGATGTCGCGCAGCAGCGCCTGCCAGTAAACCTCCACCGCTTCGGCGGCCCGCTCCGCGCTGGCCAAGGCTGGCGCTGCCGGGATGACGATCTGCGCCGGGTTGAGGCCGCCAAGGCTGACCGCCATGGTGCCGAGCGGGTTGCCCAACCGGCGCGTGCCACCAAGCGGAATTTTTTCAAAGTCGGCCGGATCACCCGACCGGCAAGCGTCATACAGTGCTTGCCAAGCCGCTTGGTCCACCTCACCACGCTCATTGTGTGGCAGGGCCCGTGTGTCGGTGCCAATTCTGTTGGCGTAGCGGGTCTCGTCGTCGTTGGCAGGATGCGGAGCGATAGGGATCTCGCCCATGGTACGCGCGCAGGTTTCGCGTACCTCGATGGCGCGGCGGTGCAACGCAGTATCCAGGAGCCGCTTCGCATGATCGGTGGCAATCGGCTGCGCTGCTGCCGGAGAAATTGGAGACACGCCCGGCAGTGCAAATGCAGAGCTGGCTGTTATGCCAACACCGCCAAGAAGGCTGCGTCGGGGCAGAGCTGGAGTTGAATGCGAACCCAGTGAACTTGAGTCAACATCGGATGGCGTGGTGGAGTATTTGCTCATGGAGCCCTCCTATTGATTGATTGTCGTTGGACAGTTCCACTGCCGGCGGTGCTGCATTCAGCCAAGGTACGGAGCGAGCCTGGGACATTGCGGTGCGATGAGCCTGCTGTAGGAGCCAACATCAAACACGCTGGCACTGGACCCTGGGGCGCGGCAGCGAAAAGAAACTTGGCCGGAATTTTTAAGTGGCACCGCTGATGACTAAGTCAGGACGTGTCGAGTAAGACATCCTTCGACTACTTCTGTCGGAATGGAGCAGGCTTATTGAGGAGCGCTGAACTATTATACCCGTTTGAACTGCGCGGCTGGGCGCATTCTTACCTGCTGGTGGAGGTAGCAATCTCTGTCGAGGATATCAGCTCAGCCGGATCCGCCGCGTGACCTGCCCGTTGCTTTCCCAGTAGGTCCGCTTGTTCGCAATCAAAGGGTCTTCTGGTGCAGGCTGGATGCGTTCCATTGCGTCGACCGCGCGGGACGTAACCGTGTGCTCGCCGGGCGAAGGGTTGGGCCAGTCCACAGACCAGATCTTCCAGGCGAACTCGGCCTCCTCCGCTCGGTCAATGGTCGCCGGGAGCCATGGTCCATGGTCGATCCGTGCCTCCACGCGGGCAACCTGGCCGCCCCAGGCGGCGCCAAGAATGCGGTAACGACCACCTTGGCGAGTGACCTTCGCCGGCGCGGATTTCAGCAGGGCGCGACCAACCGAGTTCTCTATCGCCAGCTTCCGCCCGCCAACATCCTCCTCCCGCACGGTCACGTAGTCCCGTCCCATGAACCGCCCGGAATAGCGCGTGTCTCGCACCTCGATGCGCTTGAGCCATTTGACGCTGGCCACGCCATACCAGCCAGGGACCACCAGCCGCAGCGGAAAACCATTCTCACGCGGCAGTGGCGCACCGTTCATTTCCCAGCAGAGCATAACTTCAGGTGCCATTGCATCGGCCACCGACATGCTCCGCGCAAAAGGTGCTTGCACTTTTATAGTCCGTATCTGTTCCTCACCGCTGTCGGCACCGTAGAAGACCACCTCGGTGCCGCCCGGGCGCAAGCCAGCCTCCTGCAGCAGGGGGGCCAGGGGAGTGCCGGTCCAGCGTGCGGTGCCGATGGCACTGGTCAACCAGGGGGTACCATGGTTGCCCGAGCATTCCACCGTGCAGGCGACCTCGCGTCGTGCCCGCGCCCTGATCGCATCCAGTGTCAGGCTAAGTGGCCGTTCGACAAGACCGCTGACCGCAAGGCGGTACGATGCGGCATCGACCTCCGGAATGCCATAATGGGCTACGACGAAGAAGCGATCATTCGGCGTAATCCAGGAATCCAGCCGTTCCCAGTCCAGTTGCCGCGGCACCACCTGCGGCGCGGCGACTGGTGGCGGCGGATCTGCCCAAGGCACGACCTCCTCGCCCGGCCGGCTTGGAAAGGCCGAGGCTGGGATGGTTGGGCCGAGAAGTGTGAGGCCCGCCGCGGCGACGGCTGCACCGCCTTGGATCAGTAGCTCTCGGCGGCGGATGTCTAATGATTCCATCATGGCTCCCCCTATTCTCGCAGAAAGTTCTGACGCGAACATGATCAGGCAGGTCCCAAACTGGCGCCCGGCCGTTAGTCAAGAGCCCTAGGCTGGGGCTATGCCGTGGAAGCGTTCGTTGGAACGGGCGTGGGTTCGGGCGGCGCGAGGCGGAGGGCATGACAGGCCACAACGGGCTGTGCATCCGACTGCTGGGCGAGGTGGAGGTTCTGCGCGATGGTGCCGGTGCGGCGCCGTTGCCTGCCTCGCGCAAGACGCGTGCCTTGCTGGGCTACCTCGCCGCCACTGATCGTCCCCACCGGCGTGAGCATCTTTGCGACTTGCTTTGGGACGGCCCGGATGACCCGCGAGCGGAGCTGCGCTGGAGCCTCAGCAAAATCCGCCAGGTGCTGCACGGGGCAGGGGGTGGCTATCTGCAGGCGGACCGGGAGCACGTCGCCTTTCAGCCTGGAGCTGCTGAGGTCGATTTACTCAAGCTACGCCAGCTGCTCTCGCCAGGCGTTTCCGCTACATCGACAGCCGCTTTGCGGGAAGCAGTCAGCTTATTCCGTGGCGAGTTCCTGGACGGCCTTGACCTTCCCAGCTGCTACCGCTTCCACGAATGGTGCCTTGCCGAGCGTGAGGCCGCCAGCGCGCTGCGGCTCGCGGCGCTGGGTGGTTTGGTGGAACGCCTCCAGGAGGAAGCACCGGAGGAGGCGCTCGCCCACGCGCGAGCGCTCGTCGTCGCTGACCCACTCGCCGAGGCAGGCCATGCGGCGATTGTGCGTCTGCTGACCCACCTTGGCCGGCGACGCTGCGCGCTCGAGCATCACGATCACGCCCGACGCATGCTCGAGAACGAACTTGCTGCCCCGCCATCAGGCGAATTAGAGCGGGCACAGCGCGGCCTGCAGCTTTCTAGGCAAATCCCGACGCCGCCTCGGCTTCCCACGGCTGATATCCGCGGCTGCTATGTCCCCTTCGTGGGCCGCCGAAACGAACGCATTCTGACTGGTAAGCAGGTTTCCGCGGCTGCCATGGGGCAGGCATGGCGGGTGCCGTTTGTCACCGGAGAACCTGGCATCGGTAAGAGTCGGCTACTGGCCAACCTCGCCGAGCAAGCCGTCCAAGCTGGCGGCCGGACACTTGTGGCACGTGCCTTCGAGGCCGAGGGCGCGGTTCGTGTCTATGGCGTATGGATCGATGCCCTACGCAGCATCTCCTCGGACGAGGTGCCGCCGGACCTCCAGGCAGATCTCGCGCCACTCAAGCCGGAGCTAGGACCAGCTCCGTTGTCATCGACGGATCGCACTCGGCTGTTCGAAGCCGTTACCGAGCTGCTCCGGCGCTTGTCAGAACGGCGGCCAGTTGTCGTCCTGGTCGACGATATCCAGTGGCTTGATGAGGCATCGGCCGCGCTGCTTCACTACGCTCTCCGCATGGCCCGAGATGCCTCTCCGCTGCTGTTCGCTGTTGCGGCACGTTCGGGAGAACTCGAAGACAACGCTGCTGCCGCGCAGATCGTCCGTACCCTTGGGCGCGACGGCCGCCTATTGCTCCTGCCGCTTGGCCCGTTGACTCCCTGTGAGGCAACGGAGTTGGTGCATGCGGTCGATCCCGCACTCGACGCGTCGTCGATCGCGGTGGCAAGCGAGGGCAGCCCATTACTGGCACTGGAACTCGCGCGTGCCGGGCAGCATGGAGGAGGTGGGGAAACGGCCGCGCCAAAGCTCGACGCCCTCGTTGCGAGCCAGCTTGCCCGTCTCACTCAGCGAGCCCGTGAAGCGCTGGTTTGGGCTGCAGCCCTCGGCCGCAGCTTCGACCCCGAGTTGCTTGGACGGGTCTCTGGGCTTGGCATGCCGGAACTTACCTCAGCACTGGAGGAGTGGGAGAGACGCGGTATCGTCCGACCTGCGACAGGGGATGCCGGCGATTACGACTTCGCGCACGACCTGGTGCGTCAGGCGGTCTACCGGATGGCCTCGCAGCCCCGGCGGCGGCTGGTGCACCGCCATATCACTCGCATCCTCGAGGTTGATGCCCAGACCGATGACGCGGTGGCTGCCAACCTCGCACGCCACGCCGAACTCTGTGGTGACCACGCGCTGGCGGTGCGGGCATGCCGGGCTGCTGGGGATCGCTGCCTCCGGCTTTTCGCGGCAGCAGAGGCTACTGCCTTCGCTGGGCGTGGCTTGCTCCACCTTAATCGGCTACTGCCAGCCGCGCAGGATCCTGCAGCCCGCATCGACTTGCTACGGCTCAGCGTTCGGGCGGCACAGGGTCCCGACCTGCGCCGGCTACCAGCCGAAGTGGCCGTGGAGGTTGCCCATGCGACCGTAGCAGCCGAGAGCGCAGGGCTCGCCGCAGCCGCAGCCATGGGCCACCATCTTCTGTCGGTACTGTATGTAGACGCGGGTGACACCGAACGCGCCCGCGATAGCGCCCTGCGCGCCGCTGAAGCCGGACGCATAGTCGCGGACACCGCAGCCAGGGCGCGGCGTCTGGCAAACACGGCGCGCTGCCTGGTCGACCTGGGGACAGGGATAGATCACGCTGGGGCATTGCTCCAAGAAGCCGAGGTTATTGTCGGTGCGCTTGGAATCGAGCTCTGCGAATTGCATTGGGGCCGAGGCCTGTTGGAACGTTGGAACGGTGTACTGGCCAATGCGCTACCGCGGCTTGAGCGTGCCCTCTCTCTAGCCCGGTCCGAACAGGATCGCTGGCGGGAATATCAATGTCTTACCTGGCTTGCCACCACCTTGTTAGAGCAAGGGCAGCACGCGGAAGCGCGGCTCCGTTGCACGGAGCTCGCAGAGGTTGCTGCGCGGTTTGGCAGCGAGGAGGGGCCATTTGCTGACGTGCTGGACGCACTCGCCGAGCATGGAGCCGCTGGCAAACCCCAGGTTCAAATGGACAAGCTGCAGGAGGCACTCGGGCGGCTGCGGGATACCGATCATAAAGCGCATTTATCTTATGCATTAAACGCCGCAGGGGAAGTTTACGGACTTGCTGGGCAAACAGCGGCCGCGCGCAGTTGCGCGGAAGAGGCGCTAGCCGCGGCTACGGCAGTGCGGCGCGAGGGCGAAGCGGCGGTAGCGCGCGCATTCCTGGTGCGGATAGCTTGTGCCGGAAGCCAGAGGCCCGCGGCAGCCGAAGTCGAGTGGCTGCTGGCCGAGGCTGCTAGTCCGAGCCATTTGGGCGCCCGTGCTGATGCCGCGATCCTCGTGGCCGCGGCCCAAGTACGGCAAGACATTCCAACGGTGGCTTCAACGATGAGCGCGCAGCATTCCGCACCACAGGCCATCAGACCATAGGGAGACCGCGAGCCATGCCGCGCTTTATTGTCGAACGCACTTTTGAGCCGCCACTGACACCCGAAGACCTTCACGGCGTGGAGGGGCGTATGGCGCCCTGCCTGGAACTCTACCGGGTCCAGTGGCTTCGCAGCTACTGGTCTGAGGATCGCCGCCGAATGGTTTGTGAATATGAGGCGGCGGATGCGGCAAGTGTCCGCGATGTGCAGCGGGAGGCAGGGGCAACGTTCGATCGCGTTTGGCCAGCCGAACTGCTAGGCGGCGGTGATGCCGCTTTAAACGTCGGTTGAGGGGCATCAGTTTGCTGGCCTCGGGCGACTTGATCGATCGCAGGATCAAGTGACGAGTCGGCACGTGGACGATCGAGATTGCTTGCCGCGTCGCCGCCGCCTTCGTCCGAATGGCCATGATCCGCATCATGATAGGGCGGCTGGCCGCGAAGCCCGCAGCACGAAGCCGAAATTCGCGGATGGGCTCCTATTGATCCGACTGTGGCGGTCTTGAAGGCGAGTAGGATCCGTCCAGGTTGGGTGCATGAAGCATGTGGACATGCGCAAGCTGCCGGCGGCGGCGCAAGAGGAACGTCGGTGACAGGTGATCGGGCTTCGCCAGGCCGGCCTGACCTATGGGGGATCGCGGCGCAGGTTGGGCTGACCCAGACCGGGGTGTTCGACATCTGCAAGCGGTATTCCGAGCGGGGTAAGGCTGGGCTGAAGACCGGGCAGCGCGGGCCCGACCCGGGGTATGGCCGGCTCCTCACGGCCGAGCAGGAGGCGGAGACGCCGGACCTGATCCAGTGGCACACGCCGGACGAGTTGGACCTCCCGTTCGCACTCTGGAGCCGGGCGGCGGTGCGGGAGTTGATCTGGCAGCTGGTAGCGTCCGTCAACGTGGTGGAATTTACTGCGGAGCTTGAGGTGGCCACGGCTCAGGCGGACCTGGGTGGAAGTTGGAGGGTTTCGTTGGTGGACACCGGGTTGAGCATCTCGCCCATAGCCTCGACGCCCATGTAGCGGTGCTGCAGTTGCCATTCATCGTCGGCCTCGAGCAGCACGGCGCCGATGAGCCTGATGATGGATTGCTCAGAAGGAAAGATGCCGACGACGTCGGCGCGTCGTTTGACCTCCTTGTTCAGGCGCTCCAGCGGGTTCGTAGAATGCAGCTTGGTCCGGTGCTGGACTGGAAACGCCATGTAGGCGAGCACGTCGTGCTCGCTGTCGTCCATGAGCTTGCCGAGCTTGGGCCAACGTTCGCGGAGTTGGTCAGCGACGTGGCGCCAGGTCTGCCGGGCGCTGTCCTGGTCAGCCTGCAGGAAGGCCTGGCGCAGCGCGGCCGAGGCCATGGACTGCTGCGCCTTGCCGACATGCGCCAAGGCATTCCGCATCCAATGGACCCGGCAGCGTTGCCAGGTCGCGCCGAGCACCCGGGCAATCGCCGCCTTCAGCCCTTCATGCGCGTCGGAGATGACCAGCTTCACGCCCTTCAGGCCGCGCTTGACCAGGCTCTTGAGGAAAGTCGCCCAGAAGGTCTCGGCCTCCGACGGGCCGATGTGCAGGCCGACGATCTCGCGGTGCCCCTCGGCATCGCAGGCCACAGCGATTATCGCGGCCACCGACACGATGCGGCCGCCCTCGCGCTGACGGAGATAGGTGGCATCGAGCCAGAGATACGGCCACTCACCAGAGAGCGGCCGGTCGAGGAAGGCACCGACCCGCTCGTCAATGTCCTTGCAGAGCTTCGAGACAGTCGACTTCGAGATGCCGGACAGGCCCATGGCCTGCACCAACTCGTCCACCCGCCGCGTCGAAACCCCGCCGATCCAGGCCTCCTGGATCACCGCCACCAGGGCCTTCTCCGATGTCTTCCGGGGCTCCAGGAAGGGCGGGAAGTAGCTGCCTTGCCGCAGCTTCGGGATCCGCAACTGCAGCGATCCCAGCCGGGTATCCAGCGTCCGGTCGCGGAAGCCGTTGCGGTAGGTCAGCCGCTCGCCGGTGCGCTCGTGCCGCCCGGCTCCGATCAGGCCCTCCACATCGGCCTCCATCAGCATCTGCAGCACCGTCTCGGCGACGTTGCGCAGGAAGTCACCGTCTCCGGCTTTCGCCAGCAGTTCCGCCAGTGGCAGTCTGTCCTCGGTCATCGGGTCCTCGGCCGGTCAGGGGTGGGAGCTTCGCAACTCCACCCTAGCCGCCAGGTCCGATGGCCACCCAAGCCCTACACCCCGGCCAACGCCGGATTTTCCACCACGAGCTCGGACGCTACCAGCACCCCGCTGGTATTCCAGCGTGCTACGCGGGCATTACGGCTACTTCGGCCTGCCGCATAACTGGCGCTCTCTGAACGGGTTCCTGCAGGACGTCCGGCGCATCTGGTTTAACTGCCTCAGGCGGCGAAGCCAGAAGAACCGGCGAATGGATGGGACTGGTTCGAGACTGTGACCAAAGGCTTGGCTCTACCCCAACCTCGGATCACCCGCCCCTGGACACCACGTACGGCATGATGCGGGTTACTTCCGGTAAGAGCCGGGTGCGGGAAAGCCGCCTGCCCGGATCTGTGAGGGCAGAGCCAAATGGCCGAGCTACTCGACCACGACCCTTGCCCATGGCCGCCCCCGCCGACAGGGTCCGCGCCATCAGCTTGGTCGGGCAGCGGATCCTCGCCCATCGCCTCCACACTCTCCGAAGCTCAAGGGATTTCCGCCCGCCGTCTTCAGGTAGAGCAATTTTTTTGACCGGGAGCGGGAATAGCCGCGGCCCAGCGGTGTCCTTCTCATCAAAGCAGGTCGCAGAGGATCAATGCCGCGATGAGAAATTGGACATTCATGCGCCGGATCGGCGCGGGCTTTGCTGTGCTAGCCGGCCTCGCGGGCACTCCTGCTCTGGCGCATGAGGGGCATCAGCACCTCACGCCGGCGGCGGCCCCCGCGAGCGAAAGCCCCTTCCTCGCCGAAAACGAGGCAGCCATGGCGAAGATGATGGAGGGGATGGCCGTCCACCCTACCGGCAACATCGACCGTGACTTCGTTGCGATGATGACACCGCATCACCAGGGCGCCATGGACATGGCCGTGATCTATCTCCGCCACGGCGGGAATGAGCAACTGCGGCGCCTGGCACAGGAGATCGTCGTCACCCAGCAGCAGGAGATCGCCGCCATGCAACTCGCCCTCGGCCTGGCGCCGCCGCCTTCGGCCCCGGCTCCCACCCAGGCCCTTCCCTTTCCGCGCGATAGGACAGATCCCGTGAAACATCGTCTTCTGGCCACCGTCTGCCTTGGCGGCAGTCTTCTCTCGGCCGGCGCCTGGGCCGGCCAGGCGCCCGATCGCCCCGTGTCGCACCAGGACCGCGTCTATGCGGCGGAGCAGTTTTCCAACACCGTCTCCGTCACCGATCCTGCCAGCAACACCCTGCTCGGCGTGATCCGGCTCGGGGATCCGCAGCCGGGCAATCTCAGTCCGCTCTATCATGGCCAGGTGCTCGTGCACGGCATGGGCTTCTCGCCCGACCACCGCACGCTCGCCGTGGTCTCGATCGGCAGCAATTCCGTCACCTTCATCGACACCAAGATGAATGCGGTGAAGCACACCACCTATGTCGGCCGCGCCCCGCACGAGGCCTTCTTCACGCCGGACGGTTCCGAGGTTTGGGTCACCGTGCGCGGGGAAGACTATGTCTCCGTGCTCGACGCGAACACCTATGAGGAGAAGACCCGGATCCGCGTGCCGGCCGGCCCGGGCATGACGATCTTCTCGCCCGATGGGGCATACGGCTATGTCTGCTCCTCTTTCAACCCGGAGACGGTGGTGATCGCCACCGGCAGCCACGAGATCGTCGGGCGGGTCAAGCAGCAGAGCCCGTTCTGCCCGAACATCGCGGCGACGCCGGACGGCACCCAGGTCTGGATGACGCTGAAGGATGTCGGCCGGACCATGGTGTTCAACGCCCGCCCACCGTTCAACATCCTCCACACGATGGAGACGGGCCCGATCACCAACCATGTGAACTTCGCCCATACGGCGCGTGGCAGCTTCGCCTGAACCGCTCCAGGTTCGCCGGAGGCTGGTGAGCTTG
>NZ_JAUFPN010000080.1 GCF_030409335.1 Paeniroseomonas aquatica
CAGCCGGGCGGGGTCGGTGCAGCCGCAGCGGCAGGCCAGTACCGGCTCATGCAGGACGGTCTCGCGCGGCAGATGCGCCGGCAACGGCTTGCGGACAGGCTGCTGGCGCGGCTTGGCCGGTGTCGTGGGCGCCACTTTCGCCGCGGCAGCGGCCTGGGCCTGGTTTTCCTCCAGGTCGCCGATCAGCATCTCCAGCTGGCCGATCTCGGCCGTCAGCCGTTCCGAGGATTGGCCGTATTGCTCGCGCCGGGCGCGGGCCAACTGCACCTTGAGCTTCTCGATCTCGAGCCGGCTGTTCAGCAGCAGCGCATCGCGCTCGGCCAGCGCCGCGTCCCGCTCCGCCAGCAGGCTGCGCAGCGCGGCGATCTCGGCAGCAGGCGTTGGGTACGGCGCGGTATCCACCGGCCAATTTTAGCCAGCGAAATGCCTCAGGCAATTCGAAATCGGCGCCGCCGCTAAACGGCCGTCTCCGGCCGTGCGGTCCAGGCCGGCATCCGCCAGTCGATCCCCTCCAGCAGCATCGAGAGCATCGCCGGCGTCAGCGACACCACGCCACTCGCTGCCTGCGGCCAGACGAACCTGCCGCGCTCCAGCCGCTTGGCGAGCAAGATCAGGCCCTGGCCGTCCCAGACCAAAATCTTTAGCAGGTCACCGCGACGGCCGCGAAAGCAGAACAGCGCACCGCCATAGGGATCCTGCGCCAGCACCGTCTGCACCTGCGCCGCCAGACCGTCAAAGCCCTTGCGCATATCGGTCGTGCCGCAGGCGAGGAATACCCGCGTGCCGGGCGGCGGCCCAAACATCAGCGCCCGCCAAGCTCCGCCAGGACAACCCGCAGCATCGCCGGATCCATCGCACCACTGATGCGCACCGTCGTCCCGGATGGGAACGCCACCTCGAGCAAGCCAGGCACCACGTCCGCCTTTGCCGGCGCGACCGCCGCGGCCGCCGCAGGCTCCGGCACGACCGCGACCGGGGCAAAGCCCGACATCGCCGTCGCCAGCATCTCGCGCCGCCAGGTGAACAGCAGCCCGGTGCCGATGCCGTGCCGGTCCGCCACCACCTTGGCCAACGCCCCAGGCGCCAGGGTCTCGCTCACGATCCGCAGCTTGTCCTCGGCNCCGGTGCCGATGCCGTGCCGGTCCGCCACCACCTTGGCCAACGCCCCAGGCGCCAGGGTCTCGCTCACGATCCGCAGCTTGTCCTCGGCCGACCAACTGCGACGGCGGACCGTCCGGACCCGAACCTCCACGCCAGAGCCGGCACCACGCCGTACCGAAGCCTTACGCGCCTCGTAAGCGCCGCCTACGAGCTCAGCCGCCATGTCCGTGTCGTCTGCCATGCCCACGACATCGGCCAGAACCAGCCATCAGCTCAAGGCGGGCAACAGCTGACGGTTACGGATTGCCATGCGTAACACCATTTTGGGCGGAACCGCGATTGTCGGCCTGTCCTTGCTGATGCCTGCCTCGTCCTGGGCACAGGAGGCACCCTCGGTACGGATCGGCGGCTTCTTCCGTGCCTATTACGGCAATACGCAGCAGTCCGGCCGCAACTCCACCGTGCCGAGCACCCTGGCCACCGGCGTCGGCAGCGCCACCGGCAACCTGCCCGCCAATGGCGCCAATATCGCGCGGCTGTCGAAGAACGACTTCAGCACCGATGCCGAGGTCCGCGTCCTGGTCAACGGCAAGACCGCCAACGGCCTCAACTACGGCGCCGTGGTCGAGATCGCCTTCAACCAGCAGGAAGGCCGCAACATCGTCCAGCAGCGGGCGAGCACCGGCAAGTCGACCGCCAGCATCGACGAGGCCTATGCCTTCGTCAGCAGCCCGCGGCTGGGCCAGATCCGCTTCGGCGACGAGGATGGCCCGGTTGGCGGCCTGATGAACAGCGGCGTGGTGACCAACTTCGGCTCCGGCGGCATCTATGGCGACCGGGAGTCCTTCGTCACCCGCCAGGCCAATGCGCGGACCATGACCTCGCCCGGCGCGCTCGGCGACAGCACCAAGATCATCTACCTCTCGCCGCAGGTCTTCGGCTTCGACTTCGGCGCCAGCTACGCCGCCAACTACAACGAGGGCGAGGACACCGGCTGCTCGACCAACCAGTCCAGCGGCTGGTGCGACAGCGCCTATGCCTTCACCGGCGCCAGCGCCATCGGCATCCCGGCGGCCGGCGGCGGCTTCGCCGCGCGGCGCAACGAATACCAGGCCGCCCTGCGCTGGCGCGGCAGCCTGGCCGGCGTCGGCCTGGCCGTGACCGGCGGCTACCTCGGCGCGGGCGCCGCCCGCGAGCTGACGCTGGCCGGCACCCAGGCGCGGGTCTTCAACAACCTGAACGTCTTCCAGGTCGGCGCCCAGGCTACCGCCTACGGCGTCACCGTCGGCGCCCAGTACGAGCATGGCGACTCCAACTACTTCTGGGGCAATACGCTGCGCGGCGACCGGCCGATGGACCAGTTCTTCACCGGCGCCAGCTATACCGCCGGCCCCTTCTCCTTCGGCGCCAACTACGTCATCGGCACCTTCGAGGGCGCCAGCCGCGGCAGCTTCAGCGCGGCGCAGGCCGATGCCTCCGGCGGGCGGAGCAACTTCGCCGCCAATCCCGCCGGCGCCGCCATCATGCGCCGCATCGGCTACGGCATCGGCGGCAACTACCGCCTGGCGCCGGGCCTCGACCTGCTGGCGGAATACAGCAGCTATACCATCGCCGAGCGCGGGCGCGACTTCGACCCCTCCAATGCCGGGGTGCAGGACCGCTCGACCACCAAGGTCTTCCTGGTGGGGACGCGGCTGGCCTTCTGACCCGGCGGCGGCGGCGCGGCCGGCTCAGTAGCCCGGCCGCGGCGTCAGCTCCATCACCACCTGGTCGAGCCCGCCATCGACCAGGATCTCGCCGCCGGTGACGTAGCTGGACCTCGGGCTGGCGAGGAAGATGACCGCATCGGCGATGTCCTGGGCGGTGCCGATGCGGCGGGCGGGCAGCATCGCCTCGCGCCGCTCCTTGACGCCGGGCGCCTGGTAGAAGGTTTCGGACATCGGCGTCCGGATCAGCCCGGGGCTGACGATGTTGCTGCGGATGCCGTCCGGCCCCCATTCCAGGGCGAGCTGGCGGGAGAGCATCGCCACCGCCGCCTTGCTCGGGCTGTAGCCGCCGCTGCGCGGCTGCGGGTTGGAGGCGGCGACGGAGGCGATGTGCACCAGCGCCGCCGGGCGGCCGAGCATCTGCGGCCGGAAGGCCTGGGCGCAGAGGAGGTAGCCGGTCAGGTTCACCGCCAGCAGGGTGTTCCACTGCTCGAGCGGGAGGTTGGCGAGCGGCCCGGCGCGGAGGATGCCGGCGTTGTTCACCAGGATATCGGCGGGGCCGAGCTTGTCGGCGGAGGCGCGGGCGGCATCGGCGATGCTGGCCTCGGAACCGGTATCGCAGGCAATGGCGGCGACCCGGCCGCCGGCGGCCTGGAGCTGCGCCTCGATGGCGCGCAGCCCGTCGCGGTCGCGGTCCAGCAGGGCGACGGCGGCGCCGGCCTCGATGAAGGCGGTGGCGATGGCGCGGCCCATGCCGCCCGCGGCCCCGGTGACGACGGCGATCCTGTCGGCGAGGCCAAGCCAGTCCGTGTTCATGGTGAACCCTCCCGTTTGCCGCGATGAGACGCGGGGCGGGAGGGGTGGTCAAGGGGTCAGCGGCGGCGCAGCACCTCGGCTGCCTCCACGGCGAAGTAGGTGAGCACGCCATTGGCTCCGGCGCGCTTGAAGCCGAGCAGGCTTTCCAGCATCGCCCGCTCATGCTCCAGCCAGCCGTTGTTCACCGCGGCCATGATCATCGCGTATTCGCCGCTCACCTGATAGGCGAAGGTCGGCACGCCGAAGCGGTCCTTCACCCGGCGGACGATATCGAGGTAGGGCATGCCGGGCTTGACCATGACCATGTCGGCGCCTTCGGCGAGGTCCAGCGCGACCTCGCGCAGCGCCTCATCGGAATTGGCAGGGTCCATCTGGTAGGTCTTCTTGTCGCCGCGGAGGGCCTTACCGCTGCCGACCGCATCGCGGAAGGGACCGTAGAAGGCGGAGGCATACTTGGCGGCATAGGACATGATCCGGGTATCGATCAGCCCCTGGGCATCGAGCGCGCCGCGGATCGCGCCGATGCGGCCGTCCATCATGTCGGAGGGGGCGATGACGTCGATGCCGGCGGCCGCCTGATTGACCGCCTGGGTCACCAGGATTGCCACGCTGTCGTCGTTGTGGACGTACTCGCCGGCGGCGGTGTCGCGGATCACGCCGTCATGGCCGTGGTCGGTATAGGGGTCGAGCGCCACGTCGCCGACCAGCCCGATGTCGGGAAACTCGCGCTTCAGCAGGCGGGCGGCGCGGCACATCAGGTTGTCGGGGTTCAGGGCCTCGCTGCCCTCGGCATTCTTCAGCTCGGGCGGGGTCATCGGGAAGATGGCGATGGCGGGGATGCCGAGCCTAGCCGCCTGCTCCACATGCGCGGCCAGCCGGTCGATCGAGACGCGGCGGACGCCGGGCATCGAGGCGACCTCGGTCACCTGGCCCTCGCCCTCGCGGACGAAGATCGGCCAGATGAGGTCGTCGACCGTCAGGCTGGTCTCGGCGTTCAGGCGGCGGGTCCAGGCATCCCGCCGGTTGCGCCGCATCCGGGTGCCGGGGAAGGACCCGGTCGGGGATCCGATGGTCATGCGGCCTCCAGCGCCTGGGCGAGGTCGGCGATGATGTCCTCGATATGCTCGATGCCGATCGAGAGCCTGACATAGCCGGGGGTGACACCGGTCGAGAGCTGTTCCTCGGCCGAGAGCTGGCTATGGGTGGTGGTCGCCGGATGGATCGCCAGGCTGCGGGCGTCGCCGATATTGGCGACATGGTAGAACATCGTCAGCGCATCGATGAATCGGGCCCCGGCTTCGGCGCCGCCGGCCATCTCGAAGCCCATCAGGCTGCCGTAGCCGCCGCGGAGCGCGGCATCGGCGCGGCGCCTGGCCTCGCCGGTCTGCACGCTGGGGTGGATGACGCGGGTCACCTTGGGATGCGCTGCGAGGAAGGCCGCGACCTTCAGCGCATTGGCGCAGTGGCGCTCCATGCGCAGCGGCAGCGTCTCGAGGCCCTGGAGGAACATGAAGGCGTTGAAGGGCGACATCGCCGCGCCGAGGTCGCGGAGCGTGCAGGTCCGCATCCGCAGGATATAGGCGATCGGGCCGAGCGGCTTGGCCGCCTGCGACCAGACCGCGCCATGGTAGCTGGGGTCCGGGGCGTTCAGGGTTGGGAAGCGGTCGCCACCGGCTTCCCAGTCGAAATTGCCGCCATCGACCACGATGCCGCCGATGCTGGTACCATGGCCGCCGATGAATTTCGTGGTGCTGTGCATGACCACCGCGGCGCCCAGCGCCAGCGGCTTGCAGAGGATGGGGGCGGCGGTGTTGTCCATGATCAGCGGCACGCCGAGGCGCCGGCCGATGGCGGCGACTTCGGCGATGGGAAAGACCTGCAGCTTCGGGTTGGGCAGGGTCTCGGCGTAGTAGAGCCGGGTCCGGGCATCGGTGGCGCGGGCGAAGCCTTCAGGGTCGGCGGGGTCGACGAAGCGGACCTCGACGCCGAACTGCTTCAGCGTATTGGCGAAGAGATTCCAGGTGCCGCCGTAGAGGTCCGTGCTGGAGACGATGTTGTCCCCGGCGCCGCAGAGGTTCATGACGCAGAAACTGGTCGCCGCCTGGCCTGAGCCCACCGCCAGCGCCGCCACGCCGCCCTCGAGGGCCGCGATGCGGGTCTCCAGCGCGTCACAGGTCGGATTCATGATGCGGCTGTAGATGTTGCCGAGCTCGGACAGGCCGAAGAGCCGGGCGGCATGGCCGGTGTCCTGGAATTGGAAACTGGTGGTCTGGTGAATCGGCACGGCGACGGAGCCGGTGGCGGGGTCTGCCCGATGGCTGCCGCCATGCAGGGCCAGGGTCTCTGGGCTGGTCCAGTTCGGCATCATGGCCTCCGTGCTTGGTTCTCTCCGCTGCCGCGAGTCGTGCCACTTGTTGGGGCCTGGCGGAAGGGGCGAGGGCACGACGCAGCGCCGGCCGGTACTGTCTCGGCGAGCCCGGCCAGACGCGATGCTGCGCAGCTGGGTCAAGGCACGGTCAAGCCACCCATTCATTTGTTCCTTTTTTATTCATCATACGTTCCATATACTGCTGCCGGCGGCCAAGGCGCGCCTGCATCTGTAAATCTAAGATAATGGTTTTGTCATTAATTTACCTGAGTCGGTCAACTAAGGAGCAGTAAGAAGGTTGGGTAAATCGCTTTACAGTCCTATTTTTCCTCGGTTTTTACCTCCCGCCACGCCGCTTCCATGGCTTCCAGATCGACATCGGCCGGTGTCAGTCCAGATCGCGCCAAACGTGCCTCCACGCCTTGGAAACGCCGTTCGAATTTGGCATTGGCGCCGCGCAGGCACTCTTCAGGGTCCAGCTCGAGCTTCCGCGCCAGATTGGCGAGCACAAACAACAGGTCGCCCACTTCGTCCGCCATGCGAACCGGGTCGGCACCTGGAAGTTCGACCCGGAGCTCGGCTGCTTCCTCCTCCAGCTTGTCGAGAACGCCGCCGACGTCCGGCCAATCGAAACCGACCCGGGCCGCCCGACGGGTCAGCTTCGCAGCACGGGTGAGGGCAGGGAGGTTGACCGGTACCCCCGCCAGCGTACCGGCTTTGGCCCGACTGGCCCGTTCCTCGGCCTTCTGGACCTCCCAGGCGTTGCTTTGGGACATGACGTCGCGTGCGGTAGCTTCACCGAAAACGTGTGGATGGCGCCGGACCATTTTATCGGAGATTGCGGTGGCAACATCCGCAAAAGCGAAATGCCCTAGTTCCGACGCCATCTGAGCGTGATAGACCACCTGAAACAGCAGATTGCCCAACTCGTCGAGCAGGGCAGGGAAGTCAGGCCCGCGCTGGATCGCCTCGGCCACTTCATGGGCCTCCTCGAGCGTATAAGGGGCAATCGTCGCGAAATTCTGCACACGGTCCCAAGGACATCCGTCTGGCGCCCTGAGCCGCTTCATGATGCCAAGAAGACGCAGCACGGAAGCTTCGGGAGACGCACCTGTATTCGACTGATCGGACACTCAAACCTCCAGCTGCTCAAGGCGACACACTACACACCACCATGCTTTCCGAGTCGGGATGGCCGTCGGTTCAAGCAGGACAGGAATACGGGACGCAATGGGGCAGGGGGCGTGTGCCGCGCGATGCCGGTGCTTGGAGACCAAGCCATTTCGGACGGCGATAGCCGCCTCAATGCAATAAAACGGTCGCCGGCGGGCCGAATCATGGCACCATCGAATCGCGCATGCCCCGCTGGGCTGGCGCCTGTCGGTATCCGGAACTGTGGACCGGGCACGGTGCCGCCGCTCAGGGCCCATTTCTGCTGACCTGATATCGCTGCACATCCCTCAATCCGGGTTGGAGGCAAAACGATGCATGTCGCGGATCGACTCTATCGCTGGAATGCCTGGCTGGACGGGGCCCAGCCGGGTTGCCGCTTCGACCTGGCGGTCTGGGGCTTCGCAGCGCTGGGGCTGCTGAACCTGCTGCTGACCGTCGCTTTCGGCCTGAGCTTCGGTATTTTGCTCTTCATTGCCCTGGTGATGCTGAACCTGTTGCGGTTGCCCTATGCGCTCGGGGAACTGCCGGCCGCCGAGGGGTCGCCGGAAGGGGCGGCCCGGCTCGAAACCTGGCATCGGCAGATCGTCGCCATGCCGGCCCCGGTGTTTTCCCTGCCGACGCTGGGCTTGGCGCTGGCGGCGATCGTCGGCATCGGCGCTTTGGGATCCATGACCTCCAGACACGGATTGCCATTCGGCGTGCTGTTCCTGCTGACGATGCTGAACGCACTCGTCCTGCTGCGCGGCCGGACGCCGTTGGCGGCACCGGCGGCGAGGGATATCAGACCGAGGGCGGCAATCGGCCAGGACGGCATGATGGGCGGCCAGGTCCCGCTGGACCATGAGAACCGCGGGAAAGCGAGCCCGGTCTGAAAGAGCGGGAGAGGCGGCCAGCTAAGGCTGGCCGCCTTATCCCCAAATATAGAAACCGCATAAGATATATTATGGAAAGAAAAGACCTGGGGAGAAGTCTGTGGGAAAGCTGTGGATGAGAGGTTTGGGCTGTTGACCGTGCCCCTGGCGTATCACCCCGGCGTGATCCTACGGCGTCACCCCAAGGGCACTTCGAGCACCATGCCGTCGAAGGCCGGCTCGATGCCTGGCGGCAGATCCCGCCGCAGCCCGGCGTAGTCCATCGCCGTGCCCATATGCGTCAGCACCGTGCGGCGCGGCTTCAGCCGGTCGACCCAGGCCAGCACCTGGTCGAGATTGGCGTGGACCTTGTGCGGGCCGTGCTGGAAGCAGCCGACCACCCAGGTATCCAGCCCCTCGAGCGCCGGCATGCTTTCCTCCGGCAGCATTACGACATCGGTCGAATAGGCAAAGCGGCCGACCCTGATGCCGAGCGTATCCATCACCCCATGGTCCTGGCGGAAAACCTCCACCGGCAGCCCGGCCGCCTCGAAGCGATCGCCATAGGCTACCCGCTTCTGCTCCAGCGCCGGCCGGTAGAAGAATGGCGGCGTCGGGCCGATAAACGCATAGTCGAAACGATCGTCCAGCTTCTGCATGGTGGTGCGGGTGCCATAGGCGTCCAACGCCTGACCCATGACGCGATTCACCTGGCGAAGGTCATCAATGCCGAGGCAGTGGTCGGCATGGGCATGGGTGAAGATGATGGCATCCAGCCGGACAGCGCGGGCCGCCAGCAACTGCTCCCGCAGGTCCGGTCCGGCATCGATCAGCAGCCGGCGGCCATCCGGCCCTTCCAGCAGCGCGGATGTCCGGGTGCGCCGATTGCGCGGCTCGGTCGGGTCGCAATCTCCCCAATTGCCCCCCTCGCCTTCCCCGCCCAGCAGCGGCACGCCGCCCGAGCCGCCGCAGCCCAGGATGGTGACGCGCAGCACGGCTCAGGCCGCCTTGGGGAAGAGGCGGAGAAAATTGTCCGTCGTCAGCGCTTCCACCTCGGCCTGGGTAAGGCCGCGGACCTCGGCCAGCACCTTGGCGGTATGGGCGACATAGGCGGGCTCGCAGCGCTTGCCGCGGCGCGGTACGGGGGCGAGATAGGGGCTGTCGGTCTCCACCAGCAGCCGGTCGGCCGGGACCTCGGCGGCGATGGCACGGATCTCGGGCGACTTCGGGAAGGTCAGGATGCCGGAGAAGGACAGGTAGCCGCCCATGGCGACCGCCTGCCGCGCCAGCTCGGCGCCCGAGGAGAAGCAGTGCAGCAGGAAGGCGAAGTCGCCGCCGGCGTCGCGCTCCTCCTGCAGGATGCGGATGATGTCGTCATCCGCCTGGCGGGCATGGATCGCCAGCGGCAGGCCGGTGGCACGGGCGGCGCGGATATGCCGGCGGAAGCCCTCCGCCTGCACCGCGCGCGGCGACTTGTCGTAGAAATAATCGAGGCCGCTCTCGCCGATGCCGATGATGCGTGGATGGTCGGCAAGCGCCACGAGTTCGTCGACCGTGGGCATCTCACCTTCCCCGGCATTGTGCGGATGCACGCCGATGGTGCCCCAGACATCCGGGTAGCGCTCGGTGAGCGCCTTGACCGCCGGCGCCTGGGACACCCGCACACCGATCGTGACCATACGGCCGACGCCGGCGGCACGGGCGCGGTCGAGCAAATCGTCGATCTCGGCGTCGGTGAAGTAGTCGAGATGGCAGTGGCTATCGACGAGCATGGGTCAGGCCGCGGCTTCGATCTTGCGAAACAACGGTGCGGGCGGCGGCAGCGCGGTGCCTTCCGGCAGCGTCTCGGTTAGGTCCGCCAGCTGGCGCGCCTCGGCCGGGACGCCGAGCTGGTCCAGCATGGCGGCCATGGTGCCGGGCATGAAGGGCTGCAGCACGGTGGCGAAGACCCGCAGCGCGGTATGCAGGTGGCGCAGCACCGCCGCCATCCGCGGCAGGTCGGTCTTTTTCAGCGCCCAGGGCTGTTGCCGGGTGATGTAGCCATTGGCCTCGCGAACCGCGTGGAAGATGGTCTCGAGCGCGAGGTGGTACTGCTGGGCGTCGAGCAACCGGCCGACCGCCCCGGGCAGGCTGTCGAGCAACGCGAAGAGCTCGGCGTCGGCCCCGTTGCGGGCGGCGGCGGCGGGCAGCCGACCGTCGCAATTCCGCTGGATCAGCGACAGCGTCCGGTTGGCAAGGTTGCCAAGCGTGTCGGCCAGCTCGCCGTTCAGCCGACTGATCATCGCCGATTTCGAGAAGTCGCCGTCGCTGCCGAAAGGCACTTCCCGCAGCAGGAAGTAGCGGACCGCATCCAGGCCGAACTCGTCGATCAGCGCGATGGGGTCGATGACGTTGCCAAGGCTCTTGCTGATCTTCTGGCCTTCGTTCGTCCACCAGCCATGCGCATAGACCCGCTTCGGCGGGGCGATGCCGGAGGCCTCGAGGAAGGCCGGCCAGTAGATGGCATGGAAGCGGACGATGTCCTTGCCGACGAAATGCACGTCGGCCGGCCAGAAGCGCCATCGCTCGGCCGCCGCATCCGGGTAGCCGGCAGCGGTGATGTAGTTGGTCAGCGCATCCAGCCAGACATACATGACATGCGCCGGGTCGTTCGGCACCGGCACGCCCCAGGTGAAGCTGGTGCGGCTGATGCTGAGGTCCTGCAGCCCGGATCTGACGAAGCTGATCACCTCGTTGCGGCGGGAGGCCGGGGCGATGAAGTCCGGGTTGCGCTCGTAGAAGTCCAGCAGCCAGTCCTGCCACTTGGACAGGCGGAAGAAGTAGCTGGGCTCCTTCACCCAGGCGACCGGGGCGCCGGAGGGCGCATATTTCACCCCGTCGCGCTCGGTCAGCTCGTCCGGGCCATAGAAGGCTTCGTCGCGCACGGCGTACCAGCCCTCGTAGGCGCCGAGGTAGATCTCATCGCGCCTCAGAAGCTCGAGCCACAGCGCCTGGCAGGCCGCCTTGTGGCGCGGCTCGGTGGTGCGGATGAAGTCGTCGTGGGAGAAGCCCATGCGGTCGGCGAGGTCGCGGAAATGCTGGCTCACCTGGTCGGTGAAGGCCTGCGGGTCCATCCCGGCATCCTGCGCCGCCTTCTCCACCTTCTGGCCGTGCTCGTCCGTGCCGGTCAGGAAGAAGACCTCATGCCCGTCCAGCCGCTTCCACCGCGCCAGCACGTCGGTGGCGAGCGAGGTATAGGCATGGCCGATATGCGGCCGGTCGTTCACGTAGTAGATCGGCGTGGTCAGGTAGGTCGTGGGCATCGCTGCTTCTTTCAGCGGACGGAGAGCATCCCGAGGCCACTCAGGACGGCCTGCTTCCGGTCGAGGTTCAACCGCTCCGTCTCATCCGCGAGGCGGCCGAGCTTTTCCCACAGGGTGGACCACTCGGCAAGCGAACGCCCGCCGATCCAGGGCGCCGGGTCGGTGCCGCGGGCGGCAGCGCGCAGCCCGGCGGCGAGCGCCCGGCGCAGCAGGTCGAGGAAGGTGGTCAGCGCCGCGGCGTCGCGCCGGGTGGTGACGCGGTCGGCGATGTCGTGGATGCGGCGGGGATCGAGCCGCGGCAGGCCGGCGAAGACCTCCTCCACCATGGTCTGCAGCGCCAGCCCCTCCCCCTCGGCCAGCAGCAGAGCGCGGCCGGGACAGCCATCGGCGATATGCGCCAGGCGGAGGCGATCGGGGCCGCCCATCTCGGGCATCCAGCGGGTCAGCAGCCCGGTCAGGGCGGGTTCGGACAGCGGCGCCAGGTCGAGCCGGCGGCAGCGGCTGCGGATGGTCGGCAGCAGCCGGTCGGGGGCGCTGGTGACCAGCAGCTGGACGGTGCGGGGCGGCGGTTCCTCCAGCGTCTTCAGCAGGATGTTCTGCACCAGCTCGCGCTCGGATTGCTCGACATCCTCGACCACCACGGCACGCCAGCCACCCTCGGCCGCGGTCAGCGCCATGAACCGCAGGGCGTCCCGGGCATCGTCCACGCGCAGCACCTCCTTCCTGCCGCCCTTGCCGACGGTCGGCGCCAGGGTGAAGAGGTCGGCATGGGCGGCGGCGGCGACCCGGCGGAAGGTGGCGTTCGCCTCCGGCAGGTACAGCGGGGTCTTGCCCTGCGGCGTCGGCGGCATGCCGGCCAGCAGCCAGCGGGCGAAGCGATAGGCCAGGGTCGCTTTGCCGACGCCGGTCGGGCCGGCGATCAGCCAGGCATGGTGCATCCGGCCGGAGAGCGCGGCTTCCTCCAGCGTCCGGGCGGCATCGTCATGGCCGACCAGCTCGGGATTGGCCCGGGGATCGGTCACAGCCGGGCCCTGACCAGGTGCAGGATGGCGGCGGCGACGCCCTCCGGCCCGCCGGTCGCGTCGATCAGGGCGCAGCGCTGCGGCTCGGCGGCGGCAATCGCCCGGAAGCCGTCGCGGATCCGGGCGTGGAAGCTGGCCTCCATGGCCTCGTAGCGGTTGGTATCGCCCCGGGCGGCGGCACGGGCGAGGCCTTCGACCGGATCGATTTCCAGCACCAGGGTGAGGTCAGGCGCGAGGCCTTCGAGCGCCACGGCGGCGAGTGCATCGAAGGCGGCGCGCGGCACGCCCTGGCCATAGCACTGATAGGCCAGCGTCGAGTCAGCGAAACGGTCTGAGATCACCCAGATGCCGGCCTCGAGCGCCGGGCGGATGGTGCAGGCGAGATGCTCCCGCCGCGCCGCGAAATGCAGCATGCATTCGGCGATATTGTCCCACGGGCCCTCGCCCAGCAGCAGCCGGCGCACCGCTTCCGCCCCCGGGGAGCCACCGGGTTCGCGGGTGCGGAGGACGGGAATGCCCGTGGCGGCCAGCGTCGCGGCGAGGCGGCGGGCCTGGGTGGACTTCCCCGCCCCCTCCCCGCTTATCGCCCCTCCTCTCGAGTGTACCATATGAGAGAGTATTCCCGTCCGATTGGCATTAAACCGAAATAAGTAGGGTCTACCGACCCCCACTCTCACATCTGAATCTAGTACCATTTCTGTAGCTGCGCGTCTTGAGCAGTTAGGTTTTATCGTCTGGGTTGCCCGACAAACCCATCTTGCTAGCTCGCCGAAAACCTTACAGTTGATCGTTCCACCGCGCTATCTGCGCGGATTTCATGTTCCCTTTTTGTTCTGTATGGGCAAGTCTCATTGCCGCGCGACCTCGGGAGTCGTCGCTGTGTAGACGCATCGCAAGGAGCGACGATGATCAGCGGCGTGAGCGTCCCAGCTGCAGCAATGACAGAGCTTCTCACAGCGGTGGTGGGCGGCGCGGCAACTGCTCGGATCACTGCGGGTGAGCGGGGTCGCTCATTAGAGATGGCAGATGGTGTCCGTTTCCTGTTCGACCGCAACGGTCATTATCTGAACGACGTCAACGGCTGGCAACTTCGCATGGGCCTCCGGACGTCCTCCCCGGCCACTCGGGCCACCCGCTCGAGCGCAATCAAGAGGGTGCTGGGTTGGTACGATGAGCGGGGTCTGCGATGGCAAGATTGCCTTGAGCTCGCTCACATGAACCGCCTGTGGCTTTCATTTCGATCGGCTGAGAGTCCGCTAGTCAGCAAGGCGACGTGGAATCAATGGATGGACCATTGGTTTGCCTTCGTCCTCTACGCCAAACAGACAGGTCTTGTCGACGACATCGGATTTAATCGTTCAGACGTCATTGAACGCGGACGTTCTGCTCGTCCAGTCAGGGCATTATCGGCGGGAGAGTTCAAAACCTTTGTGCAGGCCGCAGACTCTTCCCGTATGCGAGCGGGGTGCGCTGCCTGTCTCGGCACCGGCATGCGGGTTTCTGAACTCGCTGCGCTACGCCTCAGCGACATTCCGGATCCGCAGAGCCCGTCAAATATTGGCCGTGCGTATTTACCTGCCACCATTATGGGAAAGGGCCGAAAGGTCCGTACCATTTATTGGCCTTCGACTGCAATTAAGTGGATCCAGTGGTACGTCAATGGCGAAAGACGTCTGGCCGTAGAAACTCTACGGCAAAGGATCTCTAAGCAGGAAATCACAGCCTCACAAACTTTTCTGACCGTGGGCTCAGGGGGGAGCCTTATCGAACAGTCAACCTCTCCGCTGTGGTTGGCGGAAAATGGGGAGCCATTGTCCCAAAAACGATGGGGGAAGGATTTTGCCAAAGTCAGCGATCGTTGCGGGAAGAATGGACCTCAGTGCTCACCCCACAACCTTCGCCACAGCTATGCCATTGCTACCCTGTCCCTGCTCATCAACGCCATGCTGAAGAAAGAAATGGTTGATCGCCATTTGGGCCGGGAAGAAGGACGTGTTTATTTCATGGAGCCCATACGTGAGGTCAAGGAGCGACTTGGCCACGCATCCATCGATACAACGATGATCTATCTTGATCATATTGCCGAACATCGCGCACTTCTTTCCATGGCAGTTTCAGAGCTGCAAGCGACCTATTTCGATGCCTAAGCGCTCGTTGAAGGCAAATGCACAGCTTGCAACTGCTCCAGTCTCCATCACTGTCATCGACCTGGAAGCGGACCGGGAGCGGATACGGCGGACGCTAACTTTTGTGCATGTTCCGCCCGCGGGCAAAGGTGATTCTCGGGAAATCAGCCTGAAAGCTTGGATCGGATCGCCCTATCAGGACGTAGCCGGCGAGCTCCTTGTCGCACACCAAGAGGCGTGTATGCGGCTGACATCCGAAACCACTGCCTCGCAAATCTATCATCTAAAACGTTTTCTCGAATTCCTGATTGCACGGGATAAAGAGCGGGCTGGACAGTCTGCTTCAAATCTCAAAAGCTTTAACTTTCATGTCTTGCGTGACTTTGAGCACTGGTTAATGAGCACAACGGTGAAGTCTCGGCGGCTGGTCGAAAAACGCGCGGATCTGCTCAAAAAAATCCTTACAAAGAATCCGTTGTCCAAATTCATGGGGAAAAAAGGCAATCTGAATTTAGCGAAGATTTCCGGTCGTCTTGGTGCATCGCATTATTATATTGATATTCATCCTCCTCTGTTTGCAATCGTGGAGAAAGCGGCAAAAGAGCAAGGAATAGCAATCGCAAGGTCAGAAATTTCTCTCCGAATGTCCCTTCAAAATAAAATATATTTGAAGAATGATAAAGATCGTCCGAAAGCGTCGCGGTACATCGCAGATATCGTGTACACGGTAAATAAGACTCTGGCTCGGATTGTTGCGAGCCGTCCTGACCTGCTGCCCAAAGATTTCGCACTCCCAACTCCTCTGACCGGATCAGAGCTCCAGCGAGTTAAGTCCAAGGCTCTGTCTCCCGTTGAGGCTGAGACGTTTGAGAAATCATGCCTCAGTGCGATGAGGAAGGTCAGACAGAGAAGGCAGGAATGTCTTTTGACCGTCGACCCGCCAGGGCAGAGTACCCAAGGCGAAACTGGCAATGACGCATTCAGGTTCGGAAGCAAATTTGACGCAGCCGTTCAACTCGACGTTCGGCATAAAGAATTCGTTGGCCCTTCAGCGGATGATCTGATGCCGTTTCTTTTGAGGCTTACATTCAACGAACACGCTCCACTCAATATCAGCACGGCGCTGAGCTTGCATGTCGATTTAGCTAATGTGAGTGCGCATTGTCTCCGCCCAAGCCCAACACCTGGGCATTGCCGCGTCTATTTCAGTAAACCTCGAGCTGGAATTGATGAGGAATTTGTCGATGTGCCAGATCGGGGTGCTTTTGATGTGCCAGGGGTCATTAGAACCGTTATTGATTTAACAAAGAGGCTGCGGCCTTCAGCTTCGGAGCAGGATGCTCATACTCTCTGGCTTTACGCTCGCCAGAAAAATGGTGCCGCCTGCGCTTTGACCTCATCAATTGCATACGTGGCGTTGCGTGAGTTTCAAAATCGGCCCGAAAATTACACGCCGGATGGCAAACCTATACCGGATCTACATTTTCGGAGATTTCGTCCGACAATTCTGGCCAACGTGGCGATCTCGAATGGGGTAGATGAGGCTCAACGGCGGGCGTCGCATGCCGACTTCAGGCGAACTATCGACTATGCATCAAGTCCGGGTAATGAAATCAGGGTGCGGGATACCATCAAGGGGGCCCAAAGCAAGGCGATAAGCTCGATCCGGTCAGGCTTTCAGAATCGACCAAAGCCCGAAGAAGTCGAGAAATTGGCGTCGGAGCTTGGGGTTACGCTGGGACATGCAGCAGAGGTTTTGCTCGGACAGAGAGATAAGCTTTTTAATAGCTGTCTTGATGACAAGAATGGCAAAGGACCGGAACGGAAGGGTGCGGCGTGCAGACGTTATGAATCCTGCCTGGTTTGCGTGAATGGCATTATTTTGGAGCGGCACTTACCACGGCTTTTGGATTTTTACTTCCAGTGGTTGCGCCTCGCTGACGTTTTAGATGAAGTAATTTGGCGTGAAGAGCATGAGCTAAACTGCAGACTCGTCGAGGTTCATTTGTCTAAATTCCCGCCTGACCTCGTCGACAGACTAACGAACGAGGCCCGATCACGGTCACCGGTGATTGGATATCGGCCGGCTAAGCAGACATGAAAAATCTACGCACTGACGGCCAGACCGCCGCAAAATCAGAAGCGAACCTCCGCCTCCTCGCGCCATCGACTGTGGTGACGCGCAAGGGAAGTCATGTTGCCGACCTGATCTGGGATTTCACTGGTGACGGGTCAGGCCTCTTCATTTTTGACTGGGCCTTCGAAGTTCGCGTCCGCGATATCGTCATCGGCAACCTGGGTGATAGGCGCTACAGTTCCCTCGTCTACCCGTTCCAGGAAGCCATTGCGGTCCGCTGGCTTTATAAGGAGCGGGAGGACGGGAAAAACTGGGCTCCCTCCAGAGCGGCAGACGCATGCCGTTGTGCCCGTGAATTTTGCCTGTGGGCGGCCGCACGTGGCATCAGCGCGGCATCGGAGGTCGACGAACCGAGCTTTGAGGCCTGGGTGAAGGAAGCCGCTAACCTTAAGGATGGCGCGGGCCTTCGCTCTGTTCGAGATGCCCGCCGCTTGGTCGATACGACACTTCTTCTCTGGCGGTTACGAAACCGTATCAGTTCGACGCTTGGTTTTCAACCACAGGCGGAGTTTGGAAAAGATTGGATCACTGAAGGCCCAGAGACAGAATCTTTTGAATTGATTCCAAAGGCCGTTCTCGACCACGTCATCGGGTCCGCTCTCAAGTTCGTAGAAGTATATGCCCATGATATCCGGGCTGCTCGTCTTTACGTGGACAAATTGGTTTCGGAATGGGAGGCAAAATACGACGCGGTAGCCCCGGTTTGGTCCAAAGGCTCTGAAGAATATGCAGAGTTCGATAGGTGGATTGGCGCACGATTTGGATCGAGAAACCTTACTGCTCGAAAAAAGATGCCGCAGCCAGCACCATGGAATAAAACTGGCCTATTCAAGGAAGACCCTGACACTGGCAAGCCTTGGCTGGATCGCATAGAGAGCCGCCATAAGCTTCAAATGCTGGAGAATTCCCTTCGAACTGCCTGTTACATCGTAATCGCCTTTCTCACCGGCGGTCGTAATGGTGACATGAACGACCTGCTTTTCCAGTGCGCCGAAACCATCCCATCGGTCGATGCGCGTTTTTCGCCACGTCATGTCATTCATGGGACCCTCGCCAAGCATCGTGGCCGCATCCCTCAACAGGTTACCTGGGACGTGCCCAAGGAGGCTATTAACGCGGCAGAAATTCTTGTCGAGATGCTGCGCCCCTGGAGAAAGAAAACCGGGACAACCCGCTTGTTTGCAACACAAACCGGAAAGCTGTTGCAGAATAGCTTTATGAACACTGATTTAAAGGTGTTTTTGGAGCGGATTGGGGCGCCCTATGTGAATGGCAAGCCATTCCCGCTATCGACACACATGTTCCGAGTGGCCCTTGCTCAGTGGTTGGCGCACGAGCCGCACGGAGAGGTAGCAGGCGCAATTCATCTCAAGCAGTTAAGCACTGCGGCATTTCGAGGATATTTGCGGAACGACACGCAATTCCTGTCCATGTTCGCCCATTTCGAACAAGCCGCTCAAGCTGACCACCTGGAAACGGTCATGACCGAACCCCTTCTCCGCGGTCGAAAGGGGCTTGAGATCATGAGAGCCAGGACGGCTGAAGAACAGGCCTCTCTCGAGGCTGAAATACGATCGATCAACTACGCGCAGGCGGGCTCTGAAGCCCCGAATGCCCGTACCCTGCAGCGTCTCCGAAAAAACGGGATGCCGGTCTACAAAACGGCCCTGACGATGTGCGTGTTCAAGGGTGATGCGGCTGAGTGCCTGAAAGGTGTCGCTGCCGGGCAGAGAACGCGACCGCGTACCCATAAATGCGACCCGCATGCATGTGCTAACTCGGCGATCACGCGACTGCAGATTCCGGCCTACTTAGAGGACTTTGAAGAATACAGCCAACTCAATGCAGATTCGGGCCATTCATCATCGCAAAAAGTCATTTATCGGGAGGAGATGGCAATGCTTGCTCGCCTCATCTTGCCCTTCCTGCCGGTGTTGAACGCTGAGGGCGGGGTGCTTGATCAGGAGCTGGTCGGCGCCGATGCAAGGGAGGCTGCCACTGTCTCTCGGGCAAAGCGCCGATCTGAGGTTGCAGACCTCATTACGCGGATTGAGCGTGCTGAAATCCGGAGCTACGCGGGATGAGCCGTGACGGCAGGGGGCCGTCTGATGACGCCAGGGCAAAGGCAACCGAGACCAAGCGGCAAAACGCGGCCAACAGGCGAGCTGCATTGGCCGAGGTACTGGCGCTGATCGAGGTGCAGCTGGGTGCTGGCGCACTAAAGCCGGAGGAAATCTCCCACGACGTCCTCCGGGAGCGTGCCGGCCTGACTAATGCGACCTATTGGCGCTATCTGAATGCTGATCCCGATATCGCTCTCAAGGCTGCAGCGCTTGCCTGGACGACGCGTCCTGACCGAAGCGGCGACAAGCTCGTCGTAGTCAAACCGCTGGGTGGTACGTCAGATGACGGAGGGCAAGAGGCCCGCGACGAAGTCGCCCGGCTTACGGTGATCAATCTCAATCTTATGCAACAGGTGGCTGCCTGTAAGGCCGTCATATCGCTGCTCGAAAGCGACCTCCGAGCGAAATCCAAGGAAGCGGCAGGCAAGGACTTTGACCTTGCCAGTGAAAGGCGGATCTCCACCCAACTGGCTGAAAAGCTGGCAGCCATGGTCGAGCGGTGCCACGTGGCGGGGATCGACGTCGATCCGGATCTTGCCTCGCTGGTCAAGGCGCCCGCCCGGGACGGCGGGCGTTTGCAGACGCCGGGGGAGCCGGCATTGGCGCATACCCGGCGGAAGGCTCCGACGTTGAGTGTCGTTCGATCCGACGATGACACTGGCCAAAGCTAGGACTTGGGTGCTGCATCAGCTCGGGGAGCCAAGGGAATGTCGGCCACAACGAAGAGTGGCGCCCAAATCGGTGCTGAAAACGCTGCCCGGCTCAAAGCCTATTTCGCCGTGCTTCAGGCTTCAGGCCAACGACTGCCAGAGCGCGATGGGAAGGCGAACATCTCCGCCATTGCGCTGGCAGCCGGAGTGGACCGCCAGGTCCTGTATAAGAATCCAAGCGCGGCAGCTGCCCTGGCTGAGGCTGTCGCACTCCTCGGATTGGATGCCCCGCAGCGACAGGATCCCCAAGTTGCGGCCCGAGACGGGCGAGATCAGCGCATCCTGAAGCTGGAGCAAGAGAACGCCGCCCTTAAGGCTGAGAATCTCGATCTTCGGCGCCGGGTGCGTCGTCTTGAGCATGTCGAGGCACACATGGTCGAGACGGGAAGGAGGACCGCACGGTGATCGGTCGCAAGCCTAGCAGTGGTCCCGCCGCCACGGCCCATCCAGACCAATATGAAAGCCATGGCGGCACGAGCGTCCGGGACTGCAACCCATCAGGCAGTTTCCTTGTGTGCTTTCTGGCCCGGTCCAAACGCTTTCCAGGGATTGGTCTCGGCACGGCTCACCGGCTGTGGAGAGCTCATGGCCCAGCGCTCTATGGGATCCTAGCCGGCGACGATCCGTGCCCCCTCCACGCCGTCCTGGGAGAGGAGCGTGCGGCGGATCTCCTCCATGCTTGGCAAGAGGACCAAGCCGAGAGCGATGTCGCCGTCTGGCTCGATGAGAACCGGCTCGACCCTCGCCTGGCAAACAAGGTCATCGCGGTTTGGGGTAAGGAGGGTGCCGCCAAGCTCCGGGCAAATCCCTACGTCATGCTGACCTTCGCCGAATGGCCCAAAGTCGACGCCGCGGCACATCGTGTTGGGATCGACGCTGCCGACCCGCGTCGCCTCGTCGGTGCGGTCGAAGCTGACCTCTATGCGCGGCTCGCACAGAAGGATACGGCGGTCCGCCGGGACGTCCTTGTTGCGTCCATCTGCCGCATGCTTGGCCGCGGAACCGCCCTCGCTGAATACGCGATCGACCTTGCTATCACCGAAGGCGGTGCCGTGCTGGCGCCTGGAGGCTGCCTGCTGCAACCAGCTGGGGCAGCGGTGATGGAGCGATATATCGAGGGTCGGATCCTCGACATGCAGCTTCGGTCTCGGCAAGCCGGCTTGTTCGACGTTGCCATCCGGGACACCGATGTCGAGGCCGAGCTTGCCGACTCAGAGCGAGGGAGCGGCCATGACCTGACGCCTGAGCAGCAGCGTGCGGTCCGGATGGCGGTAAACGCGGGCATCTCGTTGCTGATCGGCGGCGCCGGGGTTGGCAAAACGACGACCCTACGAGCCGTTCATTCCATCATGGTGCGTCACGGTCAGCCCGTCCTGCAGATGGCCTTGGCTGGGCGGGCGGCGCAGCGGCTTCGGGAGGCAACTGGTTGCCATGCCTACACCATCGCCGGTTTTCTGATGCAGGTGTCGTCAGGCCGCCTGAAAGTCCCTCCCGATGCTTTGGTCGTGGTCGACGAGGCTTCGATGCTTGATCTCCCAGCGGCCTACCGGATCCTCCGAGCTTTGCCGAGAAGTGCACGGCTGCTGCTGGTCGGAGACCCAGCGCAGCTGTCGCCGATCGGCTTTGGCTTGGTGTTCCACATTGCCGCATCCGAGCGACGCCTCCCCATTGTCGAGCTGACACGTGTGCATCGGCAGGCAGCAGAAACCGGTATCCCCTTAGTCGCCGCCGCAGTCCGTTCGGGCCACCTACCTTCCCTTCCCATGTTCGGCTTTTTGCCATTCCACGGCGTGAGCGCATTGCCCTGCCAGCCTGAGCAGCTTGGTGCGGCGCTGGTTGACGCCGTGTCAGCGCTTGGGGGCATCGGTGCGTGCCAGATCCTTTCACCGCTACGAAAGGGCGAAACCGGTTCCGACGCAATCAATGCCCTCTTCCATGCCACTTGCGCTCCCACGCGGAGACATGTGCCGGATCGTCGGATCGCGGTCGGTGAGCCGGTCGTATGGACGGTCAATGATTGGGAGCGCGGTCTCATGAATGGCTCCCTAGGCTACATCCTGGAAGTCGACAGTCTAGGCAATACGATCATCGAGATGGATGGGGTCGTCCACCGTTTCGGCCGGTCCGACAACCTACAAGCTTTGCAACTCGCATACGCGATTACCGTGCATAAAGCGCAGGGAAGTCAGTTTCAGCGGGTGGTGGTGCCCATATTTCCAAGCAGGCTTCTCGATCGGACGCTGATTTACACGGCCATTACAAGGGCGACTGAGCAAGTGGTGTTGGTGGGGGATATTACCGCTGCCGAAAGAGCCATCCGGGCCATGCCGCGCTCGGAAACCCGAACGGTCGGCCTGAAGGTGCTAGCGGCTTGAGTCGGTTCACTTTGACGGACGACGCGAGGTCGATGATGATCAACAGATGCGTGTCGCGTATCCTGTCATCAGGCTGGATACGGCGCTATCTGGCACACCTGGAGAGCTAAAAAAGGATGGCAACACAGTCCCGAACCGGCGTGACCGTTCATTCGAGCTCTATTGATGGTCCAACCAGAACGGTGAGGTGCGGCGATGTCATCGTCGTAGGTCCCGAGCTGACGCCGGAACAGCGTGCGATGAATGCCCTGCAAAACATCCGCCACAGCGACGGGATTTCAGCCAGGCTTCGTGCTTCCGCCCAGACGCCTCCTGCGTGGAACATCCGCAGGCCAAGCATTAGCCTATATTACGCGAACAAGGGCCGACCAGGAACGGTCATCCACGAAAAAGACGGCGAGGTCGAAGTTGGAACCCTTCTGAAGGACGGCACCTTCCAGAAGCTCTGAGAACCAGAGTTTGTTTGAAGGTCGCTCAGATCTCGCAAGCAACCGGCAGGATGTGGCAGTCAGGTTGGCCGGCTGGGCTGGAGCGCCTCCAGAACCGTATCGAGGTCATAGCTCACGACAACCATCTTCCCACCCGGAAGCAGCAGAAGCGTCGTGTCCTGCTCGACCATCTCACAGGCGCCGAGCAATGCCCCAGGCTTCAGCGCATGGCGCCGCCCGTCCTGATCGCGAAGCACCATCCACGCTCCGACGCGCTCTACTTCCATGGCGACCCCCGAGACCCCTGCCCACAACGCCCAAGGGTAGCCTCAGCCCGTGCTTTCGTAGTTCACATTTTGTTCGGCAACTATGCATTGCTGCAGGACGAATTCCCACAGCAGCAGCAGCGGCGGACTGTAACAGCAAGGGCATATTAGCGAGGCGATCCTATGCCATAGGAGTGGGCATCGGTATGCCGGCTTCCGTGTCTAGCCAGGCGCCCGACACACCCTCCGCCTCAGCACCGCAGCCCCGGCGCTATTGAGTTGCCATTTGAGGTGAGTGGCTACTTCCACCCGCCATGGATCAGCGTCGTTTGGCCTTCTTGGTCGTCTTCTTTGGAGGCGGTTCACCGGCGGTTTCCGCCACTGGTGCCAGCGGACCCAGGAGCGCCTCCTGGGCTTGGCGCCGCTCGGCACTAGGCACGGTCCTGCACGCCTCGAGCAGCGCATCCCATCCATGCGGTGGATCGCCTGCAAGCAGCATGGAGCGGAAAACCGCGTAAGGATCCGTGGAGGAGCCCTCTTTCCGCAGGGTACCTTCGTCGTTCACCCAAGCGTAGACGATGACCTTCGACTTGCTGTCGAAGCGGAAAAACAGGCGGAACCGGCCGAGGAACTTAGCTCGGCGCCATCCCCTGGCATCCGCCCCGATCGTGTTCCCCTGTTCGTATTCTGGCGCGGCAGGGTTCCGGGGGATCTCGGTAGTGATCAGGTCGACGACGCGCTTGAGGAGCTTCGCTTTGGAGGAGCCCTCCCACCCCGGCGTGTTCTGCGCCTTTGCTGCAGCGACCTCACCGGCGAGGGTCAGCAGCCGGTTTCGAAAAGCGGGGTAGAGGACGAGGTGCCAACCGAGCCTCTGCGCACCCAGCAAGGGCGCCTTCGGCACCGGTGGAGACGCCATTTCAGAAGATCACGTCGTCGGGAATTTCCTCGCTGTCGCCCACGACGACCCCGTTCACCAGCTGCTCGAGTGCCGTCAGCTCCCCTTCCGCCAATGGCATAAGGCGGCCCGGGTTCTCCTGGATATCGCGTTCGACGAAACTCAACCAGGCACTGATCACCGGGTCTCCCTCTGTCTTCTCAGGCGCCGAAGTCACGCTGATCAGCGCCTTACCCGGGCCGATCAGATCGACCGTGACGGTACTGGCCGTATCGAACTCGGGCGCCGCCTTGAAAAATGCTTTCTCGATGCGGATGCCTTCGCTGTTCCCCGCACTGGCACGAGCAGCCGAGAAGCGCCGCGAGCCGCCAGTCACGCCGCCTCGTCCTGCTTTCCTCGCTACAGCTGCCATGATCGCCTCCTGTAAGCACGAATGTGCTTACATATGGATTACCCGGTCGGGCGCGTCCAGCGTTATTCACTATGAGCGGCCTGTTCCAGGCCTCGATCTCAGTTTCTTACCGCTCTCCAACACCGCCCCGTGGTCGCCTTATCCGGCCGCAGGGAGGGAGCCCCTAAAATAGGGCTCGCATCATAATGGCGTTCTAAAATTCGGATGAAACATGCAGCCTTGGGACAGGTATAGTCGCCGTGCGCGACCCCAAACGATCTCGTCGGAAGTCCAACCTACCCCAAGCAACGCCTTAGTATCGTTGGTAAATCGAACTTTTCCGCTACCGCTCGCATCGTCACCTTCCGCGCCGGCACTACCTGATATTGACATCAGCCTCTTCTAACCCTTAGGTCGGTGCTAAGGGGATTACCGCGATTGCCCCGTGAGGCTTCGGCTGAAGGATCGCGTCCGAAACTCCACACTTGAGGGAGAGGACGTATCATGCCGGCGCCCGATACCATTACCACATCACAACTCTCTCGGCTGATCGGCTTGCCCGATGCGCCGCTGCTTCTCGATGTGCGCACCGAGGACGACTACGCGACCGATCCCCGGCTGCTGCCGGCCTCCTTTCGCCGCGACGCGCGCACAGTCACCAACTGGGCCGCCGACTATGCCGGCCGTTCGGTCGTAGTCATCTGTCAGCGTGGCCTGAAGCTCAGCCAGGGTGTCGCTGCCTGGCTCCGTCAAAGTGGCGCCATGGCTGAGGTGCTCGATGGTGGCTTCGAAGCCTGGGTGAAGTCGGCCGGCATTGGCACGCTGCTGCGCCCCGACCATATCCCACTGCGCAATAACCAAGATCAAACGGTCTGGGTTACCCGCGCGCGTCCCAAAGTCGACCGCATAGCCTGCCCCTGGCTGATTCGACGCTTCGTGGACCCGAATGCGGTCTTCCTGTTCGTCGCACCGTCAGAGGTCACCGCAGTGGCCGAGCGCTTCAATGCCACCCCATTCGACATCGAGGAGGTGTTCTGGAGCCATCGGGGTGAGCGCTGCACCTTTGACGCCATGGTCGAGGAGTTCGGCCTGGAATCGGAGCCGCTGAAACGGCTGGCCCTGATTGTGCGCGGTGCCGACACAGCCCGGCCGGACCTTGTCCCGGAATCGGCCGGCCTGCTCGCTGCCTCACTTGGGCTGTCACGCATGTACCGCGACGATCTGGCGCAGCTCGACGCAGCCATGGGGCTCTACGATGCCTTTTACCGCTGGAGCCGCGATGCCGTCGCCGAGACGCATAACTGGCCTGCCGGCCAATCCGGCAGCCACAAAGAGGCGGCGCCATGAGCCACGCGACAGTGGAGGCCCTGGATCAAACAAAACAGGCGAAGGCAGACGCCGAGGCGCGGTTGCCATCCTTTGCCGAAGCACTGCGCGTCTGGTTGAAGATCGGCCTGCTCTCCTTCGGCGGCCCGGCCGGCCAAATCGCGCTACTGCACCGGGAGGTAGTCGATGAGCGACGTTGGATTGGCGATCGTCGGTTCCTGCATGGACTGAACTTCTGCACCCTTTTGCCAGGACCCGGGCCCAACAGCTCGCCACATATCTTGGCTGGCTGATGCACGGAGTGCGCGGTGGATTAGCGGCCGGTCTTCTCTTCGTCCTCCCAGGCGCTGCGGTCATGCTCGCCCTGTCGCTGATCTACGCGACCCTGGGTGATGTGCCGTTGATCGCCGCCCTGTTCTTTGGGCTGAAATGTGCCGTCCTCGTCCTGGTAGTCGAGGCGTTGCTGCGGATCGGGCGACGGGCGCTGAAGGGAAAGGCGGCCTGGGGGCTGGCAGGTGCGGCCTTTGCCGCCCTGTTTTTCCTAAGCGTACCCTTCCCGCTAGTCGTGCTGACAGCCGCGATCATCGGATATCTGGCACCCCATGCCTTTGCGCATGGCAGTCACGGGAGCGCCAAAAACGATGCGCCGGCGGTGATCGATGCTGTGCTGGCGGCCGATCCGGGCCGGCCGGCACGATTGGCGATCGGTGCGCGGCGGGCGGGCTATATCGGCCTGGCGCTCTGGCTGCTGCCTGTCGCGGCGCTCCTAAGCGCCGGCGGTACCTACGCCAACGTGGCCTGGTTCTTCTCCAAAATGGCGGTCGTGACGGTCGGCGGTGCCTATGCGGTACTGGCCTATGTCGCCCAGGACGCGGTGCAATCCTATCAGTGGCTGTCGGCGCCGGAGATGCTGGCTGGCCTTGGCTTGGCGGAGACTACACCAGGGCCGCTGATCCTGGTGTTGCAGTTCGTCGGCTTCTTGGCCGGCTTCCGTGCACCAGAGGCACTGACGGGCGTGCCGGGCGGCATCGCCGCATCGGCGCTGGTGCTGTGGGTCACCTTTGCGCCCTGCTTCGTCTTCGTTTTTCTGGGCGCACCTTGGATCGAGCGTCTGCAGGAGAATAAGGCGCTCTCCGGCGCGTTGGCGGCGATCACCGCGGCTGTGGTCGGCGTCGTTGCCAACCTTGCTGTTTGGTTCGGTCTGCGAGTGCTGTTTCGTGACATGCAGGCCGTTCAGCTCGGCCCCCTTGGGGTGGAACTGCCCGTATTGACCTCACTCGACCTGACCGCGCTTGGCCTGGCCATACTTTCGGCCGTCTGCCTGTTCCGCCTCAAACTTGGCGTCGTGAAAACCCTAGGCGTCTCCGCCGGGACTGGCCTTCTCGTACGGCTCGCCCTCGGCCTTGGTGCCTAAATCCATAAGAGGAAACCCTACCATGCTTAAGCTCACATACCGTGCTGCCCTCCTGGCCACTGCACTTCTGCTGCCGGCTGCTGCCATGGCCCAGTCGTCCAGTGGAACGCCCAGTGCCGATTGGCACCGCACCGTGGATGATGTGCTCGGCAAGCCAGGCACGGAGATGCCGGGCGGGGTCTGGCGTGTCGGCCTGCCGCGCACCGATCTGAAGGTCATGCTGGATGGCGTCCAACTGCGACCTGGTTTCGCGCTTGGCTCGTGGCTTGCCTTCCACCCGCACGGCCAGGAACTGATGGTGATGGGCGACCTGGTGCTGCTCGATACCGAGGTGGCCCCGGTCATGCGTCGTCTGGCCGCCGCCGGGCTCGAGGTCACGGCGCTGCATAATCATGTGCTGCGGGCACAGCCGGCGACCATGTATATGCATGTGGCCGGACATGGTGAGGCCGCAAAGCTCGCCGCGGCACTGCGGGCCGCCCTGCAAGAAAGCGCCACTCCGTTGCAGGGAGCAGCTGCGTCGGCCTCCGCTGGTCCAGAACGCATCGAAGGCCTCGATACTGCCGCCATCACTCGAGCACTCGGCCGCGAAGGGCGTGCATCTGGTGGGGTGTATGGCGTCTCGGTGCCACGCGCCGAGACCATCCGCGAGAACGGTATGGACGTCCCGCCGGCACTTGGTCTCGGCACCGCTATCAACTTTCAGGCGGCCGGCAACGGCAAGGCTGCGATTACCGGTGACTTCGTCTTGACCGCCAATGAAGTCGTGCCAGTGCAGCGGGCGCTACTGGAGAATGGCATCGAGGTGACGGCCATCCACAACCATATGATCGGCGAGGAGCCACGGCTGTTCTTCATGCATTTCTGGGCGGTCGATGATGGCGAGAAGCTGGCGCGTGGGCTGCGTGCGGCCATCGACCGCACCAACAGCCGCCCGAGCGGCTAGGGTTCGCGCCATGCAGCGGCGTGGTCTGTTCGGCCTGGTTGGTCTCGTGTTGGCGGACCGTCAGGCGGAAGCCCAATCACAGCGGCATCGGGTCGACTTCGAGGGGGCGCCGCTCGGCGCCCCTCCGCCTGGCTTCAGCATAGCCCTCACCGGTGGCGGCCCGCCGCCACGCTGGGTGGTGCTGGAGGACGCGTCCGCGCCGGCAGGCCCGAAAGTGCTGGCGGAGACAAGCCGCGACCGCACAGACAACCGGTTTCCACTCGCAATGCTCAACGGCGTGAGCGCACGAGACGCGGCCCTCTCGGTGCGCTTCCGCGCCATCGATGGACAGGTGGACCAAGCGGCCGGCTTGGTGCTGCGATACCGCGACGACCGCAACTACTACGTCGCCCGCGCCAACGCGTTGGAAAACAATGTCCGCCTGTACCGCGTCGTGGACGGCCGGCGCATCCAGTTCGCCGGCATCGATGTGCCGGTGCCACGTGACCGATGGCAAACGCTTGGCCTGCGGGCTGAAGGTGAGCGCTTTGAGGTTTGGCTAGACGGGCGAGCGCTGTTTTCCTCGACCGACTGGACCTTCACGAACGCCGGCCAAGTCGGGGTATGGACCAAGGCCGACAGCCTTACGCATTTCGACAGCTTTGAGGTGGAAGCACTGCGATAACTCGGGGTTTGGGTGCCATGAACCAGGATGCTAAGCCCAGTGCCGGTCGGTCAGCTGATCCAGCCAATCGCGCGCTCCGGCTCGCCCTACTGTGGCGGGGCAACCCGGACGCGCCCGACCCCTTCAGCCGGCATCGCACCCGGCTGGAGCCGTTGACCGAGGCGCTGACCCAGGCCGGGGTGACGGTTGAGCCGGTACTCTATGCCGACGAGGCGACCGATACCGTCCGTGACCAGTTACTGCGGTGTGACGGGGTCATGGTGTGGGTCAATCCGCTCGCCGATGGGCAGGATCGCTCCCGGCTGGACCCAATGCTGCGGCAGGTGGCCTGCAGCGGCGTTTGGGTAAGTGCCGATCCGGACGTGATCCGGGCGATGGGCACGAAGGAGGTATTGTTCCGCACCCGCAGCATGAGCTGGGACGCCGATACTCATCTCTACGAAACGTTCGAGGTGTTCCAGAAGCGGTTTCCCTCGCGCTTAGAGGCGGGACGGCCTCGTATCCTGAAGCCGCAGCGGGGCAACGACGGCCAAGGCGTCTGGAAAGTGGAACTGCAACATCAGGCCGCACCCCACCACCCCGAGACACCAGATCATTGGTCCATCACCACCTTGCTTGTGGTGCAAGCGGCGGCAGATGACGGGATCGAAGCCGTGCCCATGCCGGCGTTAATCGAACGCTGCCGACCCTACTTCTCGGACGGGGGCTGCCTGATCGATCAGGCATTCCAGCCGCGCGTCGGCGAGGGGATGATCCGCTGCTATCTCTCGCAGGACCAAGTCGTCGGATGGTCCGAGCAGTGGCCCCGGCGCGAGACTGCTGCCGCGGGCCGGCCCGCTTTGGGGATGGCCTCGGCAAAGACGATGCATGAGCCGTCCGCTGCCCCGTTCCAGCGCCTGCGTCAGATGATGGAGGAGGCTTGGCTGCCCTCCATGTTGGGCATCCTTGATCTGGCGCCGGCCGCCTTGCCCGCGATCTGGGACGCCGATTTTCTTCTCGGGCCGCCAGATGCCGCCGGCCAGGACACCTACGTGCTCTGCGAGATCAACGTCAGCTCGGTCCTGCCTTTTCCAGATACGGCAGCAGGCGGCGTCGCACGTACAGTATCAAACTGCCTGAAGGCGGCAAGACAAGCACGCTGTAGATCAAGACTACCGTCTGATCTGTTTTGAGGCCTTTGTAGTAAAGCTCATATCAAAGCGGTTCCTTGAGCAAGTCAGCGTGTTTTTATCAGGCATCATAAAAAAGGGAGGATAATATGCCAAAGACCACGGAAAGCACGTCTTTTACGAAGGATATCCAGGGTCGATATCTTTGCAACGATATTACTGAGGTGAATGAATGGAAAGTCGCAGGTGGCCGACCCTTTGATATCTTGGTCATCGGCGGAGGTACGTTCGGCTCCGCGATCGCCGAACATCTCTGGTTTCGGCAGAAGCAAACCGGCGGCGGTCTGCGGACCCTGGTCGTCGACGCCGGGATGTTCACCATCCCAGAGCACACCCAAAACACCGGTATCCAAGGCTTCAATGATCCAAGTCAGCCCTTTCTTCTGAACGAGGCGGCGCCGCAGCCGGAGCCGCCGCGCAACGAAGTGTGGGGCGTCCCGTGGAAGTCCACGATCCCCTTCAAAGGCCTGGCTTACACGCTCGGGGGCCGGTCGCTTTATTGGGGTGGTTGGTCGCCACGACTGCTGCCGCAGGAAACGGCGAGCTGGCCGCCTGCGACGGTTGCCGACCTCGAACCCCGCTACTTCGATGAGAGCACGCGCCAGATCGGTGTCGATGAGACAAACGACTTCATTTTCGGGGAGCTGCATAGTGCCTTGCGCCGGCGCCTTTTCGATCAGATTGGTACGATAGGTGACGCAACAGCGCTCGCCGCCCTTCCTCCATCACCACTGTTGAAGCCAGGTACGACAGCGGCCGAGCTACTCGGGCCACTTTCTATCGGCGGCCTGTCCACGGCTCAGCTGGAGAACATGCTCAAGCTGGAAGCGCCACTCGGGGTCCAGGCGCGGCCGCCGCACGCCGGCTTCTTTCCATTGAACAAGTTCAGCACGGTGCCTCTGTTGATGAAGGCCTCGCGCACAGAGGTGGCTCGATTTCCAGCTACAGCGTTTCGGTCCCGATAAGTGGTTTCTCTGCCGGTTGAGAGGCACGTCTTGCTGGCGCCGTGGCCTCGCGTAGGGAGGGCGTAGCCCGACCGGAGCGGGGCCACGGCGCCGGTGGCGTTGTCAGGCTGCCATCGCTGGCGGCAGATGGTCGAGATAGGCCCGCTCCGGCGTCCTTGCGCCCAGGCTCGAGTGTGGCCGCCGTCCATTGTAAAAGGCCAGATACCGCCCGAGTGAGGTGCGCGCCTCGCTCACGCTGTCATAGGCCCGCAGGTAGACCTCTTCGTATTTCACCGAGCGCCACAACCGCTCGACGAAGACGTTGTCCCGCCAAGCGCCGCGGCCATCCATGCTGATGCGAATCGCCTGGTCCTGCAGCATCCCGGTGAAGGCCGCGCTGGTGAATTGGCTGCCCTGGTCGGTGTTGAAAATCTCCGGCTTGCCGTGGCGCGCCAAGGCATCCTGCACCGCGTCGATGCAGAACTCGGCCTCCAGCGTGATCGACAGCCGCCAGGCCAGCACCCGTCGGCTGAACCAATCCAGCACCGCGGCCAGGTAGACGAAGCCGCGTGCCATTGGGATATATGTGATGTCCATCGCCCAGACTTGGTTCGGGCGGTCAATCACCAAGCCGCGTAGCAGATATGGGTAGATCTTGTGCCCTGGCGCAGGTTTGGACGTATTCGGCCGGCGATACAGCGCCTCGATCCCCATCCGTCGCATAAGGGTCGCTACCGCAACCCGGCCGATCACCACCCCCTCGGCGCGCAGCAGGTCGCGCAGCATCCGGCTGCCCGCGAAGGGGTGTTCCAGATGCAGCATATCGATCCGGTGCATGATCGCCAGCCGAGCCGGCGGCACCGGTCGAGGCAGGGCGTAGACGCTGCTCCGGCTTACCTGCAGCAGCGCGGCCTGCCGAACCACAGGCAACTCGTGCCAACGGTTGATCATCGCTTGGCGCTCAGCAGGCCGGCCTTGCTGAGCGCGCCGGATAAAAAATCCTTCTCCAGCGTCAACTCTCCGATCTTCGCATGCAGCAGCTTCAGGTCGACCGGCGGCACTGCCTCGGTGGCAGGGCCAGACCCGAAGACGCCCGCCGCGCCCTCCTGCAGCTGCGCCTTCCAGGCCGTGATTTGGCCAGGATGCACATCGAACAGCTTGGCCAACTCGGCCAGCGTCTTCTCGCCCTTGATCGCCGCCAGCGCCACCTTCGCCTTGAAAGTAGGGCCATGCGTCCGCCGTGTTCGCTTCGTCATTCTCGCTCCTGATCCGCGGCAGCTTCGCCGCTGTCAGGCAGGAAATCCACTTATCGGACTGTCCGAATTTCCCGAGCCACCTCTCACCGCCGTCAACGTGCCTGGCACCACCGACGCCACCAAGGAGTTCATGGTGCTGCCCGGGACGCATGTGATCTCGTTGCGGACCGCACCGACGGCCAGCGGCACATGGCGCATTACCGGCGCCGAGACGAGCGCAGGCTTCATCGACTTGGCGCCAGGAGGCACTGCCGTCATCGCCTTGGGGACTATTGAAAGTGCCCGCCTTGCTCAACTCTCGTTCGACAATACAGGCATTCCGACTTTTCCACTGATGGGCGAAAACCTGATCGGGCATCTTCGCTCAAACATGGTGATCCGGGTGCCTCGGGCTGCTGTGCCTGGGTTGTCGGCATTGACCACCGAGCTACAGACCTCGGTCCTGTTCTTGAAGTGCCTGGCGCAGCAGGGCGGCAATCAGCTCGGCCGTTTCCACCTGCAGATTTCTGCCAGTGGTGGCGGCAACACAGTTGGAGCAGAGGACGAGCTGTTCAGGAAAATCCCTGACGTCGAGTTCTTCGACCAACTGCGAACCTCGACCGACACGCACGTGTCCATTGCCATCCGTGGTATTGGCGAAATGGAGCCGTCCGACATGAGTACACCAGCCACGCTTGCCACGCACCCCAGCCGAGTGAAGCTCTATGCGGGCCTGGATGAGTACAATGTCCGCCGCGCGAACGTAACGCTGTCGCCAACCATCCGCGATAACGCATTATGGAACGTCATGGATGCCACCATACAGCAGGTGGCCACCCTCTTCGCCAATGGCCAGCCTGTAGACCTTGTCCAGGCGCTCTCGCGGGATGGGCTTGGCACGACGCATCATGAGGCTGGCACATTGTGGATGGGCACGGATCCAGCGCGCAGCGTGACTGATGCAAATGGCCGTTTTCACCACACCGAAAATCTCTACGCGGCCGGTCCTTGCCTCTTTCCCAGCATCGGTTCGCCCAATCCGATGCTCAGCGGCATTGCGCTGGCGCGTCGCACCGGGGACCGCATTATCACACCGGTCGCCTTCGCGTCCGCCAACCCGTTTGTCACCTTGTTTGATGGGGTGAACCGAGCGAACTGGCGGATGTCCACCATCCGCAATCAGCCAGGCCGCGACAACTCGGGCCAGTTCCTCATCCGGCGAGGAGCGCTGGAAGCGCAGCCGGGCACCGATCTCGGCCTCTTGTGGCTCAACCAGCCAACACCACCGCGCTACGAGTTGCAGCTGGAGTGGATGATGACGGCGCCCGATGACAACTCGGGCGTCTTCGTAGGCTTTCCCGACCCGGAGGGCCAAGGATACGACAACACTGCCTTCGTCGGTGTCGATTTCGGATTCGAAATCCAGATCGATGAGCTGGCACGCCCCGACGGCGCGGGGATCCATCGCACCGGCGCTGTCTATTCTTTCAAAGGGCCGACCGACGGCCCGGTCGTTGTCCACCCGCCCGGCGAGTGGAACCGCTACAGGATAACCGTCGATGGCCCGAACCTCGTGGTCGCCCTCAACAATCGGGTCGTGAACAACTTCCAGTTTGCGGGCGGACCTCAGTCGCCACGCGGCCGACCATCTACGCCAGGCAACCCACGGTTCATCGGATTGCAGACTCATACCGGTCGGGTGTTGTTCCGCCACATCGAATGGCGACCGATGTAGGGTTGTGGGGCGGGCAGTCGGCGACATGACTGCCGCCGGCTGCCTGCCGATCCTTAATGATCGTGCCCGTGCGGCACGAGCTCGTCGGCTAGGACGTCCAAGCCAAGCGCCAGCGCCAGCGTGAACGCGATTGCCACCCCACCCAGCCGTAGCAGCTGCGGCCGCGGCAGGCTTAAGCGCTCCCGCGCCATGTAGGCGACCAGCGTCACCGGCACCCCAAGCGGCAGCAACACCGCCGCGTAGTGCGGAAAGTCGAGGAAGTGCTGGATGGAGCCGCTGAGCATGCCGAGGCCGAGCGATAGCACCACACTCCAGGCGATTTAGCGACCGAGAGCCCCGCTGCCGCCCTCGACCGCCGAAGCATGCCGACGCCGGGCGTCCAGGGCCGAAGCGACAATGAAGATCACCACGCCGATGGCACCAATCAGCAGGTACCGGCCTGGATCAAGCGGCAGGTGGACGACCGACCCACCGGTGAGCGCCACCCCTAAATAGAGCGCGACGTAGAGGGCGTAAGGAGCAAGGACCTGGTTCATGGAGCCTCTGTAATGGTGCGCGTCCTTGCGTATCCTATCCGGGGGGATAGGTTAAGGGCATGAATGACGCTGCCCTCCATCTCAGCCACCCCGAGATCGCCAAGCGCCTCAAGCGGGCCGAGGGGCACCTGCGCAGCATCGTCGGCATGATCGAGGCCGGGCGCCCCTGCCTCGAGCTGGCTCAGCAGCTTCATGCCGTCGAGAAGGCGGTGGCGAACGCCAAGCGGGCGCTAATCCACGATCACATTGACCATTGCCTTGAACATGCGGCCGATGGGCCGGCCCCCGAGGCGCGTCGCGCCATCGAGGAATTCAAGGAAATCACCAAGTACCTGTGAGCTTTAACCGATGACCCCTCTTTCCGAACTCCTCCAGCAGGGCACGGCCCACGCCTGGCTGTTCATTCCCTCAGCCATCTTGCTTGGTGCGCTGCACGGCCTCGAGCCCGGCCACTCCAAGACGATGATGGCAGCCTTCATCATCGCCGTACGCGGCACCGTGACGCAGGCGGTGTTGCTCGGCCTGGCCGCGACTATCTCCCATACCGCCGTCGTCTGGGCCGTCGCCCTAGTCGGTCTGCATATTGGTGGCCAGTTTGATGCCGAGACTACCGAACCCTATTTTCAGGTCGCGTCCGCCGTCCTCATCATCGGCGTGGCGCTTTGGATGGTTTGGCGCACCTGGCGCGACGGACGGCAAGCGAGCCTGGCCGAGCATGACCACCACCACGAAGAAGAGGTGCGGCGCATCGACACCGGCCACGGCATCCTGGCTCTGGAGGTGTTCGAGGAGGACGTGCCGCCGCGTTGGCGAGTTCGCTTCGAGAGCGGCCGCGGCTGGAAGGCCGAAGAGGTCACCATCACCACTGAGCGGCCAGATGGCACCCGGCAAGCCTTCGCCTTTGCAGACCGCGGCACCTACCTGGAATCTCTCGAAGAGATCCCAGAACCGCACGCGTTCACCGCTCACCTCTGTCTGGCGCAAGGTAGTGCCACCCGCAACTACGACGTAGCGTTCGCCGAACATGATCACGGCCACCACCATGAAGGCCTGGACCTGTCGGGAGGTGAGTACGAAGACGCTCATCAGCGTGCGCATGCCAACGACATTCGGCAGCGCTTTGGCAATCGTCACGTCACGACCGGCCAGATCATCATGTTCGGTCTGACCGGTGGTTTGATCCCATGCCCGGCCGCCATCACCGTGCTGCTGCTGTGCCTTCAGCTCAAGGAGTTCACCCTGGGCGTCGCCTTGGTGCTGTGCTTCAGCATTGGCCTTGCGCTGACGATGGTAACGGCGGGGGTTGCTGCTGCTCTAAGCGTCCGACATGTGTCGCAACGCTGGTCAAGCTTTGGCGCCTTCGCGCAGCGCGCACCGTACTTCTCAAGCGCCGTGATCATCTGCGTCGGACTGTACGTTGGATACCAAGGGCTGCATGGCTTGGCGGTTTTAGGAATGTTCTGAGATCCAAGCACTTACGTCCGAGTGTTTCACAAACTAAAACTCATAAGGAACACGCGATGCGATTATCACTGAAAACCTCGACTGTGTACGAGTTAAAATCGCGTCTATCTCTTTCATGCGCTCCATCTCACCCGTTCGACGCGGTGCCGTATATATTTCTTGAAACATGTGGTCTACGCCATCACTCAGATCGAAATATCTTCTATATGGAAATTTGGCATACCTGAATGGTTTGCCGTTTAGTATCGTGCTAAAAATCTCCGTTGGTTTTTCAAATATTAGTCGTACTTCGCGCTCCTCGAAAAAAGTAGGGTGCTTTAAGAATGGCGCGAATGGAGTGAAATTCCCCGATATTGTGGTCGTCAAGAAATCTCTGAATTTTTGCTTGTTATTCAAGTCACCGGTGTACGTCATGATACTTTTTGCCACCGGGTCAATCAAAAAAGCCTGCGCCCTCACATCATATATAATTTCGTCTACATAGATTTTTTCATCTAGTCTCATTGCAGTTTTAATAACTTCCATTGGTAAACTAAAACATAACCCGTTCTCTTTAGCGTAGCCAATCCACTGACTTTTAAGTTCTCTCGTTTTTGAAAATGAAACAGAAAAAACATCGACAACCCGCAGACAATCGATTTCCGATTTAACTGCATTGACTAAAGATACAGGAGCCTTAAAGAACTCCAGACGCCGGATGAGCAAGTCTTCCGCATATATCAGCTCAGTATAATCATTCATCGCTCGGAGATCACCCGCCCACAGACAGCCACTCTCAACTATGGCCCCAAAGGCTAAGGCTTTTGTGTAGTGAAACAAAAGATCCTGTGACATGCGCGCTGGCGCAATTCCATTCGGTATGTAGGCAAGTGTCGCTGGCAAAGGTAGATACCCGTCGTGAATTCCGCCTGCGCCCGCATTGATATAAGCTCGGCTGGTTGAGTATGGTAACTCTCGCTCCGCTGGCATACCTTGAATCCTCTCCAATTTCCCCATCCTCGGCCCAAGCAATAAAATTAAGAAACTTTTGTGGACTTGGGCTGGAGTTATTTGATGCGCTCGGACCGGTTCGCTATCTTCATTGCGGTGGCTGTAGCGATAAGGAATCCGGGGCGGACAGGACGCAAGGAAATCTCGTCTTCGGGCCTGCTCGACATCGAGACCAGCGATGCGCCAGGAAACTTTGTTTGCGGCGGCTACATTGCTTCCAAACGCGTCAGTTCGAAGCCGAACGAATATTCGAGAATCCCCCACCCAGCCAATCGCCTGGAATGCCAGGGCGGGGGGCGAGCAGCTTACCTGCTCTTGGCGCACGCCAACGCTGAAGAAAGGATTTGATTCAAATCGTTCCATATTTCCAGAACGTCCCGGTGCCCATCAATCACCGCGTACCGCTCAGGATTGGCTGAAGCTTGGGCTAGGAAACTCTCACGCACACGCTGGTGAAATCCAAGTTCAAGCGCCTCAAATCTTCCCTCGTTGACGCCGCTCCCGCTCAATCGTGCATGGCTACGCTTGAGGGCAACTTCCGGATCTACGTCTAGCACCAGCGTTAAGTCGGGCTGCAGGTCGCCAGTAGTAAGCTTATGAATCTCGCGGATGCTGTTGACATCCAAACCTCGCCCCGCTCCTTGGTAAGCGATCGTTGAGCCAACAAAGCGGTCACAGAGTACAACACGACCAGCCTCAAGCGCCGGGCGGATCACAGCTGCGACGTGTTGCGCTCGAGCAGCTGCCATTACGAGAAGCTCGGCGGTAGGGTCCCAGTTTAAGGTGCCCGACGACACCACCAGACCACGAATAGCATTGCCCTCCGGCGTTCCACCCGGCTCCCGTGTCAAAATGAGGTCCGGGTATTCAACCTCCAGCACCTTCTTAAGGTGGGCCAGAGCACTGGTCTTTCCACTGCCGTCGACGCCTTCGACGACGGCAAAGAACCCTGGGAATACCCGATGAGAGTGCATCTTAGACACATTGCCGTGATAGTTTGCCGGATATTCGCCCGTTATCTGCAGATCTGAGACCATGGTGCTGTCTCCTCTCAGATCTTATTGGGCAGCAGTTGATTTGCGACTCTCAAGACTGCACCACCGGGCAAACCCCTTGTCTCCGCAAGCCACCCACACACACGGTACACACCCCAGGGGGTGATACCGCCGCCTTCCAGGGTGATGAAGCGGCCGCGCCGCATCAGCTGCCGGCGAACCAGCGCCCGATCACCGCCGGGATGCGCGGCAACAGGCCCAGCCGCTCGACGTCGGCGCCGGCGAAGAGCTCATGCTCGGCGCCCTGCATGCCCTGGCCGGAGACGACCAGGGCACCGAGCTTCTGCCCCTTCGCCACCGGCGCCGCGACCGGCTGGTCGTAGCGCAGCCGCACCTGCATGCGCTGGCGCCAGGCCTTCGGCATGGTCACCACCAGGTCCCGGCCGCCGACCAGCGGCACCGTCGGGCGTTCGCCGAGATGGACCGGCACCTCCTGGACCACCTCGGCGGCGCGGAACAGCACCACGTTCTCGAACTCGCGGAAGCCCCACTCGAGCAGCCGCTCGCTCTCTTCCGCCCGGGCCCGCATGCTGGGCAGGCCGTTGAAGACCAGGATCAGGCGGCGGTCGCCGCGCTTGGCGCTGGCCGTCAGGCCGTAGCCGGCCTCCTCGGTATGGCCGGTTTTCAGCCCGTCGGCGCCCGGCACCTTCAGCAGCGCCGGATTCCGGTTGTCCTGGCTGATGCCGTTCCAGGTGAAGCTGCGCTCGTTGTAGTACTTATAGTAGTCGGGGAAGTCGTTGATGATCCGCTGCGCCAGCGTGGCCAGATCGGCGCAGGTCATCCGGTGCTCCGGGTCGGGCCAGCCGGTGGCGTTGCGGAAATTGCTGTTGGTCAGGCCGATCTCGCGGGCCTTGACGTTCATGGCCTCGGCGAATTGCTGCTCGGAGCCCGAGATGCCTTCCGCCAGCACCACGCAGGCATCGTTGCCCGACTGCACGATGACGCCGCGGATCAGCGATTCGACCGGAATGGAATTGCCGAGCTGGACGAACATCTTGCTGCCCTGCATCCGCCAGGCCCGCTCGCTGACCGGGAGTTCCTGGTCGAGCTTGAGCCGCCCCGCCTTCAGCATGGAGAAGACCATGTACATGGTCATCAGCTTCGACATCGACGACGGCGGCATCCGCTCGTCGGCATTCTTGCTGAGCAGGATCTCGCCGGTATCGGCGTCCCGGATCAGGGCCTGGCGGGCGATGGTGTCGAAGGGGCCGAGCGGCGTGCTGGCCGGCGTGGGCGTCGGGCCGGCCGGGGTCCGCGGGCCGGACGGGCGGGGACCGGCCGGGCGCGGCTGTGCCTGGGCGGACGCGCCGAGCGGCAGGCTGGCGGTGGTGAGGGCCGCGGCGGCCGGCAGCAGCAGGCTGCGGCGCCCGGCCCCACGAGCGTTGGACCCGGGGAGGCTGGGCCCCGGCAGGACAGGGCGGGATGGCATGGATGGCGCACTCCGATGCGCGGATCGCTCCGCATAGGCCGCCGCAGCATAGCCGCAGGACGGCGAACACGCATGGGTAGAAAGTGAGAGTAGCCGGGGATTTGCCGGCGGATGTTGCACTGCGGTGGCTACTCGACCAGCAACCGTGCCTCGGACGTGCCGGCGGCGAGCAGGATGCTCAGCGCGAGATCGGCGTCGGCCAGGCTGGGATAGGGCCCGAGGCGGACGCGGAACTGCGGCTGCCGGCCGGAGCCGAAAGGCTCCACCCGGGCCTGCAGCCCGGCGAGCCGCGCCGCCTGGCGCTGGGCGAGGTCGCGGCGGAAGAAGCTGCCGGCCTCGATGAGCAGCCGGCCGGGCCTGGGCTGGGTCGTCGTCACCTGCTCGGGCAAAGGGTCGGGCGGCATTTCGGGATGGCTGTCGGCGACGAGGATCGCAACCGGGCGGACCGGGGCCTGACGGATCCGCTGGCTGTCGCGGGCGCCGGGCAGCGGCGCCAGCGCCTCGCTCTCCACCGCGGCCCGCGGCACCGGGGCCAGGGTGGGGCCAGGACTCTCCAGGTTCGGCAGGGCGCGCGCCAGGGCCTGGCTGGGCGCCGCATCCACCCGCAGGCGGATCTGCGCCGCGCCCGTCGCCGGGATCCCGAGCAACGCCGCGGCGCGCGGCGACAGGCCGAGGATGCGGCCGGGCTGGGCCGGGCCGCGGTCATTCACCCGCAGGCGGATCTCGCGGCCATTCTCGAGGTTCAGGACGGTGACGATGGCCGGCAGTTGCAGGGTGCGATGGGCGCCCATCAGCCGGTCGGGGTCGTAGGCCTCGCCATTGGTGGTCCGGCGGCCGCGGCCGCTGCGTGGCAGGATGGCGGCGATGCCGCTCTCCTCCAGGCCGAAATCCTCCTTCGGATAGGACCAGACGCCGCCCATCGCATATGGCTGACCCAGCATGTAGCGGGACTGGACGGGGGGCGAAGGCGGGGCCGGCCGGACGCAGCCCGCCGCCAGCAGGGCGAGCGTGAGGGCGGCCGCCGCTTTCAACCGAAGTTGTCCGAGAGCAGCCCGACCGCCAAGGCATAGTTGATCGGCGGGTTGTAGCGGCGGATCACGCGGAAATTCTGATGGCAGAGGAAGATCTGGCCATTGCCGTTGCGCGGCACGATGACGCTGGCCTCGAGTTCGGTCGCCGGCAGCGGCCCGCCGCTGGCCCGGCGGAAGCCGATGCGGGACCATTCGCGCAACGGGCGCTTGGCCTCGGTATCGGCCCGTTCCGGGTCGAAGCCGGCGGGCGGCTGCACGGCCTGGCCCCAGGGCTCCCCGTCCCGCCAGCCGTTGCGGGCAAGGTAGTTGCCGATCGAGGCCAGCGCGTCGGCCCGGCTGTCCCAGATATCGCGGCGGCCGTCGCCGTCGAAGTCGACCGCGAGGCGCTCGAAGTTGGAGGGCATGAACTGGGGCTGGCCCATGGCGCCGGCCCAGCTCCCGCGCATGCGTGCCGGGGTGACATGGCCGCCGTCCAGGACCCGCAGCGCGGCGATCAGCTCGCTGCGGAAATAGTCCGAGCGGCGGCCGTCCCAGGCCAGGGTCGCCAGCGCCTCGATGACGCCGAAGCCGCCGGTGTTGGTGCCGAAGTTGGTCTCCATGCCCCAGATGGCGACGATGACGCGGGGGTCGGCCCGGTAGCGGGTGCCGATGGCGGAAAGCAGGCTGCGGTTGTCCGCGTAGTTGCGCCGGCCATTGTCGATCCGGGTCTGGGAGACGATGCGGTCGCGATACTGCTCCCAGCTCAGCGTGCCCTCGGGCTGCTTGCGGTCGAGCTCCAGCACCCGGTCGTTCGGGCGGAGGTCGGCCAGCGCCCGTTGCAGGGTCGCGGCTGAGACGCCGGCCCGGCGGGCATCGCCGCGGACCCCATCGAGGAAGGTTTCGAAGCCGCTGGTGGCGGCCATGGCCTCGGGGGCGAGGAGGGCCACGGGAATCGTGAGGATCGATCGGCGCTGGAACATGCCGGAGAGGTGCCATGGCGCCTCGCCCGCCGCAACCGTGACGTGAGTGATCGGGAAAGCTACCGCACCCGCACTTGGAAGCCGCGCCGGGGGTGCTTAGGATCGCGGGGAATACTGAGGGGAAACGCCATGGCCGCCGTCACCGAAACCATCGCCGCCTATTGCGCCTCGCTCGACTTCGCCACCCTGCCGCCCGAGGTGCAGGAGCGCACCCGCTACCTCGTGCTGGATCTGGTCGGCAACATCGTGCGCGGCCGGCACGATGCCGAAAGCACACCGGCGTTGCTCGCCATGGTCCGGGCGCTGGGCCTGGCGGCCGGCGGCTCCGCCGTCTTCGGCGACCAGGCGCGCTATACGCCCGCCGGCGCGGCGCTGCTGAACGGCGCCCTGGCCCATAGCCTCGACTTCGACGACACCCATGCGGCCGGCACCCTGCATCCCGGCGCCCCGGTCATTCCCGCGGCGCTCGCCGCGGCCGAGATGGTCGGCGCCAGCGGTCGCACCGTGCTCTCGGCCATCGTCGCCGGTTACGAGGTGACCTGCCGGCTGGCCCTCGCCCTGCCCGGCGGCGACCACTACGACCGGGGCTATCACCCGACGGCCACCTGCGGTGCCTTCGGCGCCGCCGCTGCCGCTGCCCGGGTCTTCGGCCTGGATGCCAAGGGCATGCAGGACGCCTTCGGCATCGCCCTGTCCCAGGCCGCCGGCAGCCTGCAATTCCTCGCCAACGGCGCCTGGACCAAGCGCTTCCAGGTCGGCTGGAGCGCGATGAACGGTCTCGCCGCCGCGACTCTGGCGCGCGAGGGCTTCCGCGGCGCCGCCGAGGCCTTCGAAGGCAAGGCCGGCTTCCTCCGCGCCTATGCCCCGAACCCGACGCCGGAACGCGCCCTCCAGGGCCTGGGCCATCAGTTCGAGCTGATGAACACGGCGGTGAAGCCCTATCCCTCCTGCCGCTACGGCCATGCCTCGGTCGATGCCGCCATCGCGCTGCGGGCCGAACTGGGCCTGAAGCCGGAGGAGATCGAGGCGGTCACCATGGGCCTGCCGAACAAGGGCATGCTGCTGGTCGGCGCCCCGCTGGCCTACAAGCAGAACCCGCAGAACGTGGTCGACGGCCAGTTCAGCGGCCCCTTCGTCGTCGCCTGCGGCCTGGTGCACGGCCACATGGGCTGGGACAGCTACGCCCATCTGCAGGACCCGGTCGTCCGCTCCATCCTGCCCAAGGTCAACTGCGTGGAGGACCCGGAGGTCCAGGCGCTGTTTCCGGAGTACATGTCCGGCAAGCTGACGCTCCGCGCCCGCGGCCAGGAGCATGTGCGCATGATCCGCATCGCCAAGGGCGAGCCGGAGAATTTCCTCACAGAGGCCGAGCTGCGCGCCAAGTTCCATGGGCTGGTGGATGCGGTGCTGGGCCGTGACCGGGCGATCCAGTTGGCCGATGCGGTCGTCGGCCTCGAGCGGGCCGCCGATGTCGGCGGCATGATGCGGCTCGGCGCGCCGATGATGGCGGCGCGCCTCGCCGGCGAGTAGCGCCGGAGCGCCCGGGGAAAGTCCGCCTTCCCCGGGCGCCTGGGATCAGAAGGAGAAGGACAGAGACAGCGCGCCGAAGACGAAGTCCTTCTTCTGGCCGACGTATTCCTTGCTGCGGAAGTCCTGGGTATAGGCCAGCCGGATATTCTGCCAGAAGACCGCCCCGCCCAGTTCGAGGTCGCTCACGAAGTGGCGCGGATCCACCGAGCGGCTGTCGCGGAAGGTATTGCCGTCCAGCGTGATGTCGCGGGCGATGGCCCGGCCGCCGGCACCCGCGAAGAGGTACCAGCCGAAACCATCCCCGACCGGAGCCGGGCTGTCGGCGATGGTCGGGCGGATGCGCGGGGCGCCGAAGTCGCGCTCGAGCCCCTGGCCGATTCGAACCCGAGCGCCGACGCCGGCATAGGTATGGATGGTGCCCGCCGCCAGCGTCACGGTCGGCAGGGCATCGACCGCGAGGTCGCCCGGCAGGTTCAGCAGCCGCTCCCGCCAAGTGCGTTCATAGCCGATGTTGAAGACCGGCTCGTCATGGATCTGGAAGCCCCAGCCGCGGGCCTGGCGGTCGCCGATGGCTGCGTGAACGATGTCCTGGGTCTGCCGGGCCAGCGAGGTCGGGCCCACCACGCCGAGCGTCATGCTGAAGCGGTCGAGCGTCGTGCTGGTGCGGCGGTCGAGCGAAACCTCGCCATAGAGCAGGCCGGCATAGGGGCGGTCCCGCGGATCGGGTTCGCGCAACCGCTTGTTGATCGGCGTGTACATGTTCTGGCCCAGCGCGATGCCCCAGCGGCTGCGGGCCGGACCGAAGAGATCCGCGAGGGCGCGGTCCAGTGCCGCCATGGGACCTGGCAGCGACTCTTCGGCGGAGCTCCAGTTGAACCGGGCCCCGTTGGTGTAATAGCGGTCGGTGCTGCGGCCGTAGGTGTCGTTCTCCGACAGGAAGCTGATGGCGGCGCGCCGGTCCGGCGCCGGCAGGTCGCGGGCTGGCCCGGTCTGCGCTGCAGCGGTGCCGCCCAGCGCAAGCGTGGCGGAGAGAGCGATGGCAGCCGAACGCATCATTTGACCCTTCCCATCGGCTGCCGACCCGGTAGCTTGCCCGTCAGCCTGAATCGCCCTGAAGATAAGGATGGGTGGCCGAGCGGTCTATGGCAGCGGTCTTGAAAACCGCCGTGGGTGCAAGCCCACCGTGGGTTCTTATCTAAACCACGGGCTTGGTGCAGGTTAACCTTCAGCCAGCCCCGTAGGCAGGTATCACCTAGGCAGGTAGCCAGTAGGCAGGTAGGGAGCGCCTAGGAAAGCAGCCGGGCTGCGACATCGGCTGGACTACCCTCGGCACAGTGCATGATGAGGCGAATTGTCCGGCTGGAGAGGACTGCGCTAGCGCCAAGTGGCAGGTCGCAGCACCGGCGGCGAGAAGGGCACGGTGCCTAGCGACATCACCTCCCCCGCCCCTCAATTGGCATCCTGGGCCGTCCGGGTTAGGGGCAACACATGGATTTCGCTCGGACGCCTCATGGCTTTACCCTGGCTTAAGAGCGCCCCCATCCCTGGCGCCCCTAACTTGTAAAACAAGGCGGCTGGCCCACACGGTGGGTGGTAGCCGACGGATTTGACGCGCCGAGATCTGGGCCCGGACGGCTTCCATGGCCTCTTTGCTGATGGCGAATGATACGTCGTCCTTGGATCCCAGAGACAGCACAAGCAGGGCACCGCCTGCGAAACATGGAAAGTCGCATGCAAAACCCTTGCTCGAGATGCCAATCACTTCGGCGGCTATTCACTCTGGCAGTTTGGTGCCGGTGCCCCTGGCAATAGTGTCGCCTAAAGATCCCATCAGTTGAAATGTCTCAGGGACCAATCGCGCGGACGGCGCAGCAGGCGCGCCAGGACGCAGAGACTGATCGGGTGCAGGTGCGCCGGCACGCCATACACGCGCTCGGTGGGCATCCAGGAGAAGGTCTTGCCGACGTTCGGATATACATGCCCCTCCCCGGGGATGACGAAATCTAGGGAGTCCAGGGCGCCGCCGACAAACCTTCGCCACCGTCGCCTCGGCGAGGTCGACTTTCATCAGCAGACGCTCGGCGACGTCCGGCGGGACAGTGAGAGTGCCGCTGGCATAGCGCTGCAGGGTTCGCAGGTTTGCGCCCAAGACGCGGGCGAGTAGCGACTGCCAGCGGTCGAAGGAAACCATGCTTTCCCCGATCTGGCGCAATCTCTCGGGCGTCAGAAGAGGACCGTCAGCCAAGCGGTCGCCGCCATTTCTTCCCGTAACTCGGACGGCGACCATCGTTGGTGGTGAACGACATTGAGACACCAACATCCACTAGAATGCAGAGTCACCCCAGCAGATTGAGGACCCAGGGCACATTCTTCTTACGGATAAGGCCCTTGCCGTATTTGAGGCGCCACATAGCGCCCCAGGATCGACCGTCGTGCTAATCTGCCGTCGTGCTAATCCGCTAAAAACCCCCCCGGACCAATCGATGGGGGCCGATCAGCCAGAAGCGACACGAAACTGCCGTCTTTCAATAGCTTGCCAACCTCTTTACGTCCGTTAAGTTCACGTATAACAGTCCCCGGCATATTTTTGTTCGCATAAACAAGCGGCACGCCTGGCCTTCTTTCGATTTTTACCCCAGGCTTTCCAATGTGCTCTCTTAACCGACGTAGTGCGGCCTCGCTTTCGGCCGAGTTGCGAGCACGTTGTTCCGGTGTAAGCTCCAACCCGATTACAATGACACTACCGAACTGCACCACTCGTAACGGTAGCCGACCGGCATCCTCGTGAATGTGGACGCTATACGTTTCAAAATCTTCTGCGTTAGGGTTGTCATTCATATATTTTGATCCTTCAGCTCGATTACAACACGCTACACCGAGATTATACGATCATTTTGGCTTGCCTGACGTTTTGGCGATACTATGAATTCCGATTGCTAAAACCGGGGCATTGGCTATTGCTTCAACGTCAGCCCGATCGTGCCTCACCACGCTCCCAAGGCTGAACTCTCTTTCGGTAAAACCGGTATGCCTGGCTAAATGCTCGAGATTAACGTTTTTATATTTTGTTCCGCCCAAGCTTACTAGGCGCTAAATTTGTCCGTCCTAATACCTTCCTTATTGTTCCTTTATTGAACTCGCCCTCGAGTGCCTCCATACGATGTAAGCGCGTTTCGAGAGCAGCTAGACGCCGTTCGATCGCATTCAGGCGATTAGCTCGCCCCTCCTCTCTGTCTCGTAAGCTATCAACGACGGCTTGCGTAAGTTCAAACTCGGATGGCATGCCCGTCATGTGGCCTGTCCCGCCCTACACGAGGTGTCAGGGTCAATCCATACTCACCCTGCTTTGTTGAGTATACTCCGTAGTAGAATACTCAACAAGCCGCTGCCCTCTCGCCCATGCACATACGGGAGGTCCTCGCGCAAAATTTGCGGCGATTACGCCGTGACAGATGCTTGTCGCAGGAGGAATTAGCGCATCGCGCGGAAATCGACCGAACGTACGTCAGCGCTCTCGAACGGGGGGTCTACAGCGCAAGCGTTGACGTCGTTGACAAACTTGCGCAAGCATTAGGGATCGAGGCGAGCGATCTTTTACGCGCTTCGAGGCGCAAGACTGGAGATTAGGATCGGACTCACTGACGGACCTTAACACTGCCTGGGCAGTCTAAAATCTGATGGTGCCTTGAGCTTGCGCCGGCAGTGCGGACATCGGATCGGGGTGACGAGGTCGGCGAACAGCCGCGTCATGATGGCGCGGCGCACGGCCGGGAGGCTCGGCGATGGTGGCGGTCCCGGAACCTGACCCGGCATTTTCCCCCGACCCCATCGAGCGCTGCCCGGCGAGGCGGAGATGCTGCCGCCAGACAACTGGCGCGACCCCAGATAGATCACGCGTGACGGGCTCAGGCCCTGCGTCGCCGGAAAAGGATTGCCGGCATAGCGCTGCTCGCACAGCGTCCGCAGCTCAGCTTTATTCGGCGGATAGCAGCAGTACGCAGACGTCGTCAGTGGGAGACATGACAGTTGTGCGGATCTTTGCACGTGTCACGCTGACACGGAAATTTTGGCGCGCCTGGGTCATCGCGCCTGTGTTTACATTGCCGCCAACGATACGATCCGGGTTGCCCACGATCTCCCCCTTGAAACGCTTTGGCCAGCCTTCGAATATGATGACTTCGTCGAACTGCTTACCCTTGGCTTTGTGCATGTTCATGATGACGACCCCGGACTCTGGCTTATGCGCCGTCGCGAAATGCTCCTTGACGAATGCCTGCCGCGTGATGGCTAGTGCGTTCTTGTAGCCGCCGGTGTCGCGCCAATCCTGTGAAAGGCTCTGACGCAGTTGCGTACCACGTTCGAGCAGGCGGACATTGCGGGCTTCCTGCGCCACCTCGACGAGCCTCGTGCAGGCGCCGGCCTCAAGGACGGCTCGAACGGCAGTCCAATCGGCATCGGGCTGTCCGGTCAAGGTAATGGCTGTCGCGGCCTGGTAGACCGCGAAGGTGGTCTGGAGGACACCGTTACCTGGCGGTGCCTTGCCCCTGGCGAGATATCCATTCCACTTTTCAAGTGCCGATCTGAAACGCACGGCATCGGCCAAATTGCCCTTCGTCGGTGTCGCCCCGCCGCGTCCGTTCAAAAAGCTGCAAAGCAAGTCGACAAATTTATCAATGCGGTCTCTGTGAATGCTTTGTTGCAGGAGGAAAGCGATCACCTCGGCGGCAAGGATGGGACCTTCCATATCCACTGCAGCCGTATGCGTGATGGGCGGCACTTTGCCGAATGGCGCGCTCAGATTGTCTGACACCAGACGCGTCATGCGCTTCGTCGGAACCAGAATCGCGAGCGACCAGTCGCGGCGACCGAGCGCGATGAGCCGTTGCCGTGCCTGCAGAACCTGCGCGACGAGCGATGTAAAGGCTTGATTAGGATTAGACCCGAAGCCTTCGAATTCAACGCCCTGATAAGGCTCGTCGCGAAAATTGCCCGTGAGGAGATGATTGCCAAAAATCGCGATATCCGTGCCTTTGCTCCGGTGATTTTCGTTGGCCAAGTCGTGCTCGGAGGGTTTAAATGCCTCCTTGAAGTGGTTAAGGCGCTTGGGATCGGCTCCAATAAAATCGAAGATTCGCTGCTCGGGATCAGCCAGTGCGATTAGCGTGCTGCTGTTCCCGATTGCCTCGACCACGCGCCATTGCTGGGCGCTCGTGTCTTGAAATTCGTCAAGGACGATGAATGGGTACATGGTCGACACAAGCTCGCGGACCTTGGCCGAGCCGTGCAGCAAGATGGCCACCCGCTCCGCGAATAATTCGAAACAGACCTTGCCCTCTTCCGTCGCCAGACGCATACGCTCGGCCACTTCCAGCGCGGCCTTCTGCGCTTTCTCCTCGTCTGACAGCTTGGACTGCGCCTTGAAGGCGCTGCGAATGGTCGAAAGCGCGATCGCCTCGTTCGGCGGCGTCAAGATCGTCATCCGCCGCGGAAACCCGACCAGATAGCCGTGCGCCTTGAGGATGCGCCAGAAGAATGAGTGGTAGGTATCGACTTCGATCCGCCTCTTTTCTTCCTTCGTGACCGACTGTTGTTCATCGATCGCCTCAAACACGCGCGAGACAGTCGCGCGCGCGAAGCTGAGAAAAAGGATGCGCTGCCCCGGCCGCAGTTTCTCGCGCGCGATCTTGGCCGCCTTCAAGATCGACACGGTGGTCTTGCCAGAGCCAGGACCGCCCACGACGAGCTGATGCCCCTCGGTAATCAGAACATCCTTTTGCGCCTGCGTCAGATCGACCATCGCACCCTCTAAAATCCGGGTGCGGGGGCGGCTAGCCCGCCGTGAACTGGCGGAGCGGGCGGCACGGCCGGCGGATCACAGATCGCCTTTAGCGTTATGCAGGCATCGCGGATCCAGGACGGGATTTCGGCCTCGGAGCACTGGCCGAGGAAATCAGCGATGCCCCAGTTGCCCTTTGCCCAGGCGAAATATTCTTTTAACGCCGCAATCACATTGGCCTTCGGATCGGGATATCTCACAAAGATATGCGGCGGCCAGTCGAGCGCGCCGGAAAACCGCTCGAGTGCATCCTGGGTCGTATTCTTAAGAATGAGATCTTCGATCCCTTTCTCCTCGTGCATGAATAGCCGCTCGACCTGGGCTTCGATTGCCGCCTTCGCCGGATCGGCCTGCTTATCGCAAAGCGCGAACGTGCGCTTACCCAGGCCCTTATACAGCCCTGCGAGATCGGCGATTTGGGACTCGGTGCCAGCGTCGATGATGCAGATGCCGAGCGCCTCAAGCGAGGCGTAGGTAGCGGGGTTTAGCTCCGACAGCCTCCGCGCGGCCACCGGAAAGGCGCTGGTCTCGGTGGCGCCTTCGGCGATCAGCACGCGACGAGATAGAAGGCCCTCGCAGAAGCGAGTGCGGAACTCTTGCCGATAACGCTTGTGTTTGACGCTGTCGGGCAATGCTATCTGCGCTTGGCTGAGCACACCGTCACTGGCCCGCGACAGGATCACGGTCTCGTTAAGCTTAAATTCCTCGAGGACGTAGGGCGAATGCGATGTGACGATCGACTGCGCGGCCAGCTTGCGCAGCTCATGCACGATCCGTTTCTGCGCATAGGGCGGGATCGCGGTTTCGACCTCTTCCATGGCGAAGATGACGTTTTGCTTATCCTCAGCGATTTGCGATAGCATCGCCAAGACCAACATGTTGATCGTGCCGGTGCCTTGTCGGTAGAAGGGTGCGGCGTGGTCGCCGTCGCCGGTGGCGATGAAGGCGGTCACTACATTGCGCAGATGCTCACGTGTGAGGTTCGACACCTTGAGGTGTGGCTTCACACCCCATTCCCGCGGCACATATTTTTTCAGCGACTTGTCGATGCTGGCGAGCACCCCGGAAATCCCGATCGTAGGGTCACTTGCCACGTCGAAGGCGGCGAGCGTGCTGATCGTTCCCTCCCACATCTGCGGCCGAATTTCTTTCAGCCGCAGGATGATGTCGAGCAAGCTACCACGCTCCAGGCCCAGCGCCCGCGAGCCGGTGCGCAGAGAACGCAGGAACAGGAAGCCGCAATGCTGCTTGTCCTTTTTGGTGAACGGCTCGGGCTTGTCTTCTTCCGTCAGGCTGCGTGAATAGAACGAGTTGCCGACGAAATCGTCCTCATCGGAATCGTAGGCGCCGATGAAGGTGACGCGCAACGCTGCCTTGATGTTCGCGGCATCGACACCCGCCGGGTGGGCCTCGATGAAAAAATCGCCGGTTTCGATATTGAGCCATTCGATATTGCCGCCGAACCTGGCCTCCTGCTCTTCCGACAGGCCAATGATGGTGACTTCGACGGTAATCTTCGGGGCTTCGACTGCGGCCGCCTCTTCAGCCTCATCGGGCACGGCGCCTTCCTCAACGGAAGCTGCCACCCCAGGGAGATATTTACCCTCAAAAAAATCATGCTCATCGACTGGAGGGCGACGGCTCAGTCTATCCGGCCCGAGCGCAAGATCTATCGCTTCCAGAAGCGACGATTTGCCTGTGTTGTTGTCGCCGATGAGGACGGCATGGTCGGGCAGCACTAGCTTTGCAGATCTGATGCCCCGAAAATTCTCAATCAATACGGCGTAAATTTTCAATGCAAATCCCCCTGACATCATGCATTTAATCGTCTGCAACCGCCAATATTAAACATAGTTCGACGGAAACATAAAGGCACGAAATAGCACTATTTGAGTGGTATCAGCCCCGGATGTGCTTTAGCTAACCAGCAAAACTTCTGTGGTATATTTTGGGAGTACGCAGAAGAATCTTGGACGTCATTTTAGGGCGCAAAGCGGTAGTTGAGGAGTTGCACGTCTACGTCCGCTCTCCACCCAACTCAGGCATTTTATTGCCATTCAGAAGCGGGTTTCTAAAGATCTAATAACCGCCCGATGAACTCCTGACTCTCGTGTGAATGGCGACCGTCTGCGCTGCGTGATGCGCTTTTCCCTGTCGATTCGCAGGGGCATGGCATGGGCGCGGCGGTGCCGATCCGGACGGACATCGAGGCAGCTGAGCTGCGTCGCCTGGCGCGACGCGAGGCGGACGGGCGCGTTGCCGCCCGGCTGCTCGGTCTGGCCAATGTGCTGGACGGGATGAGCCGAGATGTCGCCGCGCGGGCCGCCGGCATGGATCGGCAAACGCTGCGCGATTGGGTGCACCGCTTCAACGCCGCTGGTGTCGCTGGCTTGCGCGATCAGCCGCGCCCTGGCCGGCCGGTCTGGCTCACCGAGGGTCAGCAGGCGACGCTGAAGGCGATCGTGCTGCGCGGTCCGGATCCAGACCGCGAGGGTGTTTCCGCTTGGCGCATCGTCGACCTCTGCCGGATCGCCGGTTCGACGTATACGTCGAACCGCTCCGGAGTTGCCTAACACGAGGGCGGCATGCTGCGGCTGGTGAAGTCCCTCGATCTATCCTGGCAGAAGACGCGCCCCTGCCACCCGAAGGCCGACAGGGCCGCGCAGGAGCACTTTAAAAGGAGGGCCTTGCCGCCGCGCTGATCGCCGTCGCAAAGGCGCATCCTGAAGCCGAGGTCCAACTCTGGTGCCAGGACGAGGCCCGCGTCGGCCAGAAGGGCCGCGGCGCCCGCGTCTGGTTCGAGCGCGGCGTCCGCTCCGAGGGCGTGATCGACCACCGTTACGCCTCGGCCTGGCTCTACGGCGCCGTCCGCCCTGGCACCGACGAGGCCTTCGCCCTCGTCATGACCGAGGTCGGCGCCGCCGCCATGCAGGCCTTCCTCAACCGTTTCGCCGCGACGCTCCCCAACGGCGTGCATGCCGCCCTGATGCTCGACGGCGCCGGATGGCACACCGCAGGCGCGATCGTCGTACCCGACAACGTCAGCCTGGTCTTAAGGCTGGATTCGAGGTCGTGCGCTTCGTGCCAGAGATGGACAGCTTCCTCTACCGGCGGCATCGCCAGGAATTACAGGCGGCGGCCTAGCGCCGGGAGGATGGAGAGCAGACGCCGATCTGCCGATCTCGTTCGCATTGTGAAGGACGAGCACCTCGGCATCTGGCAGGGCATGGTCTGGGTTGCCGAGCGCACCCATAACGAATGGTCTAGTTAGGGTCGGGAGCAGCCAAAGCGGCTACGCCCGCTTCGCTCCATCAGGCACCGGTAAGCAGACAGGCTTCTCTCGACCAAACCCGGTCATCCAGTTCACTACAGAAATTTTGGTTTGGGCTGCAGCCAACGTTGTAGCGGCATTTTGAAGTGGGCTCTCGGATGGCACGATTGCCTTCTCGATGCATGCCCGGCCATCACGATCCGCCACTGAAATAGCGTCCCATCCTATTGGGCTTGCGCTCGACCCTTGTTTTCATTGAGTGTAGAGAGAACGAATCGGGAACAATTGCTATGCTCATGTCTATTCCACTCGCCACCTTCCTCACCAACCTCCCCATGCCGCTGCATGGCCGCTTCGTGCCGGCAGGCTTCCCCTCGCCTGCCGACGACTACCTGGAAGGCGAGATAGACTTGGCGACCTTCCTGATTGAGCGGCCCAGCTCAACCTTCGTCATGCGCGTCTCCGGTCAATCGATGACCGGCGCCGGCATCATGGACGGCGACTACATCATTGTGGATCGCAGCGTGACGGCGCGGCATGGTCATATCGTCGTGGCGAACTGCAGTGGTGATATGACGATCAAGCGGCTGCATATACTGGCCCGAGGCCGCGCCGTCCTCCGAGCCGAACATCCCGATTTTCCGGAGTTTGTCATTTGCGAGGAGACACCTGCCGAGGTGTGGGGCGTCGTCGTCGCCACGTTTCGAAAAACACTCTAGCCTGGATTATGCGCGAAGGCTGACGGGCATGGTG
>NZ_JAUFPN010000081.1 GCF_030409335.1 Paeniroseomonas aquatica
GCAGCCGGCGCCGCCAGGAGCGCAGGCTCATGCCTAGCTCCCCCTCAAAACGCCGCGCCAGGGTGCGGCCCGACATGCCGAGCTCGCGGCCCCAATCCTCAGGTCCGCGCTCATCTGTGGGATCTGCGTAAAGTGTCTCGCACAGGGTTCCCAACGCCCCGTTGCGCGGCCAAGGCAGTGCTCCAGCAAGCGGCGGTGCCCGCTGCAACTGGTCTAGAATCAGCGCCGTCACGCGACCGGCATAGCCGTCCCCGTCCTCCTGGTCCTCGATCTCAGCGGCCTCGACAATTAATGCACGGAGCAGCGGCGAGACACCGACCACGGTCGGGCTTTGAGGCAGCCTCTGACCGACCTCGTGGGCGATCCACAGGCTGCGGAACTCTGCCCCAAGCAGTGACCCGACGCGGTGCCGCAGCCCGGTCGGCAGCCACACCGCCTGCTCGGGCGAAATCGCGAGCGACTGACCCTCGACCGCCACCGTCAGCACACCTGAGATCGCGTAGACCATCTGGTGCCAGGCATGCGTGTGCTCTGGGAAGTAGTGGCGCGCCGGAATGGACTGTGCCCGCACAGTCATGGGGTGGGGCGGCATTAGCCCGGGGGGCGCGGCGATCGTCTCCCATCGCATTTCCAATGCCCTTTTTGTCCGTTGTTCTACATCTTATGTCATCTTGTCGAAATACATCACGCTTGTCGAGCCGGTATACGTGGCAGCCCATGAAGTTGGCGGCGCCGACCAATCCAACCAGGCCGCTACTGATGACCACGCTTTCAGCACGAGGATCCCACCATGGCTTGCCTCGACCGTCGCGGCTTACCGCTTTCGACGACTTCCGACCTTGCTGCCGAGCGCTACCGCGAGGGCGTGGACCTTTTGCTTTCCGCCTGGCCCGGCGCGGCAGAAGCGTTTGACTCAGCCATCCTGGCTGATCCGGACTTCGCCCTGGCCCATGCGGCGCATGCGCGCCTACACGCCATTCGCGCCGCGCCGGCCAAAGCAAAGGCGCGGATTGCAACGGCGGTGGATCTCGCCGCCCGACGGGGGACCGAGCGGGAGCGGAGCCATGTCGAGGTCCTATCGCTCGCAATCGGCGGCCAGCCGGCGAGGGCGCTGGAGCGCGCCCTCGTGCATCTCGATACTTGGCCGCGGNTCGTGCATCTCGATACTTGGCCGCGGGACGCCCTGATTCTCTCGCTGCCACTCGGCGCCTTCGGATTATTCGCCTTCTCGGGTATGGCGGACCATGATCAAGCCCGTGTCGACCTCTGCGAGCTGTATGCCCGGCACTTCGCCGAGGATGACTGGTGGTTTCTGACCTACCGCGGTTGGTCCCATGTT
>NZ_JAUFPN010000082.1:0-212 GCF_030409335.1 Paeniroseomonas aquatica
GGGCTCACGTCCACGTGACGTGCGGCATCGAGGGGGATATTGCGCGTGCCGGCCATCTCCACGCGGCGACTGTCGAGACGTACTTCGTGAACGTCACCGTGACCGTGGTCGAGTCGCGGGCCACGAGCGCCTAGGGGCGCAGCAGGCTTGCGCGAACCCGCGCGCTCGTAGGAGCGTCCGCACAATCTGCCGAACACGAAGCGGGTCCCCGG
>NZ_JAUFPN010000082.1:262-729 GCF_030409335.1 Paeniroseomonas aquatica
CCGCTACGAGAGTCATGGGAGCTGTATCAGCTCATCACAGCGATGTCGCTGGCCTCTCAGTGAGACTCGGCGTAGCGGACACCCTCGGCGTCCCACGCCAGCCACTCCCGGCCGTCGTCATCGACGATCACGCAGAAACCCCACTGAGTAACCTCCGGCCGCTCCGGGGGCGCGTATCCGAGGCTCTGGATACGGTCGGTGAAGACGGGCCCGGTGTCATCGGTGTCGTCGTAGGCGGCGACCAACTCAGCGTTGCGCGCCTGGTCCTCGGTGACCTTCGGGTGTTCATTCATCGCAGTGCCTCCCCGGTACCCGTGATCTTCTTCCGTAGCCGAAGTCGGCCTTCGGTGTCGCAGACCTTCACAATGAGCTCTGTGCGCGGCTTGAGGTAGTGCGCGGTGTTGGTCTTGCAGCCGTTCCCATCATGGTCGCACGGCTCGGCGTTCAAGAACAGTACCGCGCGCTGC
>NZ_JAUFPN010000083.1:0-1818 GCF_030409335.1 Paeniroseomonas aquatica
TGGCGAAGCGTGACGTTTTTGCTCATTAATATATCTTATCAATATAGAAGATAAATGAAATAGACTTCTCTGTTCCGGTCGGCTTTTCTATTTGTTGAAGTTAAAATCGTCACCGGAGCCGCATAATGTCGCAGGCTGAAACCACCATCCTCGCCCCCGCGCCACCGCCTCTGCCGCCAAGCCCGATCGGGGGTCCGGCGGCGTGGCGGGGTGCCGACATGGCGGCGCGATCCGACTGGATTCACCATTTCACCCCTGCCGATCTCGAAGAGATTGATACGGCGGTCCGGGCCCACATAGCGGCAGGGCGCGAAATGGCTGAGATCTCATCCACAACCTTCCACTTGCCCAGGCTGGGTGGCTTGCTCGCGCGTGTTCTCGACGATCTCCTCGATGGGCGCGGCTTTATGATGCTGCGTGGCCTGCCGGTCGGCCGCTATACGACCGAAGAGGCTGCGGTCGCCTACCTCGGGATCGGCTCACACATCGGCAGCTTCCGTTCGCAGAATGCCAAGGGGCACTTGCTCGGCCACGTGCGCAATCTGGGTCTCGATATCCGTACGCCGACAGTCCGTTATTATCAGACCGACCGCGCGCTCGAGTACCACACGGATTCCTGCGATATCGTCGGGCTGCTCTGCCTCAAGCCTTCGAAATCGGGCGGGGAGAGCCGCATCGTCAGCTCCGTTACCCTACACGACGAGATGCTGCGCCGCCGTCCCGACCTCTGGCGCGCGCTATTCAACGCATTTCCTACCGATCGCCGTGGTGAGGTTCCGCCAGGTATGCTGCCCTGGTTCGAGGTGCCGGTGTTCAACTGGCACGCAGGCCACCTGACCACAATCTACTCAGGCCAATACATTCGCTCCGCGCAGCAGAACTTCCCGCAGGCTCGCCGACTGACCGAGGTGGAGCGCGAAGCGCTAGACTACTTCGACGCCCTTACCAATGACCCGACGCTGAACCTCTCGATGGAGTTCCTACCCGGCGATATCCAGCTGGTGCACAATCACACCGTCCTGCACAGCCGTGGTGATTTCGAAGACTGGCCGGAACCGGAGCGGCGGCGGCACCTGTTGCGGTTGTGGCTCGCGCCGAAGGAGGCGCGCCCGCTGCCACCGGCCTTCGCACAGCGGTACGGATCGCTCACGGTGGGCGACCGCGGCGGCATCGTGACCCGGGAAACCACACTCAAGTTCGTACTGCAGCCTCAGTGATCCGTGCGCGCTCCACCATAGGCCGGCGCGCGGCGCTGACAGGTGCCGCGGCGCTACTCGCCTCAACAGCTCAGGCTGGCGCGCAGGAGGGCAGCCCTTACCCGACGCGCCCCGTGCGCATTGTGGTTCCCTTCTTGCCTGGCGGCATTGTCGACACTTTAGCGAGGTTGCTTGCCGCCAAGTTGCAGGGCAGCATGGGGCAGCCTTTCATCGTGGACTCTCGGCCGGGTGCCGGTGGGAACATCGGCACGGCCTTCGTCGCCCGCGCGAAAGAGGACCCCTACACCCTACTCCTCGGCAGCAGCGGCCCGCTTGCCATTAGTCCGACGATCGAACGGAATCTTGGCTACAACCCGTTGGCCGACNCTCATCGCGGCGACGCCGCTTGTGCTGACCGTCCCGGCGAGTTCGCCGTTTCGGAACTTGCGCGGTATGATAGGCGCACTGCGTGAGGCAGGACGCGAGGTTCTGTACCCCACCCCAGGGGTTGGCTCGCCGCAGCTCCTCGCGGGGGAGGCCTTCCGCCAGCGCGTCGGCTTCGCGGCATCTCCGGTGCACTACAATGGCAGCGCTCCGGTGGTGACCGCCCTGATCTCGGCCG
>NZ_JAUFPN010000083.1:1825-3663 GCF_030409335.1 Paeniroseomonas aquatica
GCCGAGATGCCCTATACCTTCGAGAATCTGCTGCTCGTCCTGCCGCATATCCAGGCTGGTACGCTGCGCGCGATCGCTGTGAGCAGCCGGAAGCGGGCAGCGCTGCTGCCGGACGTGCCAACAATGGACGAGGCCGGACTGGAGGGTTTTGAGGTCCAAGGCTGGTATGGCCTCCTTGCCCCGGCCTACGTCCCAGACGCAATCGTTCGCCGCCTGAACACCGAGACGACGGCGGCGCTACGGACGCCAGACGTTGCGCAGCGCATTGCGGAAATGGGCTCCCCTAGCATTGCCAGCTCGCCCGCGGAANCGGTAATCGAAGCCGAGAGCGGCACGCCATCCAAGGTGGAGAGAAGGACACAGTGAGAACCTGTACCACCTCTTGCAAGACGACATCCGGATCGGGCGGGGATCCTATAATGCGGCCCCTGGCAACCCTACTCCGCCGTCGCACTTTGCTTGGTGGAGCGGCTGCCAGCGCCCTCGGCGCCCCAGCGGTCCTGGCGCAGTCCGGTAACAGAACATGGCCGCAGGACCGTGTCACTGTCGTCACCTCCTTGCCCGCTGGCAGCGCAGTAGACGTCACCACCCGCGTCTTTACCGATCGACTGTCGCAGGTTTGGGGCAAACCTGTCGTCATCGACAACCGGGGTGGCGGCAACGGCGTGCTGGCCTGCGAGATAGTGGCCCGGGCGCGACCGGACGGGCTGACCCTGCTCTCCACCTCGGCGATGACCCATGCGGCCAATCCCGCACTCTACGAACGGCTGCCTTATGACCCGATCCGCGACTTTGCCGCTGTGGTCCGCTACAATACCTCCCCGTTCGTGTTGATGGCGCACAAGGGCCTTGGCACCACGTCCCTGTCGGCCTTGATCGCGCGGATGAAGGCGGAGCCAGGCCGGCATAATTTCGGCGCCGGCAGCGTGCCATCGCGGATCGCCGGAGAGTTGTTCCGCCAGCTGGCCGGCCTCGACCTCGTGCATGTCGGCTACAAGGGCAACCAGCAGGGTTTTCCTGACCTCATCAACGGCCGCATTTCGCTGATGGCGGTGGATGTCGTCGGCGCCAAGCCGCTGGTGGATACTGATTCGGTCAACGCCCTCGCCCTGAGCGATACGGAGCGGCATCCCGCCGTAGCTGCGGTGCCGACCGCGGCCGAGGCCGGCCTGCCGCGCTATATCTTTACGACCTGGTCCGGGCTTTACGCGCCTGCCGCGACGCCGCCCGAGGTCGTCGCCAGGATCGCCCGCGACATTACCAAGGCGGCCGAGGTCCCGGAGGTCAGGGTGCGGCTCGAAGCCCTGGGAAGCGCGCGCCGGGCCCCGATGCCACCGGCCGAATTCGCCGCCTTCACTGCCAGCGAGATCGAGAGCTGGGGCCGGATTATCCGGACCGCCGGCTTGCGGCTCGAATAGAGGAGATGATTGCCATGAGTTCTCTCAGTGCCAACCAAGGTCCCCGCTACCGGCATGCCAGCGATGCTGGAGCACCCTTCGAGACCATCACGATTGACAAGCTGACACCGGTGATCGGCGCCGAGATCGGCGGCGTCGATCTCGCCAACCCCAGCAATCGACAGATGGATGAGATCCATCGCGCGCTAGCCGAGAACCTGGTGATCTTCTTCCGCGACCAGAGCCTGACGCAGGACCAGCACCTCGACTTCGGCCGCAGATTTGGCCCGCTGCACATCCACCCCGCGGCGCCGACCGAGCCGGGCCATCCCGAGTTAATGATTATCCGGGCGGACAAGGACAGCCCACGCGCCAATGGTGAGGGCTGGCACTCAGATGTCTCCTGCGACCTGGAGCCGCCGCTGGGCAGCATCCTTTATA
>NZ_JAUFPN010000084.1 GCF_030409335.1 Paeniroseomonas aquatica
ACCATGCCCGTCAGCCTTCGCGCATAATCCAGGCTAGCTTGCGGCTGCATCACTGGATACTGGATGTTATCGGAACGCACAAAGCCGATTAACCTGAATACGAATAAACCGTCCGCTCGCCCACCAGCCGGTCACGCGCCCGGTGCAGGCTCCGCATGTCGAGCTGCTCCTCGCTCTTGAGCTCGACAAACCGCATCGTCGGCCGGGTCGCCGCCGCGGCGATCGCCTCCGCGTCGCGGTCGTCGTTCTTCTGCGATTTTACATAGGGGCGCACGTACTCCGGCGACATCAGTCGGACCTGGTGGGCCTCGTCATGCAGCCTGCGGCCAGGGTGATGCGCCCCACAGAAGGCCTCCATCGCCATCACGCAGCCAGGCAGGCCCGCCGCCAGTTTGGCGACACCCTCCCGATGCAGGCGCCGTCGCAGCACCACCCACCCACCAGCGTCGAGACCCACCACGCTGCAGCTGTTCTTACCCAGGTCGATCCCCAGAACCGCGATCTGCATCGAACCAGCTCCCGTCCCTCAGATTACCCTGCCAGCCTAGCGCAGCAGGGGAGAGGGGCGGGCCATCCCATAAATTCCGACACTCCCGCCTGAGCGGCTTGAGGCCGGGGCAACCAGGTTGGAAAGACCCGCGCCCCGTCGTCCCGCCCTAGATCAGCATGGCCTCGCCGCAGGAAGACGCCCTCGCCTACAGGCACCTACCCGCCGCGCAGCGTTGAGCAGCTTCAGCGCCTCAACGGCGCGATCACGCACTGGACAGGCATCAGCGTCGTACTCCCGACGACGATGCTGTCGTCCGCCTCGTTGGTGCCAGGCTACTCAAGCTGTCCAGCGAACATCACCCTCGGGACCATGGGCGATACCGCCGTCAGCCTGCCCTTGGCATCCTGACAAGACATCCCGCCCGCTCGGGAGCATCGTTCCTGCACCACATTGTGGAGCACGCTTCACCACTGCCACAGAGGCAAGCCATTCCGTAACGCCGCAGGGCTTAATGCCTTCCCAAAAGCCGACATTATTGATAATCCCTTGACTCGATTGAGATATGAAATCTCAACAGAAATAAATTTGGCGTTGGACATCCACAGTTTATTAAAAGAGCAACATGAATTCGATGGAAAACAATATAGGCGCTAGTAATTTTCAGAGTATTAGAAGAGAATTTTCATCTCTAGTTACATCTGCACTCTGGTGGACAGACTGGGAAGCAAGGGGGGCTTGGGCCGAACAGATACCGTTCATCTTTTTTGTTTCGAAGTCCACGAAGCCCCGGCTTACCGTGGTAATCGGAAAAGGAACCATCCCCGCCTTCTTGGCCGCCTGTCAGGCAATGCAGCGGCTGGAATTGGGAGGCCGGGTCATCGGGATAGTACCGCCTGACGAATATTCCCCGCCTCCGGATGTCGCCGAGCTGATAACATTCCGATACAGCGCATTTTCGCGCTTGATGTCGGGCGATCTTGACGCCCTCGCGGGTGCTGCGGGGCCTGGGGAAGTGGGGTGCCTGATCCTCGGGGCCGATATCCTGCGCCAGATCGATGCGACCTCGCTGGAAATGCTCCGGTCGCGCTTATCGGCAGATGCCGTGGTGCTGGCCATGGGCGGAGCGGACGGCACCGGCGCCGCGTCCTGCCAGTCGATGCTGGACAGGGGCGTTTCGTTCTCGTTCATGCATGGCGACGGATTGCAGGTGAGGGCCGGAACCGGTGGTCCGGGCGCCATGCTGCCGCAATTGCTCGATCAGGCAGGCAACGATCCCGCGCTCGGCTTCGCCATCAGCCAGGCGTTTCTTCGACTGGGGCAAGGCCTTCGCAGCCGTCAGCGTGCTTCGGATGCGCATGCCGCTGTCGAGCGCCTTGAGCTCGACCTCAGCCAGGCCAGGGGAGAGCTCGATGTTGCGCTGGAAGCGCTGCGCGCCTGCGAGCGCGACCGGCAGGCCGGCGTGTCGGAGCTGCAGCACGTCCAGACGCGGCAGGTGGCTGCCGAAGCGTCGCTGAAGGTCGCGCAAAGCACGTTGAGTACCACCGAAGCGGCATTGCGGCATGCGCAGGACACGCTGCGGGCTACCGAGCAATCGCTGCGGACGACCGAAGAACGGCTCAATGCTGTTGAAAGCAGGCAGCACGATGCCGATGCGTTGCGGGCGACGGAGGTCGAGGCCTCCGAGGCCCTGCACGGTCAGGCCATCTCGCTGCGGGGCGAGCGCGATAACCTGCTTCGTGAGCTGGAGGCCATTCGCGCCTCGACCTCCTGGCGATTGACGGCGCCGCTTCGCAGGATGGTCGGCGGCAACCCCTCCGCCGCACGCTGGGCGCGGCGAGGGATCAAGCTGGCATGGTGGACCGTCACCCTCCAGCTGCCCGCCCGGTACCGCGCACGGCGTGGGCAGGTCGCCGCTGCCCCAGTCCCAAGTCCAGGCCCAGTCCCAGGCCCTGCGCCGGTCGAGACATACTCCCCTCCCGCGCCGATCGAGCCGCAACCGGTGGCCGTCGCCGCACCCGCGATTTCCGAGGCAGTCGAAGCGCGCATCGGTCACCTGGAACATCGGGTCCTGGTCGCCGAATCGCTGGCCAAGGCGGAGCAGGCGAGGCTCGACTGGTCCCTGGGCGCGGTCGAAGGCTTCGCCGCCGTCATCGACGACTATCACGCCATGCGCCGGACGAAGGCGTACCAGGCCGCCTTCGACGTTGCGGACCCCCTCGTCTCGGTCTGCGTGGCCACGGTGAACCGCGCGGAGATGCTGGTGGAGCGGGCGCTTGCATCGCTGCAGGCACAGACGCATCGCAACCTGCAGATCGTTGTCGTCGGCGACCACTGCACCGACGACACCGCGCGCCGCATCGCCGATCTGGGGGACGACCGTATCGTCTTCGCCAACCTGCCCGAACGCGGCCCCTACCCGCCGCCGGGCATCGATCGTTGGCGGGTGGCCGGATCGAATGCCATGAACCACGCCCTGTCGCTTTGCAAAGGCGACTTCGTCACCCACCTCGATGACGACGACCGCATGACCGCCGACAAGATCGCCACCATGGTGGCTGCCGCACGCGACAACAGCGCGGACTTCCTCTGGCATTCGTTCTGGTACGAGCACCGCGACGGGAGCTGGGAAGCGCTCGGGAACGGGAAGCTCGAACTGGGCCAGGTCACGACCGGTTCCATCTTCTATCATGGCTACTTCGCGCGGTTCGGCTGGGACGTGCATGCCTACCGGCTCGGCGAACCCGGAGACTGGAACCGGCTGCGCAAGATCAAGATGCTGCGGCCCCGCCTGCATTACGTCGCCCAATCCCTGCTGTTCCACCACGTTGAGCAGGCTCAACCGATTTTCACGTCGCAAGACGGCGAACGCTTCCTGGACTGATGACATGATCACAATCCACATGACGACGCATAAGCGGTTGGCGGCTGGTCTTCTGGACCAAGCGGTCAGCTCCGTACTGACGCAGGACTTTCAGGACTTCGAATTCATCGTCTGCGACGACGCCAGCACGGATGGCACCGCGGCCTATCTCGATGCGGTCGCCGCGACCGACAAGCGCCTCAAGGTCTTCCGCAATCCGCGGAACGTGAACAGCGTCGCCATCTCGTTGGGCCGCTGCATGACCGCGTCCGATCCCGGACGGCGCTGGGTCAGCTGGATGTTCGATGATTGCATCCTGCTGCCGGGGGCCCTGCGCAAGCTCGCCGCAGCCGTCGCGGGGCGGGATCTCGGCATGATCTATGGCATCACCGAGGTCCGGCAGCCCGATGGCTCCGCCTTCCGCGTCGGTGACCTGAGGCCCGACGAGGTCAGGGCGCGGATCGCCGCGTCGTCGGTGCTGGTGCCCAATGGCGGCATCCTCATCGATCGGACGGTTTTCGACCGCATCGGCTGGTATGACCCGAGCATCGTGCTGCGACGATCCTGCGACTGGGATCTGTTCCGCCGCATCATCGATGCCGGTACCGCCTTCGAGGTTCTGCCCGACGTCCTGATGGAGGAGCATGGCGCCCTGCAGGCGGACTCGCTGCGGAATGCCTTCACCACGACCTTCGATCTCATGGCCCGCTTCATCGCGGCCCGCGACGCATCGGGCCTGCGCCTCAGCCTGGCCAATACCACCTCGATGCCGATCGACTGGATCCCGCCTGCCGCCTGGACGCCGCAGGACATCGGGCTGATGCAATTCATGTTCGTCGAGTATTTCCTGTCCGTCGGCGACCTTCCGCGCGCCTTCCGCTGGGCCCGCAGCCTCGAGGCGCATTTGCCCGGCGGCAACCTCCTGCGGCAGAACCTGCTCCGCAGCGTTTCCGAGGGCGGCAACAACGGCGCCATGGCAGCAGGGGCCTATGCAGGGATCATGCTGGGCGCCTTCCGGCAACACCGCGAGCGGCTAGGAGAAGCCTGAGTGACACAGCACGAGCGTCCTGACGCCCCTCCGGCATCGATCGGGCCCGCCTTTGCCGTCACCCCCCGCCGCCTCGGGACCGACTTCCGCATGCTGCCGCTGGGCGCCGACGGCCCCGACTTCGATGGCATCGCGGCGGCGTCCGCCGGCTGCGTCCTGTGCGAAGGACCGGAATCCTGGTCCGAGGCCGGCCTTGCCGAAGCCCTCGCCGGCTTCTGGCGGATGCTGAGGCCGGGCGGGCTGCTGCGTGTCGTGACCCCCGACCTCGACGCGGTGGTCCAGGCCTACCTCTATGCGGCGCCCGACGCCGAAGCCGCATCGAGCGCGATGCGGTTCAACGCCTGGCGCCATGCGGTGCGGGATCGCTTCATCTTCAACGAGGAGGCCTTGCGGCTGGCGCTGTCCCGGGCCGGCTTCGTCGATCCCAGGCGCTTCGTCGCCGGCTCCGGCAGCGATCGGCTGTTCTGGGACCTGGAACCGGCGGATGCTTCCCTGCTGGTCATCGAAGCCCGCAAACCGAAAGAGGTGGTCTGATCGTGCGCATTCCTTTCCTGCGACCGAATCCGGCTCGACTGAGCAAGCTGCTGCCAGGGCTCGAGGCCATCGAGGCCAGCGGCATCTTCACGAACTACGGTCCGGTCAACAGCCGCTTCGAAGCGGAGGCGACGGCCAGTTTCTTCGGCGGCCACGGCGGTTGCCTGACGGTCAACAATGCGACCATCGGGCTCATGCTGGCCCTGCGGGAGGCCGCCGGCGAGGCGCCCAGGGGCACGACCCGCTACGCCCTCATGCCATCCTTCACCTTCGCCGCCACCGCCCATGCGGCGATCTGGGCGGGGCTGACCCCCTTGCTCTGCGACATAGACCCGGACCGCTGGACACCCTGCGCCCGATCGGAGGAGGCCCTGCTGGAGCGCTATGCCGGGCAGGTCGCCGTGGTGATGCCCTACGCCACCTTCGGCAACGGCCTGGACCTCGACCGCTATGCCGGGCTCGCCCGGCGCCACGGGGTGGGCATCGTCGTCGACGCGGCCGCCTCGCTGGGCTCGATCGACGACAGCGGCCAGGGCTTCGGGACCGGCTTCGCGCACGCCATCGTCTATTCCATGCATGCCACCAAGACCTTCGCCACGGCGGAGGGCGGGCTGATCTATAGCGCCGATGCGGAGCGCCTGGCGCGGCTGCGCACGATGGGCAATTTCGGCTTCGGCGAGCCGCGCACGGCCACGATGCCCGGCCTGAATTCGAAGCTCAGCGAGGCCGGGGCGTTGCTGGCGCTTGCCAAGCTGGAAAGCTTCGGGCAGATCGTCACGCATCGCGCCGCCTTGGCCGATGCCTATCGGCGCGGCCTGCCGGGATGCAAGTTCCAGCAGGTCGCAGGCCGGCAGATCGCCTACCAGTTCATGCCGGTCGGCATGCCGGCGGGCCACCCCGGACCGCGCGAGGCCTTGCTGGCCAGCCTCGCCGCGGCCGGCGTCGCGGCGGGGCACTACTTCAGCCCGCATCTGGCGGAGCAGCCCTATTTCCAGCGCGTGTCGGAGATCGCCGAACTCCCGGTGACGGAGAAGCTGGCACCGCGGATCCTGTCCCTGCCATTGGCGGATTCGATGACCATCCCGGAAGTCGAGATGGTCTGCGCCACGGTCAGGGCCGCATGAGCAGCGATTTCCTGGACCCGGCAAGCCTCGCCGCCATCGGTTTCGGGGCGCTCGGCCAGGGTGTCCGCATCAGCCGGAATGCGGTGCTGCTGGCGCCGCACCGGATGCGGATCGGCGATCACGTCCGCATCGATGCCTTCTGCGTCCTCTCCGCTGGGGAGGCCGGCCTCACGATCGGGCGCAATGTGCATATCTCGGCGATGACGACGATCCTGGGTCATGGGCGGGTGGAGATCGGAGATTTCGCCACGATCTCGGTCCGCTGCGCGCTCTTCAGCTCGACCGACGACTACAGCGGCGCCTCGATGACCAACCCGACAATCCCCGCGGAGTACCGCCGGTCGACGGATGGGCCCGTGCGGATCGGGGCGCATGCGATCCTGGGCAGCGGTTGCGTCGTGCTGCCCGATGTCGAGATAGGCGAAAGCGCGGCCGTTGGCGCCCTCAGCCTCGTCAAATCCGACGTGCCGGCCTTCAAGATCGCTGTCGGGACACCGGCGCGCATCATCGGCGACCGTTCGGCGGAGCACCGGGGGATGGCGGAGCGGCTGCTCGGACAGGAAGCCGTGGCGCGGCGGCCGGACGCCTGATGCCGGCATCCCGTGAGGCGGTGGCGTAGCGCCGGTTCGCGGCGCCACGCCGGCCGGGTCAGACGACCTGCCAATCCGCGCCAGGGTTCGAGGCGAAGCCGGCATTCACGATCTTCGCGCCATCCATCTGCCATTCCGCGATGGTGCCGTCGATGTGGCGCAGCAGGATATCGGACTTGCCGTCACCGTTGTAGTCGCCGATGTCGGCGACCTGCCAGGCGGCGCCCGGATTGCCTATGGCCGTGCCGGCGGTGATCGCAGACCCGTTCATCAGCGTCAGGTACAGCAGGCCGTCGTCCTGGCGTAGCAGCATGTCGGATTTGCCGTCGCCGTCGAAGTCGCCGACGCCGCCGACCTTCCAGTTGGCGCCGGGATTGGTCACGAAATCATTGCGCTCGATCGTGATGTTGTTCATCTGCCAGAGCGCGATGGTGCCGTTGTCGTTGCGCAGCAGCATGTCGCTCAACCCGTCGCCGTTGAAGTCGCCGACGCCGCCGACCTTCCAGGCCGCGCCAGGATTGGCGCTGAACACCGCGTTCACGACCGTCGTGCCGTTCATCTGCCACTGCGCGATCGTGCCGTCGATGTGGCGGAGCACGATGTCGGCTCTGTCGTCGCCGTTGAAGTCGCCCGTGCCGGCAATGCTCCAGTCCAGGCCGGGGTTGCCAATGATGCCGCCGCCGATCAGCCGGGGGCCGTTCATCTGGCCTTCGTAGAGGGCACCGTTGTCGTTGCGCCACAGGATGTCCGAACGACCGTCGCCGTCGAAGTCGGCGCTGCCGGCGACTTTCCAGGCCGCGCCCGGATTGGTGCTCAGGCTGGAATCGATGATCCTGGCCCCGTCCATGATCCAGGCGCCGACGGTGCCGTTCGCTTGCTGCAGCAGGATGTCTGACCTGTGGTCGATGTTGATGTCGGTTGGGGGCGGGTTGACGAAGACGTTCGGGAGCGGCCCGAAGGTGATGTCGCCCGAGGACAGCCTCGAGACGCCCGCCAGGAAGACGACGTCGTTCCCACTCTGGCCGTAATACACCGCCAGGCCGTTGACGCCCTCAAGCGTGACGGACTGGAAGACCAGGGACGTCGCAGGGATAGCGGTGGAAAACTGCAGCTTGTCGATGCCCGGGTTGAAGCCGTTGATCCAGTCCCTGCCATGCCCGGGGGCATAGGCAAGCATATCGGCACCGGCACCAGCTTCGAAATAGTCGTCTCCCAGACCACCGATGACGGTGTCGCCTGTGGGGCCAAGTCCATACGAGTCCTTCAGCGGACTTCCTAAAATCAGGCCCATCACCCCTCCCCTTTTTGATTGGAACTGTTATCAAGCGAAGACTGCCGGTGAGGCCCCCCTTTGCGACCCAACCGGCCCCTGCAACCTAGCCATGCGCGCGGGCCTTTAAAATCGGCATCCTTCACCTTCTCCCCAAGAATATGCGCAGTCACCAGTCCAAGTTGCTGAAATAAGGAAACACTAAATCCCCGATTGATTATTTGTTGATTTATTATAACGAATATTGACGTAACCTACTGATTTTTTTATATTTGTCTCATGCGCGAGCAACAGGGGATCGCAGCCTATGCGTCGGATGCCAGTGGAAGCCAATCTTCCAGGTTCAGGTCTGCTCGTGGTCGACGACTATTTCCCCAACCTGCTGACCGGCTTCCGCGTGGCCGAGTTCACGCATTACCTCCGCGTCTTCCCCGGCATGCGGGTCGCTTCGACGGCACCGGATTTCGTGGCGTTGCACGCTGCCTATGCGGACCGGCATGCCGACGTCGCGGCACAGGTGGTGCCCTGGTCCCCCGACAGCTTTCGCACGGCACGTGCCGTCAGCCTGACCTTCCTGAACAATGCCTATCACTGGGTCGATGAGCTCGACCGCCACGGCATTCCCTTTGTCTTCACCCTTTACCCCGGCGGCGGGTTCGAGCTGGGCGAAGCCCGGTCAATGGCGAAGCTGAAGCGGGTCCTGGCGTCACCCATGTTGCGATCCGTCGTCGCCACGCAGCCGGTGACGGTCGAAACGCTGAGCCCCATATGCCGCGTCCCGGTCCTGGAGTTGCCGGGTCTCGTCATCAGCCCGGCCTATCTGGCGGCCGATGCCGTCAGGCGCCCCCCCGCGGCCGGTGAAGGGCTGCGCATCTGCTTCGCTGCCTATCGCTACGACGCGGGAGGCCGTAGCAAAGGCTATCCGGAGTTCATCGCCGCCGCGAGCGAGCTTGCCCGGCGCCACGGCAATCTTCGATTTGCGGTTGCCGGGAATTTCAGCGCATCCGACTGGCCGATCCCTGACCATCTTGCGCCGCGGCTCAGCTTCGTCGGGCCGTTGCCCACGCAGGAGCTGCGCCAATTCTTCCTCGGGCAGGATGTCATAGTCGCGCCGACCATGCGGTTTGCCCTCACCGGCACGGAGTTCGACGGCTTCCCCACGGGAAGCTGCGTCGAGGCCTCGCTGTGTGGCGTTGCGATCATCTGTTCCGACGAACTCAGGCAGAACCGGCATTACGAGGACGGCGAGGAGATCATGATCTGTGAGCCCGAGGCCGCCTCGGTCATCGGCTTCCTCGACGACTTGGCCCGTCACCCCGATCGCGCGCTCCGCCTCGGCCGACGTGGCCAGCTGCGGACGATCAAGCTTTACGGTACCGCCGCGCAACTGCTGCCACGCACGCGCCTGCTGCGAAACCTGGCGGATAATGTCGGCATTCGCTTTTAGCGATAGTTTTCCAGAGGCTGTCCTGGACCTCCGGTCCATCGGGCGGCCTGCCTTGGGCATGCGGCTGGCGAAGGCGACAATCGGCCAAGGTGCCGGCATAGCCTTCACAATCCGTCACCCACGGCGATAGCGGGTGGTCAAGGCGAAGGTGCGGTCGTCCAGGCTGGCAGGCATCAGATGCGCTGCCGACGCCTAGCAGCTGATTGGCTGTGCCGCTTCCGTAGAGGATCGCCTGATCCAAAGCCAATGCGGCGAAGGAGGCGAAGACGCTGCGGAGCTGCGCGTCAAGGTTGGTCGCGTCCTCGAGGAGCTCGCGGCTGGTCAGGCAGAGCAGGGTAAGACCGTATGTCCGCCCTGAGCCTGGGATCTTGCCCTAGGATGCGCCTGGGTAACCTCGAGGGTTGCCCGCGTGGGCGGGTCGATCCTCAGTGCGAGGAGGACGAAGCATGACGGAGACTGGCGCAATCTTTGTGGGCATCGACGCAGCAAAAGCCAAACACGCGATTGCTGTGGCTGAACCGGGCCGGAGCGGTGAGGTACGGTACATTGGCGAGATTGACGCGGCCGCGGATGCCGTCCGCAAGCTGCTGACACGTTTGGCCAAGAGACACGGCAAGCTGCACGTTTGCTATGAAGCCGGCCCGACGGGGTATGGGCTGTACCGGCAGGTGATCAGTCTTGGCCATGAGTGCACCGTCGTCGCACCATCGCTGATCCCACGGAAAGCAGGTGACCGGGTAAAGACCAACCGGCGCGACGCCATACAGTTGGCGCGCCTGCTGCGGGCCGGCGAGCTGACGGCGGTCTGGGTACCGGACGAAGGGCACGAAGCGATGCGCGACTTGGTTCGCGCACGAGAAGCGGCTGTCGACGATCTGCGCCGCAAGCGGCAGGTCATATCGTCGCTGCTGCTGAAGCATGGTCGAGTGTTTCCCGGCAAGACGACGTGGGGCGCGGTGCACGTGCGCTGGCTGCAAGAGCAGACCTTCACCCATCCAGCGCAGCAGGTGGTATTGCAGGAGATGGTTCTGGCCGAGCGGCATGCGCGTGAGCGCCTGGCGCGGATCGAGGCGGCGATCGCAAGACTGCTGCCTGATTGGTCGCTGGCGCCGGTGGTTGAGGCGCTGCAGGCTCTGCGCGGCATACGTCTCGTAACGGCCGCGACTATCATGGTCGAGGCCGGCGACCTTGGGCGTTTCGAGACCGCACGGCAGTTCATGGGTTATCTCGGGCTGGTGCCCGGTGAACGCTCGACCGGCAACACCGTGCGCCGCCTTGGGATCACCAAGGCCGGCAACGGCAGACTGCGGCGAGCCCTGGTCGAGAGTGCCTGGACCTACCGGCATCCGCCCCGCACGGGCAAGCTGAAGCATTATGTGCTTGAGAAGCTGCCTGCACCGGTCAAGGATATTGCCTGGAAGGCGCAGACCCGCCTTTGCACCCGATACCGGGCCTTGGCGTCGCGCGGCAAACATCTCACCGTCGCTGTCACCGCAGTAGCGCGCGAACTCGCCGGCTTTGTTTGGGCAATCGGACGGGAGGTCAAGCCAGCCTAGCAACCCGCCTCACCAGTCGCCTTCCATCATAGGGCTGCGCAGGGGTGGGGGCGGGGCAACGGCAAGGGAACTCCCGTCTGACGCTTTGTGGCCGGCCATGCTGACGCCCGCAGTAAGATCGGGAAGCCCCGGGACGCATAAGCGGAGATGCGGTACCCAACCCGCGGATCAGAGCATGATCACCGACGTCCATTGGCCCCGCCTCCTCCCCTACGCGGCCTCGATGCGCCCGCCATCAATGGCGGATGATGTCGCACGCCAAGTGACCTTGACGGCGGACATCAGAGCGGCGCCGCTACAAGGAGTTTCTCGAAGGTGCTGGCA
>NZ_JAUFPN010000085.1:0-436 GCF_030409335.1 Paeniroseomonas aquatica
GGAGGGGATCCGGTCGCCGCGCAGGGCGATGTCGCCGACGGCGCCGCCGTCGACGGCGAAGTCGTAGAACGCTCGGGCCCACTTGGTGCGGCCGATGTACGAGGTGGAACCGATCTTCCCGGTCCCGGGCACTGTTGCCATGGTGGTTCTCCTTCTCGATCGCGCCCGGGGCGGTGGTGCCCGCCCCGGGCGCTTCCTCGGCTACAGGCCCGTGACGACCGCGAAGGCCTTGGGGCGGTAGTGGATGAGGGCGGCGCGCATGTCGGCGCGGATCGCCAGCGTCCCCTTGACGAAGAAGTCCGAGTGCGAGTTCGACACCTGGATGTCGATGCCGCGTCGGACCGCGAGCTCGGAGAAGTTCGTGTAGTCGCCGATGATCGCTTTGGTCGCGGTGACCGCGGTGGTCTCCACGACCGGGACGCCCCAGACCGTGGTC
>NZ_JAUFPN010000085.1:453-878 GCF_030409335.1 Paeniroseomonas aquatica
ATCGACGGGTGACCCCAGATGTACATGCCGTCCGCGGTCTTCATCAGCCGCACGGACTCCCACGCCGAGGGCCGGATGAACACGACGCTCGGTTCGGCGAAGCCCTCGTCGCGGATGCGGCGCATGGCCTTGTAGATCGCGTCGGTGGTCGAGTCGGTGCCCAAGGCCTGGGTCTGGATGCCCGAGACGTTCTCGGTGCCCAGCAAGTTCGGGGCGGAGCCGTCGCCGACGAGGATCTGGAGGTCCAGGCGCTGGCGGAGCATGAACGGGAGCCGGTTGTTCACGTACTGCTGGGCGCGCGGTTCGTCCTCGAACTGCTCGTCGGAGACGGGCAGGTAGACGGCGATCTTGCGGACCGCGACGGTCCGCTCGGTCAGCGCGAGCGCGGCCTCGGGGTACGAGCCGGCCTCGGCGGTCTCCGCGGC
>NZ_JAUFPN010000086.1 GCF_030409335.1 Paeniroseomonas aquatica
TACTTCCATCGATTGCCGGCCTCGGACAAGCGGCAGGATGGCGGTACCGCAGGAGCTCGAGATGCGGCGGACCGCTCCCGGTCAGTGGCGTGACGTCCACCTCAGCGCCTGCCAGATCGTCCAGCCGCGCCTGTTCGATACCGCGATTGCGCTGGGTCCTGCCCACCGTGAAGCCGAGGCCACCGTAGAATGCGGCACTCCGGGCCGTGTCCGTGACGCTGATGGCGGAATGATCGATCCCGAGGAAGGGCGCGCCGCCTGCCATACTCGGCCAGTGCTGTCGCATCGCACCAGGCTGCCCCTGCAGCAGCTCCAGCGGGTGCCCCTCCGGATCGCGGAACTTGAAGGCAGTGACGCCGCCGGATGCGGGCGGCAACATCTCGGGCCCAGCGAGGGAGATGGGAGTCCATCCCGCCGCGGCCGACAATCGGTCCAGCGCAAGCCGCATGTCCGAGACGGCAATGGCAAAATGCTGGAAGCCGGTCTCGTTGCCCCGAAAGTCGGCCCGGCCAGGCGTCGCGGCCTGCTGCAGCGAAAGCGCTTCCTCCCCGAGCCGGAGCGATATGCCCCCGGGCGGGCATGCCACCTCCAAGCAGCCGAAGGCGCGTCGATAGAAATCGGCCATGGCGGCAGGCGAGAAGCACCGCAGCCGAATCTCCAGGATCCGGCCGCCTCTCATGGCCATCCTGCACCACGGCGGTTGAGGAATACGGCATGGAGCGCATGGGACACGCCGATGAACAGGCGGTTCCGCTGCGGCGATCCGCCGAAGCAAAGGTTTGAGACCCGCGCCGGCATCAGGATACGGCCGAGCAGGGTCCCGTCGGGCGCGACGCAATGCACGCCGTCTGCGGCGCTGGACCAGATGTTGCCATCCTCATCCACCGCCAGGCCGTCGGTATAGCCGCGGTCGACCTTGTGGAAGTCCCATGCCGGACCGACGACGGCCCCATCCGGGGTGAGGTCGATCACCCGCAAGACCTGCACCGGATCCGGGCCCGTCTGATCACCGGTCTCCGCGACGTAGAGCCGGCGTTCATCCGGGGAGAAGGCCAGTCCATTGGGTCCGTCGAAGGCTTCGGAGACTACGGCCAGGGCACCAGTCGACGGATCGAGCCGGTATACAGCCGGGTGCCGCTCGCTGGGTTGCCGGATGCCCTCGTAGTCGTTGGCGATGCCATAGACCGGGTCGGTGAACCATATCGTGCCGTCGGAGTGCACCGCGACATCATTGGGCGAGTTCAGGCGGTGGCCTTCGAAGCGATCCGCCAGCGTGGTCAGCGACCCGTCGTGCTCCACCCGCTGCACCGCCCGGGCCAGGTTGCTGCACAGGATCAGGCGCCCCTGCCGGTCCCGCGCCTGGCCATTGGCCTTGCCGGAGGGCTGCCGCCAGACAGAGAGGCCGGTGGCCTCGCTCCACATCATGGTGCGGTCGCGTGGCAGGTCCTGGAACAGCAGGGCGTTCCAGTCCCCCATCCAGACCAGCCCTTCGATCCAGCGTAACCCCTCGGCCAGGCGCTCGACCGGGGCGTTGTCGAGGATGAACCGGTCGAAGCGCGGATCATGCGAGACGAAGCTATCCATGTCGGCTAATCGAAGCGGCATGGGGTCGGTGCATCGCGCGGTGTGTCGAACTGAACCACCATCAGCACGGCTGGTGCATCACCCAGGGTGCCGGAGAGGTGGCCTTTGCGGCCGTCCTGTAGGCGGCAGCCCTGATCTTCGCCGAAGGAGATCTCGCCGGGGCCCATCTCGACGCGGGTGCCATCCATCGCCTGCACGAACCAGCGGCCGGACAGCGGGATGATCCACTGCGGCTTCGGGTTCTCGTGCCAGGTGCCTTCCCAGCCGACGGGCTGGACCGTCACCATGACCGTCATGCCGTCGTGGTGCTTCCGGCCCTGCCACTGCGGCGCCGCGGGCGGCTGCATGGACTTCAACTCGAACTGGGTCATGGCGCAGCGCCGGAAGCGGCTGATGCCGTGCGCATCGGTATGGAGGTGCCAGTAGGGGACGGTCGGCCTCTCGTCGGGCATCACGGACCTCGGGTGGCATAGGGGGCGGTGGAGGACAGGGGATTGGCCAACAGCCCTCGCGCGCCATTCGTGCCCGGCCCGAGCGCGATGGAGGCGAGAGCACCGGCGAGAGCCATATTCTTGAGGAAATCCCAGAACACGTCTCGCCCCTCGCTGGGTCCGCGCAGGCGGAAATCCGGCTTTGACCAGAACGGCTTGAACAGGACCGCGGTCACCGCGCAGTAGCCAGCCAGCACCAGGGCCCCGAGCCGGTCGGCGGTGCCGGTCACCAGGGCAAGCGAGGTCAGGACCTCGACCGCCAGGCCAAGCAGGATCATCCCGCCCGCCAGCGCCGGCGAGGCCACGGCCTGCCGAGCCTGGCCGGTCGCGGCCCGGAAGTTCAGCACCTTGTCCAATGCGCTGAACGGCAGGAACAGCATCACCAGCGCGAGCCGGGAGAGGAGGACGACGGAACTGTCGAAGGTCATGCGCAGGGCCGGAGGAAGATCACGCCTTAACCCGCGCATCCCGCCGCGGTTCGGGCCAGACGCATGACAAGGCATTAATACCGGAACGCCACGCCAGGCCTCGCATTGAGACTGGGCCCGCCGGTGTTCAAGCCGGCGGCGCCGGCCGGAGGTGCGCAGTGATCCAGGAACACTACGACGTGGTGATCGTCGGCTCCGGCCCCGGCGGCGCGACCATGGCCTGGAAGCTGGCACAGACCGGCAAGCGTATCCTTCTCATCGAGCGCGGCGGCTACCTCAAGCGGGAGAGGGAGAACTGGGACACCCGCGCGGTCTTCGCCGAAGGGCGCTATCAGGTCGATGAGACCTGGACCTCCGCCTCCGGTGCGACCTTCCGGCCGGGGCTGCACTACTACGTCGGCGGCAACTCGAA
>NZ_JAUFPN010000087.1 GCF_030409335.1 Paeniroseomonas aquatica
GATCAATTATTTCATATTTTTTTATGATATACCCCGACTCCGTAGAATCCCGGCAAATAGCTGCGAAGGCTTGCGGAATCGGCGCTGATGGATTCTGCTTACGGGATGATCAGAGGCCAATTCCTGACCGCTTTGGAACGCCAGCATTTGTTGGCCCTAGTGCGGCGGCCGTCCGGCCAGCATGGCCCGGCGCGTCGGGCGCATGCAATCTTGCTTCTGGATGACGGGCTTGCCGTGCCGGAGGTGGCGCGGGTGCTTTATGTTGACGACGACACGGTTTACCAGTGGCATCAACGCTGGACATCGGGCGGTGTTGGGCGTCTGACGGATTTCGGCTGGAAAGGCAGCCTGCCGCGTCTTTCGGCGCCGCAGGAAATAGACCTGGTGAAAGCGCTGATGGCGCGCGTGTTCACCAGCACGTCCGAGATCATTGCCCTTGTCGAAAAGCGGTTTTCCATCGCCTACAGCCGGTCCGGGATGATCAAGCTGCTCGCTCGTCTCGGGTTCGAATACAAGAAGCCGAAGGCGCTACCGCGCTTGCCGACAGTGCAAGCGCAACAAGCGTTCGTGGCCGAGTATTCCCGTCTCCTCAGCGGATTGGGGNCAATGACCAGGTGGTTTTCCTTGATGCGGTTCATCCGGAATACCAGAGCCGTCCGGCCCATGGCTGGATCAGAAAAGGCGATCCGGTTGCCATCTTGCGGACGGCCGGTCGCCAGCGGCTGAACCTGCATGGCGCCATCAATCTGGAAAGCGGCCTCTGCCAGATCGTCGAAGGGGAAACCGTCAACGCAGAGACGACCATCCGCCTGTTTTCGCGCTTGCTTTCCGCCTACCCGGGGGCGGGAAAAATCCATGTTTTCCTCGACAATGCCAGATACCACCATGCCAAGGAGGTCGAGGCATGGATGGTCGAGCACGGACAAAGGATCGATCTCAGATTCCTGCCGCCCTACGCGCCCAATCTCAACGCGATCGAGCGATTATGGCGTGTCATGCACACATCGGTCACCCACAACAAATACTATGAAAGCTTCGCTGATTTCGTAGATGCAGTGAACGTGTTCTTCCGAAAAACACTACCAAGCCAATGGCTTAAGTTGAGAGACTTTATCTCCGATGACTTCCATATCATCGACCCGCGAAATTTCCGGGTTTTGATGTAGGCCGAGTATATCT
>NZ_JAUFPN010000088.1:0-219 GCF_030409335.1 Paeniroseomonas aquatica
TCTACCGGACCACGCAGGCAATGACGTTGCCCGCCTCCACCAGCAGCGACACGAACCTCCTCACGGTCAGCCAGTCCGTGTCAGCTCAGCCCTCAGGTACCGCAATGGCACCCGCGCCCTGCGCGGTCAGGGAAAAAATGCTCGTCTTCACCGACGCCGAACCGTCCATATTGACGCTCTGGTGGGCGCAGAACACCTCGTCGACGACATCGTCGAGTG
>NZ_JAUFPN010000088.1:226-824 GCF_030409335.1 Paeniroseomonas aquatica
GAGGCGCTCGCCGCCGGCGACGCGGTCATCGCGGTCGCCGCCGTCCTCCTCTTCGCACAGGACGATTCGGCCTCCGGGTCGACATACACCTCCAATGAGGCCGTGACCTACCAGGAGTTCGCCGGAACCATCCGCAACACGGGATCCGGCTGGTACATCCTCGACGACGCCGGCCACACCCCGGATGACCTGACCTCCATCGGCACCGTCACCTCCACCTCCGTTCGCGTCAACTACCCGGGCTGCGCAGAGATCACGTCCGTCATCGTGGGGCCCGACGACACGTACGCGAAGGACTACGGCGCCTCGTTTGGCGCCAGCGTCGGCCTCACCTACATGGTCATCACCGGCTCGATCAACGACTCGTCGGATTCCGGTACGGCACAAGACATCTGGGACCCAACCAGCGATTTCAACGGCAGCTCGAACATCTGGATCATGGGCCGCTGCATCCCCGCGGCCTAACCCCCTCCATCTACTCACCCGCCAGCGCGGGCGCGCGAGCGTGCCCGTGGACAGGAGGAACCCCATGGCTCTCGAAGGCGTCGACTACTCGTGGGCGCGTCCCGCCCCGGCCGACCTGTACAAGGCGGGCAAG
>NZ_JAUFPN010000089.1 GCF_030409335.1 Paeniroseomonas aquatica
ATCAACTTGGCTGGTCAGGGGACTGCTGAGGCTGCAGATGCGGCCGCCGCGCGTCATGATTACCGACAAGCTGGTAAGCTACGCCGCTGAAGAAGGAGGTGATGGCTTCAGCCGAGCACCGGCAGCATAAGGGCCTAAACAATCGCGCGGAGAACTCGCATCGGCCAACGCGACGACGAGAGCGGCAGATGAAGCGCTTCAAGTCAGTTGGCGAAGCGTAACGCTTCCTCTCTGCCCATGACGGATTCAACAACCTCCTTCATNCAGCAAGCACCGCGCTGCAAGGGAGCGCGCGTTCGAGGTATGGTCCGACATCGGCGACACCGCCATCCGGGTTTGATCGCCCTCGATGTCACTGCCATTCCCACAACCTCATTGCTCCCAGGCTGGCAAGTTGACGGTGCCCTCGGAGCTCGCGTCGGCGAGCTCACCCGGCACTGTGCTGGCAGCTCGGTTCAGCATCTGTCTCGTGCGAAGCTTTAGCCTTTATCAGACGGCGTCCTTGAGTTCCTTGGCGGCGCTGAAGGC
>NZ_JAUFPN010000009.1 GCF_030409335.1 Paeniroseomonas aquatica
ATGTCTGGCCGGTCCTGCTCGGCAGCCCTCAACGACTTTATGGGATGGCCCGCCCCTCTCCCCTCCTGCGCTAGGCTGGCAGGGTAATCTGAGGGACGGGAGCTGGTTCGATGCAGATCGCGATTCTGGGGATCGACTTGGGCAAAAACAGCTGCAGCGTGGTGGGTCTTGACGCCAATGGGCGGGTAGTGCTGCGACGGCGCCTGCATCGAGAGGGTGTCGTCAAGCTGGCGGCGGAACAGCCGGGCTGCGTGATGGCGATGGAGGCCTGCTGTGGGGCGCATCACCTCGGTCGCAGGCTGCGCGACCAGGGCCACCAAGTCCGGCTGATGTCGCCGGAGTACGTGCGCCCCTACGTGAAGGCGCAGAAGAACGACGACCGCGACGCGGAGGCGATCGCCGAGGCAGCGACCCGGCCGACAATGCGGTTTGTCGAGCTCAAGAGTGAGACGCAGCTCGACATGCAGAGCCTGCACCGGGCGCGCGACCGGCTGGTGGGTGAGCGGACGGCGCTGATCAACCAGCTGCGCGCCTTCCTGCTGGAGCGCGGCATCATTGTGCCGCAGGGGAGGCGCAAGCTGGAGCTTTACCTTGAGACCTTACTGGAGGCAGAGCAGGTTTCGCTCAGCCCGCGGACCCGCCTTTTGATTGAGGACCAGCGGGCTGAATGGCGCGAGCTGGACCGCCGCATTGAGGCCTTTGACGAAGAGTTCGCACGGGAGGCTAGGACGGACGAGGCCGCCCGGCTGCTGCTGACGATCCCGGGGATCGGGCCGCTGAACGCGACGGCGCTGGTCGCCGCGATCGGCAAGGCCGAAACCTTTGGACGTGGACGCGATCTGGCGGCTTGGATGGGGCTGGTGCCGAGGCAGATGACCACTGGAGGCAAGCCGAAGCTGCTGGGGATCAGCAAGCGCGGCAACGGGTACCTGCGCAAGATGCTGATCCACGGCGCTCGTGCTGCCCTGCCGACGCTGTCCAAGGGCGAGACGCCGCTGGGCAGCTGGCTGCGTGGCCTGATGGCCCGGGCCCACGTGAATACCGTGGTGGTGGCGTTGGCCGCCAAGTTGGCGCGGATCATCTGCGTGGTGCTCCGCACCGGGCAGAAGTTCGAGATGCGGGCTGCGACGGTGTCGTAGCCAACGAGATCGGTCGTTCGCGCTCACCCGGTGCGGGCGGCTGTATGAGGTCTGCGGGTGGTGGAAACGAGATGGCCTGACAGTCGATCGGCGTTCTGGAACCCTGGCCAAAAAAATGGCGCTCGACGCCGACGACTTTATGAGGACCAGAACGCGCGGATCTCCATCTTGGCCAGGGCGGTGCCCTGTGACCGGATACGTTGGCGTAGACTGATCATACCAGGTCGTGAATCCACTTGCAGACGGGGCGGGCCATACGTTTTTTGTGCCGCAAGCCGAGCCGGCGCAGTGTCGACCAGATGGTGGCCAGCGAGCCCGCCTGGATGCCGCGGCCGGTTAGCTCCGCCTGGACCTCGGCCAGGGTGATGCCCGGCTTGGCCATGGTCAGTTCGTGCAGCAGGGCTTCATGCCCAGCCAGCAAGGGCTTCCGATAGCCACCCACCTTGGCTGGCGCCGCGCTGCCCGTCGCCCGAACCCGCTGCATCAGTTTGATCGCCGCCGAGGGGCTCACCTCAAAGCGCCGTGCCGCCTCGCGTGCCGAACTACCCGCCTCAACCGCCCGGACCAACCGCCGCCGAAGGTCCGTAGACAAAGGTGCCGTCATCATCGCCTCGACGCTGCATCACGAGCGTCGAATCAGAACGGGCGATTCCGCGCAACCTCAAAGTGCTCTAATGTTTTGCAGGTTTGCACAATATTTTTATAATAAATTCCTGAAGTAACGTTTTTGATTGCGTGACTTCCTTAGCCGCCCTCCGTGTGGTGCGAACAGGGCACATTCAATAAGCCACCTTCCGACCAGATGAGAGGTCGCGTCCGCAGGAAAGCTGCTTCAGCTTGGCTACAGCAGCGAGGACTGCGGCTGCGGCAAAGGCCATTGATCCCAAGCCGCTATCGCATCGTTTACCATGGACGGCAGGCGTCGTGTCACTCGCCATCGAGAGCTCCGCCTTCGTTCATTTCCATGCTGTCTATAGATAGGATAGTGCGGCACATTGGTCGGCCACGCATTTCCGATAGCCTGAATGGAACACCATTTCGACGTAGAAAGATAAGCGGTTGGGCGAAACTTGAATGGTAGCTTGATCTAGATGCGAGCATCGAGTCATAAAATTCGAATATTCGAGAACGTCCTGTTACCCACCAGGCGCAGGATGCAGCTCGGCACTTTGGCTGTCGGCATCCTACTGCTCTTCGGCATTGCTGCCCGACCCGTTGCAGCCCAAGATCGCCCAATCTTCCCACCGAACCGGGACGTGAGCGTTGCCTATCGGGTGGAGCGAGACGGCCAAGATTTGCGCATTCGCGTGGCTTGGTCGTCCGTGTTGCGTGCTCTTCGGCTTGAGGCCGATGCCGGTGCGCCAGCATCTTTGGGCGGAATGCCTTTGCCGCCAGGCAGCCGGGTGATCATCGACCGAGGCGCAAGACGTGCCTTCGCTGTCCAAGACAGTACCGGCCTGATACTTAACCTGCCGCAACTTTTCAGCCGTGCCGAGGCATCCGAGCGCGAACTGGCTGCTGCGCAGGCCCGACGTGAAGGCGTGGACCATGTGGCGGGCCTACCTTGTACAGTCTGGCGCCTGCTGCCGCGGTCAGACGCACCGAAGCGGCGACCGGTGCGTGTCTGCGTCACGGTCGATGGCGTGCCGCTGCGTGCCCAGGAAGAAGGGCAAAGGGATAAGGCGGAGGCGATCAGTGTCCGCTACGGACCTCAGGAGCAAACCTTGTTCCGCCCGCCTCAAAGCGGTCTGGGCGGGGAAGCGGGTCGGACATTAGGTCGTGTGCTTGGCGGTCTCCTACGAGGCGGCCAGACCGAAGGCAATCGGTGATACCCGCCCCAGCGGTGTTGGTGCACGGATATGGCCAGCAATTCCGCAGGCCGGATCATCGCAGAAGATTTGTTCGCCGTTGCTATGGAGGTTGTCCCTCTAGCCAGTTGAGCGTCGGCCGTAGCAGTGCAGGCTGGATGCCGGCGCAGGGTTAGGAAGAGGCAGGTTCCGAGGATTGGCGGATACGGCATGCAGGCCTAAGCTGCCCTGGTTTCCAAGCTATTCGACGTCACTGGCCTGCCTATCGCCAGTCCTGTTCACCATCCGCCGCAAATTTTGCAACCGAACTACGGGGCATCAGGCATGATCGTCACTCGTGAGCATCAGATGTTCCCGACGCTTAGTGCCGCCCAAATTTCAACAGCGCGACGGTTTGCAAGTGGAGCTGCGACCACCTTTGAGCCCGGCAAGACGATATACGCCAATGGCGCGACCGACGCGCCGGCTTGGCTCGTGCTCGAGGGATCGATCGAGGTCATTCGTCGGGATGGGCTGAGCCGGGAGGCCTTGCTAACCATTCATCTCGCCGGACAGTTCTCAGGCGAGGTGAACCAGCTTGCGGGCCGGCCGTCGATCGCGGCCGGCAGGGCTGGTCCCGAGGGTTGTACGGCGCTGCCGCTGGATGCAGCACATCTGCGCGCCTTGATGGTTGGCTCGGCGGAGCTAGGCGAGATCGTGATGCGCGCGCTGATCCTTCGCCGCGTCGGCTTGATCGCTGAAGGGGGAGCAGGCACCATTCTGATCGGCCTTCCCGGCAGCCCGGAGATTGTCGTGCTGCAGGAATTCCTGACTCGCGGCGGATTACCGAATCTGGTCCTCGACATGCGCGACGACGAGGAAGGTCGCGCGCTGGTGGAGCGCCTGGGCGTCCTGCCGGAAGAGCTGCCGCTGGTCGTCTGCCCGGCGGGCCCTGTTCTCAGGCGCCCTACGGTCGAAGAACTGGCCGGCTGCCTTGGCCTTGTGCCGGCTTTCGATCCTGAGCGGCGATACGACGTGGCCATTGTCGGCGCCGGCCCAGCCGGGCTGGCGACCGCGGTCTATGCGGCCTCGGAAGGCCTGTCGGTAATCGTACTGGACGCCAGGGCGACGGGCGGGCAGGCGGGCGCCTCTGCACGGATCGAGAACTACCTTGGCTTTCCCACCGGCATCTCGGGCCAGGCCCTGGCCGGGCGCGCCTTTAACCAAGCCCTCAAATTCGGCGCCGAGATCGCGATTCCCGTCGCGGTCGAGCGATTGGACTGTGACAGCGTCGACCCGAGCCTGATTTGCGCAGGCGATAGGCAGGTGCGGGCGCGCTCTGTGGTGATTGCCTCAGGCGCCCGCTACCGCCGGCCGGAGGTGCCGGACCTTGCTACCTTTGAAGGCGCCGGTGTCTCCTATTGGGTCTCCACGATCGAGGCCCGTCTCTGCGCGGGCGAAGAGGTGGCGCTGGTCGGCGGCGGCAATTCGGCCGGGCAGGCGGTCGCCTTCCTGGCGCCGCAGGTCAAAAGGTTGCACCTGGTGGTCCGACGCGACCTCACTGAAACCATGTCGCGCTATCTGGTGGACCGGATTGCGGCGCTGCCAAACGTCGTGCTGCACATGGGCTGCGAGATCGCCAACCTGGAGGGCTCGCGCGCGACCGGCCTTGCCGCCGTCACCTTTCGCAATCGCCGCGACAAGACGCTGCAGCGCTGCGCGCTGCGACACCTCTTTTTATTCATCGGCGCCGATCCGAATGCCGGCTGGGCGAAATCCTGCGTCGAAACCGACGGCAAGGGCTTCATCGTGACAGGGCAGGGCGCCCTGCCGCTGGAGACCAGCAGGCCGGGCGTCTTCGCCATCGGCGACGTTCGTGCTGGCTCGACCAAGAGGGTCGCTGCGGCGGTCGGGGAGGGTGCTGCCGTCGTCGCCCAGATCCACGCCATGTTCGCGCAACAGGCCGCCAAGGATACCGCATGATGCCCTGCACGCACCGAAGAACTATCCAGGACGTGACGCCCAGCGCCAAGGGCTGCGAGGACTGTCTGAGGATCGGCAGTGCCTGGGTCCACCTCCGGCTCTGCCGCGAGTGCGGCCATGTCGGCTGCTGTGATCAGTCGCCGCACCAGCATGCCCGAGCGCACTTTGAGGCGACGCGGCACCCGATCATCGAGGGCTATGATCCGCCGGAAGGCTGGGGTTGGTGCTACGTCGACGACGTACAGGTCGATTTGCCGGACCAGACGCCGCAGCACGGGCCCATCCCGCGCTATGTTTAGCAATCGACACTACACGGTCGGCGGCGGCTGCCGTCTCTGGAAAGGATACAGAAATTGCCGCAACATTCCCTTTGGTAGCGGAGCGCCGGCCACGCCATACTTCTTGGGCCACCGGTCGCGGGGCATATGATAGGTGCCGAACAAGCGGTCGATCATCGGCAAATGCGCCGCGTAGTTAGTGTCGATCGCTTCCTTCTCGCTGCTGTGATGCCAGTGATGAAACAACGGCGTCGCCACCAGATATTTCAGCGGCCCGAACTCTAGGCCAAAATTGGAATGCACAAGACCCGCCTGGAATCCGGCCCAGACGATGTAGCAAAGCAGCGGTGTGTCGCTTGCTCCCAGAACGAAGGCGGGTAGCATCACCACCGTTCGCGTCACCAGCGGTTCAAGGAAATGCAAGCGGGAGCCGGCCATCCAATCCATCCGCTCCACGCTGTGGTGCACGGCATGGAACCGCCATAGCGCCGGGACTTCGTGCATCGCCCGGTGGGTCGCGTATTCCATCAGGTCGGCGGTCACCAATATTGCCACGAACTGCACCACGCCCGGCAGCGACCCAAACCATTCCTGCAGCCCGGCATTCACCGTCCAGGAAAAGAGCGACGGCATTGCCTTGACGCTCATGAACAGAAAGATGCCGATGGCAAGGTGGTTGACGATGAAGTATCGCCCGTCGTGCCAGAAGTCGGACCGCAGGATCGGCTGATCACGCCGATGCGCCACGGTCTTCTCCAGCGCCGTGAACAGCGCCGCCGAGGCCAGCAGGTCGAGAATGAACCAATCCAGTCCAATGAATCCTGGCGCGTCGTAGCGTGGCCCCACTTCCACCGAGCTGCCGCCCAGGTAGGCCGCCAATACGGTCAGCAGGATGCCGAGCGCCCCCAGTCGCTTCTGACGGTTCAACACGAAAGTCAGCACGCCGAAGCCGGCGGAGAAGACCATCCCCGCCGCCAGCAACTTGCGCATCAGCACCAGGTCGTAGCCGACCCGCAAAGACGGTGTGGTGAGGTAGTCAGGGAACATGAAGCACAGAACGGCCAGCACGCTCAGCGTACCGAATGCAATCGAAAGATAGCCGCTGATCCGGCCCTCACCGAGTTGAAGCGGCCGGTCAGTGTCATCCAGCTTCATGACGGAGTCTCCATCGGGATTGGCAAACAGGGTGATCGGTCGCGGCACGTCGGTATAATGTATCAGGCAGGAACAGCCGCAGTGCAAAGTCACCGTCGTGGAGGAAGCAGCGGAAAGGCCCTCGACAGGGCTGCCGTGAGGAATCAGGATTCCCGGCGGCCACTGGCCGTGAGGATAATTGTCTGCTCGCAAGAGCCCTGCGTTCCTACCAGACCGAGTTGCTGGCCGTCGTTCGTGCTATCGCCGCCGGCGAGGCAGCCGAGGTGCGGGACATCCTAGCCGCGGTCACCCCGGGTGGCAGCAAGTCGCTGCTGCCGATGCTGGCGGCGCAGGCGCTGATCGCCGCCGGCATTTGCGAGCGGATCTGCTGGGTGGTGCCGCGCGGCAGCCTGCGGCTGCAGGCGGAGGAGGTCTTCGCCGACCCGGCCTGTCGGCAGGCCCTGGGGCACGGCCTCTCGGTCCGCGCCGCCGACAATACCCCGGGCGACCCCTGCCGGGGGTTGGCCGGGTATGTGACGACCTACCAGGACGTCGCCGCGGTCCCAGACTGCACCTGGCCGCCTTCCGCCGGCACCGCTACCTGCTGGTGGTTGACGAAGTTCACCATCTGCCCGGGCTGAACGAAGCCGATGCCGCCGGCGGCCGGGACGGGGGCCAGGATGTCGCCACGGCCTGGTCGGCGCCGATCGAGCCGTTGCTGGCGCTGTCCGCGGTGCGGCTGCTGCTGTCCGGCACGCTGGAGCGGGCGGATGGGCGGCGGATCCTCTGGCTGCCCTATCGCCGTGGCGTCGGTGGTCGGCAGGAGGTCGACCTGGCGGCACCGGGCTGGGCGGTGGTCGGCTACAGCCGGGCCCGGGCGCTGGCGGAGCGGGCGGTGCTGCCGGTCTCCTTCGGCGCGCTGGATGGCGAGGCGGCCTGGCTGGGGCCGGAGCCCGAGGGCGGCGAGCGGCCGCGGCTCGGCCCGCACCGGCTGCAGGCGCCGGCGCCGCAGGAATCCACCCGGCCGGCGCTGTTCACCGCGCTGCGCACCGGCTTCGCCGAGGGGCTGCTGCGCCGCGCCTTCGAGGCGACGCGCAAGCTCCGGGCCGAGCGCCGTCTGGCCCTGGGCGCTGCGCCGGGGGAGACCCCGCGCGGCCTTGGCAAGCTGCTGGTGGTGGCGCCCGACCAGACCCAGGCGCGGCGCTACCTCGAGATCCTGCGCGGCTGGGTGCCACCGGCCCAGGCGATGAGCATGGCCCTGGCGGTTTCCAACGAGCGTGGCGCCCAGGAAACCCTGGCGGCCTTCCGGCTGATGCCGGAGCCCTCGGTGCTGGTCACCGTTGCCATGGCCTACGAGGGGCTGGACGCGCCCGAGGTAGCGGTGGTGGCGGCGCTGACCCATGTGCGCTCGCGCCCCTGGCTGGAGCAGATGGTGGCGCGGGCGACGCGGGTGGACCCGCAGGCCGGACCCTATGCGGCACAGCGCGCCCTAGTCTTCCACCCCGACGATCCGCTATTCGCCCGCTTCCGCTGGCGGATGGAGCGCGAGCAGGGGGGGCAGCTCCGCAAGGACCCGCGGCCGCCCCGCCAGCCGGGGCTCGACCTGCCGGACTGGCTGGAGGACGAGATCGCCGAGACGCGCCAGCGCCAGGCCATCGTCCCGCTCGAGAGCAATGCACTGACCCTGCGGCTCACCACCCTGCGGCCGGGCCCCGATCTGGCGGCGGGGCTGGCGGCGGCGCGCGAGCCGGAGCCGCAGGGGGACTTCCTGACCCCCTCCGGGGCGGAGCGGCAGTTGCGGCACCGGCTGAGCGAGCAGGTCGCGGCGCAGGCGGTGGAGGATGCGGCGGAGGGGGTCTCCGGGGCCATCGCGCCGCCACGCGGGGCGGGGCTGTACCACGCCTACAACGCCGCGCTGAAGCGCGTCCTCGGCGACAAGGCCCGCAACGAGATGACGCTGGCGGAGCTGGAGGCGGCGGTCGAGTGGCTGGACCGCAACCGGCTGCGCGAGCATCTGCATCTGCTGGAAGGCGACCACCGCTTCGGCTGGGCAGCCCGCAACCGGCAGGGCTGGACCCCACCGGTAGGGCGAGCCGCCAAGCCGCGAGCAGGGACGATCCCTGTGGTTCCCCTCCATGCCGCGTCTGCGGCCGGAGTGCGCCTCAGTGGTCGTCGTTTGCAGAGCGAAGACCCGCGGCGCAGGGCTTCGGGAGAGGACGGTGACCGCGACTAGACACGGCCCCTGCTTTTGGCAGAGGCAAGGCTCTCACCACGATCGACCATCGATGGATTGCTTCCGGCGCAGATTCAGTGGTCACACCGCCGTTACCGGCATCGCAGCTACTGCGGTTCCTGCCTGTCAGAATGTCCTGACCATCGGGAAAACAAGCCCCTCTGGAACGTACCTAACGTTCAATGATTTGGCCCGGGCGCATGCCTACATTCTCAGGAAACATGAGCGAAATCCCTGTAAGTTCCGATTTAGCTACGGAATATAGGGTCTTTTCCTAACATTGCTCACGATAATGTATGCAACGCTTGCTTGCATGGGCCGGAATCCCACTCGTAGCCTACAAAATCATTCGATCCTGCTGGCAGGCATCAGATGTATGCAAATTCCTTGTTTTGCCCTTTTGTTCTAAATTCCGCAGCGTCATCACAGCACCCCGCGCATGTCGCAAGACATACGCAGCAGGATATTCCGCACCCCGCTATTTCCGCCGTAGCTTCCCGTGCGAATCGCGCGGGGGCGAGGTGGGCGAGATCGGCGAGGGAGAACTGCGCGCCAAGCTGCGCGCAGGCGAGCGTATTACGGGCGTCATCGTCGTCGCCCGGTCGGTCGATGACGCCCTGGAATACACGCCATTCCTGTTGCTCTCATGGCGGCGCGGCTATTTCCGCATCCTCCGCTGGCGCGGCGGCGACCGCCGCTACCGCGAGTTCGACCGGTTGCTCAAGCTGTTGCGCGAACTCGGTTGGGCCGACAGCGTCGCAGTGTTCGACGCGGCCGATCCGAAGCTACGCCGCATCCGCGCCATCGCACATGCCCTCGGCGTCCCGCCCACGCCGCGCGGCAAGGGCCAGCCTTCCGCACTGGGCGACCCGGAGGACGACGCGTCCGGCGTCACACTGGTGGTCGACGACGCAGACGAGGCAGTGGACCCGCCCCAACACGCATGACGCGCTTCCGGTTCTCCGGCAGGAGGACAGAGGATGACCGGCTGCGAAGCGTTGGCCGGGTTGGCGCTCTTCGCCTGCATTGCCCGCGATCCGGCCTGCCTGCCGCCGGAGCACGCGCCGCTGCTGCCCTACCTGGCCGCGGTTGCCGAGCAGGAGAGCGGCTTCCGGCCGCTCGCCATCCGTGACGAGGCTACCGGTGAGAGCCTGTTTCCGGCGACGCCGACGCAGGCCGTGCGGATCGCCACGGCCCGCGACGCGGCGGGCCATACCCTCGGCCTCGGCTGGTTTCAGATCACCCACCGCGCCAACTGGCGGCGCCACGGCCTGACCATTGCCACCGCGTTCGAGCCCTGCGCCAACCTGCGGGCCGGTGCGGCGCATTATGCGGCCGACCTGCATGCCGCCGCGGCCCGCCGCTTCAACAGCGGTCGCATCGCCGATGCCCCACCGCAATCCGTCGCCTATGCCCGTCGCGTCGCCGTCGGCGCCGAGCGGCTACGCGGACCGCTCGCAGCTGTCTCTGCCACCGCTGCCGCACCCGCCGTGGTGGCGGACCCGCCGGAGGTCTGGGACGTCTGGGCGCTGCCCGTGCCCGGCACCCCGCCGGCGCCCCCCTCTGCCGCCGATGCCTCCGAGGCCGCATCGGCGGGCGGACCATCCGACCCCTCGCGCCTCGTCGTGGAGCTTATCCGGTGACCTTGCCCCTCCCGAAGCTCGCCCTGCCGAGCCTGACCCTGCAGCAACGCCAGATCCTGGCGATCGCCCTGACCTTTGCGTTGGTGCCCGTGCTGGCGCAGGCCCAGACCGCCGACACCATCGTCCAGTGGTTCGTGACGACTTATGCCCGCGGCCTGATCAACGCCGGCATCATTGCGCTGGCCATCCTCTTCCTGCTGATGCGCTTCAGCGCCGGCATCGTCTGCGCCGTCGCCGGCGGTGGCTTGCTGTTCGCCAACCGCGACGCCGTCGCCGGCATGTTCGGCGTCTGACCATGCCGGCCCGGACCGAGGCCGAGCGGCGGGACATGGAGGACACGCTGCATGTCGGCGCCACCCGTCCGGCCATGCTGCTCGGCCTGCCGGTGCTGCTGGCCGTCATCCTGCTGCTCGGCGGCTACCTCATCTGGATCAACCTGACCGGCTGGAGCGGGCTGGTCTGGGCTGCGGTCTTCACCGGCCCAGCCTGGGTCTTCGCCCGCTTCACCATCGCCCATGATCTCTTCGGGATCGACGTGCTGGTCGGCTGGTTCCGCACCGCCGGCCTCGCCCTCGACCGCGGCGCCTGGGAGGGGGCCTCCACCCGCAGCCCACTGCCCGTCCGGCTGCCCGCCCGGGCCCGGGGGATGCGCCATGCTGGATGAGCTCCGCGAGCGGCTGACCTTCCGCGACAAGCCGGCCGATGAGTACCTGACCCTCGACCGGCACGTCGCCGACGATGCCGTCATGCTGGCCGACGGCACCCACCTCGCCGTCCTCCGCCTCGACGGCAAGCCGCTCGGCCTGCTGGACGAAGATGCTCGCTATGCCGAGCGTCGCCGCCGCCACGCCGTGCTGCGGGCGCTCGCCGAGACCAACGTCACCCTCTACGAGCACCTGGTCTGCCATGACCGGGTTGCGCCCTTCCCGGTCGGGCGCTTCCGCAGCGGCTACGCCGAGGCGCTAGCGCGCGACTACAACGCCGCCATCGCCCCGGGCCTGCTAGCGCGCGACTGGTTCCTGACCATCATGGTCCGGCCGAGCCGGCTCAACGGCCTGCTCGGCCAGGTCATGGGCCGCGAGCCGCAGCCCGACGCGGGCCTCCTCCAGCAGCTGGAGGACCGCTGCGCCACCGTCCTCCGCGCCCTGCCGGATTACGGCCCGCGCCGCCTCGGCCTCCGCCGCGAGCGCGGCATCGCCTTCTCCGAGATCGCCGAGGCGCTCCGCCTCATCCTCTACGCCCGCTGGTGCCCGGTGCCGCTGCCGGCCGGCCGGCTGGCCGGCGCGATCTACACCGACCGCGCCCTCTGCGACCGCGGCGGGGTCGAGATCCAGGCCCCAGCCGGCGCCACCTTCGCCCGCAGCTTCGGCTTCCGCGACTACCCGGAGAAGGTCCCGCCCCAGGCGCTCGACGGCCTGGCGGGCTTCGGCGGTCGCATGGTGATGACCAACAGCTTCCGCTTCCTGACTCGGGCCTCGGTCACCGACCGCTTCGGGCTGCGCGAGACGCAGATGCAGAACGCCGGCGACCGCGCCACCTCACTGATCGAGGGCCTTGGCGACGTCATGGACGACGTCGCCAGCGGCCGGGCGGTCATGGGCGACCACCATTGGTGCGTCACCGTCCATGCCGACAGCCATCCCGGGCTGCTGGCGGCGGCTGGCGAGATGCGCTCGGTCCTGGTCAATGCCGGCATCGCCGCGACGCCGGAGGGCTGGGGCAGCGAGGCGGCCTTCTGGGGCCAGGTGCCCGGCGCGCCGGCCTGGCTGCGCTGCCGCCATGGCGCGATCACCGGCTACAACCTGGTCTCGCTCTCACCGATGGCGGGCTTTCCCCGCGGCGGCGACCGGGGCCACTGGGGCGCGCCGCTGCTGCGGCTGCGCACCATCGGTGCCACCGCGCACGACTACCACCCGCATGTCGGCGATGTCGGCCATACCCTGATCTTCGGGCCGAACGGCAGCGGCAAGACCGTCTTCCTGGCGCTGGCCGCGGCGCATATGGATCCGGCGCTGAACCCCGAGGGCGGCGTGGTCGTCATCCTCGACGCCGACGGCTCGAACGAGCTGACCGTGCGGGCCTGCGGCGGCCGCTACACCCGCATCCTGCGCGGCCAGCCCTCCGGCATGGCGCCCTTCAAGGCGCTGCGGAACACCCCGGAGGCCCGCGCCTGGCTGCTGGAGTTCACCTTCGGGCTGATCATGAGCGACGGCGGGCCGCCGCCGTCGCCGCCGCAGGTCGAGCGGCTGGACCGCGGCATCGCCTTCCTGCTCCGCCGCCGGGCGGCGATCCGCAGCTTCGTCGCGCTCCGCCAGTTCGCCGACCATGCCGAGGGCGGCTGCGGCGACCGGCTCGGGCGGTGGTGCCGCGACGGCGCGCTCGGCTGGGCCTTCGACGGCGAGGAGGACCGCATCCAGCTCGACGCCGGCATGGTCGGCATCGACAACTCCGACCTGCTGGGCGAGGACGCAGCCACCGTCCGCGCGCCGATGGCGGCCTACCAGCTGTTCCGGATCAGCGAGAAGGTCGGCACCGGCATCCCCGGCGCCGTCTTGGCCGACGAGGCGCAGGCCTACCTGCCGGATAGCCGCTTCGCGGCGGGATTCGAGCGGTTCGTCACCCGGCTGCGCAAGGGCAACGGCATGCTCTGGCTGGCGATGCAGCAGCCGCAGGCGATCCTCCGCCATCCGATCGGCCAGGCCCTGGTCTCCAACAGCTTCACCAAGCTGCTCTTCCCGAACTCGGCGGCCGAGGCCGAGGCCTACCGCGAGGGGCTGCACTGCACCGAGGGCGAGCTGGAGGCGGTGCGCGAGGGCATGGTGGCGCTCGGCAAGGGCACCTTCCTGGTCAAGCGCGACGAAGGCAGCTTCATCGCCAGGGCCGACCTGTCCGGCCTGCCGGACCACGTCGCCATCCTCTCCGGCAACCCGCGGCGCCGCGCCCTGGCGCACCGGATCATGGCTGAGCGGGGTGAGGATCCCGCTGCCTGGGTTCCCGAATACCGCCGCCGGCACAAGGAGGCCGACAACCCATGACCCGCAATCCTGTCGCGGCCCTGGCCGCCGCACTGACCTTATCCACGGCCCAGATGCCGGCGCAGGCGCAGGGCATCCCGGTCTATGACAATGCCAGCAACCTGACGCGCATCGTCGAGGCCGGGAAGGCGCTTCAGCAGGCGATCCAGCAGTACCGGATGCTGGAATCGACCTACAACACCCTGGCGCATGCGACCGACGTCGGCAGCGTGGCCATTGCCCTGGGCGGCGCGACGCGGACCTTCATGCCAGAATCCAGGGAACTCGCCGGCCTGCTGTCGGGCGCCGGCAGCCTCTACGGCGCGGCGAGCGGCCTGCTGACGTCGGGCCGCTACGCCGATGTCGGCCGGATCGGCGCCTTTGCGCAGGAGATGCAGCGCCGCGAGCTGGCGACTGCCAACTTCCGGGCCATCGGCCAGGCCGGGCTGGAATCCGCCCAGGGCAGCATCCTCGGCCTTACCTCGCTGCTGGACCGCATCACCGGCTCCAGGGACGTGACCGAGGTCAGCGCGGTGAACGGCGCGCTTGCGGTGGAGCAGCAGAATATCGAGCACCATAAGGCGCAGATCGCCCAGGTGCAGCTGATGCTGGCGACCGAGGACAGGGTCGAGCGGCAACGGGCCGAGCAGCAGCGGTGGGAGAGCGCGAATACCCTCTACGAGAATACCAGCCCCGTGACGGATACCCTCCGGTGACGCGCGGCGCCGCCCTGGCATTCGCAGCGCTGCTTGGTTTGCCGTGCTTCGGCCTGACCAATCCTGCGGCAGCGGAACCACAGGACATCCCCTGGTTCAAAGCCCATCCGGAACAGCGCCGGGCACTGCTCCTGCGGTGCCACAACGACGTGGCGCTGGCTCAGACGCGCGAATGCCAGAATGCCGAGTTGGCCGGCACCGGCGCGGAGCTTGGGGTGCCGACACGGCGCGGCGCAAACGGACAGCCAATCTTCCCGCCCGTACCCGTGCTTCCGGAGTTCCAGCCGTGGCCGCGCACGAGGAATGCCGACCGTGGCCCTTGAGGGAATATTCCAGAGCTTTGCCACGGAGTTCGACGCCACCCTGGTGGATGGCATGAACGACGTGGTACGAAGCGGTCTCGCCTGGGCACAACCGCAACTGCGCGTGCTGCTGGTGCTCTACGTCGTCGCCTACGCCCTCGGCTTCATGCTGACCGCCAATGTCAGTGCCCGCCAGTCCGCCTACGCGGCGGTGCGGGGACTGCTCGTCGCCGCCGCGGTCCAGTCGGCGCACTACGTGCCCTGGGTGCAGGAAATGTTCTTCACCACCCTGCCGAACCAGACTGCTGCCGCGCTCAATGGTCCACGCATCACGGTGTCCTCGGCGCAGCAGTTTGACGTCATGTGGAGCGCGACTCTGCGCGTGAACGCCTTCGTGCTCCAGCAGGCGAGCGGCTGGTTGCAGGTGATGGACCGCGCCATGGCCTGGCTTTTCGCTCTGATCTGTCTGGTCGCGCTCAGCGTGATGTTCATCATGTGGTTCGTCAGCCGGATCTTCATGGCCATCGTGATCTGCATGGGGCCATTCCTGATCCCGCTCTACCTGTTTCGCGCCACCCGCGGCTTCGTGGAAGGCTGGATTGGCAAGCTGGTCGGCCTGACCGTCCTGCAACTGGCCTCCTCCATCTTGTTGCGTGCGCTCCTTGTCGTCATCACGGCGCGGTTCAGCGCCATGCAGAACAACCTCGGAAGCTCGATCGACATGATGCTCGGCAGCTTCGCCGGGATCGCCGGTCTGTTCTGGATGGGTGCCTTGCTGATGGTGGTGCTGCCGACCGCGGTTTCGATCGGCGCCGCCATGGGCGCTTCCCAGGCCGCCACGGCCGCCGCCCTGCTCACCCTGCCGGGCCGGGCTTCCGCCCTGGCCGGCCGCATCAATCGCGCGGTTCCGCGCCCCGGACGGGCCTGAAGGGAGCCTTATTTGATGGTTCGATACGCCTACCTTCTTGCCGTCCTCACCGTCCTCACCGTCCTGGCCGGTTGCGCCTCGCATGAAGCGCCTTCCTGTCGCGGTGACACCTTCGACCTGAACCCCGCAGCGGGGGCGGCGCGATGAACGCGATGCCGCCGCGCCCGGCCTCGCCGGAGGAAGCCGCGATGGCGGCGGACGTCATCATCCCGCAGGCCGAGCTGCAGCGCCTCTACAGCGCGGCACGGGCGGAGCGCGCCCGCGAGGAACGCCGTCGGCGGCGCGTCTCGCTCGCCCGCAATGGCACCATCTTCGCCCAATGGGTGGTGATCGGCGGCATGGCAGTCTCGATCGCCTCCATGCTGCCGCTGGTCCGCATCGAGCCGGTCTTCGTCTACCTCCGCGACGACGGCACCTCGATCTCCTCGCGCAGCTGGCAGGACATGCCGGCCGACGCCCGGGAGGCGGGCATCCTCAACGTGCTCTCCGAATACGTCCGGCTGCGCGAGGGCTGGTCCTCGGGCGAGGCGCAGCGCGCCTGGGAGGCGGTATCCGCCCTCTCGGCCAAGCCGGTCCGTGACCAGTTCCAGGCCTGGTACCGGCGGGAGAACCCCGAGAGCCCGCAGCGGACCTACGGCGAGCGGGTCATCGTCCGGGTCGCGGTTACCGACGTCCAGAAGGACGCGGTCACGCCGGGCGCCTACCGCGTTTACTTCACCCGCACCGAGCGCACCGGCACCGCGGATGGCCGGACCATCCCGATGATGGCCAGCCTCCGCCTCCGCGATATCGGCAACCCGCAGCAAATCCCCTGGTGGCAGCGGGTCCAGTTCAACGGGCCGGCGGTCCAGGTCTGGGAATACCCGGGGGCGCATCCGGCCGCAACCGGCGGCGGTGACCGATGAGGCGCTACCTCCTCGCCGCCTCGGCCCTGCTCCTCGCCACGCCGGCCCTGGCCCTGGAGACGCCGCGGGCCTGCTCCGCGGCCGACCCGCGGGTGCGCTGCATCGCCTATGATCCGACCCAGGTGGTACAGCTCTTCGCGGCGACGGGAGCGACGCTGACGGTCGAGTTCGCCGATGCCGAGGCCATCGTCGACGCCTCGACCTCCGACAACGGCCTGCTGGAGGGCGGCGAGGCCTCCGCGCGTCAGGCGCTGGCCATCGCCGAGACCGGCGGCGGTGCCGGCACCGCCGACCGCAACCTGATGATGGCCAAGCGCGGCGCCTACCTCTTCCTCAAGCCGCTGCGCCCGCTGCTGCCGCAACCCATCACCGTCCTGACCCGGCGGGAGGACGGCCGGATGCGCCGTTACACCTTCCAGCTCGAGACCCGCCCGGGCGGGCTGACCGAGGAGGCGGCAAACACCTTCTATGCGGTGCGCTTCACCTATCCCGAGGACGAGGCGGCGGCCCGCCGCGCCCGCTGGGAGGCGCAGCGGGATGCCAGAGCCGCCCGCCTCGCCGCCGCCCGGCTGCGGCAGAACGGCATCGCCGGGGAGACGGTGCGGAACGCTCGCTACCGCGGCCAGGCCACCCCTGCGGACCGCGCCGCGCTGGCACCGGCCTCAACCGGCACGGAGCCCGTCATCTGGGATGACGGCCAGCGTACCTTCCTCCGCTATCCCGGCAACCGGCGCGTGCCGATGGTCTACCAGGTGCTGGCCGATGGCCGGGAGGGCATGGTCGGCCAGTCGGCCGATGCCGACCCCACCACGCGGGGGACTCTCCTGACGCTGCACGGCGTCTTTCCGATGCTGCGGCTGCGCGATGGCGAGGCGGTGCTGTGCATCATCAACCAAGGGTTCGATGCCACCGGGCGGAACCCCGGCACCGGCACCACCGACCCCGACGTGGTCCGCGAGCTGGCCCCGGAGGGCCGCCCACGTGTCCGGTAGCGCCCCCTCCCCCGTGCAGCAGCCACGCGCCGCGGCGCCGGGCCGGCGCCCGGTCGGCCGGGGCAGCGTCATCGGCCTCGTGGCGCTCGGCCTTCTCTCACTGGTCGGGATCGTCTACTTCACCAGCGGCACCCCGCCGGATCGCGCACCCCAGGCCCGCCCCGCGGAAGGCGCCCCCGGCCAGATCGGTGCCACCTTCGAGCCCTACCAGCCGCCGCCGCCTGTGCGCGTGGCGCTGCCGATGCCACTGCCGCAACCGGCCCCGTCCGCTCTTTCGCCCATCACCTCGGCCGTCGCGGCGCAGCCGAGAGGATACCAGCCGACCCCGCTGATGGCCTTCGGCGGCCCGCAGGGAACCAGCCAGGGCGCCGAGGCCCAGGCCGGTGCCGGTGGCGGCGTGCCAGGCTCATCTGGCGGCGGTTCGGCTGGCAGCGGTGACGGGCTCGCCGCCCGGTTGCGCGCCGAGGACCAGCCGGTGGCCGTGGCCACCCGCCTGCCCGACCGCAACCTGTTCCTGACCGAAGGCACGCCCATCCCCTGCGTCCCAGATTCCCCGATCACCAGCGACGTCGAGGGCGCCTTCCGCTGCAAGTTGCCGGAGGCCGTCTACGCGACGAGCGGCGCGGTGCCGCTGCTCGATGCCGGAACCTGGATCGTCGGCCGGGTCGATTCCGGCCTGCGCCGTGGCCAGCGCCGGCTCTTCGCGGTGATGACCCGGGTCGAGACCCCGCAAGGCTGCCTGGTCCGGATCCGCGCCCCCGCCGCCGACGCGCTTGGCCAGGCCGGCCTCGACGGCGAGATCGACACGCATTTCTTCCAGCGCTTCGGAGCCTATATCGGCATGGCCTTCCTCGACAGCGGCATGCAGGCCGCGGTGCTGGCCGCCTCCAACGCGGCCGGGCGCAGCAACGGCGGCGTCAGCTTCTACCAGTTCCAGAATGCCGGCCGGATGGGCGGGCAGAGCCTCTTCGCCGAGGATGCGGCGATCCCGCCGACCCTCCGCCGCAACCAGGCCGAGCCGATCGTCGTCCGGCTGACCCAGGACGTCGACATGCGGCCCTGCTTCCGCCTGCGGCTGCGGGAGGCAGGCCGGTGAACGAGGCGGCGATGCTGCTCGATGAGGTGCTGGCGCCGCTGGCCGCCGACCTGGCCGACCCGGCGATCGAGGATGTGGCGGTGAACGGCCCGGGCGAATGGTGGGCGCGCGGCCCGGACGGCTGGCGCCGCCGCACGTCGCCCGAGCTCGACTTCGACACCCTGGAGGGCATCGGCATCCTGGCCGGCTCGCTGCGCAAGCAGGATATCGGCCGCGGCAACCCGCTCTGCGGCGGCGAACTGCATACCGGCCACCGCTTCCAGGTGGTACTGCCGCCGGCGGTGCCGACCGGCACCATCAGCCTGACCTTCCGCCGGCCGAGCGACCACGTCTCGCCGCTGGCCGCGGTGCCCGACCGCTACGACACTGCCCGGTGGAACCGCTGGGGCGGCCGCCAGGCCGGCCGGCGGCACGACAGCGCGGCGCTGCTCGACCTCTACGACGCCGGCGACGTGGTGGCCTTCCTCCGCGCCGTGGTCCGCACCCGGCGCACCCCGCTGCTGGCCGGCGCCACCGGCGCCGGCAAGACCTTCATGTCGAAGTCGATGCTGGCGGAGGCCGAGACCGGCCTCCGCGTCGCCACCATCGAGGACGCGCTCGAGATGGCGGTGCGCCAGCCCAACTGCGTCCGGCTGCTCTTCGCCGCCGGCGGCGAGGGCGGCGTCACCCCGGCCGACTGCCTGCACGCGGCGCTGCGGATGCGGCCGGACCTGATCCCGGTGCAGGAGCTGCGCGAGCCGCACTCCGCCTGGGTCTATCTGAACGAGATCGCCACCGGCCACCCCGGCTCGCCCACCACCATCCATGGCGAGACTGCGCCGCAGGCCGTGCGCCGGCTGTTTTCGCTGCTGAAGGGCAGCCCGCAGGGAGCCAGCATCTCCGATGAGGTGCTCCTCGGCATGATCGGCGCGGCGATCGACGTCATCGTGCCGATCGGCACCGAGGGCGCCAGCCGCCGCCTCGGCGAGGTCTGGTTCGCCGACGATGCCGCCCGCCGCGGCGAGACCATCGCCGACCTGCTGCGGGCGCCATGACCGGCAGCCGCGCCGCCCTGCTGGGCTCGACGGCGGTCGCCACCGGCGCGGCCTGGACCGTGACGGCGAGCGCTGCCTTCCTCTGGGGTACCGGCCTCTGGGACGCCTTTCCCTATCCGTCCTGGCAATGGTGGCAGTACCTCGGCGTCGCCGGGACCAACACCACGGTGGATTTCTGGCTCCGGGCCAGTGCCGTCGCCGCCACCGGCCTGGTTGGCGCCGTGGCAGGGCGCCTGGGGTGGATCTACCTGCGGCAGGAGAAGCCGCTGCATGGCGAATCCCACTTCGCCACAAGGGGCGAGGCGGCGCGGAGCGGCATCGTCTTCGCGCCGCGCCCGCTGCCGGACGGCATCCTGCTCGGCAAGCACGGCTGGGGTCCCTTCGCCCGTTACGCCTGCCTGCCGGGGCAGCAGCATGTCGCGGTCTATGCCCCGACCGAGGAGGGCAAGGGCGTCTCCTTCGTCGTGCCCAATGCGATGAACTGGGGCGGCGCCCTGGTCGCCTTCTCGGTCAAGCGGGACCTGGTGAAATGGGCAGCGGCCGAGCGGGCGCGGAAGGGCGACGAGGTCTTCGTGCTCGACTTCGGCGACCCGGAGGGCCGCACCCACCGCTGGAACCCGCTCGGCCTGGTCCGCCGCGGCACCCCGGACGCCACCGACGACATCCAGAAGGCCATGGTCGCCCTGGTGCCGGAGCAGCCACGGGCGACCAACCCCTATTGGAGCGACGCCGGCCGGCGCATCGCCACTGCGCTCGCGGTGCTGGTCTCCGAGACGCCGGGCGAGCCGCTGACCGTGGCCGCGGTTGCCGCCCTGGCCCGCCGGGCGGACAGCGCGGCGCATCTCCGCAAGATGGTGGCCGACGCCCGCGCCGCCGGCCGGCCCTACCCGCGGGCCGCAGTCGATACCCTGCTCGGCTGGGCCGACGGGCTGGAGAAGGGCAGTGAGGAAGCCCGCGGGGTGCGGCAGACCATCCTCACCGCGCTCGCGCTCTGGGAAGTGCCGCGGATCGCTGCCGCCACCGCGGCCAGCGACCTCGACATCCGCCAGCTGCGGACGCAGCGGATGGCGATCTTCCTCTGCGCCCAGCCGTCCGACCTGCGCCGCATGCGGCCGATCTACGCGATCTTCTTCCAGCAGCTGATCGACACCATGGCGCGGGAGGAGTTCGGCGACCGGCCGGAGCACCGGCACCGGGTGCTGGCGATCCTCGACGAGTTCTGGGCGCTCGGCGAGCACCGGGTGCTGGCCGACGCCACGGCCTTCATCCGCTCGTCCGGGCTGCGCATGGCGATCGTCGTGCAGTCGAAGGACCAGACCCGGCTGTCCTTCGACGAGGACGGCTCGCGGAACATCTACGCCAACATGGGCGCCGAGCTGGCGCTCGGCGGCCTCGACCAGCGCCAGGCGGAGGAGGTCAGCCAGCGCGGCGGCAGCGACACGGTGCGGGAGACCACCCGCAGCCAGCCGCGCTTCCTGCGGTGGCTGCACCCGCACAAGCAGAGCGAGAGCGAGACGGTGCGCCGCCGCGCGCTGATGCTGGCGCAGGAGGTGCAACGCCTGGCGCCGGACAAGCTGCTGGTGCTGCGGCGAAGGCTCGGGCTGCTGATGCTCGACCGGCTCGTCTGGTACCGGGATCCCTGGTTCCGCCGCAAAGCTGGTGATCCACCAGCCATGCCGTCGCTTGCCGTGCAGGTGGAGCGCGACGCGGCAATGTCAGTCGCTACGGCAGACTAAGCGGCCGGTGCCGGTACAGCCGCCATCGGCCCTTCTCTGACCTTCGCGGCTGGCGTCATAAGATCCGACCTTGGCCGGAAACAGACTGGCCGCTTTTAGGTCCGAAAGCGGCAAAGCGGACGCTTCCGCGATGCAGCCACTGCCATTGCTACCAGTCCGACGAGCCGTTGATGGCCCGCCGACGGATCTTATTTTGCAATGCGATGACTTCTGGTGCTCTTGTGTTGCTGCCGACTTTCAGTGCCTCGCCAAAGCCGCCTGAACCCTCCGGGCGAGGGTGTCGAGCTCGAAGGGCTTGTCGATGACCTCGCTCCCCGGCGGCAGTTCGGTACCCGCGTAGCCGGTGATGAACAGCAGCGGTATGCCGGGCCGCCGCTCCTGCACCGCCTCGGCGACCTGCCGCCCATTCATACCGTTCGGCAACCCCACATCCGTCACCAGCATGTCAACGCGCACGCCGCCATCCAGCAGATGCAGCGCCGCGGGACCATCCGCCGCTTCCAGCACCCGGTAGCTTAGCTCACGCAGCCGCTCGGCCGCCGCTTCACGTCCGGTGTCGTCGTCGTCCACCAGCAGAACAGCCATGTCAGTCCCTGCCGTCTCCGGCGCTGCCGCGGCGCTCTGGCCTTCGGCCGTCTCAACCCGCTCGTGCTGCGGCAAGCAGAGGCGCACCGTGGTCCCTTCCCCAGGCGCGCTCTGTAGCCGGACGAGCCCACCCGACTGCCGCGCGAAGCCGTAGACCTGGCTCAATCCAAGCCCCGTCCCGTGGCCCTGCGGCTTGGTGGTGAAGAACGGCTCAAAGGCCCGCTCCACCACCTCCGCGGGCATGCCTTGGCCGGTATCTGTGACCGAAATCGCCACGAAGCTGCCCGGCGCGGGGCCCTCCTGGTCGCAGGCGTCTGCCGCCGACAGGCAGACATCCTCCGTGTCGATCGTCAACCGTCCGCCTTGTGGCATGGCGTCGCGGGCATTGATGCAGAGGTTCAGGAGCGCGCTCTCCAACTCGCCCGGGTCGCACAGCACGCGCGCCTTGCCGTCGCGCAGGCGCAACTCCAGGCTGACCGCGGGCCCCACGGTCCGGCGGATCAGGTCCGCCATCCCCGCCACCAGCGCGTCCGCGTCCACCGGCTTCGGCTCAAGCCGCTGTCGCCGGGCGAAGGCCAGGAGCCGCCGCGTCAGCCCCGCGGCCCGGTCCACCGAATGGCGCGCCGGATCGAGGAAGCGCTGCACCTCTGCGATCCGGCCGTCGGCGATCCGGCGCCGCACCATGTCCAAGCTGCCCCCGATGCCCTGGAGCATGTTGTTGAAGTCATGTGCAATACCGCCCGTGAGCTTGA
>NZ_JAUFPN010000090.1 GCF_030409335.1 Paeniroseomonas aquatica
CGGCCAATCCGGGAATCCCTAGAGTCCACAGGACCTAGAGCCCGAGGTAGATCTGCCGCACCAGGTCGTTCTCGTGCATGGCCGCCGCGGATTCGGCCTCGAATTCGATGTGTCCGTGGACGATGACGTAGCCGCGGTCGGCGATCCGCACCGCCTGGTGGAAATTCTGCTCCGCCATCAGCACCGTCAGGCCGAGGCGGGACTTCATCTCGGCGATCATCTCCATGGTCCGCGCCACCAGGATGGGCGCCAGCCCGACCGAGGGCTCGTCCACCAGCAATATCCGCGGCGCCGACATCAGCGCCCGGCCGAGCGCCACCATCTGCTGCTCGCCGCCGCTCATGCTGCCGACCAGCTGGGCGCGGCGCTCGGCCAGCCGGGGAAACAGCTCGTAGGCCAGCGCCAGATTCCCGGCCAGCGCGGCCCGGGCGGTGGTGCGATAGGCGCCGAGCCGCAGGTTCTGCTCCACCGTCAGCCGGGGGAAGAGCCGGCGGCCTTCGGGGACCAGCACGATGCCGAGGTCCACCACCGCCTCCGGCGACTTGCCGACCAGATCGATGGTGGTGCCATCGAGCGTGGCGCGGATGCTGCCGGCGGTCGGGCGGATCTGGCCCATGATGCTGCGCATCAAGGTGGTCTTGCCGTTGCCGTTGGTGCCGAGCAGCACCACGGTCTGGCCCGCCGGGATGCTGAGCGAGACGGATTGCAGCACCCGCACCGCGCCGTATCCCGCGTCGATACCCTCGATCTCGAGGCTATTGCCGGCCAAGGTAGGCGTCCTCCACGTCGCGCAGCGCCAGCACCGCGCGCGGCGGGCCGTCGGCGATCTTGCGGCCGGCGACGAAGACCACCAGCCGCTCGGCGAAGGCGGTCACCGCCCGCATGATGTGCTCGATCATGATGATGGCGGTGCCGGCGGCGTTCAGCCGGAACAGCAGGGCGATGATCTGGTCCACCTCGGCGTTGGAGAGCCCGGCCATGGCCTCATCCGCGATCAGCAGCTTCGGGTTCAGGGCGATGGCGCGGGCCAGCTCCAGCCGGCGCAGCTCGACCTGGGTGAGCTCCTTCGGCAGGCAATCGGCCTTGCCCGCGAGCTCGACCTGCTCCAGGCATTCCAGGGCGCGGGCGGTGGCCGAGGGGGCCTGGCCGGCGAACAGCACCGGCACCCGCACGTTCTCCAGCACCGAGAGGCTGCCGAAGGGCTGCGGCAGCTGGAAGGTCCGCGCCAGGCCGAGCCGGGCGCGGCGATGCGGCTTCAGCCCATCCAGCACGGCGCCGCCCAGCGTGACCTTGCCGTCATGCGCCGCGAAATCGCCCGAGATGCAATTGACGAAGGTGGACTTGCCCGAGCCGTTGGGGCCGATGAGGCCGAGGCGCTCCCCGGCCCGCAGCTCGATATCGACCTGGTGCAGGGCGACGAAGCCGCCGAAGCGCTTGCCGACGCCCTCGGCCTTCAGCAGCACCTCGCTCATCGCCGCGTCCTGAACCAGCCGAGGATGCCGCGCGGTGCCAGCGCGACGAAGACGACCAGCATCCAGCCGACGATGAAGAGGTTCAGCGCCGAGGAGATGGTCACCGTCGCCGCCTGCTGCATGGCGCCGAGCAGCACCGCGCCGATGACCGGCCCGGCCCAGGTGCCGGCGCCGCCGATCAGCGGCATGGCGATGGCATTGACCGCATAGGCCAGGCTGAAGGCCGCCTCCGGGTTCAGGTAGCCGCTGTAGTAGGGCAGCGGCGCCCCGGCGATGGCCATCAGCGCGCCGCAGAGGGCGGTCGCCACCAGCTTCAGCCGCAGCGTCGGCACGCCCACCGCCTCGGCCGCGCGCTCGTTGTCGCGGATGGCCTGGAGGCCGCGCCCGAGGCGCGAGTTCTCCACCGCCCGGGCGATGCCGACCGCCCCGATGGCCAGCACCAGCATGACGATGAAGAGGTATTCGCCGTAGCTGGTGAAGGGGTCGATGGTCTGCGGCCGGATGACATAGGCCCCGCGGGAGCCGCCGACGTAGTCCCAGTTCACCACCAGCGTCTGCAGCACGACCGAGAGGCAGAGCGTGGCGATGGAGAAATAGACCCCCTTCAGCCGCAGGGTGAGATAGCCGGTGCCGAGGCCGAGCAGCCCGCCGACCAGCCCCGCCGCGACGATGCCCGGCAGCAGGTCGAGCCCGGTCGCCTTGCGCAGCGCGATGGCGGTATAGGCGCCGGCCGCCATGAAGCCGGCGGCGCCGAAATTCACGTAGCCGGCATAGCCGCCGAGGATGTTCCAGGCGGTCGCCAGCACGACGTACTGCAGGATGAAGTAGCCGGCGAAATAGGCGTAGTCGTTGCCCAGGCCGCGCAGGCCGAGGAACAAACCGATGCCGATCGCCAGCGCGCCGAGCCAGAAGGCCAGGCCGCGCTGCAGCTTCGCCGGGGCCGTCGCCGGGCGGGCCAGGGCGGTGGTGCTCATGCCGCCTTCCCGAACAGGCCCTGGGGGCGGAAGGCCAGCACCAGCAGCAGCCAGCCGAAGGCGACGGCGGGGGACCAGGACGGGCCGTAGAAGGTGGCGGTGACGTTCTCCACCACGCCGAAGACGAAGGCGGCCAGGATGCAGCCGGGCAGACTGCCCATGCCGCCCATGATGCAGACCGCGAAGACCCGGCCGATGAAGACCTGGCCGGAGGAGGGCTCGACCGGCTGCACCACCACCAGCGCGCCGCCGGCGACGGCGGCGAGCGCGATCGAGATGCCGAAGGCGAAGCGCTTGATCCGCACCGGGTCGATCGCCATCAGTCGCAGCGCCTCGGCGTCCTGCGCCACCGCGGCGATGGCGAGGCCGGTGAAGCTGCGCTGCAGGAACAGCCACAACGCGCCGATCGCCGCCATGGCCAGCAGGCCGGGGACCAGCATGCGCAGCGGCACGTCGATCTCGCCGAGCCGCCAGGTGACATAGGCATAGGGCGGGTCGAGGAAGCGCTGCTCCGGCCCGAAGGCCATGACCAGCCCGACCTCGATGATGAACATCACCCCGAAGAAGAAGGCGAGGCCCTGCAGCGCCTCGTCGCCGCGGCGCTCGAAGAAGTGGTGGTAGACGGTGTAGATGCCGGTGCCCAGCAGGTAGAAAGGCAGCGCCAGCAGCACCGCCACCAGCAGCGGGTCCAGGCCGAGCGCGGTGCCGATCACCACCACCAGGAAGCCGCCTGCCACCATCAGCGCGGGATGCGCGATGTTGACGATGTCGAGCATGCCGAAGGAGACCGCGAGGCCGCAGGCCGCGGCGGCATAGAGCCCGCCGAGCAGCAGCCCTGACGTAATCCCGTTCAGCAGCAGGACGAGATCGGGGTCCATCCCCTCAGGCCGGCGGGCCGTAGGGGTGCTGCAGCTGGCCGGTGGCGAGCCGCGAGGGCGCCAGGATCACCTTGGTCCCGGCGCGCTTGTACTTCTCGAGGTCGCCGTCGCGGATGTTCTGGAACTGGACATAGAGGTTCCGCTCCTCCGCCCATTCGCCGGAAGCGCCGAATTTCACCGAGCCGACGATGGTCTCGAAGGTGCTGGCATGCATGTCGGCCGCCAGCGCCGCCTGGTCGATTTTCCCGACGCGGGTGAGGGATTGCTCCAGCACCTGCATCTGCGCGTAGGCATAGGGCGGGATGTAATTGCCCAGCAGATCCGCCTGCTCGCGCGGCGCGAGCTCGCGGTACTTCTCGAGGAAGGCGACCACGCCGGGGAATTGCATGGTCGGCTCGGGCGAATAGACGTCCCAGTTCACCAGGTTGTTCAGGATGGGCCCGAGCTGCTGCTGGAAGGCCGCCAGTTGCGGGCCGACCATGCCGCCGCCGAACATCGGCGGCTGGAAGCGCAGCTCGCTGGTCGCCCGCAGGATAGCGTTGGAATCCGGCGGGTAGGAGGCGATGAAGACCACGTCCGGCCGGGTCGCGGCGATCGAGCGGATGGTCGGGGTGAAGTCCACCGTGGAGGGCGGGTAGGAGCGGTCGTAGACCACCCGGATGCCGCGCTCCTTCGCCAGGAAGCGGGCGCTTTCCGCGGCGCGCTGGGCGAAGTCGTTGTCGACCGCGAGGATGGCGATGCTGCGCGGCGGCGAGGGCAGCTTGGCGGCGATGTCGAGGAAGCCGCGGGCATAGGTCTCCTTCATGTTGTCGCCGACCACGTTCATGTTGAAGTGGCGGTCGTATTTGAAGGCGGTGTTCACCCCGGCGCCGAAGATGGTCAGGAAGCACATGTTCCGCTGCATCACCACCGGCATGGCCGGGGCGATCATGGCCGTCGCATAGGGGGAGGTGACGATGTCCACCTTGTCCACGTCGAGCAGCTTCGTGTAGATGCCCGGCACCTGCCCGCCGTTGGTCTGGTCGTCGTAGAAGACGATCTGCACGGGACGGCCGAGGATGCCGCCGCGGGCATTTACCTCCGCCGCCCAGATCTGGTGCGCGAGCTGCGTGGCCCGGCCATTGCCGGCGAGGCCGCCCGAGAGCGACATCGAATAGCCGATGCGGATCGGGTTCGACCCTTGGGCGAAGCTCGGGAAGGCGGCGCCGCTGGCGCCGGCGCCACCGATGGCGGCGGCGATGGCGAGGCGGCCCAGCTCCCGCCGGGTTGTGGTGTTCATTGTTGCTGTCCTCCCCAAACGCGTCCTTTTGCTTTTGCTACCCCGCGGCGGGCATCAGCCTCGATGGGTCGGCGCCGACCCGGCCGCCGCTGCCCTCGGCGGCATCGCGCGAGAGGCGGAAGTCGTAGTGGATGGCCGGCAGGCCCGGCATGGGCGAGTCCGGCAGGCCCAGGCGCTCGGCGACGACCAGGGATTGCGAGACGCCGAAGACGGTATCGCTGGCGATGTTCGGGTCATCGGCGAAATAGAGGGCGGTGACCAGCTCGCGGTAGCCGGGCGCGGCGACCAGCACATGGATATGCGCCGGGCGGAAGCCGTGCCGGTTCTGCAGCCGGGTCATCCGCCCGACCGGCCCGTCCATCGGGATGCTGTAGCCCACGGGCTTCACCGTGCGCAGGTGGTAGCGCCCCGCGGCATCGGTGCGGAAGCGGCCGCGCATGTCCATGACCGTCGCGTCGCGCGCCTGCAGGTCGTAGAGCCCCGCCGCATTGGTCTGCCAGATGTCGATGGCGGCATCGGCGACCGGCCTGCCCGCGCCATCGGTGACCTGGCCGAAGATCACCACCTCGGTGCCCTGCGTGTCGTGCACCGCGATGCTCTCGCCGGCGGCGAATTCCGGGGCCTGCTCACGGAAGAAGGGTCCGAGCAGGCTGGTCTCGGTCCCCGTGGCCTCGCGCCCCGCGGCATCGTGCATGACGTTCACCAGCCGCGAGAGGCCGAGAACGTCGGAGAGCAGGATGAACTCCTGGCGGAAGGGCGTGCAGGCCTGGCCGACGGCGGTGAGGAAGGCGATGCCGGCGAGCCATTCGTCGGGCTGCAGGTTCACCTCCCGGGCGAAGTCATGCAGGTGCCGCGTGGCGGCGGCCATGATCTCGCGCAGCCGGGGGTCGGGGGTATCGGCCATCTGGGCCAATGCCTCAGCGGTCACGCTGTCGCGGTCGAGGTCCTGCATCGGCCCGTCCGTTCCTGTCCCTGGGTGTGGCTGCTTGGCGCAGCCGTTGCAGGAATGATGCGCGGTTCCAGGGCGCCGGGTCAATCATCGGCGCACGGCAGTCCCGCCATGGCCTTGGTGCCCCGGGACGTGGTCGCCCCGGGCGGAACAGGCTGTCAGAGCGCGGGGGCGGCCGGCACTGCGGAAACCGCCGTGGCCTGCAGCGCCGCCTCGATCGCCGCGATCTGCGCCGGGTCGAGGCGAAGGCCGAGCTTGCTGCGGCGCCACACCACATCCTCGGCGGTCGCCGCCCATTCCGCGCGGACGAGGTAGCGCAGCTCCGCCCCGGTCAGGCCGGCGCCGAAGTCCTCGCCGAGGTCGGCGGCGGTGGCGGCCCCGGCCAGCAGCACCAGGGCGCGGGTGCCATAGGCGCGGACCAGGCGGCGGGCCTGGGCGGGGGCGAGGAAGGGGTGGCGTTGCAGCACCTCGGCGACGAGCGCCTCGATGCCGTCGACGGGGAAGTCGCCGCCGGGCAGCGGGTGCCGGCCGGTCCAGCCGGCGGCCAGGCCGCCGGGCGCCGGCAGGTGCGGGGCCAGGCGCCGCAGCGCATCCTCGGCGAGGCGGCGGGAGGTGGTGATCTTGCCGCCGAAGACCGAGAGCAGCGGCGCGCCGGTATCGGCCTCCAGCTTCAGCACGTAGTCCCGGGTCGCCTCCTGCGCGGCGCCGGCGCCGTCGTCATACAGCGGGCGGATGCCGGAATAGGACCAGACCACCATGTCCTCGGTCACCGGCCGGCGGAAGTATTCGCTGGCCCCGGCGCAGAGATAGGCGACCTCGGCCGGGGAGATGCGGGCCGCCGCCGGGTCCCCCTGGTAGTCGAGGTCGGTGGTGCCGATCAGGGTGAAGTCCTGCTCGTAGGGGATGGCGAAGAAGATGCGCCGGTCGCCGCCCTGGAAGATGTAGCAGCGGTCGTGGTCGTAGAGCCTCGGCACCACGATGTGGCTGCCCTGGACCAGTCGCACGGTCGCCGGGGCGTTCTGCCGCAGCACGCCGCGCAGCACCTCCCCCACCCAGGGGCCGGCGGCATTGACCAGGGCGCGGGCGCGGATGGCGCTGCCGTCGGCCAGCGTCAGGCGCCAGCCACCCCCCGCCTCGCGCTCCGCCGTGGTGCAGCGGGTGCGCGGGCGGATGGCGGCGCCGCGGTCGGCGGCGTCCCGGGCGTTGAGCACCACCAGCCGGGAATCCTCCACCCAGCAGTCGGAGTACTCGAACCCCCGGGTGTACTCGGGCTTCAGCGGCGCCCCGGCCGGGTCGGTCCGCAGGTCGAGGCTGCGGGTCGCCGGCAGCCGCTTGCGGCCGCCGAGGTGGTCGTAGAGGAACAGCCCGAGCCGCAGCAGCCAGGCCGGCCGCAGCCCGCGGTGGTGCGGCAGCACGAAGCGCAGCGGCCAGATGATGTGCGGGGCGATGCCCCAGAGCACCTCCCGCTCCAGCAGCGCCTCCCGCACCAGGCGGAATTCGTAGTGCTCGAGGTAGCGCAGCCCGCCATGGACCAGCTTGGTCGAGGCGGCCGAGGTGCCGCCGCCGAGGTCGCCCATCTCGGCCAGGAAGACCGACCAGCCGCGGCCGGCGGCATCCCGGGCGATGCCGCAGCCATTCACCCCGCCGCCGATGATGGCGATGTCGTACTGCTGCGTGTCCAGGACCAGGGTGCTCCGTGCCGGTTGAGCCGGATAACACCCTGGCGCGGTCAGGTGTAGCGCGGCGTGGCCTTCAACTCCGCACCAGCGGGCAATTCCCCTCGGCCTCGGGGCGGAAGGCCTGCTCGGCCGGGGTGGTGCCGAGCAGCTTGTAGTAGTCGTAGGGGCCGCGGCTCTCGGCCGGTGCCTTCACCTCGAACAGAAAGGAGGGGTGCAGCTTGCGCCCATCGGTGCGGATGCGGCCGGGGCCGAAGGCATCGTCGTCGGTCGGCATGGCCTTCATCCGGGCGACGGCGGCGGCGCCATCGGCCCTGGCCCGGGCGGCGCCGAGGTCGGCCGCCGCCTTCAGGTAGTGCAGGGTCGCGGCATAGCAGCCGGCATGGACCATGGTGGGCGCGCCCATGCCGTGGTTGGCCCGCATCCGGGCCGAGAAGGCCCGGGTCCGGTCGTTCATGTCCCAGTAGAAGGTCTCCGAGCAGACCGCGCCCTGCGCCGCGCCGAGGCCGAGGGCATGGACGTCGCTGATGAACATCAGCAGCGCCGCCACCCGCTGGCCGCGCCGGGCCAGGCCGAATTCGCCGGCCTGCTTGACCGCGTTGATCATGTCCGCGCCGCCGCAGCCGAGCGCGATCACCTTGGCCCGGCTGGCCTGGGCGCGCAGCAGGAAGGCGGAGAAGTCGGTGGTGCCGGGGAAGGGGAAGCGGGAGGTGCCCAGCACCCGGCCGCCGGCGGCCTGGACGAAGCGGGTGGTCTCGGCCTCGACCGAATGGCCGAAGGCGTAGTCCACCGTGATGAAGTACCAGCTGTCGCCGCCGGCCCTGACCAGGGCGTCGCCGGTGGAGTGGGCCAGCATCCAGGTGTCGTAGGTCCAGTGGACGGTGTTCGGGCTGCACTGGCTGCCGGTGAGGTCCGCCGTCCCGGGGGCGGAGGCGAGGAAGACCTTGTTCTTCTCCCGGGCGATGCCGGCCGCGGCCAGCCCGGCGGAGCTGCCGGGAACGTCGATCAGCACGTCCACGCCGTCCCGGTCGAACCACTGCCGGGCGAGGTTGGAGGCGAGGTCGGGGCGGTTCTGGTGGTCGCCCGAGACGATCTCGACCTTGAGGCCGAGGCCGGCGGCATCCTGCACCGCCTGGCGCACGCCCTGGACCGAGCCCTGGCCGGCGAGGTCGCCATAGGGCCCGGCCATGTCGCTGATGACGCCGAGGCGGATGGTCGGCGGGCCGCCGCCCTGGGCGCGGGCGCGCGGCGGCAGCGCCGCCCAGGCGGCGCCGGCCGCCAGGATGGCGCGTCGGTCGGTGGTCATTCTCCTGTCCTCCCCCGGCGGCCGTCGCGGGGCGGCGCCGCGGCCGCCGCGCGGCGCCGCCGGTGAAGGCGGCGCCTCAGGCCTTGGCCATGCCCTCGGGCGGGTCGCAGGGCTGGGTCGCCATGTCGCCGGGGATCGAGAGCTCGAGGATCTCCACGTCATCCGAGGTGGCGATCTCGTTGTGCTTCATCCCGCCGGGAATGAGGATGGCATCGCCGACGCCGGAGCGGGTGCGGGTGCCGTCCTCGAATTCCAGCTCGACCCAGCCCTTCAGCACATAGACGAACTGCGCCTCGCACTGGTGGGTGTGCCAGCCGGTCGGCTCGGTCATGCCGGTGACGGCTTCCATCACCTGGGCGCGGAGCCTGCCGCCGGTGGCGGCCGAGACGCCGAGGTCGCGGTAGCGGAAGAATTTCCGCCGGCCGGCGACGAGCGGCGAATTCGCCTTGGTGGCGATGTTGAGCTTGATGTCCGGGCGCGATGCGCCGGGGATGGCACCATCCATGGGGGTAACCTCCTGCGGTGCTTCTCTGCGCGGGATCCGGGCCCGAGCGACCCCGGGCGATCGCGCGCCGGCACCTGGAGGGGGAGGCTACACCCGGGCCGGATGCGGGCAAGCGGGATTCGATCCGTCCGCCGCCGCCATGCCGGCCTTCGGTGCCCCCGGGCCATGTTCCCGGGCCATGCCCCCGGGCGCCGCGGAGGATTGGCATTCGCCCGCCGTTCCGGCAGCCTGCCGGAAAGCCACGGAGGAAACCTGTGAAGCTAGGCCTGTCGATCGGTTATTCCGGCGCCCTGCTCGATGTCCCGGTGGCGCTGGTGCAGCGGGCCGAGGCGCTCGGCTACGACACGGTCTGGACCGCGGAGGCCTACGGCTCGGATGCCGTCAGCCCGCTGGCCTACCTGGCCGCGGTGACCCAGCGGATCAAGCTCGGCACCGGCATCATGCAGCTGGCCGCCCGGACCCCGGCCAATGCCGCCATGTGCGCGGCGACGGTCGACAGCCTGGCCGGCGGCGGCCGCTTCATCGCCGGCCTCGGCGTCTCCGGCCCGCAGATCGTCGAGGGCTGGTACGGCGAGCCCTGGGGCCGGCCCTACTACCGCATGAAGGACTACGTCGCGATCATGCGGAAGATCTTCCGGCGGGAGGCGCCGGTGACGCATGCGGGGCGGGAGATCAGCCTGCCCTATACCGGGGAGGGGGCGATGGGCGTCGGCAAGCCGCTGAAGTCCATCCTGCACATGAACCCCGACATCCCGATCTACCTCGGCACCGAGAACGAGGCGACGGTGAAGCTGACCGCCGAGATCGCCGATGGCTGGCTGGCGCTGGGCTTCGTGCCGGGCTGCCTGCCGGAGTACCTGCCCTGGCTGGAGGAGGGCTTCCGCCGGGCCGGCCACGGCAAGTCGCGCGCCGACTTCACCATCCAGGCCTCGGCGCATGTCGAGGTGGCCGAGGACGTCGGCGCGGCGCTGGCCCGGCTGAAGCCGGAGGTGGCGCTCTACGTCGGCGGCATGGGCCACCGCGACAAGAATTTCCACAAGGACATGATGACCCGCCGCGGCTTCGGCGAGGCGGCCAACCGGGTGCAGGAGCTCTACCTCGCCGGCCGCAAGGACGAGGCGGCGGCGGCGGTGCCCGACGAATGGGTGGACGCCAAGGCCCTGGTCGGCCCCCCCGCCCGGATCCGGGAGCGGTTCCGCGCCTGGGAGGATTCCGGGGCGGATGCCCTGACCGTGCGGTCCCGCCAGCCCGAGGCGATCGAGGTCATGGCCGAGGCGGCGCGGCTGAACCAGGCCTGAGCGTTGGGTGCCGGGCGCCGGCGGGCGGCCGCGGCCGCCCCGCTGCCATGTTGACTTGTCACATTATTTATTGGTTTTTGCGGCTTGGATTTTGATCGGCCTTGGGGAAACGCGCGGCAAAATAGGGAAGACTATGGAAGTCACGATCGCGTCGGATGTGGACAATGCCCGCCGAATGCTGCGCTTTTCCGGCTCGGTCATTGATGTCGATGCGGCCATGGTCGGGACCGAGATCAGCCTGCTCATCGGCGGCGAGGCCGCCGCGACCTTCTCCCTCGCGCCCGACCGGGTCGCGGCCGACGGGCGGATGCCGCTCGATCCCGTCGAGATCGAGTCCGGGCGCCTGCTGCGGCTGCAGGACCTGCGCGTCGATGTCGTGGATACCTATGGCCGGGCCCTGCAGCGGCATGTCGCGGTCAGCCTGACCGGCGACGTCTTCAGGGCGCTCGCCCTGGACACGCCGGAGGCCTTCCACGAGCTCATCCAGCTGCACCACTCGCGCTTCACTTCCCCGGTCCTGCTGGAGCTGGGCGCCTGGGCGGCCGTGCTGCGCTTCCCCGAGGATTTCGTGGTCCGCAATGCCGGCCTCGTGGTGCTGGCGCACCGCATCCTCGAACGCCCCTTCGAGACCCTGGAGCCCGCGGACCTCGGGCGGGCGAACGACATCGTCCGGATGGCGCTGGAGGATATCGTCCTCGGCGAGGCGCTGATTGCCGAAGGGGGGGAGGCGCCGGACTGGCGCCACGTGCGCTGGACCGTGTCGCTGGCCACGGTCGCCGGCTACCTCGCGCTGCTGAACAACCGCTACACCGATGCCGCGACCCTCTTCGCGGTGCATGCCCGCCAGGTGCCGAACGTGCGCTTCGCCAAGGTCAGCGCCCTGAACCTGGTGCTCGGCTGCTTCACCCATGGCCTGCTGATGAGCGCCTTTGGCATGCGGGAGGAGGCGCGGGACAGCTTCTCGACCGGGCTCGAGGCGGTGAAACCGGTGGTCGCGGCGCAGAACCTCTTCGAGAACGTCTGGGTCATCGGCGACCTGATCAATGTCATGGCCGCGGCGCGGCAATGCTTCATCGCCCTGGTCCGGCTGAAGCTGCGCCCGTTCGATCCGGCCCAGCCGGTGATCGACCCCGGCCAGCAGATCGACACGGGGCTGCTCAAGGGGCCGCTGCGCGCCATCCTGAACGCCGGCCATGCGCCCCTGCTGGCGGCGCACCTGGCAGCCTGCGGCGGCCGCTAGAGCAAGGCCCCGCCGCACCGGCGCAGGGACCCGACCCTATCCGGCATAGGCCGCGAGGATGGCCCGGCCGGCCTCCCCGGCGCCGGCGCGCCAGGCCTCGACGGCCGACCGCGCGGCCTCCCGCAGCAGCCCGCGCAGCGCCGGGTCGGGCGCATGCAGGCCGACCCCGTTCTCCCGCATCACCTGCCGGTTGGCGGCGAGCCGACCCTCGATCGCCTGCCACTGCCGCGCCTCGGTCTCCGCCGCCGCCGCCAGCACCGCCGCGCGGCCCGCGGGCGGCAGTGCCGCGAGGCGGGGCGCGGCGGCGAAGGCCAGCGACAGCGGCCAGGCGTAGCTGGCCTCGGTGAAATGCGGCAGCCAGCGCCACAGCCGCCGGCCGGCGCCGCCGTCGCCGGAGGAGAGCACCGCATCGAGCGTGCCGGCCTCGAGCCGCGTCTCCACCTCGGCGAAGGACAGCGCCTCGGCGGCGGCGCCCGCGGCGCGCAGCACCGCCGTGCCGGTGCTGTCGTAGGTGCGGATGCGGAGGCCGCGCAGCGCCGCCGGGGTGGTCACCGGCTCGCGCGTCCAGAAGCCGCTGGGCGGCCAGGGCGTGGTCCACAGCAGCACGGCGCCCTGCCGTGCCGCCGCCGCGGCATAGCCCGGGCGGGCCAGGTCGCGCAGCCGCGCCGCATCGGCCGGGGATGCCGTGAGGAAGGGCAGCGAGGAGAGCAGGAACAGCGGATCGACGCCGCCGAGCGCGCCGGCGAAGGCATCCACCGCGGCGAAGCGCCCCGCCGCCAGGGCCTCGAAGGCGGCGGCGGAGCGGTAGCCCGCCGGCCCGTCCGGCAGCGCCGTGACGGGGAGGCCGCCGGCGCTGGCACCCGCGGCGAAATGCGCCACGCCCTCGCCGGGGATGGCCGTGGCCGGATACTCGGTCGCCACCGTCCAGCCCGGCGGCTGCGCCAGCGCCCGGCCGGCGGCGAGGGCCGGGAGGGCCAGCAGGGGGCGGCGGGGGATCCGGATCATGCAGGGCGCTCCTCGGGCGGCATGGCCCGCCGCGTCAGCGGCCGGGGGATGCTGCCACGGAATCGGCCGGCAGGGACATCCGCAGCAGGGCCTCGGCGCTCTGCAGCAGCACCTCGCCGGCCCGTTCGGCGCCGAGGTAGGGCAGCGAGGCCCAGCCGCCGTCGAACAGCAGGGCCAGGGTATCGCCGAGCTGCGCCGGCTCGGCGACGCCCGCCTCGGCCGCCAGCGCGGCCAGGCCCTGGCGCATCTGGGCCTTGTGCTCGGCGACGAGCTGGTGGATCGGGTGGGAGGGGTCGGGGAATTCGGTCTGCGCCAGCAGCAGCGGGCAGCCGCGGTAGTCCGGCATCGCCAGCTTCGCCGCCACCGCCGCGACCAGCGCCCGCAGCTTCCCCGCCGCGGTCGGCTCCGCCCCGGTGACCGCGGCGAACCAGGCGTCGTAGGCGGCGGAATCCTCGCAGAGGATGGCGGCGACCAGGGCGTCCTTGCTCGGGTAGGTCCGGTACAGGCTCATCTTGGTCGCCTCCGCCACGCGGCAGACCTCCTCGATCCCGGTCGCGCGGATGCCGTGGCGATAGAACAGGTCCTTCGCCGCGATCTGGATGCGCTCGGACGCCTTCGGTCCCTTGGCCGCGGCACTGGACATGGTGGCGATCGCTCCTCTCGGCGGGCCGTGTGTGCACCGCCGCAAAATGCCCCTTGTAATGATACCGACCGGTCACTTACCTAGGGACGAACCGGTCGGTATCACTCGGCCCTGGAGATTGGTTATGTCGCCTGACCAGCACAAGGCCCTTTCGGGCCAGACCGGCGGAAGCCTCTGGATTGATTGGCTGAACCGGGCCCTGCCGAGCGCCGCGGCGCTGGCGCTCGCCGCCGGCACCGCCCTCGGCCAGCCGGCCGCCGCCCAGGGCACCCCGCCCGCCCCTTCCGTCATGGTCGCCACCCCGCTCGCCCGCTCGGTCACCCAATGGGACGAGCATACCGGCCGGATCGAGCCTTCCGCCCGGGTGGAGATCCGCCCCCGCGTCTCCGGCCAGGTGATGCAGGTGCATTTCCAGGATGGCGCGCTGGTGCGGGCCGGCGACCTGCTGTTCACCCTCGACCAGCGCCCCTTCCGGATCGCGGTCGAGAGCGCCCGGGCCGAGGCCGGCCGCAACGAGGCGAAGCTGACCCTCGCCGAGCAGCAGGTGCAGCGCTACACGCCGCTGGTGGCGCAGCGCTTCGCCCCGGAATCCGAGATGGACACGCGGCGCAGCGCCTTGCGGGAGGCCCAGGCCGGCCTCGCCGCCGCCCGCGCCGCCCTGCACCAGGCCGAGCTCGACCTCGAATTCTCCGAGATCCGCGCCCCACGTCCCGGCCGGGTCAGCGACCGCCGGGTGGATGCCGGCAACCTGGTGCAGCAGGGCACCACCCTGCTCACCACGCTGGTCGCGCTCGACCCGGTCTATGTCAGCTTCGATGCGAGCGAGGCGCAGTACCTGCGCTATGCCCGCGCCGCCGCCGGCGGCTTCCGGCCCAGGGGCGATGCGGCGGCCAGCGAGGCCGGGGCGCAGATCCAGCTCCGGCTGCTGGACGAGACCGAGTTCAGCCACGAAGGCCGGGTGAATTTCGTGGACAATACCTTCGATACCCGCAGCGGCACGATCCGCGGCCGCGCCACCGTGCCGAACCCCGACCTCTTCCTCACCCCCGGCAGCTTCGCCCGGCTCCGGTTGTTCGCCGGGGACGTGCCGGCGCTGATGGTGCCGGATGCGGCGGTGGTCGCCGACCAGTCCGGCCGGATGGTGCTGACCGTGGCGGCGGACGGCACCGTGGCGCCGCGCCCGGTGCAGCTCGGCCCGCTGGTCGACGGGCTGCGGGTGGTGCGCTCCGGCCTCGGGCCGGAGGACCGCGTCATCATCGGCGGGCTGCACCGGGCCCGGCCGGGATCGCGCGTCACCGCCGAACAGGGCCGCATCGGCCCCAGCCCGCTCGCCCTGGCCCAGTAGGCGCCGGCACCGCACCCCCTTCAGGACACCCCGTGCCATGCGCCTCGCCCGCTTCTTCATCGACCGCCCGGTCTTCGCGGCGGTCATCTCCATCGCCATCACCCTGGTCGGCGCCATCGCCGCCTTCCGCCTGCCGGTCGGGGAATACCCCGACATCGCCCCGCCCACCGTGCAGGTGACCGCGCTCTATCCCGGCGCCTCGGCCGAGACCATCGCCCAGACCGTCGCCGGGCCGGTGGAGCAGGAGGTGAACGGCGTCGACGGCATGCTCTACCTCTCCTCGCAGTCGACCGGCGACGGGCGGGTGACCATCAGCGTGGTCTTCCGCCAGGGCGTCGACGTCGACCAGGCGCAGGTGCTGGTGCAGAACCGCGTCGCCATCGCCGAGCCGCGGCTGCCCGAGGAGGTCCGCCGCCTCGGCATCACCGTGAAGAAGGCCTCGCCCGACCTGCTGATGGTCGTGCACCTGACCTCGCCGGATGCCAGCCGCAGCCCGGAATACGTCTCGAACTTCGCCACGCTGGCGATCAAGGACCGGCTGACCCGGATCGAGGGCATCGGCGATGCCCAGGTCTTCGGCGCGCGGGACTATGCCATGCGGGTCTGGCTCGACCCCGACAGGGTCGCCGCCCGCGGCCTGGCGCCGGGCGAGGTGGTGCAGGCGCTGCAGCGCGCCAATGCCCAGGTCGCCGCCGGCGCCATCGGCCAGGCGCCGCGCGCCGCCGAGGCCGGCGCCTTCGAAACCAGCGTGCAGGCGCTCGGCCGTCTCACCTCGCCCGAGCAATTCGACGAGCAGGTGGTGGCGACCGGCAGCGGCGGCGCCCCGGTCCGGCTGCGCGACGTGGCGCGGACCGAGATCGGCGCTGCCGACTACACCGTGAACGCGCTGCTGAACAACCAGGTCGCCACCGCCGTCGTCATCTTCCAGCGCCCCGGCAGCAACGCGCTGGAGACCGCCGCCGCCGTCCGCGCCACCATGGAGGAGGCGGCCGCCTCCTTCCCCTCCGGCATCGGCTGGAGCGTGGTCTACGACCCCACGCGCTTCATCGCCCAGAGCATGGAGGCGGTGCTGCACACCTTCGCGGAAGCCGTCCTGCTGGTGGTGCTGGTGGTGATCCTGTTCCTGCAGAACTGGCGCGCCGCGCTGATCCCGCTGCTGGCCATCCCGGTCTCGATCATCGGCACCTTCGGCGTGCTGCTGATGCTCGGCTTCACGCTGAACACCCTGACCATGTTCGGGCTGATCCTGGCCATCGGCATCGTGGTGGATGATGCCATCGTCGTGGTGGAGAATGCCGAGCGGCACATGGCGCTCGGCCTCTCCCCGCTCGAGGCCGCGCGCCGCACCATGGACGAGGTCGGCTTCGCGCTGATCGCCATCGCCCTGGTGCTGGTCGCGGTCTTCATCCCGACGGCCTTCATCAGCGGCATCTCCGGCGCCTTCTACCGGCAGTTCGCGGTGACCATCTCGGTCGCCACGCTGCTCTCGGCCATTGTCTCGCTGACGCTCTCCCCGGCGCTGGCGGCACTGCTGCTGAAGCCGCATGGCCATGCGCTGTCGCGCCACCGGCTGCTGGCGCCGGTCGGCCTGTTCTTCCGCGGCTTCAACTGGCTGTTCGACCGGCTGTCCTTCGGCTACGGCGGGCTGACGCAGCGGCTGGTCCGGCTGCCGGTCATCCTGCTGCTGCTCTACGGCGGCCTGCTGGCGCTGACCGGGCACAGCGTGCTGACCACGGCGACCGGGCTCATCCCGCCGCTCGACCGCGGCTACTTCATCGCCGCCTTCCAGCTGCCGCCGGGCGCCAGCCTCAGCCGCACCGATGCGGTGATCCGCCGCGCCTCGGAGCAGATCGTGGCGACGCCGGGCGTGGCCAATGCCGTCGCCTTCGTCGGCTTCGACGGCGCGACCTTCACCAACGCGCCCAATACCGGCGTGGTCTTCGCCGGGCTCGAGCCCTTCGAGGAGCGCGGCCCGAAGGGGCTCACCGGCAACAGCATCCTGGCCGACCTGCAGCGGCGGCTGGGCAGCGAGCCGGATGCCCAGGTGCTGGTCATCCCGCCGCCGCCGGTCCCCGGCATCGGCACCGGCGGCGGCTTCAAGCTGATGATCCAGGACCGCGCCGGCCTCGGCCCGCAGGCGCTGGAGCAGGCGACGCAGCAGGTGCTGGCCAAGGCCAATGGCGCCCCGGGCATCGCCTTCGCCTTCAGCCTGTTCAATACCGCGACGCCGCAGATCCGCGCCGACATCGACCGCACCCGGGCCGAGATGCTGGGCGTGCCGATCTCCCGCGTGCATGAGGCGATGGCGATCTACATGGGCTCGGCCTTCGTCAACGACTTCAACCTGCTGGGCCGGACCTGGCGGGTGACGGCGCAGGCCGACATGCAGCACCGCATGGGGGTGGAGGATCTCGCCCGGCTGCGGACCCGGACGGATAGCGGCGGGATGGTGCCGCTCGGCAGCATCGCCACCTTCCACGAGACCTCCGGCCCCTACCGGGTGCCGCGCTACAACCTGTTCCCGGCGGCCGAGGTGCAGGGCGCGGCGCTGCCGGGCATCTCGACCGGCCAGGCGATCGCGGCCATGGAGGAGGTGCTGAAGACCGCGTTGCCGGACGGCTTCAGCTACGAATGGACCGAGCTCGCCCTGCAGGAGCGCATCGCCGGCAATACCGCGCCGATCGCCTTCGGCATGGCGGTGGTCTTCGTCTTCCTGGTGCTGGCGGCGATGTACGAGAGCTGGCTGCTGCCGCTGGCCGTCGTGATGATCGCGCCGATGTCGGTGCTGGCGGCGCTGCTGGGCGTGGCGCATGCCGGGCTCGACAACAACGTGCTGGTGCAGGTCGGGCTGGTGGTGCTGGTGGGCCTGGCGGCGAAGAACGCGATCCTGATCGTGGAATTCGCCCGCGCGGCGGAGGATGAGGGCGCCACCCGCTGGGAGGCGGCCGCGGCGGCGGCGCGCACCCGGCTGCGGCCCATCCTGATGACCAGCCTCGCCTTCATCCTCGGCGTGCTGCCGCTGACCGTCGCCACCGGCGCCGGGGCGGAGATGCGCCAGAGCCTGGGCGTCGCGGTCTTCTACGGGATGCTGGGCGTGACCCTGTTCGGGCTGCTGTTCACGCCGCTGTTCTACGTGGTGGCGCGGGCCATGGCGCGGCGCGGCAAGGCGCCGGTCGCACCGCCCACCCCCGCCCCCGCGGAGTGAGAAGGGGGGGGGCAGGCCGCACCCGGTGCAGACCGGGCGCGGCCTGGCCCCCGCCACCTTCATCCGCGGGCTTCATCCGCGGGATGGATACCGGTCATTCGCCGGATGCCTTGGCCTTCTGCCCCGAAAGCGACCATCTCCCGCTCAACACGGCCGCGGGTTGTTCCCCGACCAAGGACGTTGCACCGATGATACGCTGTGCCTTCATCCCCCTGGCCATGGTCTTCAGCCTGACCGCTTCCGAGCCCGAGGCCCCGCGCCTGGATCAGGCCGTGGCTGTCTTGGCCGAGGACGCCCCTGTCGCCAGCCTGGTCCCGGCCACCCCGGACATCCCGGCGGCCGACGACGAGGCGGCGGAGCAGGAAGCGCTCTACCGCGGCGCCCAGGCCTGGCTGGAGCAGATCGCGCCGAAGCGCCGCCGCTGGCTGCCCTGACGACCTGGCTCAATCCGCCTTGGGCGGCATCCGGATGACCCGGCGGTCCCGCATGTCGGCGATCGCATCCGCCGAGAAGCCGAGCTCGCCCAGGATCGCCTCGGTATGCTCGCCGAGCCGCGGCGCCATGCTGCGGATATTGGCCGGGGTCGCGGCGAAGCGCGTCGGCGGCTTGGCCATGCGGATGCGGCCCTCGGTCGGGTGGTCGTGCAGCGCGAACATCTCCACCGCCTTGAGGTGCGGATGCTCGGTCACCTCCTCGATCCGGGAGAAGCCGGTGGCGGGGATGTCGTGCTGCTCGCACAGCTCCAGCCATTCCGCCGTGGTCCGCCCGGCCGAGATCTCCGCCATCGCGGCATAGACCTGATCGATCTGCGCGTTGCGCTTCACCGGGTCCTCGACCGAGAGCGTCTCCACCAGGTCGGGCCGCTCGGCCATGGTGAAGAAGGCTTTCCAGTTGGCGGAGGAGTAGGGCAGCAGGGTGATGTGGCCATCCAGGGTCGGCGCCGGCTTGCGGTGCTTGAGCCGCTTGTAGCCGGCATCGCCGTTGCGCGGCTCGAAGGCGAGCCCGCCCAGGTGCTCGACGCTGAGGAAGGCGGTCAGCGTCTCCAGCATCGGCACCTCGACGAGCTGGCCCTCGCCGGTCTTCTCCCGGTGATAGAGCGCGGCCAGCACCGCCGAGAGCAGCGCCATGCCGGTGATCTTGTCGGCGATCAGGGAGGGCACGAACATCGGCTGGCCATAGGCCTCGCCGACGATGTCGGCGAAGCCGGAGGCGGCCTGGATGATCTCGTCGAAGGCCGGCTTGGCCCGGTGCGGCCCGTCCTGGCCGAAGCCCGTCGCCACCGCGAAGACCAGCCTCGGGTTCAGCGCCCGGCACTGCTCCGGCCCGAAGCCGAGCCGGGCCATCCCGGCCGGGCGGATGTTGGTCACCAGCACGTCGACGGTCGGGATCAGCCGCCGCAGCACCTCGGCGCCCTCCGGCGACTTCAGGTCGATGGCGATGGCCCGCTTGTTGCGGTTGATGCCGAGGAAGACCGAGGCCATCCCCTTGTTCCGGTAGACGCCCGAATTGCGCACGATATCGCCGGTCGGGGTCTCGACCTTGATGACCTCGGCGCCCCAGTCGCCCAGCATCTGGGTGCAGAAGGGGCCGAGCACCACCGCCGTCAGGTCCAGCACGCGCAGGCCCTTGAGCGGCCCGGTCGCCTCGATGGGCGTGGCGTCGGCGGTGTCTTGCATGGAGGCTTCCCGTTGTTCCCTTGGCCGGCAGGATAGGGGGGGAGGGGAAGGACGCAAGGGTGGGGCGCGAGGCCTCGCTTCGGGGCGCCGGAGGTCTAGCCTGCCCCCTGCGCCTGGCGCACCGCGTCCAGCACCGCCTCATGCGTCGCCAGGATCCGCCGCAGGGTGGGCTTGCCCTTGTCGCTCGCCTCGGCGATGCCCTCGTGCATCTCCTCGACCCCCGTCGTCATCTGCTCGGCCAGGCCGGAGAGCCGCTCCTGCAGCTGCTCGGTGTCGTCCTGGAGCTCGGCGGTCCAGATCGCCAGGACGCGGGCGAATTCGGCGGCGGCGCGGGCGGGTGGGACGCCCGCCTGCAGGAGCTTGATGAGGGGGGCCAGATCGGCATTCGGGGAGCGGGACATGGCTGGGAAGGTAGGGAAGCGGAGCCTGGATGGTTAGACCCCGAAGGGCGGCTTCGGGCCGGAGGCGGTCTTCCCTGTGCCGCCTCCGGCATCGTCGCGGCCCGCAGGCCTCCCCGGCCTCGCCTTGCCCCCCGGCTGCTCCGGCGCGAGACTGTGCCTGCCCGGCCACCAATGGCCGGGCAGGGAAGGGGAGCGCCCGAGCGCATGTCGATCAAGGGGAAGGCCTATGTCGCCGGTGCCTATGAGCACCCGACGCGGCTGGCCAAGGACAAGTCCGTCGCCCAGTTGCACGCGGAATCGGCGCTCGGCGCCCTGCGCGACGCCGGGCTGACCAAGGAGGACGTCGACGGCTACTTCTGCGCCGGCGACGCGCCCGGCCTCGGCCCGCTGGCCATGGCCGACTACATGAATCTCACGCTGCGCCACTAAGACAGCACCGATGTCGGCGGCTGTTCCTACATCGCCCATGTGGCGCATGCGGCCGAAGCCATCGCCGCCGGCAAGTGCTCGGTCGCGCTGATCACCCTGGCGGGGCGGCCGCGCTCGGAGGGCCATTCCGGCGCCACGCCGCGCATCCGCGGCGCCGATGCGCCGGACACGCAGTGGGAGTTCCCGCTCGGCGTCGCCACGGTGAATGCCTATGCCATGGTCGCGGCGCGGCACATGCACCAGTTCGGCACCACCTCCGAGCAGCTCGCCTGGGTGAAGGTCGCCGCCTCCCACCACGCCCAGTACAACGAGCACGCGATGCTGCGGGACGTGGTGACGGTGGAGCAGGTGGTGGGATCGCCGCTGATCGCCACGCCGCTGCACCGGCTGGACTGCTGCGTGGTCTCGGATGGCGGCGGCGCGCTGGTCGTCGTCTCGCCGGAGATCGCCCGCAGCCTCAAACGCCCGCTGGTGAAGGTCATGGGCGCGGGGGAGAGCATGAAGGGGCAGATGGGCGGCAACGTCGACCTGACCTATTCGGCCGGCGTCCGCTCGGGGCCTGCGGCCTTCGCCGAGGCGGGGGTGAAACCGTCCGACATCAAATATGCCTCGATCTACGACAGCTTCACCATCACCGTGGTGGTGCAGCTCGAGGACCTGGGCTTCTGCGAGAAGGGCCAGGGCGGCCGCTTCGTCGCCGATGGCAACCTGATCTCGGGCGTCGGCCGCCTGCCCTTCAACACCGATGGCGGCGGGCTCTGCAACAACCACCCGGCCAATCGCGGCGGCATCACCAAGGTGATCGAGGCGGTGCGGCAGCTGCGCGGCGAGGCCCACCCCAAGGTGCAGGTGCCGAACTGCGACATCGCCCTGGCGCATGGCACGGGCGGTCTGCTCGGCAGCCGGCACGGCGGCGCCACGCTGATCATGGAACGGGAGTGAAGCCGATGGCCAAGGAACGCAGCATCCCCGCGCCGATGTCCTCGCCGGAGACCGAGCCCTTCTGGGCGGCGGCGCGGCAGGGGAAATTCCTGATCAAGACATGCACCTCCTGCGGCAAGGCGCACTGGTACCCCCGCGCCTGCTGCCCGCACTGCATGAGCGAGACCACGGAATGGGTCGAGAGCCCCGGCCGCGGCACGATCTACAGCGTCAGCGTCATGAAGCGGGCGCCGGAGGTCTATGCGATCGCCTATGTGACCCTGGAGGAGGGCCCGACGATGATGACCAACATCGTCGAGTGCGACTTCGACAAGGTCGCCATCGGCGACAAGGTCCAGCTCACTTGGCGGCCGACCCAGGACGACGGCCCGCCCTACCCGGTCTTCAAGCCGGCCTGATGTCAGACGGGGCCGCGCCGCAGGGTGCGGCCCCTTCCCGAAAGGACCCCTCGTGACTCAACGTCTTTCGCGCCGTGCCGCCCTCGGCCTCGCCGCCGCATCGCTGGCAGCCGGCGCCGGCGCGCAGCCCGCCGGCCCGATCCGCATCATCGTCCCCTTCGCCGCCGGCGGCTCCACCGATGCCGTGGCGCGGCTGGTGACGCCGGGGCTGACCCAGCGCTTCGGCCAGCCGGTGGTGGTGGAGAACCGCTCCGGCGCCGCCGGCTCGATCGGCACCGATGCGGTCGCCAAGGCGGCGCCCGACGGCCTCACCTGGCTGCTCACCTTCGACAGCCACGCGACCCTGCCGGCGCTGCTGGCGAGCCTGCCCTTCAACCTGACCAAGGATCTCGATCCGGTCATGCTGATCGGCGGCGCGCCCTATGTCCTCGCCACGCGGCCGGACAAGCCCTATCGCAGCCTGACCGATCTGGTGGCGGCGGCGAAGGCGAAGCCGGACGGCGTCTCCTATGGCTCGACCGGCAACGGCACGCTCGGCCACCTCACGATGATGCTGCTGCAGGCGCGCACCGGCACCTCCATGCCGCATCTGGCCTATCGCGGCGGCGGGCTGGCGGTGAACGACACCATCGCCGGGCATATCGAGGTGATGATCGGCAGCGCCGCGCTGCTGGCGCCGCATATCAGCGGCGGCAGCCTGCGGGCCATCGGCCAGTTCGGGCCGGAGCGGCTGCCGGCGCTGAAGGATATCCCGACCGCGGAGGAATCCGGCTTCCCCGGGCTGCAGGCGGAGGCCTGGTGGGGCGTGTTCGCCCCGGCCGGCACGCCGGCGCCGCTGGTCGCCCGGATGAATGCGGCCTTGCGGGAGACGCTGAACGAGCCACGCCTCCGCCAGCAGATGGAGGAGAACCAGCAGGCCCGGCTGGTGCTGTCCGACCCGCCGGCGCTGGCCGCCTTCATCGACCAGCAGGTGGAGATCTGGGGGAAGGTGGTGCGGGACAATGCGATCCGCGCCGATTGAGGCCAGGGAGCGGATGATGCGGCTGACGGATTTCAAGGTCCTGACCTTCGACTGCTACGGCACGCTGATCGACTGGGAGAGCGGCATCTTCGCCGCCCTGCAGCCGCTGCTTGCCCGCCTTCCCGCCCCGCCCGGGCGCGATGCGGCGCTCGAGGCCTTCGGGGCGCATGAATCGCGCCAGCAGGCCGCCACCCCCGGCATGGTCTATTCCGAGCTGCTGGCGGTGGTGCACGGCCGGCTCGCGACCCTCTGGGGCGCGGCGCCGGACCCAGCGGCCGATGCCGCCTTCGGCGCCTCGGTCCCGGACTGGCCGGCCTTTCCCGATTCCGCCGAAGCGCTGGCCTATCTGAAGCAGCACTTCCGGCTGGTGATCCTCTCGAACGTCGACCGCACCGGCTTCGCCGCCAGCAACCGGCGGCTGGGCGTGGAATTCGACCTGATCTGCACCGCGCAGGATGTCGGCTCCTACAAGCCGGACCCGGCGAATTTCGACTACCTGCTGGACAAGCTGGCCGGGCTCGGCTTCGGCCGCGCGGATATCCTGCATACCGCGCAGAGCCTGTTCCACGACCATGTCCCGGCGACCGAGGCCGGGCTGGCCTGCGCCTGGATCGACCGGCGGCAAGGCCTGGCCGGCTGGGGCGCCACCCCGCCTCCGCCGAAGGAGGCCCGGATCGTCTTCCACTTCCCCGGCATGGCCGCGCTGGTCGAGGCCCACCGGGCCGAGCTGCGCGCGGAGGGGTAGCGGTCAGCCGGGGGCCGGGACCTCGTGCAAGGCGCGGCCGGTGCCGGCGAAGGCGGTGAGGTTGCCGATGGTGGTCTCGGCGATCGCCGTCAGCGCCTCGGTGGTGAAGAAGCCCTGGTGGGCGGTGATCAGCACGTTGGGGAAGGTCAGCAGCCGCGCGAAGACATCGTCCTGCAGCACCTGGCCGGACAGATCCTCGAAGAACAGCTCGCTCTCCTCCTCGTAGACATCGAGGCCGAGCAGGCCGATCGCGCCGGACTTCAGGCCCTCGATGACGGCGCGCGTGTCGACCAGGGCGCCGCGGCTGGTATTCACCAGCATGGCGCCCCGCTTCATGCGGGCCAGCGCCGCCGCGTCGATCAGGTGGCGGGTCTGCGGCGTCAGCGGGCAATGCAGGGTGACGATATCGGCCTGCGCCAGCAGCGCGCCGAGCGCGACGTAGTCGAGGCCGAGCGCCAGCCCTTCCGCCGAGGGCCAGGGATCATGCGCCAGCACCCGGCAGCCGAAGCCCTGCATGATGCGCGCGACCGCGACCCCGATGCGGCCGGTCCCGATAATGCCGACCCGGCGGCCCTTGAGGTCGAAGCCGAGCAACCCGTCGAGCGCGAAATTGCCCTCCCGCACCCGGTTGTAGGCGCGGTGGATGCGGCGGTTCAGGCCCAGGATCAGCGCCACGGTATGCTCGGCGACCGCCGCCGGCGAATAGGCCGGCACCCGCGCCACCTGGATGCCCAGGCGCCGCGCCGCGGTCAGGTCGACATTGTTGAAGCCGGCGGAGCGCAGCGCCAGCAGCCGGATGCCGAGGCCGGCCAGCACCTCCAGCACCTCGGCCGGGGCCTGGTCGTTGACGAAGGCGCAGACCGCCTCGGCGCCCTGGGCCAGCAGGGCGGTCTCGGGCGAGAGCCGCGCCTCGACGTAGCGCAGCTGGTGCCGCCCGACATTGGCGGCATCGAGGAATTGCCGGTCATAGGGCTTGGTGCTGAAGACGACGACCTGCATGGGCGTATTCCCTTCGGGGTGGCCCGTATCGAACGGCGATCAGGCCCGCCTGACATTCCACGGATAGGGCGAGGTCCCCTTCAGCACGCCGGTCAGCCCGCGATGCGCGGTGCGGATGAAGAACTGGCCGAGCGGCAGGAAGGGCACGTTCTGCCAGCTTTCCTGCTGGATCGCCTCGGCCAGCCGCCCCCGCTCGGCCTCCGTCTCCGCCAGCAGCCATTCGGCGCTCAGCGCCTCCACCCGGTCGTTCCTGTACCAGCCGAACCAGCCGCGCTCCCCGGTGCCGCGGATGGGGGCGTTGACCGCCGGGTTGATGATGGAGATGCCCGGCCACCAGGTGTGGAAGATGCTCCAGCCGCCCTTCTCCACCGGCTCCTTGCTGACGCGGCGCTGCACCAGGCTGCCCCAGTCCATCTCCTGCAGCTCGACGGTCATGCCGCAGCGGCGCAGCGCATCGGCCAGGATCTGGCCGAAGGGGCCGATGGTCGGGAAGTCGGTCGGGTTGATGATGACGACCTTCTCCCCCTTGTAGCCGGCGTCCCGCAGCATGCCGCGCACCCGCTCCGGGTCGCGCGGCCCGGCCAGGGCGTCGGATCCCGTGGTCGTCCCATAGGGCGTGCCGCAGGGCCACATGGAATGGCAGGTGCGCCAGGCCTCCGGGTCGTTGCCGGTCACCGCGCGGACGTAGTCCTCCTGGTTGATCGCGTGCAGCGCCGCGCGGCGGATGGCCGGATTGTCGAAGGGCGGGTTCAGGTGGTTGAACCGGCTGAAGCCGATGTAGCCCAGGGTATTGATGACCTCGATGGTCACGCCGCGGGTCCGCCGCAGCACCGGGATGAGGTCGGGGTTGACCTGTTCCCACCAGTCGATCTCGCCGGATTGCAGCGCGGCGGAGGCGGTGGCGCTATCCGGGATGACGGTCCATTCGATGCGGTCGAAATGCGCCACCTTGCCGCCGGCGGTGCGGCTCGGCGGCTCGCCGCGCGGCACGTAGCCGTCGTGCTTCGCATAGACCACGCGGCTGCCCGAGATGTACTCGTCGGCGACGAAGCGGTAGGGGCCGGAGCCGACCATCTCCGTCACCTGCTGGAAGGGATCGGTCTTCGCCAGGCGTTCCGGCATGATGAAGCTGGCATTGGCGAAGGGCTTGGCCAGCGCCTCCAGCAGCAGCGGGAAGGGCGACTTCAGGCGGATGCGGATGGTGCGGTCGTCCACCGCCTCGAAGGCCTCCGCCACCGCGCCGAGCGACTGGCCGAAGGTGTCGCGCCGCGCCCAGCGGGCGAGGCTGGCGGCGCAGTCGCGGGCCAGCACCGGCTCGCCGTCGTGGAAGCGCAGGCCTTCCCGCAGCCGGATGGTCCAGCTCCGCCGGTCGTCCGAGACCTGATGCCCCTCCGCCATCTGCGGCCGCACCTGCAGGTCGTCGGACAGGCCATAGAGCGTGTCGAAGATCGTCCAGCCGTGGTTCTCGGTGACCCCGGCGGTGGTCCAGATCGGGTCGAGCGAGGTGAGGTTGGCCTGCGGCACCATGCGCAGGGTGCGGGCCCGCATGTTCTGGCCGATGGCCGGCCCGGAGAGCGGCAGGGCAGGCAGGGCGGCGGCCTTGAGCAGGCTGCGTCTTTGCATGGCGGTAGCTCCCGGACGTATCCGGGACCATGCTGCCATCCTTCCGCCCGGGGTAGAAGGGATCGCGCTGCGCGGCGGTGATCAGGGATGCCCCGGGAACCGCGCCTCCGGCCGCGGCAGCCCGTAATGCCCGCGCAGCGTCTCGGCGCCGTATTCGCGGCGGAACAGCCCGCGCCGCTGCAGCAGCGGCACCACCTGCTCGATGAAGCCGCCGAGCATCGCCGGCAGCACCGGCGGCATCAGGTTGAAGCCATCGGCGGCGCCGGTGGTGAACCAGTCCTCGATCAGGTCGGCGACCTGCTCCGGCGTGCCGAGGGTGACGAAATGGCCGCGGGCGCCGGCGAGGTAGTCGAGCAATTGCCGCAGCGTCGGCGCCTCGCGCCGCACCAGCCCGACGATCACCTCGGTCCGGCTGCGCGCCGCCTGCACCGTCGCCGGGTCGGGGAAATCCTCCGGCGCCAGCGGCCGGTCGAGCGGCAGGTGGGTGAAGTCATGCCCGCCAAAGCGGCCGGACAGCCGCTGCCGCCCCACCTCCGGGTCCGAGAGGTCGCCCAGCTCGCGCCAGATCCGCTGCGCCTCCGCCTCGGTGCCGCCGATGACGGGGCAGAGGCCGGGCAGCACCAGCACCTGGTTCGCCGGCCGGCCCAGCGCCGCCGCCCGCGCCTTGAGGTCGGCGTAGAATTCCACCGCCGTCGCCTTCTCCATCTGCGCGGTGAAGACCGCCTCCGCGTGCCGCGCGGCGAAGCCCCGGCCGGTCTCGGAGGAGCCGGCCTGGACGAAGACCGGCCTGCCCTGCGGCCCGCGCGGCAGGTTGAGCGGCCCCGCGACGCGGTAGTGCGCGCCGGCGTGGTCGATGCGGCGGATGCGCCCCGGCGCGGCGTAGCGCCCCGCCGCGCGGTCATCCAGCACCGCGTCATCCGCCCAGCTGTCCCAAAGCGCGGTGACGGCCTGCATGTATTCCTCGGCCCGGGCATAGCGTCCGGCGTGGCTCGGCTGGGCCTCCTCCCCGTAGTTCCTGCCCGCCGCGGCCAGCCAGGTGGTGACGATGTTCCAGCCGACCCGGCCGCCGCTGATGTGGTCGAGCGAGGCGAATTGCCGGGCGAGGTTGTAGGGCTCGGTATAGGTGGTGGAGCAGGTGGCGATCAGCCCGATCCGCCGCGTCGCCCCGGCGATCGCCGCCAGCGCCGTCACCGGCTCCAGCCAGGCGCGCGGCGCATGGGCCACGTCGTCGCCGACCGCGAGCGTATCGGCGAGGAAGATGCTGTCGAAGAGCCCCGCCTCGGCCTGCTGCGCCAGGCCGGTGTAGTAGCGGATATCCGCCAGCCCCAGCGGCGAGGCCGCCGGATGCCGCCAGGCGGCCTCGTGGTGTCCCCGGCCATGGATGAAGAGGTTGAGGTGGAGCTGACGCATCAGCCCCATCCCGCATCCAGCGGCGCCGAGAGCGGCACGCTGGCCACCCGGATGCCGGCCGGCCGGCCCCCGGCCGTCGCGCCCTGCCAGGCGGCGGTATAGACCGCCGGCAGCGCCGGCCCGTCCGGGCAGGCCAGCCAGAGCCGGAACAGGTGGCGGCGGTCGGCGGGGTCGGGGAAGTCCTCGTAGGCCGTGCGCGAATGCATGANCGTGATCATCTCCTGTGCGCTTTTTGCCGGGAAGCGGGGATTGGCCGCGACAAGATACGGGATGTCGGTGATCAAGCCGACGGGATCGAGCGCTGTGATTGGATCGAAACCCGGCGCCGGTCCGTAAACTGGATTACTGGCGAGTGCCGTCGTTCCGAGGAGGAGGGTATAACCGTCGGGCGCGGATCGCACGGCAGCCTCCGTCCCGATATTCGTCGTGGCGCCTGCCCGGTTCTCCACGACGATTGGTTGCCTGATCCTAGCGCGGAGGAAGTCGGCGTACCGGCGCGCCACGATGTCCGTTGTGCCGCCGGGCGGGTAGGGCACGATGAGGCGGATCGATCGTGTCGGCCACTGGTCGGCCACGCCCTGCTGCGCTTGCGCCACTGTAGGCAGTCCCAGCGCACTGAGCAGGGCTGCTCGGCGTAGGAATGAGGCCATCCTACTCGGCATCGAGTGGGGCATTGAGCTTGACGCCCGGCACACGGATGCCGGCGGGCCGTCCCTTGCCTGTCGCCCCTTGCCAAGCATGCAGGTAAACGTCCGGCAACGGAGGGCCGTCATCGCAAGCGAGCCAAAGTCGCAATAGGTGACGACGCCGCTCCGGGTCGGGGAAGTCCTCGTAGGCCGTGCGCGAATGCATGATCCAGTGGTTGCTGACGAACTGCATGTCGCCGGGCCGGAAATCCATGTCGAGGTGGATCGCCGGGTCCTCGGCCAGTGCATCCAGGGCGTCGCAGGCCGCCTCCAGCGCCGGCGTGCTGCGCGGCACCTCGGGGAAGCGCTGGGCCTTGCGCATGGCGCTGCGGACGTAGGTGGCCACCAGCCCGCCATCCGGCATCGGGGTGAAGACCGGCACCGCGTACCAGGGCTCCGCCCCCTCCGGCACCTCGCCCCGCCGGTCGCGGTAGACCGGCTGCAGCAATTCCGGCAGCAGCCCCGGGTGGCGCCGCAGCATCTCGTTGTACAGGGTCCAGGCGCTGACGAGGCTCGACTTGCCGCCCGCCCTGGCCGGTTTCAGGCAGAGCAGGGCGACGATGTCCGAGCTGTCGCAGTGGTAGGGCAGCCGCGCCGCGGTCTGGTAGCCGCGGTGCTCCGGCCGGGCGTAGTCGGCGCCGATGTCCTTCACGTGTCCCAGGATATGCCCCATCGCATTCTGCGACACCGGCTCCCCCAGCAGGGTGCCGAGGCCGAAATAGGCGATGGCGCATTGGCGGATGCTCCAGCGGTGCACCGGCACGCCGCGCACCAGCAGGAAGCCGCGGCCATGCAGCACGGCCTGCCGCACCTCCTCGACCAGCGGCTGCAATTCGGGCACCTGCAGATGCTGCGGGCCGATCGCCGCGATATCGATGCCGGTCGCATCCAGCCGGGCCACGGCGGCCTCGAGCGCGGCGATCTCGGCGGGCGTCAGCGGGCGGATCCAGTCGCGCCGCGCCGCGACCTCCGGCCCGTACCAGACCTGCGGTCCCTCGACCGGTTGCAGCCTGCGTGTTGCGGCCATGGCGGCGTCTCCCCCTTTTGCCGGCGATGCTAGGAGCGCGCCGGGGGATTTGCCAGTTGGGTCAGGCCAGCAGCGCCTCGGCCTCCGCCCACAGGCGGCGGACCAGCTCGGCGGCCGGCTCGGCGGTGCCGAGGGCGGCGCCCTGCCCGGCCCAGGCCTGCATGCGGGAGACATCGCCCGCGGCCTCGGCGGCGGCGCGGACCTTGACCATGAGCGCACGCTGCACCGGATAGGGCGCGGGCGGCAGGTCGCCGGCGAAGGCCTCCGTCACCGCATTGCGCAGGCCGCGGGCGAGGCGGCCGGAGAAGCCGCGGGTCAGCACGGTATCCTCCGGCCTGGCGCTGGCCAGGGCCGCGGCATAATGCGGATTGAGCCGGGTTTCCGGGCAGCGGAGGAAGGCGGTGCCGAGCTGCGCCGCGCTCGCCCCCAGCAGCAGCGCCGCGGCGATGCCGCGCCCGTCCATGATGCCGCCGGCGGCGATGACGGGGATGCCGACCGCATCCGCCACCTGCGGCAGCAGGGCAAAGAGGCCATTGAGCTGGCCCTCGGCCGCGGCCTGGTCGTAGCTGCCGCGGTGGCCGCCGGCTTCGGCCCCTTGCGCCACCACGGCGGCGGCCCCGGCCGCCTCGGCGGCGCGGGCCTCGGCGACCGTCGTGGCGCAGCCGAACCAGGGGATGCCGGCGGCGGCGAGGCGGGCGGCGGCCTCGGGCGGGAAGACGCCCATCATGGTGGAGGCGACGGGCGGGCGGGCCTCCAGCAGCGCATCCACTTGCGCCGCGAAATCGGCGACGAAGGGGCCGGGCCCGGGCTCGGGGATGGGCTCGCCGGCCAGCCCCGCCAGGGCCTCGCGCACCCTGGCCTCATGCGCGGCGTCGCGTACCGGGGCGGGGTCGGGCATCCAGAGGTTCACCTGGAAGGCGCCGTTGCTGCGGCCGCGGAAGTCGCTGGCCCAGGCGCGGATCTGCTCCGGGCTGCTCATCAGCGCGCCGAAGCCGCCCATGCCGCCGGCGCTGGCGACGGCGGCGGCCAGGGGCGCCGGGCTGGCGCTGGCCATGGGGGCCTGCAGGATCGGGGCGCGCAGGCCGAAGCGGGCGCAGAAGGCCTCGGCACGCTGGCGCGGGGTGGTCATGCGGTGGCCTCCGTCAGGCGGGCGGGGATGGCGCCGATCGCCCGGATCCCGGCATTGGCGAAGGCGAGGCGGATGTGCCGTTCCTGGCCGGGGCCGAAGAAGGGGCCGGGCAGGCCGAGCAGCCCGCGCTCGGCCGCCAGGGTCTCGGCGACCTCCATGGCATCCGGGCCGTCCTCGGGCACGCGGAGGTAGCCGAAATAGGCGCCCAGCGCGTCCAGCCGCCAGCCCGGCAGCTGGGCGGCGGCGCGGCGGAAGGCCACGCCGCGCTCGGCCATGATGGCGCGGTTGCCCGCCCGCCACTCGCCCAGCGCCGGGATGGCCCAGGTGAGCGCGGCCTGGGCGGCGCGGGGCGGGCAGATCTGCTGGGTATCCAGCGCCTTCAGCAGCTCCGCCCGGAAGCCCGGGCCGCAGGCGATGGCGCCGACCCGGTGGCCCGGGATGCAATAGGCCTTGGAGAAGCTGTAGAGGTGGATCAGCCCGTCGCGCCAGGCCGGGTCCTGGAACAGCGCATGCGGCGGCGAGGACTCCGCGGGCAGGAAGTCCCGGTAGGTCTCGTCCAGCACCAGCCAGGCGCCGTACTGCCGGCAGAGCGCGGCGCAGCGGGCGATGACGGCCGCGGGATAGACCGCGCCAGTCGGGTTGTTCGGGCTGACCAGCACCAGGGCGCGGGCGCCCTCGCGCAGCGCGGCTTCGACGCGGTCGGGATCGGGGACGAAGCCGTCCTCGGCGCGGCAGGGCAGCGGCAGCACCGGGATGCCGGCCATCTCCAGCGCCATGCGGTGGTTGAAGTACCAGGGCGTCGGCAGGATCACCCGCTCGCCTTGGCCCGCCAGCACCGTCATCACCATCGAGAAGGCGAGGTTGCAGCCGGCGGTGATGGCGAGATCAGGCGCGGCGATGGGTGCGCCGTAGAAGCCGGCCATGTCCCCGGCCAGCGCCTCCCGCAGGGCGAGGTCGCCGTCGATCGGGCCGTAGCCGGCCGCGGCGCGGCTGCCCGCCATCTCGGCCAGCATCGCCAGCAGGTCCGGGTGCGGCGGATAGCCCGGCACCGCCTGGGTCAGGTCGATCAGCGGCCCGGCCTGGCCGGCATAGCGCGCCGCCCAGCCGCGGGCCGTCGGGATGGCCGGGGCGGCGGTGGCGCGGATGCGCGGCGAGAGCGGCAGCATCGCCGCTAGCTGCCGACCTTCAGCGTGCTGGTGAGGCCCCGCAGGCAGGCGAGGATGGAAAGCGGCGTGATCCTGCCGGTGCGGGGGTTCTCCTCGCTCGGGACATTCTCGATGGTCATGGTCAACCGGGCGCTGGCGGCCTCGACCCGGATGGTATGGGTGTTGCGGGTCACCCCCGGGTCGCCCCAGATCTCGACCATGGTGCGCTCCGGCCCGATGCCGGCCAGCGCCAGGGCGGCGGCGACGTTGACATTGGCCGGGAAGCCGCGCGCCGCGTCGAAGGCATTGCCCTTGAAGACCAGCCTGGCGGTGGTGATGCCGAGCACGTCGATGCCGTTCTCGATGAGGTAGGGCGCGCCCTCCAGGCCGCGCGGCGGCTTGCGGGTCTCGATGGTGACGCTGGCGACCTCGCCCTCGGCGGCGGCACGGACCGCATCCAGCCCGAGCAGGGCGCCGGTCGGGACGATGATGCGGGCGCCGGTCTCCCGCGCCCGGGCGATGAGGTGCATGCGCGGCAGCAGGGCGCCGACCGAGGAGGGGACGAAGATGCGGCCGCGGCCGATGGCGGCCTCGGCGATCTCCTCGAAGACCGCGGCGGGGGCGGCCTCGACGATGACATCCGCGTGATCCGCCAGCTGTGCCAGCGAGACGAGGGCGGGCCTGGAGCGGAAGCCGGCGATGGTCCGGCGGGCCTTGTCCTGGTCCCGGGCGGCGACGGCGGTGAGGCGCAATCCCTCAACTCCTGCGTCCAGGGCTCGGGCGAGATGCGCGCCGATGGCGCCAAGCCCGCCGATGGCGACGGTGAGTGTTGCGGCCATGGGACTGTCTCCTGCCAGCTGTCCTGGGGATGTAACCGATGCCTGTCGGGAGGGGAACCTTGGGCCATGCAGCGCTTTAAGCGCAACGACCAGCCGAGATGCGGGTCCGAAACAGACCAAGGAGCCAGTCCATGACCGTTAGCCCCCTGCTGCGCGGCCTCGCCGCTGCCGCGGTGCTGACCACGCTCGCCGCCTGTGACAGCACGCGCGACGGCACCCGCGGCAACCCGCCGAGCACGGCGACCCAGCGGGCCTATGACCGGGCCACTGGCAGCCCGGCGACCCCGGCCGACGGCACCCGCGGCAACCCGAGCGGCACCGCCGCCGAGCGCGCCCTCGACCGCGCCGCCGGCACCGACACCTCGGGCGCCTATCCGTCGCAGCGCGACGGCACCCGCGGCAATCCGCCGGGCACGGCCGCGGAGCGGGCCTATGACCGCGCCACCGGCTCGAACACCTCGGGCGCCAATCCGGCCCGGCGGTAGGAAAGGGCTGGGGGTCGCGGCACGCCGCGGCCCCCGGGCTTGCCTCAGACCACCGGGCTCCGCCCGCCGTCCACGTTGATGGCCGTGCCGGCGATGTAGCCGCCGCCCTCGCTGCACAGGAACAGCGCCATCGCGGCGAATTCCTCCGGGCGGCCGTAGCGGCCCATCGGCAGCGCCGCGCCCAGCTTGCCCAGCCATTCCTCGTAGCTCTCGTTGGTCTTGCTCGCCGCATGGCGGCGGCGGTGCTGGTCACTGTCGATCAGCCCGACCAGCATGGCATTGACCAGGATGTTGTGCTTCGCACCCTCGTTGGCCTGGACCTTGGTCAGGGCCATGCCGGCGGCGCGGGAGACGGCGGTGGGTGCCCCCTCGGCCGGCGGCGCCTTGGCGCCGGTGTTCAGCACGTTGATGATGCGGCCCCAGCGGCGGGACTGCATCCCCGGCCAGACCAGGCGTCCCAGCCGGATGGCGGCGAAGAGCTTCAGGTCCAGGTCGTTCTGCCAGAGCGCGTCGGTCACCTCGAGGAAGGGGCCGCGCTGGCTGGTGCCGGCGTTGTTGATGAGGATGTCGACCTTGCCGAGCTTGGCCTCCGCCTCGGCGAAGGCCGCCTCGCAGCCCGCGGCGGTGCCGATGTCGGCGCTGATGGCAGCGACCTGGGCGCCCGGCGTCGCGGCCTTGATCCCGGCTTCCGCCGCGGCCAGGGATTCGGCGCCGCGGGCGACGATGGCGACCGCCCCGCCGGCCGCGGCGAAGGCCTGCGCCATGGCCAGGCCGAGGCCCTTCGACCCGCCGGTGATGAGCGCGACGCGCCCGGCGACTGATAATTGCATGGATGCTTCCCCCGATGATTTGGTCGGGCCGCATCCTGCCGCGGGCGGATCAAAGGGGAAAGGGAGGGGATGGGGCGACCTACGGGGCTCGAACCCGTGACATTCGGCACCACAAGCCGACGCTCTGCCAGCTGAGCTAAGGCCGCCACACGAACCCGCCGCGGTCTGGCACCGCTGCGGGGGGAGGGAATACGGCTAGCCGGCGGCTGCCGTCAACTGCCGGCCGCCACGCGCCTCCACCCAGATGCGCATCCGCTCCAGGGCGGCGTCGATGATGGCGTCCCCCTTGCAGAAGGCGAAGCGGGCATAGTGGCCGGGGGCATCCTCGGAGGCATAGAAGGCGGTGACCGGGATGGCGGTCACCTTGGCCTCCTCGGTCAGCGCCCGGCAGAAGGCGACGTCGTCGCCGTTGAAGCCCAAAGGCCGGAAATCCGTGGTGATGAAGTAGCTGCCCTGGGTCGGCAGCACCCCGAAGCCGAGCTCGGCCAAGCCCTTCGCCAGGCGGTCCCGCTTGGCCTCCAGCGTGGCGGAGAGTCCGGCGAAGTAGCTGTCCTCCTTCATCAGCCCGACCGCCACGCCGCGCTGCAGGTTGGGCGGGGTGGTGAAGGTCAGGTTCTGGTGCGCCTTGGCGACGTTGCCGGCCAATGAGCGGTCGCAGGTGATGTAGCCGACCTTCCAGCCGGTCAGGCTGAAGGTCTTGCCGGCCGAGCCGATCCGCATGCAGCGCTCGCGCATGCCCGGCAGGGTCATCAGCGGGATGTGCTTCCAGCCGTCGAAGGTCAGATGCTCATAGACCTCGTCGCAGATCGCGTAGCAGTCGTGCTTGGCGACGAGGTCGGCGATGAAGGCCAGCTCGGCGGCGGTGAAGACCTTGCCGGTCGGGTTCATCGGGGAATTGAACAGGATGGCCTTGGTCTTCGGGCCGAAGGCGGCGGCCAGCTCGGCCCGCGGCAGCGCCCAATTGGGCGGGCTGAGCCGGACCAGGCGGGGGATCGCGCCCAGCAGCTTCACCACCGGCAGGTAGGTGTCGTAGAGCGGCTCGATCAGCACGCATTCGTCGCCGGGGTTGAGCACGGCCATCAGGCAGGCGGTGATCGCCTCGGTGGCGCCGGAGGTGACGATGACCTCGCCATTGGGGTCGGCCTCGATCCCGTAGAAGCGCCTGTTGTGGCTGGAGACGGCCTGGCGCAGCTCCGGCAGCCCGGTCATCGGCGGGTACTGGTTGCGGTTGTCCTTCAGGGCGGCGGCGGCGGCCTCGACCACATCGGCGGGCCCTTCGTAGTCGGGGAAGCCCTGGCCGAGGTTGATGGCATCATGCTGGACCGCGAGCGCGCTCATCACCGTGAAGATGGTGGTGCCGGTGGCGGATAGCAGATCGTTCTGGGGCTTCATCCGCCCAAACCCTTCCAAGTCAATGGGATGGCCGGGCGTCGCCGCGCGGCCTGGCCCCATCATACGCATCGGCGCCCGCCCGGCTACAGCCGAGGGCCGGGGAGGCCAGACGGCGTTTGCCCGTTTTGTGGGCGATCTGCCGGCAGGGCAGGCGCTGCCCGCATGAAAACCTCGGGAATCCCGGGGCGGGGCCGATTGAACCGGTGGCACGGGGCGTGCAAAACACCCCCGGGACGGCGATGGCGCAACGGGTGCCCGCCGAGGGAAGCGTCAGGCCGGAAGCCAAATCGGACATCAGTGCAGGATCGGAGCCCCTCGCGGGATCGGGCCATGGCAGGATCGACCGGGTGGGGACCAACACGCTGGAACGCAAAGCGGAGCCGATGAAAAAGATCGAGGCCATCATCAAGCCCTTCAAGCTCGACGAAGTGAAGGATGCCCTGCACGAGATAGGGCTGCAGGGGCTCACCGTCGTCGAGGCGAAGGGCTTCGGGCGCCAGAAGGGCCATACGGAACTCTACCGCGGGGCCGAGTACGTCGTCGATTTCCTGCCGAAGGTGAAGATCGAGGTGGTCTGCAGCGATGACCTGGTGGACCGCGCCGTGGAGGCGATCTCGCAGGCGGCCCGCACCGGCCGGATCGGCGACGGCAAGATCTTCATCTCGGAGATCCAGGAAGTGATCCGCATCCGCACCGGCGAACGGGGCGACGACGCGGTCTAGCGGCCGGGATTCGCTTTTCCGGATTTCAGCGAAACCCGGAATGGTGCATCACGAGACAGGATAAGCCGCGGCCGGCTTGCACCCACGGCCGGCGGTCTGAAGCCCGATCGTCGCGCAGCCCCGGAGTACGGGGCGACGCGCCGGTCGGGTCGCGCCACGGGCCATGGGGGCCGTGGCGCGGCAGGGGGCATCGTGGGGGTCCCGCAAGGGGCTCCGGGACCAACCAAGGGTACAGGATACAAGCGCATGTCGGACAAGGCAGCCGCCGTCTCCAAGGTCATGGAGATGATCAAGGAGCACAGCGTCGAGTACGTGGACTTCCGCTTCACCGACCCGAAGGGCAAGTGGCAGCACACCGCGCAGCACGTCTCGACCGTGGACGAGGATAATTTCGTCGACGGCATCATGTTCGACGGCTCCTCCATCGCCGGCTGGAAGGCGATCAACGAGTCCGACATGATCCTCATGCCGGATCCCGAGACGGCCACGATGGACCCGTTCTCGGCCAAGCCGCAGCTGATCCTGATCTGCGACATCATCGAGCCCTCGACCGGCCAGTTCTACGCCCGCGACCCGCGCGCGACCGCCAAGCTGGCCGAGGCCTATGTCGCCTCCTCCGGCGTCGGCGACACCGTGCTGGTGGGCGCCGAGGCCGAGTTCTTCATCTTTGACAGCGTGAAGTTCGGCACCGGCGGCAACTTCGGCACCTACCAGCTCGACAGCGTCGAGGGCCCCGGCTCCTCCCTGAAGGACTACCCCGAGGGCAACATGGGCCACCGCCCCGGCGTCAAGGGCGGCTACTTCCCGGTGGCGCCGGTCGATGGCGATGCCGACCTGCGCGCCGAGATGCTCTCGACCATGATCGAGATGGGCCTGCCGGGCGAGAAGCACCACCATGAGGTGGCGCAGTCGCAGCATGAGCTGGGCACCCGCTTCGGCAAGCTGACGACGATGGCCGACCAGATGCAGATCTACAAGTACTGCGTCCACAACGTCGCCCACAGCTACGGCAAGACCGCGACCTTCATGCCGAAGCCGATCTACGGCGACAACGGCTCCGGCATGCACACCCATCTTTCCATCTGGAAGGAAGGCAAGCCGATGTTCGCGGGCAACGGCTACGCCGACCTGTCCGAGATGTGCATCTACGCCATCGGCGGCATCATCAAGCACGCCAAGGCGGTGAATGCCTTCACCAACCCCTCGACCAACAGCTACAAGCGGCTGATCCCGGGCTTCGAGGCCCCCGTGCTGCTGGCCTATTCGGCCCGCAACCGGTCGGCCTCCTGCCGCATCCCCTACACCACCAGCCCGAAGGCCAAGCGGGTCGAGGTGCGGTTCCCGGACCCCTCCGCGAACCCCTATCTCGCCTATGCGGCGCTGACCATGGCGGCGATGGACGGGATCAAGAACAAGATCCACCCCGGCGACCCCATGGACAAGGACCTGTACGACCTGCCCCCCGAGGAGCTGAAGGGCATCCCGACGGTCTGCGGCTCGCTCCGCGAGGCGCTCGGCGCGCTGGCCGCCGACCACGACTTCCTGCTCGAGGGCGGCGTCTTCTCGAAGGACCAGATCGAGAGCTACATCGAGCTGAAGTGGGCCGACGTCTACCGCTTCGAGCACACCCCGCACCCGGTCGAGTTCGAGATGTACTACTCGGTCTGATCGGCCAAGGCCGGCCCCCGCGGGGGCCGGCGACCCTGTTGCGACCAGGAGCCGGGCCGGGTTGGCGACAACCCGGCCCGGCTTTCGTCCGGGCGGCGGAGATGAGGCATGGCGCAGCGACGGGACTACGGCGGGGTGATCGGGATTCTCGTCATCCTCGCCGTGCTGGTCGGCGGGTATTTCCTGTTCCCCGCCGTGCAGCGGGCGATGTCCTACCAGGATTGCATCGCCTCGGGCCGGGTCACCGGCTGCTGAGCCCCGGCCAGCCGCCGCGGGGCTGGTTCCGGCCCGGAAGGATGCCTATCTCGCCGGTGACGCCGTAGCCCGGCCGGGGGAAAGCCATGACCGACGCCACCCAGATCCTCTGCACCGAATGCGACGCCATCAACCGGGTGCCGACCGCCAGGCTGGGCGACGGGCCGCGCTGCGGCGTCTGCAAATTCCCGCTGTTCTCGGGCAAGCCGGTCGCGCTGGATGAGGCGCGCTTCCGCCGGCACCTGAAGCTCAGCGGCATCCCGCTGCTGGTGGACTTCTGGGCCTCCTGGTGCGGGCCCTGCCGCACCATGGCGCCGGAATTCGCCGCCGCCGCGGCCATGCTGGAGCCGGGGATGCGGCTGGTGAAACTCTCCACCGAGGAAGCCCCGGCCGTCGCGCAGGAGTTCCGCATCAGCAGCATCCCGACCCTGGCGCTGTTCGCGGGCGGGGCCGAGCGGGCGCGGCAAAGCGGCGTCATGCCGGCGCGGCAGATCGCCGACTGGGCGCGCCGCGCGGTCTGAGCCGCCGGCTCAGTCGAGCTTCAGGTCGATGCGGCGGAGCAGCGCCTCGATGGTGCCGACGCCGGCCTGCAGCTGGCCGCGGAAGGCCTCCGGTGAGGCCGGGGCGGGCGGCACGCCCTGGGCGATCAGCCAGTCCCGCAGGGCGGGATCGCCGATGATGCGGGTGATCTCGGCATTCAGCCGGGCGATGATGGCGGCCGGGGTGCCGCCCGGGGCGAAGATGCCCAGGCCCTCCTGCAGCCAGATGCCGGGCAGCCCGGCCTCGGCCAGCGTGGGGACCTCGGGCAGCCCGGCGTAGCGTTCGTCGCCGGCGACCGCGAGCGGGCGGAGCGTGCCGGCCTCGACATGCGGCCTGGCCAGGGACCATGAGGCGAACATGCCATCCAGCCGCCCGGCCAGCAGCTCCGGCACCGCCTGGCCGCCGCCGCGGAAGGGGATGTGCGTCATGGCCACCCCGGCGGCGGCGTTCATCTGCTCGAGCCCCAGGTGGAAGGAGCTGCCGACGCCGATGCTGGCGAAATTCATCTGGCCCGGCCTAGCCCGGGCATGGGCGAGGAATTCCTGCAGCGTCCGCACCGGCAGCGAAGGCCGGGTGAGCAGCAGCACGGTCAGCGCGCCGACCGGGGCGACCGGCGCCAGGTCGCGCTGCGGGTCGAAGTCGAGCGGGCTGCGCGCGGCGGCGGCGATGACCAGCCCGGCGGTGGCGCAGAACAGCAGGCTGTGGCCATCCGGCTGAGCCTTGGCGACGAGGGAGGCGGCGATGTTGCCGCCGGCGCCGCCGCGGTTGTCCACCACCACCGGCCGGCCGAGGCCGGCGGTCAGCCGTTCGGCGATGCGGCGGGCGATGGTGTCGGTGCTGGCGCCGGGCGGGAAGCAGACGGTGATGGTCACCGGGCGGCTCGGGTAGTCCTGCGCCCCGGCCGGGGCCGCCAGGCCCAGGACCGCGGCCAGCAGCGCGCCGCAGGCATGCTTCCACGCGGTCATGCGGTGTCCTCCCCGGGGCGGGAGCCTAGGGTCTGTGACCGGACTGTCTGGCTAACCGGTCTG
>NZ_JAUFPN010000091.1 GCF_030409335.1 Paeniroseomonas aquatica
CCGGGACCGTCCACGACACCTTCGGCGACCAGGAAGGCACCGCGTCGGTCGCCTCGATCCTCGCCTACCTCGTCGACGACTGGATCGCATACCGCGGCAACAAAGAGACCACGCCCGTCCCCTCGGTCACCCACATGTGCACGTGGCTCCGCGACCGCCTCGAATGGGCCGCCACCGACCCCGAGGACTACGTAGGCGGCCACCCCGCGCTCCTGGAGTTCAGCCACAACCTCCACCGCCTCGTCGCCGCGATCCGCTCCGCGAACGGGAACCTCCCCCAGGAGAACGACCACAAGGACGGCGTCGAGTGCCCCCGCTGCGACCGCATGGCCTTGTACGACACGGTCGACTACATCGAATGTGTCGAGGGCAAGCACGGCTGCGGCCGGCTCCTGTCCTACACCGAGTACGCCCAGTGGGTGCAGTTGAAAGGCCACTTCCTCCGGGCCGCCGTGCCGTGCCCGTCGTGCGGGCTCGCGGCGCTGGCCGGGACTCGAGCGCACCAGCGCGTGGAGTGCTTGCTCGCGAAGGGTGGCTGCGGGACGGTCCTGCCGTGGCCGGTGTACGACCAGTGGGCGAAAGCCGTAGCGGCCGTGGAGAAGTCGGGGGCGCTCCTGTGGGGCGAACACCACCCCTTGCCCGGCCTGAAGACCCTTCAGCAGGCCGCGTGACCTGCAAACTTGATACCAGCATGGGAGAATGAACCATGAGCAAGTACATCATCGACAAGCCCGAGGACTACGAAGCAAAGCTGGCCGCGATGTTCGCTACCTTCGGCATCCCCACCGATCAGATGCACTACAACCCAGGCATCGAATCCGACGGCGAACGCCTCACGTTCT
>NZ_JAUFPN010000092.1 GCF_030409335.1 Paeniroseomonas aquatica
GGCGATCGCCTCGCTGATCGCCACCGCCAAGCTCAACGGCCTCGATCCAGAGGCCTATCTCCGCCGCGTGCTGGAACGCATTGCTGATCATCCCGTCAATCGGGTCGTCGAGCTCCTGCCCTGGAACATGTCAGGCGACGCCAAAACCGCCGAAGCCTGACGGCCGGGCGTCGCGTCACCGGACGCTTACGGCGCGGCAGGGGATCGAGATCGGCCGCGACGTGCTGGCCAGCTGGCTCGGCACCGCCGCCGCCGAGATCCGGCCCGTGGTGGCGCGGCTGCGGGAGATCCTGCTCGGCTCGGCGCGGCTGTTCGCCGACGAAACCACGATACTGTCGGCGAAGTCCCGAGTAGCCGTTACGTCTGTGGAGGGAATCATGAGCCTTCGTTCGGAGCCGATTGGCGAGATCCCGATTGAAACGGTGCGGATTGCGCAGGCCGCTTTCCCAAGGGGTACGGTCGTGACGCGGCTCCGCGACGAGTTCCACGACCTGTATCGAAACGAGGACTTCCGGGATTTTTATCCTCGCAAGGGCCAACCTGCCCTGGCCCCTTGGCGCCTGGCGCTGGTCACGGTCTTACAGTTTCTGGAAAACCTCAGCGACCGACAGACGGCCGAAGCGGTGCGGGCTCGCATCGACTGGAAGTATGCGCTCGGGCTCGAGCTGACCGACCCCGGCTTCCATTTCAGCGTCTTGACCGAGTTTCGGGCGCGACTAGTCGCCGGAAAGGCGGAGCACCTGTTACTGGATCGAATGCTCGAGCGCTTCAAGGCACGCGGCCTTGTCAGGGCCCGGGGCAAGCAACGCACCGATAGCACGCATGTGCTGGCTGCGGTGCATGATCTGCATCTCCTCGAACTGGTAGCCGAGACTCTGAGAGCCACGCTCGACGACCTCGCCGCCGTGGCCCCCGACTGGCTACGTGGGATCGCCCAGCCCATCTGGCTCAAGCGGTACGCGCGCCGCATCGAGGACTACCATCTGCCCAAGAGCCAGGAGCGGCGTGAGGCGCTAGCCCGCGAGATCGGAGCAGATGGCTTCCTCCTGCTCGATGCTCTGAATGCGCCGGGCGCGTCGACTGCGGCGCGTGAGGCACCGATGGTCGGGACCCTTCAGAATGTATGGCGGGTGCACTACGCCCGCGATGATGGCAAGCCGCGCCTGCGGGCTGGCACGGAGTTACCGCCAGTCGGTGAACGAGTGCAGTCACCGCATGACACCGATGCGCATTACAGCATGAAGCGGCAGATCGCATGGCTCGGCTACAAGGTGCATGTCACCGAAACCTGCGACGAAGACATGGCGCACGTGATCACGCATGTGGCGACGTGCCCTGCGATGCGGCCGGACATGGCGAGCACGGCGGCAATCCAGCACCAGCTGGCTAGAAAGGATCTCCTGCCTGCAGAGCATTTTGTAGACTCGGGCTACGTCGATGCGGGGCTGCTGGTGAGCAGTTGGCGAGACCATGCGATCTCCCTTGAGGGACCCGTGCGGGGGGTGTCGACCTCACAGAGTCGCTCGGGACGGGGTTATGAGCAGAAGGATTTTGCCATCGATTGGGAGCAAGAGCACGTCACCTGCCCACAAGGCAAGACGTCAGCGATCTGGCGTATGGCACTAGATGAAGACGGCAGCCCACGGGTCCAGGCCGTATTCAGCCAGCACGACTGCAAACCTTGCGCCGCAAGGGCATTCTGCGCGCCAGGGAAAGGTGCGCGCCGCTTCATCTACTTTCACCCGCGCTCGGAGTACGAAGCCCTGCATGCCGCGCGTGCGCGGATGAACGACCCCGCTTGGCAGGAGCGCTACCATATCCGAGCCGGAGTGGAGGGTACGATATCCCAGGGCGTACGTGCCTTCGCAATGCGCCGGAGCCGCTACATCGGGCTGGCGAAGACCGGACTGCAGCAAATCTGCGTTGCTGCCGGGATGAACGTACTTCGCGTCGTCAACTGGCTAGATGGACGGCCGCGCGCCAAAACTCGCGTCACGCGTTTTGCCTCACTGGCACAAGCCGCCTGACTTCGCCGACAGTATCAAACCACGATGCCGGTGCTCGAGCCCGGCCGTGGTCGGA
>NZ_JAUFPN010000093.1 GCF_030409335.1 Paeniroseomonas aquatica
CGACAGCAATCTTTACGTCACCGGCATCACCTACAACGGCAAGGCACTGGCCGACGGCACCGCCGATCTGATGAGCAATGGGCCGGTCGACTTCTCTTTCACCGAGGCTGCGCCGGTCACCCCTCCTCCCCCCGTCAACAGCGGCACCGCCCTGATCCCAGCCCTCTTCGGTACCCCCGGCACCTGGGGCCAAGCCGCCCAGGTCTGGTCCGGCCAGCTCGACTTCGGCGGCGACAGCTACCAGACCTTCGGCGCTAACCCCGCCTGGGGCAATCTCTCCACCGTCCAGCTCGCGCCCAAGGCCTGGGACGCCACCTGGGACACCCAGATCGCCGTCGACAATTTCGTCACCGCCAACCTCGACCTCCGCGCCGCCGGCACCCGCGACCTGGATGTTATGGTGGTCAGCGCTCAGAATGGCGTCGTCCAGCTCGGCAACGGCAACGACACCGTCACCTGGGTCGCCCAGAGCAATGCCGGCATCGCCGGCAACAACTTCACTATCAAGACCGGTGGCGGCGACGACGTCGTCCAACTTACAGCCGCCGGCCTCTCGTCGCTCGCCGACTATGACAAGACCGGCAACGGCAGCCTCTACAACGCCGGTTACGACGGCACCGGCTCCAATGCCCATGTCACCCTCGGCGCCGGCCACGACACAGTCACCACCGAAGGCGGCGTCCGCCTCGTACTAAACGGCGGCGCAGGCTTCGCCACCGCGACCGGCGGCAAGGCCAACGACCTTTTCTACGCCGGCTCCGGCGGCGGCGACTTCACCGGCGGCGCCGGCCGCGACACCTTCATCTTCGAGAAGGGCGACGGTCACGTCACCGTGCAGGACTTCACCGCCGGCACCGACCGCCTAAAGTTCACCGGTCTGACCAAGGCCGACATCTATACCGCCACTGCCACCGAAGCCGGTGTCGCCGGCCTGCTTGTCACTTACGACGCCGACGGCGACAGCGTCTTCCTCGCCAATGTCAGCAAGATCAACGCCAGTGACATGATCTTTGCCTGAGCAACAGCGCTATCTCCAGCAATCCGTCCGCAACCTGGGCACCAAGCCCAGGCTCTTGGCTTAATCTTCCATGCTGAAAAGGCACATCTGGAGGCGAAGTAGCCTCGCATCGTCCGCGGACGAGTCTACAACTATTAAACTGATCGATAATGCTCACGCTGATTAGGACAAGCAGTGTCAACGGGGCCGCGGCCATGACAGCGGACAGTGACCCGCCCCAGGTCTGCTGGAAGCCGGTGAGCTTGAGACAGGCCGCCAGCGCAACCTCCTGCTGAGCGCATAGTAGCGAGCTTCGGCCTTGGCCGGCGGGATGTTACCGATCGGCTTGAGGAGACGACGGATGGTGTATCAGCCCACCCATCTCACGCGTTCCACCGTGCAGCAGACTACCACAGTCCTCCCAGCCAACCGCCATCAGACCTTGCGGGCACCGCAGACATCGAAGTTGGCCGCATGTACCTCTCGAATCTGCGTTGTGAGTTCCAAGTCCTGTTGGACTTGAGGCGAGGCTCGCGCTGGATCGGCACGCAGCGTGACACAAGCATGGTAGGCCAGCGAACCGATTCACAGCACCCCATAGATCAACTCAACCCCGTAGACTTAGCGGTGATCGTCGATGAAGGCGATCATAAGTTTTGATCGGTGGCCGAACTGCGCCATCGCGAAATATGCCGACACCTGCTGCAGCACGTGGACCTTGCACCCCAGCGCCTTAACGCGTTCCTACTCCTCCATCCTCGCGCCAAGCCACTGGCTTGCATCTCGTTCAGGCCCGCCTCACCCCGCGTCTGGAGCGTCTCGGACGTGCAGCCGATCTTGGCCGCGATCGAACCGATCGCGGCCCACTGAGAGACATGGCCGCCCCCGTGGTCCAGCACCATCCGTACCGCCCACTGTCGGACCTCAGGCAAAAACCGGTCCGACGTATTCTTTGTCATGGCCCCATCCCCTTAACGGTAGAGGCTTCCAGCGAACCAGGGCAGTTTACAGGCTACATGCCCCACCGGTTCGATTTAGAGAAACCACTGGCCTGTCGCTTCAAAATTCGCAGTAACTGTGGCTGCGAGAGCGTCCCAGTCAACATAACCAGTGTCCGCCGCTGCAATGCTGGTTACTGCAGCACTCGTTGCGACGTCAAAACTTGATGCAACCGAGGTGACGACGGATGCAACCTGTTCGCCGAGCGGCGTAAACTGAATGTTTGAGACGGTGATAGAGGTGGCCGAATTATTATTCAATACACCAATAGTGTTATTCATTCCGCCATTATCAAAATCAGCCGGGATGTTTTCCGTAAAAGATCCCATTTCTTTGCTATCAACCTTAAAGCTGATCTTGCCAGGCTCCCAGACCATTGTGTAGTCATGGAATTGACCACTGCTGACACCATCGTAAACAATTGTTTGGTAGGCGTCACTACCGTTGTTGTTCCAATGAACAGTGCCATACTGGCGGCCCGAGCCGTCCGGGGTGATTTCTACCATGTTAAATTCTTGGCCTGGCCATTGATTGTCGCCTGGCCAAAGGATGACGGCAGGACCAGGCTGGTTACCATCTACCTTCGCGGTAACGGTATACGTGCCATAGCCGTGGCCCGCATCAGGACCGGTTGCCCACTCCATCATAGAGGCGGAACCACTCAGGGTGACGGCGCCATTGACCGGTGCAGGGACATTCCAGGCGTTACTAAGCGAGCCCAGATCTTTGTCCAAGGTATTGGTAACTGCATCGTTGGACATACTGATGTTCCATTCTGTAGCTTGTCGCGCGACACGACACGCTGCCATCGCTGGCATCGTATTGGTTTATGCGGCATGGTGGGCTGCTACAGCCCTCAGGCGCTTGACGCTTGCACCTGTCCAGCGACCGAGTACGTCGGCATCGCTTTCACCTGAGCTTCAACGGTGCTTTCACACGTTTGCGCTCTGAATGAGCAAATTAGGCAGATATTCCCGGAACCCACCCATCATTGGGAAATAACGCTGAAGATATCTCACAAGAGAACCAACAGCAAAATCTCTAAACGGAATGAACCCGGTAATGTTTAGCAGGAAACACCAAGCAATATTTCGCTTATTTCCTTTCTTATAGATTCAGTGGCAACTGATAGGCGTCAACAGGAATATGACTACGGGAATTTCTAACCCGAACAAGGCTTGTATTTTTTAAAAATTACTGAAGCAAAATTCATGTGGGTTGAGCTTGGTGGCGGTCGAGTGGCACGGCCATTCAGCTCTGCACTCACAAATCGAGGCAGGTGGCTCTCCGGCACCCCGCCGGCTAGGTCGTGCCCCCGGGCGTGGTGTAGGAGATTGCCACCGTAATGGTGGCGGCCATCGTGGTGGTCCTTGGGTAAGGTTGGGTTGTCGAGACCTGCACCCCGAATCTTGGACAGCCACGATGATTAGGTGGACGGCCCCCGAGCGGCATCCACGCCCCATGATGGGCCCCAGGCCCGGCCGCTCGAGCCGGTCTACCCACTGGTGTTCTTTGACGCTTTGCGGGTGAAAATCCGCGACGAGGGGCTGGTCCGCAACAAGGCGTCCACATCGCACTCGGGGTTCGCGCCGATGGCACCAAGGAAATCCTTGGCCTTTGGCTCGGGCAGAATGAGGGCGCCAAGTTCTGCCGCAACACTTCCTCGACCAGCGCCAGCTTCTGCTCCAGCGTCCAACGGCGACGCCGTGCCACGACGCTGATGACCTCACCCACTCGACCATCCGGCACCGACCTTACCGCTAGGCTTAAGGGCGGCGACGAACGCTTACGCCATCCAACAGCCAAGCAGATCAGCCTGCAGCGCTGCTAGGCAGCCGACGGTGGGCGCTTACTCCGGAAGCTCCATGTTCCAGACCGAACCAGCATGTTTAGGACCGCAAAGGGAGGGAGGGCCCAGAACGGCCGCTTACCGTTGAACACCTCACGCAGCGCGTGCTCACACTGCCCGGCCTCCTCGGGCATCAAGGTCAGGTAGGGCGCGACCAAAGCCCATTCGTCATCGGACACATCAGACAGTACGGCTTGTGGGCATTCATGCCCACAAGCCTGATTGTTACCCAGGTAACGGTCTATAGCAGCCTCTAGCAGGCTGCTGAAAAGCGGGGCCAGAAAGCGGCCGG
>NZ_JAUFPN010000094.1 GCF_030409335.1 Paeniroseomonas aquatica
ACCAGCTGCGCGTCTTCGTAGCTGTGGCGGAGCGCCAGCACGTGACCCGTGCGGCGGAGGCCTTGAGCATGGCGCAATCGGCAGCAAGTGCTGCGGTCGTGGCGCTGGAAACAGGCTATGGCATTCGCCTTTTCAACCGGGTCGGCCGCGGTATCGAGCTGACTGAAGCCGGGCGCCGCTTCCTGATGGAGGCGCGGGCGGTGCTGGTCCGCGCTGGGGCTGCGGAGCGAATGCTTGCCGAGCTGAGTGGCCTGGTACAGGGCTCCCTTTCGGTGTGGGCCAGCCAGACCATCGCCAGCTACTGGCTGCCGCGTCACCTTGTGGCGTTCCGCCTGGCGCATCCCGGTATCGAGATCCGGTTGACCATCGGCAACACCGCGCAGGTCGCCGCTGCGGTGCATGAGGGCTTGGCGGAGATCGGTTTCGTCGAGGGCGCCGTGGAGGACGGCTTGCTCAGCAGTGCGACTGTCGCCACCGATCAGCTCGTACTCGTGGTGGCGGCGGGCCACCCTTGGGCGGCCAGCGCCGAACTGACCCTGAGGGACGCCGCCGAACAGGGCGAATGGGTCCTGCGCGAGCCTGGCTCCGGTACACGCTCGGTCTTCGAGGCAGCCCTGGCCGCGGCAGGGATACCGCTCAGCCGCTTGCGGATCACATTGGAGCTGCCCTCGAACGAAGCGGTGCGAGCCGCGGTCGAAAGCGGCATGGGTGCCACCGTGATCTCTGCCTCCGTCGCCGTGTCGGGCCTGGAGGCCGGGCTGCTGCACAGGGTCGCGCTTGCTCTGCCCGAACGCGAGTTTCACGTATTGCGTCACCACGAACGGCACCCTAGTGGGGCCGCCGAGGCGCTGCTTTCGCTCATTGCCGCTACCACCCCCCGACCCGACCCGGTCGGCTGACGATCAGGCAATCCTGAGCAGCCAGATCATCCCCAAGCCAACGGCGCCAAGTGCCAGCAGCGAGAAGCTTACCGCGGCAGTCACACGCCCACCAGCCCGGGCTACCACCCGCACATCCACGCCGAGACCCAACGCGGCCATCGAAACCACGGTCAGTGCGGTCGCCAGGGTGGCTATCGGTGCGAGCGCCACCTGCGGCACCAGGCCCAGCGAACGCAGCGTGGCCAGCACCAGGAAGCCCAGGATGAACCAGGGCACCAGCCGATGCAGCGGCGGCCGGCCCGGCCNAGTGCCGGGCGATCCCCCGCGCTGACTTGCGGCGCCACCTGTTCGGTTTCCTCGCGCAGCCGGGCTGTCAGCAGCGACAACACAAGGACCACCGGACCGAGCATCAGCACCCGCACCAGCTTGACCAGGGTGCCGACCTGAACGGCCAGAGCACCGGCGGGCGCGGTTGCCGCCAGCACCTGCGGCACGGCATAGACGGTCAGCCCCGCCAGTACGCCAAACTGAATGCCGGACAAGCCAAGTGCCGTCGCCAGCACAGGCAGCCCAAGCACGACGAGCACGCCCAGGACTGCCGTGAAAGCGATGGAGGAGGCGACGTCGTCGCCATCGGCGCCAATCACGGGCGCGACGGCGGCAATCGCGGAGTTGCCACAGATGGCGTTTCCGCAAGCGACCAGGATGGCCATGCGTCGCGGCAATCCGAGCAGCCGGCCGATGCCATAGCCGCCGCAAACTGCAGCGACCACGAGCGCGACGATGCCGAGCAGCAAAGCCGGCCCCACCATCAGGATAGTGGCGGCGCTGACCGAAGCACCCAGCAACACCACAGCAATTTCGAGCAGCGTCTTGGCGCCAAACTCAATACCGGGATGCCAGCGGGCGGCCGGCGTCCAGGCGGTGCGCAGCGCGGCGCCGAGCAGGATGGCCAGCACCAGCGCCTCCAGCCAGGCCCGGCCGAACAGCGCTGTTTCGGCATGCTCCAAGCTGATGGCGACGAGGGTTACCCCCACACAAAGCAGGAGGCCAGGCAGCAAGCGAACGAGGCCGATCCTTATTACCGCAACGGTCGGCGTGACAGGCAGGTTTAAGGGCAAGGCGGGCATGGCAGGCTCCCTGAGGTAGGAGCAATCTGGGCTTTAAAGAATGATCGTTCCAACGCTGGATTCCGGTCAATCCAATCCGCTTCGCTGATCGATCGCACCCTCGACCTGTCTGTCCGACACAAGACGTGTCAGTGCCGCCTCTGACGGCCGCTACCGTCCATAGGCGGCGACCAGATAGCTCACGATCGCCTTCATATCCGCTTCCTCGACCGGCGCACCGTAGACGTGGCGCATCTTATTCACTTCGGCCGCCCAAAACGCGTCCGGGTCCCGCAGATTGCGGGGCTGGGTCGAGATGTAGTCAGCTGAGTGGCAGGCAACGCAATTGGCTTGCGCAACGTCGAGGCCAGGCCCGGGCGCAAGTTCCGCCGTCTCTTCTGGCAACTCGTACTGGATCGGCTTTGCGGTCGCC
>NZ_JAUFPN010000095.1 GCF_030409335.1 Paeniroseomonas aquatica
GAGGCGCGGGCCTCGGCCTCACGCCGCGCCACCTGTTCGACCGCCAGCGCGGCGCGTAGCGCGTCGATATCGTCGGGTGTGTCATCCGGCGCTGCCATCACGCCGGAATTGAATCACGCGTCGCGCTGTTTCGCCAGCCCTATCCGGCGATCTCCGGCCGCCAGGTGCGCTGCGGATTGCGCCAGTCGATGCCGTCCAGCATATAGGCCAGCTGCGACGCCGAGATGACCACCGAACCGTCCGCCGGCGAAGGCCAGATGAACCGCCCGCGTTCCAGCCGCTTGGCGTAGAGCGACATGCCCAGGCCGTCATGCCAGACGATTTTCACCAGGTCGCCGCGGCGGCCNCGCAGCACCGTCACGACACGCCGCAACGCCGCGGCGCCGATCGCCTCGTCAACGCGGATCACCGTGCCGTCCGGCAAGGCTATCTCGATCCGGCCAATGCTGGCCGAACCGGAAGTTGGCGGAACGGCCGATGCAGCGTCATCTCGAGCGATCGGCGCCGGTAGATCCGTTGCCACCTGCAGCGGCATGAACATCGCGGCAGGCTCGGCCACCAGCACACCCTGCCGCGCCTGCTTGCGCCAAGCCCACAGCACGCTCCGGCTCACCTCGTGCCGCCGGGCCACCTCGACGAAGCATGCGCCGGGACGCTCCGCCTCCGCCACGATCCGCAGCTTGTCCACAACCCGCCATTGCCGCCGGCGCTCAACGCCGCTGATGATCTCCATGCCCCAAACCGCCCCCGTCCTTAGCAACGCTCCTACGAGCGTCGATAAGATCAGAAGACAGGTTCAACCCATCGCCGGAAGGCGGCCGTCACCGTAGGCGTACTGATCATCAAGCGCCGGTACCAAGGGTCCCGAAGCTGCGCTTACGACCAACGAATGGAAGACGCCCTCGGTAGGCGATCCATCCGGCGCCGAGCAGGCCGCGTGCCATCTCGCGCGCCGCTTTGTGAGCACTGCTGTAGCCGAGATCCTCGAGCAGTGCCTGCGACAAGGCGGGATTGAGAAGGAGGCGATCGAGCCGCTCCTTGCTGACCCGCTGCCTCGGTTGAGGTCCTCTTACGTCACCGTCCTCACCGCTAACTTGTAGTGCCACTAAGGCCTACCTTATTGTCTCGCTTCAATGATGGTTAGGGGTTCACGAGCCGGACTTTGGTATGGTCATATTCATTATGATGCGTTAAAGTCCGTCCAAGATCATTCTTAGTTTTGGCAGAGTCTTCGCAGCATCAGGCGAACTGACGCCCAGCGGAGGAATGCCAGGGCGTTCCGGTTGAGGCACTCCCAGTCCTTGCTGAGGCGTCGGCAGCGGTTCAACCAAGCGATGGTGCGCTCCACAATCCACCTTTTTGGCAGCACGACGAACCTGCCGCTGTCGCAGCGCCTGACGATCTCGACGTTCACAGCGCGGCAGACGCGGGCCATGCCTGCCTGAAACTTCGGCCCCTGGTAGCCGGCGTCGGCGTAGAGCTTGAGCAAGAAGGGGTACATCCCGAACAGCGTCGCCATGAGCAACACCCCGCCATCGCGGTCCTGGATATCGGCCGCATGCACGATGGCCTGCATCAGCAAGCCTTGCGTATCGACGAGGACGTGCCGCTTCTTGCCTTTGATCTTCTTGCCGCCATCGAAGCCTGGCCGATCGATCGACGCTCCCCCTTTTCTGCGCTCTTGACGCTTTGGCTGTCGATGATGGCAGCGGTCGGGCTGGCCTCGCGGCCCGCCTGTTCGCGGCAGCGCACGTAAAGTGCGTGGTGCAACCGATCGAGTGTGCCGTCGTGCTGCCAGCGACAGAAGTAGAAGTTGACCGTACTGCGCGGCGGCAGGTCCTTCGGGATCGCCCGCCATTGGCAGCCGGTGCCAAGCACATACATCAACCCGTTCAGCACCTCGCGCTCATTCACCGTGCGCTTGTTCCCGCCCCGCTTGGCACGCGGAATCTCACGCCGGGCCAGTTCCCACTCCGCGTCCGTCAGGTCGCTGGGATAGCGCAGCTTGCTGCGGTCATAGCGGGCGCGGTTCTCAGCAGTCCACATCGGGCGGCTCCAGCGAAGCAGGGCATCCGATATGGAATCACAAGCGACTCCCAGGATTCAACATGATCTTGGACGGACACTTAGCTGGCCATGCGACATTTTGCTTCTGTTCTTCTTAAAACCGCCCCGGCCGACTAACCGAAAGTCAGGATGTGTTCAAACCTCGGACAAGACCCTATATTTAGGCGGCTGTTTGGTTCGCATAGAGAGCACGTCCTGTCGTAGCCTTGTCTTTTAACTTGGTTGCTTACTCAGCACTGGCTGTTGTGCGAGGCAGGAATAGGCGTGCGTCAGGGGTGAGCCCGGCGACAGGTCTACGCACAGCACCTCTATAGCGCGCAGCAGATGCTCGGCGACGTCCAAGCGTCGCTCCTGGAGGGCACGCTCGAGAGCGGCCAAAACCTGATCCTCGAGTTGCAGTGCGTTCAACATCGGCGAACTTTCCCTAGGTCACGATGGGCGCCTCTGAAGGTGGGGCCTGCCCTAGTGGGAGGGTCAAGGGCCGCTTTCATACTTTGTCACAATAGAAGCACATTCCAAACGGAGGCACCCGGCATATTCCCAGATACAATGCTGTGTCCTGTAACGAGGCGCGGCATCGGCACCCGCTCGCGTTGCAGCCGACTGATAACGGCGGACACTACAACTAAGGAGACACGCTGGGATGATTAAAACCAAGACGCTTCGCCACACTGGACTCGCGCTGATGCTGGGCCTCTCGCTCGCGGCATGCGCCCAGCAGCAGAGCCCGCCGCCCGCCCGGCCGGCTGGAGGAATGTCGGGGATGGGCTCGCAGGGCATGGCAGGCCACAACATGTCGGGGATGTCAGGCACGCAGGGACACAACATGTCCGGCATGAACATGGAGCAGATGATGGCCCATTGCGCCCAGATGCGTCAGCAAATGCGGCCGGGCTCCACCATGAGCTCCGACATGCAGGCGATGATGGCGCACTGCGACCAGATGCAGCAGGGCACAGCGGGTGCTAAGTCCGGCGGCGCAGCCCAGCATAGGCACTAAGGGATTGCGGGGAGCGGCCTGGGCCGCTCCCCAAGACCACGCTACAGCCGCACCGCTCGTAGGCGCAGCGAGTTGCCAATGACGGACACCGAACTCAGCGCCATGGCCAACGCGGCGACGATCGGGCTGAGCAGGATGCCGAGGAACGGATAAAGCACGCCTGCCGCGAGCGGAATTCCAGCCGCGTTGTAGATGAAGGCGAAGAACAGGTTCTGCCGGATGTTCCGCATCACCGCACGCGACAGTATCCGTGCTCGCGCGATACCTGCCAAATCCCCCTTCACCAAGGTTACGCCAGCACTCTGCATGGCGACATCCGTCCCGGTACCCATGGCGATGCCAACATCGGCTTCGGCGAGTGCTGGGGCGTCATTCACGCCATCTCCAGCCATGGCGACGACCTTCCCCTTAGCCCTGAGTTCCCGGACAATGCGATGCTTGTCCTCGGGTAGCACGTCACCCTGAAACTCATCGATGCCGAGCTTCCGCGCGACCGCTTCCGCGGTGGTCTTATTGTCGCCAGTCAGCATGACGATGTGGATGCCCTCGGCGCGGAGGCTTGCTAGCGCGGCAGGCGTGGTTTGCTTGACAGGGTCGGCTACAGCGATGACGCCGCCCGGTCCACCGTCCACGGCCAGGAACAGCGCCGTGCCACCTTCCCGCCGCAGCTCGTCGGCTTTGGCAGCCAGGGTGCCCAGGTCGACCCCAAGTTCCTGCATCAGCCGCGCGTTGCCCAGCGCCACGCGGCGCCCACCGACTGTGCCGGTCACGCCCTTGCCGGTGACGGATGCGAAGTCCGCCGGTTCTTCGAAGGTCATGCCCCGCTCCTTGGCCGCAGCGACGATAGCGGCCGCTAGCGGATGCTCGCTGGACCGCTCCAGGCTTGCCGCGAGCGGCAGCACCTCATCCTCGGTCAGCCCCGGCGCCGGGACCACGGCCACGACCTTGGGCTTGCCCTCGGTCAGGGTGCCGGTCTTGTCCACAACCAGCGTGTCAACTTTCTCCATGTGCTCCAGCGCCTCAGCGGATTTAATGAGCACGCCCACACCGGCGCCCTTGCCGACGCCGACCATGATCGACATCGGCGTAGCCAGCCCGAGGGCACAAGGGCAGGCGATGATGAGCACGGAGACGGCGGCGATCAGGGCATAGGAGAGCGCCGGGCTTGGTCCCCAGACGGCCCAGGCGACGAAGGCCAGGACGGCCACGGCGATAACCGCCGGGACGAACCAGCCCGCCACGGTGTCAGCCATGCGCTGGATGGGCGCCCGGCTACGCTGGGCCTCCGCGACCATGGCGACGATGCGCGACAGCATGGTGTCGGAGCCGACCTTGTCCGCCCGCATGATCAGCGAGCCGGTGCCGTTCACCGTGGCGCCGATGACCTTGGCGCCAGGCGCCTTCTCGACGGGAAGGGATTCGCCGGTGACCATGGACTCGTCCACGGCGCCGCCGCCCTCCAGCACCTCGCCGTCCACCGGCACGCTTTCGCCTGGCCGCACGCGCAGTCGGTCGCCGACCTGCACGTCCGCCAGCGCGATCTCCTCGTCTGAGCCATCCAGCTGGATCCGGCGGGCGGTCTTGGGCGCCATGTTCAGCAGAGCGCGGATGGCGCCGCCAGTCGCCTCGCGCGCCCGCAACTCCAGCACCTGGCCGAGCAGGACGAGGACGGTGATGACAGCCGCCGCCTCGAAGTAGACCGCGACCGTGCCGTCCATGCCCTGGAAGCCCTCGGGGAAGATGCCTGGCGCGAAGGTCGCGACCAGGCTGTAGAGGTAAGCGGCGCCCGTACCGATTGCGATCAGGCTGAACATGTTGAGGCTGCGGTTCACCACCGACTGCCAGCCGCGGACGAAGAACGGCCACCCGGCCCAGAGCACCACCGGCGTCCCAAGCAGGAACTGGATCCAGACCGAGATCTTTGGCGGAACAAAATGGTGTAGGTTCAGGCCCGGAAAATGGGCGCCCATCTCCAGGACGACGACCGGGACGGTGAGCGCCAGCCCAATCCAGAACCGCCGGGTCATGTCGGCGAGCTCGTGGTTTGGGGCAGCCTCGGCGGTCACCTCCAGCGGTTCGAGCGCCATGCCGCAGATGGGGCAACTGCCCGGCCCCTGCTGCCGGATCTCCGGGTGCATAGGGCAGGTGTAGATGGCAGCCTTCTGCGCCACCGTAGGCGCGGCGGCCTTCTCCGGCTGCAGGTACTTCTCTGGATCGGACTCAAACTTCGTCCGGCACCCCGCCGAGCAGAAGTGGAAGGTGGTTCCGCCGTGCTCAAGGCGGTGTTTCGAGGTCGCCGGGTCGACCTTCATCCCACAAACCGGATCGGAGACCAGGGTCGCGTCGGCCACCACCGCGTCCCCGTGGCCGTGGCTGCATCCTGGGCCATGCTGGTGCCCGTGTCCCCCGTGCTGCCCTTGTCCGTGATGCTGACCGCTCATGGTGCCGTCTCCGCGATGGTCCGCCTCGGCGGGCCGGTTGTGGTCTTACGGACGCAACGTGGTGCTTCCCATTGTGAGAGGGTCAAGCGGGGAACCGGTCAGACGGTGGCGGACATGTTTTGTCGCAATGCCTCGATTCCTCGGGGCGTTCTCCGCGAACGGGGCGAAGGCCGGCCCCCTGCCGGGAGACGCTGTCCTAAGCTCGAGTTTGGCCATTCATGCGGCGTGGCAGAGG
>NZ_JAUFPN010000096.1 GCF_030409335.1 Paeniroseomonas aquatica
TTGGGCGCATGGCCGGCGCAAGCTGTTCAAGCTGGCGGAAGTGGCGCGGGCGCCGTTGGCGGCCGAGGCGGTGCGCCGGATCGACCTGATCTTTGACGCCGAGCGGGCCATCAACGGTCTGTCGGCCGAGCAGCGCCTGGCAGTGCGGCAACAGGATATCGCGCCGCTGGTTGTCGAGCTGGAATGCTGGATGCGCGAGCAATGCGCCCGGCTGTCCCGGCACAACGACCTGGCCAAGGCGATAAACTACATGCTGACACGCTGGGCCGCGTTCACCGCGTTCCTCAAGGATGGCCGGATCTGCCTGACCAATAATGCAGCGGAACGCGCGCTGCGCGGCATTGCCCTCGGACGAAAGTCTTGGTTGTTCGCGGGGTCCGACCGTGGCGGCGAGCGGGCTGCGGCAATGTACTCCCTCATCGTGACCGCCAAGCTGAACGATGTCGATCCCCGCGCCTGGCTGGCCGATGTGCTGGCCCGGATCGCCGGCCATCCCGCATCGCGCCTGCACGAGTTGCTGCCTTGGAACTGGAAAACCACACAGGCCCAGCGGGCCGCGGCCGCCTAATCAGCTACCAACCGCGGCCTTGGCCAGATGCGTACGGACATGGGCCAGCAGCACCATGTCTTCGTGCTGGCGGCAGCAGGCCGGGCGTTCTCTCCAAGCGAAGCAGCCGCTTTGGCTGACGCCAAGGACGCGGCACAGGCGGTGCACGGGGACCTTCTTCTTCGCCTCGTTAACAAGCCTAAAATTCATCGTGCGACCCGTCGCTAAACCGGTGGCGCTCGGGCCTCGCCCCATTCCGGGCGAAAAAGCGGTGGCGCGCTTCAGGATGTCCCGCTCCTGATGTGGGGTGCGGCGCGCCGAACACCCGGAGGGACCCTAGGACCTGGAGCAGTTGTAGGTTCAAGGCGTCTTTCCGGGGGACTGCCCTCAAGAAGTGCGTCGCGTTCAGGGGATGCGTAGAGCGCCTCGACGATGGGGCAATCCGGCACCGACCCGCCTTGGCAGCGCGACGCGACTTCGCTCAGGGTACGCTCTAGCCGCTCGAGGTCAGCGATCTTCCTCCGCACATCCTCAAGGTGCTTGAGGGTCACGGCCTGGACGTCCGAGCACGAGCTATGGCCGCCGTCGACGAGCCTTAGCAGGCTGCTGAAATTCGTAGCCTGAATTCCGTGTCC
>NZ_JAUFPN010000097.1 GCF_030409335.1 Paeniroseomonas aquatica
TTGGGCGCATGGCCGGCGCAAGCTGTTCAAGCTGGCGGAGGTGGCACGGGCGCCGTTGGCGGCCGAGGCGGTACGCCGGATCGACCTGATCTTTGACGCCGAGCGGGTCATCAACGGTCTGTCGGCCGAGCGGCGCCTGGCGGTGCGGCAACAGGACATCGCACCGATGGTCGCCGAATTGGAAACCTGGATGCGCGAGCAGCATGCCCGGCTGTCCCGGCACAACGACCTGGCCAAGGCGATAAACTACATGCTGACACGCTGGGCCGCGTTCACCGCGTTCCTCAAGGATGGCCGGATCTGCCTGACCAATAATGCAGCGGAACGCGCGCTGCGCGGCATTGCCCTCGGGCGAAAGTCTTGGTTGTTCGCGGGGTCCGACCGTGGCGGCGAGCGGGCTGCGGCAATGTACTCCCTCATCGTCACCGCCAAGCTGAACGATGTCGATCCCCGCGCCTGGCTAGCCGATGTGCTGGCCCGGATCGCCGGCCATCCCGCATCCCGGCTGCACGAGTTGCTGCCTTGGAACTGGAAAACCACACAAGCCCAGCAGGCCGCGGCCGCCTAATCAGCTACCAACCGCAGCCTTGGCCGGATGCGTACGATGATCAGGCGGTTGTCGCGGGTGCCCAGTGCCAAGGC
>NZ_JAUFPN010000098.1 GCF_030409335.1 Paeniroseomonas aquatica
CTCCGCGATTCGCGAGGAGATCTGGCTGTCCACGAGCGGCACCGCCGGAAACCTCACCCTCACGTGGTCCCAGGCAGTCGCGACGGTCGGAGACACACGAGTCGAACGGGGCTCCTGGATGAGCGCGTACAGGGTGGTGTGAAGTGACGGTCAAAGCGATGCCGCTGCTCGCCGGCGACGTGCTCACCGCCCACGGCTACAACGTGGGCAAACCACAGTACGCGTGGAAGACCGTCGCGGAATCGGTCGTGAACTCGGCGGTCGACCAGCTCGACGACGAACTGTTCCTCCCCGTCGAACCGTTCTCGATGTACCTGGTGCTGGCCTGCTTCTCGGTGACCGGCCCGACGGCGGCGAAGCTGCGGCTCGGCTACTCGGTGCCTGCAGGTACGCAGGGGCGCCGCCACAACGTGGGCCCGGCCGCTGCGGTCACCTCGACGACGGACACGATGCGGATCTCGGTGCACGCGTGGCCGACAGCGGTCTCCTACGGGACCACGACGACGGCCGTGTCGATCATCGAGGAAGGCGTCCTGGTCACCGAAGCGGCCGGTGGAATCATGAACGTGCAGTGGGCGCAGAACTTCGCGAACGCCACTGCGGTCACGCTTGAGGCGCGGTCGTTCCTGCGGATCCAGCAGGTGACCTGATGACCCTCACTTGGAGCGCC
>NZ_JAUFPN010000099.1 GCF_030409335.1 Paeniroseomonas aquatica
GGAAATCGGTGGTGTTCGCTACGAATGTTGAATCCGCCATTAGTTAATGGTCATCTTCTTTAGCTGTGCAAGGCTTGTGAAGTCGAGCGTGAATTGCGCCGGATGGGGGTTGTAGAAGCTATCATGTAGCGGCCGATGCAGCTGTACCATCGGCGTGTGTCTCGAAGGCCGTGCGCCAGAAGAGTTCGGATCTCAGCGTCTTGAAAAACGTCTCGACCATGGCGTTGTCGAAGCAGTTTCCCCGCCCGGACATGGGTACGCCTACGGCGACGGCCGCCTTCCGGCGATGGGTTGAACCTGTCTTCTGATCTTATCGACGCTCGTAGGAGCGTTGCTAAGGACGGGGGGTGGTTTGGGGCATGGAGATCATCAGCGGTGTCGAGCGCCGGCGGCAATGGCGGGCGGCGGACAAGCTGCGGATCGTGGCGGAGGCGGAGCGTCCCGGCGCATGTTTCGTCGAGGTCGCCCGGCGGCACGAAGTGAGCCGGAGCGTGCTGTGGGCCTGGCGCAAGCAGGCG